>JAZSLU010000007.1:0-56632 GCA_045535505.1 Acutalibacteraceae bacterium | reverse complement strand
TTCCTAAGACCGCTTGGCCTCCGACTTAACCTTGGTGCTATGGGGATCGAATCCTTTACCCCCGTTATCAATCCTCCGCAGACCGGTATTCTTGGTGTCGGTGCGATTACCTATCGTCCTAAGGCCGACGGCTCGATTTATCCCGCAATGGGTCTTTCGCTGACCTTCGATCACCGTGCTTTGGACGGTGCTCCCGCGGCTCGCTTCCTCAAGGCACTTTGCGATAATCTCGCAAACTTTGATCTGCTTCTTGCCAAGTAATATTCCATTGGAAAGGAAATAACATATGTACGATCTTATTATTCTCGGTGGCGGCCCTGCCGGTTATAACGCTGCAGAGCGTGCTGCAGACGGCGGTCTCAAAACCTGCGTTATTGAAAAACGTGCACTCGGCGGTGTTTGCCTTAACGAAGGCTGCATTCCCTCAAAAGCTTTGCTTTATTGCGCAAAGGTTTTTGACTATGCAAAGAACGCATCACACTACGGTGTAACTGTGCAAGGTGCTTCTATTGACCAAAATGCCGTTATCGACCGTAAAGAAGGCGTTGTTAAAGCGCTCGTTTCCGGTATTGGTATGGCATTGAAAAAGAGAAAGGTTACCGTTGTTAATGCTGCCGGTATGATTAAAGCAAAAACAAAAGACGGTTTTGTTTTAGAAGCAGACGGTAAAGAATATTGCGGTAAAAACCTTCTTTTAGCAACAGGTTCTGCACCTGTTATTCCCCCCATCCCCGGTTTGCGTGAGGGTGTTGAAAGCGGCTTTGTTATGACAAACCGCGAGGTTCTTTCTCTTAGAGAAATCCCCGAAAACCTTGTTGTTATCGGCGGTGGAGTTATCGGTCTTGAGATGGCTTCATACTACAACTCTGTTGGCTCAAAAGTAACAGTTGTTGAAATGCTTGACCATATTGCAGGTAACACCGACAGCGATATTTCGAAGATTTTGATGAACAACTATGCTAAAAAAGGCATTGATTTCAAACTTGGCTACAAGGTTACCGAAGTTAAAGACGGCGTTGTTTGTGCACAAGATCCCGACGGCAAACCCGTTGAATTTGCTGCAAATAAAGTGCTTTGCTCTATTGGCAGACGTGCAGTTACAGACGGTTACGGCCTTGAAAACCTTAATCCTGTTATGGAGCGCGGTGCAGTTGTTACTGACGAACAGATGCGCACAAGCGTTTCAGGCCTTTATGCTGCCGGTGACGTAAACGGCAAGTCAATGCTTGCTCACACCGCATATCGCGAGGGTGAAGTTGCAATTAACACCATTCTCGGCAAAAAAGACCGTATGCGTTACGATGCAATTCCAAGCGTAATTTACACAAACCCCGAAGTTGGTTGTGTTGGTGAGACCGAGCAGTCTGCAAAGGCTAAGGGTCTTGACTTTGAGTGTGTAAACCTCACAATGAAATTTAGCGGCCGCTATCTTGCAGAAACACCTGATGGTGACGGTATTTGCAAGGTTATTATTGATAAACAGCATCACAGAATTCTCGGTGTACACATGATTACACAGTATGCATCAGAGATTATCTACGGCGCTGCAATAATGGTTGAAACCGAAATGCGTCTTAACAACTTAAAAGAGATTGTTTTCCCGCACCCCTCGGTAAGTGAAGTTATCAGAGAAGCTTTCTTCGAAGCATAAACTAAAAATTACAAAACATTAAAAGGAGAATAAATTATGCCTAAGTCACAATACGTTGATCCTAAAAAGCAATTTGAAAAACGTACTATCAAATTCAAGGATGTAAAAGTTTGCGCTTATGACAAGACAATCAAAGATGAAATGAAAAATTTCTCTAAAGAAGATTTTCTTGCGATCTATGCAGACATGGTTGCAATCCGTGAGTTTGAAAGCATGTTGATGGAAATCAAAACAAAGGGTAACTACAACCAAAAAGAGTTCACTTATCCCGGCCCTGCTCACCTTGCATTAGGTGAAGAGTCAAGCGCTGTTGGTGAAGCATTCCTTTTGGATGTTGACGACTTTGTTTTCGGTTCACACCGTAGCCACCACGAAGTTATCGCTAAAGCAATGTCTGCTATCCGCAAACTTGACGATGATAAACTCGAGCAGATTATGAAAGAGTTTAACAACGGCGTTAACTACGAAACAATTAAAAAATATTCAAAAACCACCGATATTAAAGAACTTGCAAGAGAATTCTTTATCTATGGTATCATGTGCGAACTTTTTGCAAAGGATTGCGGTTTTTCACGCGGTCTTGGCGGTTCAATGCACGCATTCTTCCTGCCTTTTGGTATTTTCCCCAACAACGCTATCGTTGGCGGCAGCGGACCTATTGCTGCAGGTGCTGCTTTGTTTAAAAAATGTAACAAAAAACCCGGTGTAGTTGTTGCTAACCTCGGTGACGGTTCAGCTGCTCGTGGCCCTGTTCTTGAGTCACTCAACTTTGCTGCTATGGACCAATACACTCAACTTTGGGAGGATGGCTATAAAGGCGGTCTGCCTCTTATCTTCAACTTCAGCAACAACTCATACGGCATGGGCGGTCAGACCAAGGGCGAAACAATGGCTTATGATGACCTTGTACGCCTTGGTGTTACCACTCCCAGCCAGATGCATTGTGAGCGCGTAAACGGCTGGAACCCCCTTGCTGTTATCGATGCTTACAAGCGTAAAATGGAACTCATCAAAGAGGGCAAAGGCCCTGTTCTTTTGGACGTTGTTACCTATCGTATGAGCGGTCACTCAACATCTGACATCAGCTCTTACCGTACACAAGAGGAAATTGACGATTGGTATTCACACGATCCGTTGGTTATCTACCCCAAACAGTTGGTTGAAGCAGGTGTTGCAACACAGGCTGAGGTTGACGAGGTTTTGGCTTTGGGTAGTGACCGTAACAGACGTATGTTTATGCTTGCTGCTGATTTGGAAATTTCTCCTTACACAGATTATGAAAAACATCCTGACAACATCGAAAAATTAATGTTCTCTAACCAGAGTGTTGAGAAGATGGAAGACCGTCCTTGCGATGTTAACATGGCAAAAGAGGATAACGAGCGCGTTAAGAAGATTAAAACTCAAATTCGCTATGCTTATGACAAGAACGGCAAACCTGTTCCCAAACTTAAACAGTACAACATCCGTGACGGTATCTTCGAGGCTATCTTCGATAAATTCTATACCGATCCTACACTTATCACCTACGGTGAAGACGTTCGTGACTGGAACGGTGCTTTCGCTGTTTACCGCGGTATGACAGAGGCATTGCCTTACCACAGATTGTTCAACGCTCCTATTTCAGAGTCTGCAATCGTTGGTAGTGCTGTTGGTTACGGTATGGCAGGTGGCCGTGTAATCGTAGAGTTGATGTACTGCGACTTTATCGGTTGTGCCGGTGACGAAATCTTCAACCAGATGTCAAAATGGCAGTCAATGAGTGCCGGCGGATTAAAGATGCCTGTTGTACTTCGTGTTTCTGTTGGTAGCAAATACGGCGCACAGCACTCACAAGACTGGACCTCACTTTGCGCACACATCCCCGGTCTTAAAGTTGTGTTCCCTGTAACTCCTTACGATGCTAAGGGTATGATGAACACCGCTCTTAACGGTACTGACCCTGTTGTGTTCTTTGAAAGCCAGAGAATTTACGGCGAGGGCGAACAGTTTGTTAAAGAGGGCGTTCCCGAGGGTTACTATGAAGTACCTTACGGCGAGCCTGCAATCCGTAAAGAAGGTAAAGATATCACCATTCTTACCATCGGTGCTACTCTTTATCGTGCTATGGAAGCTTGCAAGATGCTTGAAGAAAAATATGGCATCAGCGCAGAACTTATCGATGCTCGCAGCGTTGTACCTTTCAACTATGACAAGGTAATTGAGTCTGTTAAGAAGACAGGTAAAATCCTCCTTGCAAGTGACGCTTGCACAAGAGGTAACATTCTTAACGATATGGCTACAAACATTACTCAGATGGCATTTGATTATCTTGATGCACCTCCCGTTGTGCTCGGTGCTAAGAACTGGATCACTCCTCCTTATGAGTTTGATAAAGAGTTCTTCCCGCAGCCTGAATGGTTCCTTGATGCTATCAATGATAAGCTTATTCCTCTTAAGGGCCATGTAAATACACAGAGCTTCAACTCTGTTGAGCTTTCACGTAAGAGCAAGCTCGGCGTTTAATCTTTTAAACGTATAAAAGAATTAGGGCTGTCCTACAATATTTTTGCAGGACAGCCCTTTTTAAAAGCAGGAGATAAATATGAAGGTTATTGCTCACTCGTTTACAAGGCCGTCGTTTAATTTGGCGGTTGAAGAATATTTGTTAAAACAGACTAATGATGAGGTTTTTATGCTTTGGCGTAATGACCGCTCTGTTATTGTGGGCAGAAATCAGAATACTCACGCTGAAATTAATGAAGACTTTGTTAAGAATAACAATATTGCCGTAATACGTCGCCAAACAGGCGGGGGAGCAGTCTTTCATGATTTAGGCAACTTGAATTATACATTTATAACTCGCTCGAAAGAGCATTTTAACGACTATGGTTATTTTGCAAAAACCGTTATAAAAACACTTGCCGATATGGGTGTTAACGCAACCCTTTCGGGTAGAAATGATATGCTTATTGAAGGAAAAAAGTTTTCGGGCAATGCACAATGCGCCTTTGGTAACGCTGTAATGCATCACGGTACATTGATGTTTTCAGCAGATATTTCAAGTTTGACGGATGCTCTTAAAGTTAACCCACTTAAAATTAAAAGCAAGGGCATTGCATCGGTAAAAAGCAGAGTGACAAACATTTGTGACCATCTAAAAACCAAAATGAGCATAAACGAGTTTGCAATGCGCTTAAAGAGCACAGTGCTTGAAAGTCAAGGTACTTATGAATATGAGTTGACCGAAGAAGATATTGCCCAAATTGAAAAACTTGAAAAAGAAAAATATGCAACTTATGAATGGAATTTCGGCTTTAAGCAGGAATATTCTGTAACAAAAGAAGCACGATTTGAGGGCGGTACAGTTTCTGTTTGTTTGCAAATTAAAGAAAACAAAATTGAAAACGCGAGAATTTTCGGTGACTATTTTGGCATAAAGGATATTGCCAAAATAGAAAACGCGCTTATTGGCTTGGACTATGAACCCAATGCCGTAAAAGCGCGTCTTGAAAACTTTGATATAGATGATTATATATGTAACGTAACAATAGATGAACTTTGTAATCTTATTGTGTAATTGCCTTTACATTTGAACTATCCACACCGCCTACGTTTGATATGGCGGTGTTTTTTGTTATTTCAAAATCAATCCAAAGTTCTCGGTCGGGGTTATCTTCAACCGTAAAGCGATATGTACCTTCTTTGGATAAATCGAAAGCATTCAGATAATAACGCTCTGTTTGAGAACTATTCGGGCTCAAAATGATTGCAATCAAGTTAAAATATAAATCTTCGGTTGCACAACTTATCATTTTCCCGTTTTTAACTTTATAAATGTTAAACTGCAGACCAAAGTTTTTTTCTTGGTTAGATTCATTTACCCATTCAATATCAAGATATGGCTTATCGCCTTCGAGATTAGATTCTACGAAGCGGATGCTAACACCGTTGTCTGCAGGGCTGCTTTGTGAAGATGATATATAAAGATTTGTATTGTTGTTTTTTGTGCTACAACCGATAAGCAAGAAAACTATAATCGCACAAAGCAAAATAGTAAAAGCTTTTTTCATATAAACGCTTCCTTTCTTAATTTGTAACATCGCCGTTGCCGTTTACGGGAATGGCATCACCCAAATAGGTAGGCTCGGGTTTAAAAATACATTTGGCAAAATCTTTAACCCGTGCAAGAAATTCGCGCACATCGCGTACCGACTGACCTGCATAAGTGCGATAGTCGCAGGTTACACCGTTTGCTTTGAGGTCGAACTGTTTTGCTATGTAAAGCGCACGGTATAAGTGATATTCTTGTGTTACGATTATAACATTTTCTGCTTCAAAAATCTCTTTAGCTCTATAAATGCTTTCATAGGTGGAAAAACCTGCGTGGTCCATAAAAATATCTTCGCTTGGCACACCCGCATTAATAGCATAGTTTTTCATGGCGTGTACCTCGTCATATTCCTTAGTGCCGTGGTCACCGCTCATCAACAGCTTTGGTGCAACACCCGCTTTGTATAATTCAATGGCGCGGTCAAGGCGGTCCTGCAACATGTGGCTGGGCGTACCGCCGGGTTTAACCTGACAGCCAAGAACAATAATGCAGTCAGCCTTATCTAAACTTTGTGTCTGCTCGGTTGTTATAATATTCTTTTTTGTAACACCTTTTATGTAAAGGTTGATGCTAACAAAGGCAATGCCGCAAAAAAGCGTAAGACATAAAGCAAATACCATTAGCCTTTTTAATAACTTAAAAATTATTCTCATTTTAATTTCCTTTAAACAATATTGATTTGAACGGCTTTCATGGCGGCGAGTGCATTGTTATGACTATCTTTTGTTACTCCTGCACAACAAGCGGCATCAATTTCAATGACTGTTTCGGGAAAGGCGGTTTTCAAAACAAAAGCATTTGAAATAACACAAATATCTGTGCAAAGACCGCACAAGGTAATTTTTTTTGGACAAGCGTCGGTGCGCTTTATTATTTCGGGCAAATCGTTGCTGCCGAAGGTGGCTTTGTTTACAACGTTGTCATTGACAAAGGGTAAGAGTTCATCGCAAATTTGCCAACCGTCAGTATTTACAATGCAATGCTCTACGGGCAGGTTTTTACCTTCCTGTGTTTCAAGATAATCGGTTGCGTGGGTATCACGTGTAAAAATAACAGTTCCTTTAAAGTTTTTAACTTTATCCACAACATTGACAACTATGCTTTTTGCATCGTCACTGCCAAGTGCACCGCTGATAAAATCGTTTTGCATATCAACAACAATTAAAAATTCCATAAGTAAAACTCCAATTATAATTATGTATTTATATTGCCCAACGTTATATAAAAATAATACCATATATTTTTATATAATAATAGTATAAATTTGTTAACAAAAAAACCGTCTGAAAAATTTTCAGACGGTTTAAAAATGATATTAAATTAAATTATTCAGCGTCAACACCTGAATATTGTGCACCAAGCTTTGAGATTGTGCCGTCGTCCAACATTTTTTGAACAGAAGCGTTAATTTTGTTAAGAAGATCGGTGTTGCCTTTTTTAACAGCGATTGCATATTCCTCAGCCTCAAAAGCTTCGGCGTCTTTAACAATCTTTAAGCCTTCGTTTTGTGCAAGATATTCGTCAGCAGTTGCAGAGTCAATAACAAAAACTTCGGCTTTGCCGTTAACAACTTCCAAAACAGCCTCTGTGCCTTTTTTGAAAGCTTCATATTTGTAACCCATATCCTTTACACAAACTTCACCTGTGTAGCCCTGAACAACAACAATTTTCTTGTCCTTAAGGTCTTTTGCAGAAGCAACTGTTGAATCTGCTTTAACCAGCATAACCTGTGTAGCGGTGTAGTAGGGAACAGAGAAGTCAACCTCTTCTTTACGTTCATCAGTAACGGTCATACCTGCGATTGCAGCATCAATTTGTCCGTTTTGGATAGCAATAAGCAATGAGTCAAATTCCATGTTAGAAATTTTTGCTGTCATGCCGTTGTCTTCACCAATCTTTTTTGCGATTGCGATGTCGATACCGTCAAAGTTTTCAATTACGCCACCTTTAGCGTTAACAAACTCAAAGGGAGGGAATTCTGCGTTGGTACCGAAAACGATGGTGTTTTTTGCGTCTTTCTTGCCGCAAGCAACAAAGCAAGTTGCGAGCATTGCAACAGCAAGAATAAGCGCTGCGATTTTCATAAGCTTTTTCATTTTAGTTTTCTCCTTTATAAAAAATTATTTTAATTTAGGTGTTTGGTTATAACACCTTGCTTAAAAACTGTTTTGTACGCTCGTTTTGAGGGTTGCCGAAAATTTGGTCGGGCTTACCTTGTTCAACTATAAGGCCTTGGTCCATAAACAGCACTCTTGAGCCAACCTCTTTTGCAAAGCCCATTTCGTGAGTTACAACTACCATGGTCATGCCGCTTTTTGCAAGGTCTTTCATAACGTCAAGAACTTCACCGACCATTTCGGGATCAAGCGCAGAAGTGGGCTCGTCGAAGAGCATAATTTCCGGTTCCATTGCAAGTGCTCGTGCAATGGCAACACGCTGTTTTTGTCCACCAGAAAGCTGAGATGGATAAGAATCGGCTTTCTCGGTAAGACCAATAATATCTAAAAGTTCAATAGCCTTTTTGTCGGCTTGTTCTTTTGTCATAATTTTAAGTTTAACAGGGGAGAGTGTTATATTTTCTTTGACGGTAAGGTGAGGGAAGAGATTAAAGTGCTGGAACACCATACCCATTTTTTGACGCACCTTGTTAACATCAACCTTAGGTGCATTAATTTGCTGGTTGTCAACAAAAATTTCACCGTCATTGGGTGTTTCAAGCAGGTTCAAGCAACGTAAAAAGGTACTTTTGCCTGAGCCTGAGGGGCCAATAACCACAACAACCTCGCCTTTGTGAATTTCTTCATTTATTCCACAGAGGACTTCTAATTTGTCAAAAGTTTTATGTAAGTTATTAACTTTTATCATAAAAGTTGTCCTCCTTGATTATCTTTTTTCAGATTTGCGCAGTTGGTTTTCAATAACACCAAGGCAAAGGGTAAGAATTTTTATAAGAACGAAATAAATAATGGCGGTGCCTATAAGAGGCATAAATGCGTTAAATGTATCACTCTTAATGAAGTCACCCGCTTTTTGTATGTCCATAAGGCCAACATAACCGACAATAGCAGTTTCTTTTATAAGAGTAATAAACTCGTTACAAAGTGCGGGAAAAATGTTTTTGATTGCCTGAGGCGCAACAATAAAGCACATTGTCTGTGACGAATTAAGACCGAGAGAACGGCCCGCTTCGGTTTGACCCTTGTCAATTGAAAGAATTCCTGCGCGAATAATCTCTGAAATATAAGCGCCGGAGTTAATACCAAAAGCAATGGACGCAATAATCCATTTATCTATATTAACCGTAGCAAACACAACAAAGTAGATAATCATAAGCTGTGTAACCGACGGAGTTCCTCGTATAACGTCGGTGTAAACCTTGCCAACGGCACGAATGCCTTTGTTTTTTGAAAGGCTGCAAAGTGCAATAAAAAAGCCAATTACAAGACCAATGCAGATTGACAGTAAGGACACCTTAATTGTAACACCGATACCATCAATTAAAAGTGTGTAACGGTCATATTTTATAAAGCACTTGGTAAAGTCAGCGACAATATCAGCCCACCATGCTGAAAACCATTCCATAATATGTATCCTTTCGAATAATATATAATATTATATAATACAAAACAGTACTCATAAAATACAACAAAATGTTGACTTTGTCAACCTCTGTTTGCAATTTTATGCAGTCAGATGCATATAAAAAAGTGGTTTTATATGGTGCGGTTTTAATTGACATTTGATAATATTTGAGGTATAACATTAGTGGTGACTATGCGAATAGTTTGGAGATGACGTTTTATGTCAACGCATGGAAAAAAAGTAAATATTGATATGGTACACGGCCCATTGTTCAGCAACGTTGTGCGTTATACAATACCGATTATTTTAACCGGTGTTTTGCAGTTGCTGTTCAACGCGGCCGATTTGATTGTTGTAGGCCGCTTTTGCGGCAGTACCTCTGTGGGTGCGGTTGGTGCAACAAGCGCTTTAACAAGCTTATTTGTTAATCTGTTTATTGGTATTTCAACCGGCGTTAGTGTTGTTGTTGCAAACTCTGTCGGCGCAAAGGATAATGAGGGTGTTAAAAAAACAATACATACTGCGATACCAATTGCTCTGATAGGCGGCATAATTTTATCAATTTTGGGTGTTGTATTTTGCAAACCCATTCTCACTATTATGGATACGCCTGATGAAATATTGTCCAAATCGGCACTTTATATGCGAATATATTTTGGCGGTATAATTTTCTGTTTACTTTATAACTTCGGTGCTGCAATTTTGAGGGCGGTAGGTGACACTAAAAGTCCGTTTAAATACCTTACAATAGGCGGAATTGCCAACGTTGTTTTAAATGTGTTTTTTGTTACCGTATTTGATATGGATGTTGCGGGTGTCGCGGTTGCAACTGTGGTATCACAACTTATTGCCGCAATTTTGGTAATATTACGTCTTATGCGCACAAACGAGGTTTGGAAGTTTGAAATACGCCAAATGAAAATCGATAAGACGGCGTTTAGAAAAATTATAAGTATTGGATTACCAGCAGGTGTACAAAGCACCGTGTTTGCTTTATCAAATGTAATTATACAGTCGGCTGGCAACTCGTTTGGTGCATCTGCGGTTGCCGGTATTGCGGCTGCAGGTAATATAGAAGGCTTTGTATATATTGCAATGAATTCATTCTATCAGACAACCTTGAATTTCGTAGGACAAAATGTCGGTGCGGGTAACATCAAACGCTTGCCTCAGGTTGTTAAAACTAACATAATAACAATGTTTTCAATAACGTCGGTACTTGGAGTGTTGGCATTTGCGTTTGCAAGACAGCTGCTTGGCATTTATATTGCCGACGACCCCGTGGCAATACAGGCGGGTATTTCGAGAATGACATTTGTTAGTTTGCCTTATTTTGTTTGCGGAATAATGGAAATATGTGCCGGATTTGTACGCGGAATGGGTCGCTCAATAACGGCTATGCTTACATCCGTTTTTGGCGTTTGCGGTGTGCGTATTGTTTGGATATATACCATTTTTAGGATACCGCAGTTTCATTCGTTAGAAAGCCTTTACATAGCATATCTTATTTCTTGGGTTGCCTGTACAATAGGTCATACGATTTTTGGAATAAACACTTATAAAAAGCTTAAAAGAAAACACGGTTTAGATTAAACCGTGTTTTTGCTTTATTTAAACATTTTAAGTGCTTTAAACAGTATTGCGACAATTGCACTTAAACCAAGAGCAATAGCAACAATTATTAAAAAACCGAATGGGTGTTGTGCAAAGGGCATACCTCCAAGTTGCAAGTTCATACCGTACGCACTGAATATCATTGTTGGTATGCTCATTACAATTGTTATTACGGCAAGAATTTTCATAACTATATTAAGATTGTTTGAAATAACCGATGCGAAGGCATCCATAGTGCCGCTTAAAATTCCGCTGTAGATGTTTGCCATTTCAATAGCTTGACGGTTTTCAACAATAACGTCTTCAAGCAAATCGGCATCGTCCGGATATTTTTTAAAGCTTTCAAGTCGCATCAGCTTTTCCAAAACAACTTCGTTTGAGCGGAGTGCCGTTGTGAAATAAACAAGGCTTTTTTCAAGTTTTAAAAGCTCAATAAGCTCTTTATTACGGGTGGATTTGTGAAGCTTGGTTTCAACCTCTTCACTTTTGCGGTCAATAACACGCAGATACAAAAGATAAAAGGATGCAATTTTATAAAGCAGTTGCAAAATAAAGCGTGATTTCATATTGGTACGAAAATCTTTTACCTTGCCTTTTGTAAATTGGTGCAGTATAGGGGTGTCCTGACTGCATACGGTTATTACGGCATCGTCCACCGTTATGATAGAAAGGGGAAGCGTATTATATAGTTCTTTTTCATCGGTGAACGCTTCAATAATAGGTATGTTCACAAGTATCATTGTGTAGTTCTCATCCGTTTCAATACGTGAACGCTCGTCAATATCAAGCGCGGCCTTGATTGCATCTGCGTCTATGCTATATGCAGTTGCAATTTTTTTAACCTCTTGTTCGGTGGGGGATATCATAGAAATCCAGCAACCGTTTTGAAGTGCATCAATTTGGGTTGGATAGCCGTTTTGAGTGATGTAGTAATTAATCATATTATCAAAACCTTTCTGCGCAAACACAAAATTAACGCAAAAAGACTTTGCATTTTGTGTTCACTATAATATTGAGTTTTTATATTTGCTTAGATAACTAGCAGGGTCGGGGTTCATACCTGTTATTCCTTTCGTATGTAGATTAAAAAAACAGCATAGCCGTTTTACGACTATGCTGTTTTGATGTTACTTTATTGCCTCAATTAGATTTCAGCAAAGTATTTAATGGTGCGGCACATCTGGCTGGTGTATGAGTTCTCGTTGTCATACCATGAAACAACCTGAACTTCGTACAAACCGTTGCCGAGGTCGATAACCATTGTCTGAGTAGCGTCAAAGAGTGAGCCGTATCTGATGCCGATGATGTCAGAAGAAACAATTTCTTCCTCAGTGTAACCGAAAGACTCGTTAGCAGCAGCTTTCATAGCAGCGTTGATGCCTTCAACAGTTACGTTCTCGCCCTTAACAACTGCAACAAGGATAGTTGTTGAGCCGGTGGGAACGGGAACACGCTGAGCAGAACCGATGAGTTTGCCGTTGAGCTCAGGGATAACAAGGCCGATAGCCTTTGCAGCACCTGTTGAGTTAGGAACAATGTTAACAGCAGCTGCACGTGCACGACGGAGGCCACCTTTTCTGTGAGGACCGTCAAGAACCATCTGGTCGCCTGTGTAAGCGTGGATGGTTGACATGATACCTGACTGAACAGCAGCATACTCGTTAAGCGCTTTAGCCATAGGAGCCAAGCAGTTTGTTGTGCAAGAAGCAGCAGAGATGATTTTGTCATCAGCTGTAAGAACGTTTTCGTTTACACCGTAAACGATAGTGGGGAGGTCATTGCCTGCGGGAGCAGAAATAACAACCTTTTTAGCACCTGCATCGATGTGGGCCTGTGCTTTTGCTTTTGAGGTGTAGAAACCTGTGCACTCGAGAACAACGTCAACGCCGATTTCGCCCCAGGGAAGATCTTTAGCGTCTTTCTCAGCATAGATTTTAATTTCTTTGCCGTCAACAACGATAGCACCGTCTTTAGCAATAACAGTGTCAGCTTTCTCATAACGACCCTGAGCTGAGTCATACTTAAGAAGATGAGCCAGCATCTTTGCGTCAGTTAAGTCATTGATAGCAACAATTTCGTAGCCTTCAGCGCCGAACATCTGACGGAAGGCGAGACGGCCGATACGACCGAATCCGTTAATAGCAACTTTTACCATTGGAAAATCCTCCTTAAAAATATGTTCAATATATTTTAACTCTATTTGTCAAAATTTTCAAGAACTTTATTTACTTTTTATATATAAAATGATAATTTTTGTGCAAATAATATTAAAAAGGAAGCGAAAATCATGAATTATTGTCCCACAAAGCACGAAATTTATTCCAATTTGCTTAAAAATTATATTATCAAGAAAATAAAAACCGCCCCACAAGACGAATTTTTTGCAAAAAAACTTGCAAAGATTAAGCTTTTTGAAGCCTTAATTTCTAAGAATTATTTAGAGGCTACTAACCTTGATGGATTTTTGGGTAGCTTGTTTTTGAGAATTGAGTCGGTTCTTTTAGCTAATTGTAAAGAGATAAATATAAAAATGGAAGGCAAGGGTGTGTTTTTTGTTGACCGCAGACTGATTACTTATGTTTTTTTAGAACTTGCTGTAAATTCAAATGAAATAACCGTGAAAATTTATGATAATGGAATTATGATATTCGCAAATTCCGCTTTTTCTAATGATGCAAAAAGACTTATCAAAAAGTGTGGCGGATTTTTGCTTGAAAATGCGGCGGTAATTGTTTTTAAAAAAGCAGGGTGTGATACAAACGCTTTTTACGGTGTTTTTGAATTTCTCGAAAACGAGTTTTCGCCTGAATATTTATGGCTTTAAAAAAGCACTCAACAAAAAGTTGAGTGCTTTTTTGCAACCGGGTCTGTAAGCCGGGTTCTGTCGTGAACGGTCATCTTTCTTGGCGCAAAATTGCTCTTACGCTCCAGCCACTCTTCAAGGCACGTCGAGCAGACGTATTGCCTTTGTCAGTGTTGCACCGGATAGAGTTTACAGGACCGCTTTGTCTCCAATGCGGTCGGTGAGCTCTTACCTCGCCTTTCCACCCTTACCGCAAATGCGGCGGTATATCTCTGTTGCACTTTTCCTGAGGTCGCCCTCGGCGGCGGTTAGCCGTTATCCTGCTCTGTGGTGCCCGGACTTTCCTCAGACTGCCGTGTGGCAGCCCGCGACCGTTTAACCCGCTTGCAAATTAGATTATAACAAATTTTTTAAAAAATTCAATAGTAACCTAAAAATTAATGCCGAATAATATGTATCAAAGTTAAAATTTTGTGGAGGCGGCTTTTTATGATAAAATTAAGCAAATTGCCCATGTTTTTTCTGGGTGCTATGTCAAAAGACGGTTTTTCGTCAGACTTTTCGGGCGCTTATGACGCACGTTTGGGTTATAGGGCGTACATATTAAAGGGCGGACCCGGCACGGGAAAATCTACGGTAATGAAGAGCCTTGCGACCGAGGCGGTAAAACAAAAGTGTGAAGTTTTACTTTGCCCTTGCAGCAGTGATCCAAACTCTCTTGACGGAGTTATTTTACCTGACAAAAAATGCGTTATTTTAGATGGAACGGCACCCCATGTTGTTGAGCCTCAGTTTCCTATTGTTTGTGAGCAAATTGTAAATTTAGGTGAGTGCATTGACCCCCAAAAGCTACGAAGTGACAGCGCACAAATTATATCTCTTTGCGAGGAGAAAACGTCATATACAAATCGCGCCAAAAGATATATTGCGGCGGCGGCAGAGTTGTTGGCAGACGCCTATAAAACCGAGTGGTGCTGCACAGATATGCAAAAAGCGGAGCGCACGGCACGGCGCTTGGCAAAAGAATATATTACAAAAAATTCAAACAGGCAGGCAAACAGACTTGTTTGCAGATTGCGAGCCATAACACCTCTGGGTATGATGTATCACAAAAATACACCCATGAAGCTTTGCCAAAATACAATTGTTATTGCTGACGAATATGGAGCTGCGGCAAATAAAGTGCTTTCGGTTATTGAACAAATTGCATTAAATAACGGATGCGACGTTATAACCGCTGTTGACCCAATTTTCCCCGATAAACGTATTGATGCGGTTATGCTGCCACAGTTGCAGATTGCATTTTGTTGCGAAAACAGATATATGCATCCGGTCAGTGAAAACCGCCGAATTCATGCACGAAGATTTTGCGACACAAAAGCTATGCAAATTCATAGAGCAAGATTAAGCTTTGATAAAAAAGTTGCAGATGATATGTTGAGTCAGGCTGCCATTTCAATGTCATTGGCAAGTCAAATACACACGAAAATAGAAGGTTTTTATGTTAATGCCTGTGATTTTTCACGTGTTGGAGAAATATCGTTAGCGCTTAATCAAAGCATATTTGCAAAAAAGTAATAATAAAATATTGACAAAAAGATAAAATAACCATATATTATTTATATGACATTTTTGTTATTTGGAGGACTTTATTGTGATACTTGAAAAACTTATAGAAATCGTTTCAGAACAATTAGATATTGATGCAGCAACAATTTGCGCAGACACAAACCTTATTGAAGACCTTGGTGTTGATTCCTTAGACATTGTTGAAATGTTTATGGAAGTTCAAGATGAGTTTGGTATTGAAATTCCCGATGAAGATGTTGACAGCATCAAAACCTTGGGCGATATGGCAGAATATATTGCAAAAGCAAAATAAGTTTTATTAATGAAAAAATGACCGTTTTTAAAACGGTCATTTTTTTATGATTATAATAAATTTTTTCTTAAAGTTTCGTCCGGCAAGGCGCTAAGATATGCGGGCGGGATGTCGAAAATTGTTTTACAACCCGTACTGCCTTCGGTTTTCATACGGTATGCTGCACGTGCGCAGGCGACAATAACGCTTGCGGTGAACTCCGGATTAGAATCAAGTTTTAAACTATATTCAATAATATGATTGTTTTCTTTGTTCCAACCGGTCTTACCCGAGCGGATAACAAAACCGCCGTGAGGAATGCCGCTGTGGTCACGCTTTAACTCTTCAGCCGAAATGAAGTGCACGGTTGTGTCGTAGTCGGCAAAATAATTGGGCATTGTTTTAATTTTGTTTTCAATTTTTGCTTTATCGGCACCGTCGGCAGCAACAACAAAACATTCGCGCAGGTGTTTTTGTCGGGTTGAAAGGTTGGGTTCACAACCGCTTCTAACTGCCTGCAATGCGGCATCTACGGGAATGGTATATTGTTTAGCGTCAACAACTCCGTCAATACGGCGAATAGCATCTGAATGCCCTTGGCTTACGCCCTTGCCCCAAAAAGTGTAGTCTTTACCGTCCGGCAAGACAGCGCTTGCATAAAGACGGTTTAAAGAGAACATACCAGGGTCCCATCCGCAAGAAATAACCGCAATGTTGTTGCCTTGCTTTGCTGCGCTGTCAACATTTGAAAAATGTTCGGGAATTTTTGCGTGTGTATCAAAGCTGTCCACTACGTTAAAATGCTTTGCATATTCGGGTGTTTGAACAGGAAGGTCGGTTGCGCTGCCGCCGCAAAGAATTAAAACATCAATTCCGCTTTTCATTTCGATTGCTTTATCGACGCTGTAAACCTTTACGCCATCGGTCAAAATTTTAACGCTGTCAGGAGAACGGCGAGTGAAAACAGCAACAAGCTCCATATCGGCATTTTGTTTAATGGCACATTCAATGCCCTTGCCTAAATTGCCGTAGCCCATTATACCGATTCGAATACTCATAAAACTTCTCCTTTTTGTAAATAAAACTACCTTATTAATATTAATCATTGTAAAGAAAATAGTCAAGAATTTTTGCAAAAAAACACAGACTTTTGTGTTACAAAAGCCTGTGGGGATAATTTTGAAATTAAACGATAAAAATATCTATGCAATCTTATTACAGTTGCCGCCGCCTACAATAACGGAATATGTGCAGTTGCAAGAGCGTTTGACATTCTTGCGGCGAATGCGCGCAAACAAGCGGCGTTCAAAGCGCACAAATTTTTCTTCATTAAAAAAGCCCCAGATGATAAAAGCGCCTACGGCGAACTCTGCAACGGTTAATAAAATGTTTGATAAACCCATAATTTCCTCCTTGCGAACATTTGTTCGACTTACGTATTTTAATATACAACAACATTCAAAATTTGTCAAGTATTTTTTGATGTTATTTTATGATTTTATTTTATAGTATTTAGTGTCCAATAAAAAGTACAATAAAAAATCTTCGTTTTGTCAAATATATTGTTGATATTTTTGTCTAATATAAGTATAATTATTATGAGTATTTTAATAAGGAGTTTAGTTATGGATTTTCGTCAGTTTGACCAGCAGATTGAGGGTAAAAAAATTGCCATGTGCGGTATTGGTATAAGCAATACCCCTTTGATACTTCAGTTTTTAGAAAAAGGTGCGAAGGTTATTGCTTGTGACCGACGCAGTCGTGAGGATATTGGCGAACAGGCCGACCTTATTGAAAAGGCCGGTGCAAAATTGTGCCTTGGTGAAGACTATCTTAAAAATCTTGAGGTTGACATTATTTTTCGCACACCAGGTATGAGTTTTTATTTGCCGGAATTGTGCGAGGCAAGAAAAAACGGCATTGCCGTAACTTCTGAGATGGAAGTCTTTTTTGATTTATGTCCCGCAACCATAATTGCCGTTACAGGTTCTGACGGAAAGACCACAACCACCACATTAATTGCCGAAATGCTTAAAGCTGCAGGTAAGACTGTGCATCTTGGCGGTAACATAGGTAGGCCGCTTTTGCCTGACGTTGCAAAAATGAAACCTGAAGATTTTGCGGTTGTTGAGCTTTCGTCATTCCAACTTATTTCGATGCGCAAAAGCCCTGATATTTGTGTTGTCACAAATGTTGCACCTAATCATTTAGACGTTCATAAGGATATGCAGGAGTATATTGACGCAAAGCGAAATATTTTGTTGCACCAAAATGCATTTTCTCGCAGTGTTCTTAATAAAGATAACGAAATTACCGAGTCGTTTAAAAAAGACGTTCGAGGACAGCAGATGTGTTTTTCAATGACCAATAAGGTTAAAAACGGAGCCTATCTTGACGAAAACTGCAATTTGCATATGTCTTACCGAGGTATAGACGT
The DNA here is from genome assembly GCA_045535505.1 of Acutalibacteraceae bacterium. GTDB lineage: Bacteria > Bacillota > Clostridia > Oscillospirales > Acutalibacteraceae > CAKSST01. The sequence goes on along the minus strand of JAZSLU010000007.1, from coordinate 38,591 downwards.
GCCTATAATTAACCGCAAGGACATTCGCATTTTGGGCGACCATAACGTTGAAAATTATCTTGCGGCAATTTGTGCCGTTTGGGGTTACGTTGGTCTTGACTGCATTAAAAAGGTTGCAGCAGAATTTGCGGGTGTTGAGCATCGCATTGAGTTTGTGCGCGAGGTTGACGGTGTTAAGTATTATAATGATTCTATTGCTTCAAGTCCTACACGTACCATTGCCGGATTAAAATCGTTTGACCAAGAGGTTATTCTTATTGCAGGCGGTTATGATAAGCATATTCCTTTTGAGCCTTTGGCTCCTTATATTTGTGACAAGGTTAAATTGCTTGTTTTGTGCGGCGCAACCGCAAACGCTATTGCAAAAGCGGTAACAGAATATGAAAAATATAACGGATGTCCTGAAATTGTGTTCACACAAAATCTTGATGAGGCGGTTAAGGTTTCACACAGCCGTGCAGTTAAGGGTGATATTGTAACCTTATCACCTGCGTGTGCAAGCTTTGATGCTTTCCCGAACTTTGCACAAAGAGGTAAGTTCTTTAAGGAAAGGGTTAACGAGTTATGATAAAAGATGTTCTTATCAAACTTTCTGAGTCTTGCGGTATTGCACATATAACCGAAGCACGTGATATGGCTTGCAATTATCTTAGCCAATATATGACAATAAAAAACCTTTATGGCAACTGCGCCGCGGGGGTTATGAAAGGAAAATCCGATAAAACAATAATGCTGGAAGCCCATTGTGACGAAGTTGGCTTTATTGTTAAATCTATTGACGATAAAGGGTTTATAAAGGTTGCATCTATTGGCAAAGTTGATCCACGTGTTTTGCCCTCAAAGCCTGTTATAATTCACGCAAGAGAAAAAATTAAAGGTGTGTTCGGCAGTGTGCCGCCACATTTAAAAGGCGCAGATGACAAACCGATGGATTTGGATTCGCTTTTTGTTGACACCGGTCTTGGTGAAAAAACAAAAGAAATTGTAAAAGCGGGGGATATTATCACTTTTGATTCCACTGCTTGTAAGGCATCAGAAAACGCTGTATGCTCAAAATCGCTTGATAACCGTGCGGGTGTTGCGGCGCTGATAAGAACTGCGCAACTTCTTGAAGGCAAAACATTGCCGTATAATGTTTGCTTTTTGTTAAGCTGGAATGAAGAACTTGGATTGCGTGGAGCAAAGACAGCAACCTTTGAGCTTATGCCCGATTGCGCTGTTTCAGTTGACGTAAGTTTTGGAAATATGCCTAATATTTCGGCTGAAAACACAAGAAAACTGGGCGACGGAACAATGATTGGCATTTCGCCCTTGCTTTGCAAAAAAGTGTCGGACAAGCTGTTTTGCCTTGCAAATGAGTTTGGCATTAAGCATACCACAGAGGTTATGTCGGGTAAAACAGGCACAGATGCCGATGTTATATGTCAAACAGGCAAAGGCATACCTTGCGGTTTGCTCTCTGTTCCTTTGCGCAGTATGCATAGCTGTTACGAAACGGTTGATGTAAGGGATATTGAAGCAACGGCACAACTTCTTTGTAAGTTTGTTTTAAGCGGAGGTGTTTTAAATGATTAATCTTTTAGAGCAACTTTGTAACATAAACGGACCGTCTGGCGCAGAAGATAAGGTGCGTCAATTTGTTATTGAGCAAATTAAAGATTATGCTGAGATTTCAATTACACCACTAGGCTCAATTATTGCTACAAAAAAACGTGGTAAAAAACCACAAAAAAATATTATGATAGATGCCCATATGGACGAGGTTGGAATAATTATTACCAATATAACCCAAGACGGATTTGCTCGTTTTAACTGTGTGGGTGGTATTGAACCTGCCATTATAGCATCAACAAAAATTGATGTTAACGGTGTTTTTGGCGTTGTTATGACAAAGCCTGTTCACTTTTTAGGAAATGACGAGTTTGCAAAGCCTGTATCAATGTCAGATTTGTATATTGATTTTGGTACAAGCAGTAAAGAAGAAACCTTAAAACTTGTAAAACCCGGCGATACGGGTGTAATGTGCAGTCGGTATGCGAAACTTGGCGATTGCATTAAAGCAAAGGCGCTTGATGACCGCATTGGTGTCGCAATTATTATTGATATGCTTAAAGACGATAGTCTGCCCATTTTTACGGCATCTTTTTGCGTACAGGAAGAAGTGGGGCAGGGCGGTGCGAAGACGAGTGCATTCATTATAAATCCCGACGGCGCAATAGTGCTTGAGGCAACAACAGCGTTGGATGTTGCTGACGTTGAACCCACAAAGCAGGTTTGTGTTTTGGGTGACGGTCCTGTTGTCTCGTTTATGGACCGTTTGACGCTTTATGATAAAAAATTGTTTGATTATGCAATGGACAGCGGTATAAAATGTCAGCCAAAATTGGCAGTTGCAGGTGGTAATGATTCGGGTGTTATACACACTTCTAATTGTGGTGTGCCTACCGTTTCTATTTCTGTACCTTGCAGATATATTCATTCACCTTCGAATATGTGCAATGTGAATGATATATACGGTGCAAGAGAACTTGCAGTAAAAATGCTTAATGCATTGTCTAATGGTGATTTGCTTAAATGATTAAACAAATAACTAATTTGCCCGAATTTGACAAAATTTATTGTCCTGAGCAGATAAGAATTATTGCAACCCATAAAGCGTATTGCGGTATGGACGGGTATGCGTTATATGAGCAAAGCACACAGCAGGGTAGGCTTATAATAAGCCGCCTTGATACTACGGCGGTGCTTTTTGGTGATGTGTCTGATGTTGCAGAACTAAAAGCTTTTTTGCAATTTATGTGCACAGATGTTTTTTGTAGTTTGCAACTTGCTAAAACGCTTGATATTGCCGTACATAAACAGGTTAATATTATGAAGCGCACCGGCACAAGCGAGTGTGGTGTTTTAGAAAAATATCCGCCATTTAGCACTAAACAAATTCACAATGCTTTAAAGCAAGGTGAAGATGGTGATATAAATGCAGGTGAATATGAACCCTTTGCGGCCGATTTTTCTTTGCGTTGGCGAAGAAAGGCTGCATATGGTGTTTTGATTGAGGACAGGGCGTGTTGTGTGAGCTTTAACGTATTAGATACAGATGCTTTTATAAACGGTGTTGCAGTAAGACGAGATTTTCGCGGTACAGGTCTTGGCAAAAAGGCGGTTATGCTTTTTTGTGAGCATTTGGGCAAACGCAATGTATATGTCGGTTGCACAAACAGGGTAATAGGCTTTTATGAAAGTATGGGGTTTGAAAAAGTGGGCGATGCGGTTTATGGCGCGCCCAGTCAGGAGATATTATGAGTAAGTTTTTTGAGTTTAGTAAGCAATTACTTAGAGCGGATGAAAAAGCATTAAAAAAATGCAAAGATGCTTTTTGCCGCATTGATAAAATTGCACAGCACAACCAAGAAAAAATGCTTAAAGCATTTATTGATAATAAAGTTAGAGAAGCGCATTTTGCAGGAACAACAGGTTATGGATATGGCGATATGGGCAGAGATAACTTAGAGCGTGTTCTGGCAGACTGTTTTGGTGTTGAAGACAGTATTATAAGACATAACTTTATGTCGGGCACACATACTCTTACGGTAGCGCTGTTTGGTGTTTTGCGCCCCGGTATGAAGGTGTTATGTGTTACAGGAAAAACTTATGATACGCTTATTGGTGTTATCGGTAAGGATAGAAAAACAGACGGTTCTTTGACTGAATTTGGTATTGAATGGGAAACGATTGAACTTAAAGCCGACGGCAGCGTTGATATTGATGCTGCGATTAATATGCTGGAAAAAGACAAGTTCTCGGCCGTTTACATCCAGCGTTCACGCGGATATTCTTTGCGTGATTCGCTGACTGCACAGCAGGTTGATGATATTGCCATAAAAGTTAAAGAGGTTTGTAGTGAAATTTTTGTTATTGTTGATAACTGTTATGGCGAGTTTGTATGTGAGATTGAGCCCACAAAGGCCGATTTGATTGCAGGTTCATTAATTAAAAATCCCGGTGGTGGAATTGCACCAACGGGAGGATATATTGCGGGTAGGCGTGACCTTGTTGAAAAATGTGCAAACCGACTTACCGCACCCGGTGTAGGAAAAGAAATTGGTGCAACGCTGGGACATTCAAGAGAACTGTATATGGGCCTTTTCTTAGCACCACACGTTACTGCTCAAGCCTTAAAGACGGCAGTGTTTACGGCGGCGCTTTTCGAACAGTTTGGTTATGAAGTTACTCCCAAATGTGATGATGAGAGGGCAGACATTATTCAATGCTTACTGCTTGAAAACAGCGAGTCCTTGATTGCTTTTTGTCAGGGCATACAATCCGGCTCACCGGTTGACAGCGATGCAATACCTGAGCCTTGGGATATGCCAGGATATGACGATAAAATTATTATGGCGGCAGGCGCTTTTACGCTTGGCGCTTCGGTTGAACTTTCGGCAGACGCACCTTTGCGAGAACCTTATGCCGTTTGGTGCCAGGGCGGAACGGTTTTTGAGGCTTCACATATAGGTGTTTTGCGTGCGGCACAAAATTTGATTGATAAGGGATTGCTTAAAAACTTATAATTGACCACACATAATATTTGTAGTAAAATAAGTTTATTGTTGCAAAAGGGGGCTTTGTCGTGGAAAAAATATTTGACCAAAGTGTTGTTAATATGTTGCCATTGCCAAAAGGTATAATGGTGTCCTTTTGTGATACAAAAACTGGTGTTATTAACGGCTATAAAATTGTAAATTTTGATGATGGACGTGTAAGTACCGTTTCACAGGAAGATTATTTTGCTCAAAAATTCGGTGACGACAGCGACCATATTGTAAAAAAATGCGATAATCCCGTAACCTGTTTCGCGGCATACCTTTCAAACGGCGAACTCATAGTGCTTTCTAAAAAAGGCGACGCTGTTTTGTTTGATACAGAACTTAAAACAAAATGGAAAGGCAACCTTAATCTTGGTGATGCTACGCCAACAGGGCTTACTGTTGTGGGCAGAAAATTTTGGGTTGCTTACAGCAATGCAAACGCAATAATAAAATATAATGCAGTCACGATGAAAAGTGAGCTTCGCATAGGCGGCGGTGAACAACCTGCTTTTTTGGCGCCCGAAGGCATGTGGCTTGCAAACAATAAAATGACTATTTGTTCAAATGCTGATAAAAAATTATACAGAATTGAACTTGACAGTTTTATGCTTGAAGAATATGCCGCATTTGATGAGCCTGTTTATCAATATTTTAATATTGGCGGATATGAACTTGTGAGGCTTAAATCGGGTATATATTTAATGTAAAACCCACTTGAAAATCAATATAATATAAAATATAATATAACGTAAATCGTTAGAGAACGGGGATAAGTAACAATGGCTAAGGAAAAATTGGTTAGCTCAATAACTTCAATGGAAGAAGATTTTGCAAAATGGTACACTGACGTTGTGCTTAAAGCAGAACTTATTGATTATACAAGCGTAAAGGGCTGTATGGTTGTACGTCCTTACGGTTATGCAATATGGGAGAACATTCAGTCTGTGCTTGACGGAATGTTTAAAGAAACAGGCCACGAAAACGTGTATATGCCTATGTTTATACCCGAAAGTCTTCTTCAAAAAGAAAAAGACCACGTTGAAGGTTTTGCTCCCGAGGTTGCTTGGGTTACATACGGCGGAAGTGAAAAATTGGAGGAGCGTATGTGTGTACGCCCCACCTCAGAAACTCTTTTTTGTGACCATTATAAAAACGTAATCCAATCTTACCGTGATTTGCCTAAACTTTATAACCAGTGGTGCAGCGTTGTACGTTGGGAAAAAACCACACGTCCTTTCTTGCGCTCAAGAGAGTTTTTGTGGCAGGAGGGTCACACTATTCACGCAACAGCCGAAGAAGCAAGGCAAGAAACTGTACGTATGCTTAATGTTTATGCAAAGTTTATGGAAGAATATCTTGCAATGCCTGTTGTTAAGGGTGTTAAAACCGAAAAAGAACGCTTTGCAGGTGCAGAAGACACATATGCTGTTGAAGCGTTGATGCACGATGGTAAGGCTTTGCAAGCAGGTACATCACATTATTTTGGCGATGGTTTTGCAAAAGCATTTGATATAACTTATGCAGATAAGGATAACAAACTTGTTCATCCTTTCCAGACCTCATGGGGCGTTACAACACGTCTTATAGGTGCGATTATTATGACTCACGGCGACGATAGCGGTTTGATTTTGCCGCCTAAAATTGCTCCCAAGCAGTTGGTTGTTGTTCCAATCGCTTCACACAAGCAAGGCGTTGTTGAGAAGGCTCAAGAAGTATTTGAACGCGCCAAAAAGGTTTGCAGAGCAATAATTGATGTCTCTGACCAGTCGCCCGGTTGGAAATTTGCCGAATATGAAATGAAGGGTGTTCCGCTTCGCTTGGAGCTTGGTCCCCGTGATATTGAAAACAACAACTGTGTTTTGGTAAGACGTGATAATGGTGAAAAGACAGTTGTAAGCCTTGATAATCTTGAGAGCGAAATTGAGAATATGCTTGATGCTATACAGAAAAACATGTATAACAAAGCGTTAGAGCGTAGAGAAACAATGACCTATGAGGTAAAAACTCTTGATGAGATGATTGAGGTCGCAAATACAAAACCCGGTTTCATAAAGGCTATGTGGTGCGGTTGCAGAGAGTGCGAGGATGCACTAAAAGAAAAAGCAGGCGTAACCTCACGCTGTGCACCGCTTGACCAACAGGGCCAAGAGGGTGTTTGTGTTCATTGCGGCAAACCCGCAACCAAAATGCTTTACTGGGGTAAGGCATATTAATGCAAAGGGTGGCCGAAATTGAAAATTAAGAAAATTGCGGCAGTTGTGTTGTGTGTTGTTTTAACGCTTTGTATGTGTTTTGCCGGGTTCTTTGCTGTGGCTGAAAATGATACTTCTCAGCCTGACGATTTATACAGTAGTATTGATAGTGGTGAGAAAGACTCTTCTGTTCAACAGTCAAGTTCAGAAGTGTCGTCAGGTTCGGTCTTAGTGGAGTTTGCATCTTCTTCAGAATATCAAAATTCTTCAAAAGAACAGTCAAGCTCACAAAATCAGTCGTCTTCACAGCTTGAAATCTCTTCGTTAGAGCAACCGTCAAGCAAAACCGAAGCGTCTTCCCAAAAGGTTGAAACAAACCAAGAAGAATCTTGGCAAACACAAAAGCCTGTAAAAAAGAACATATTAAGTCTTTCTGATATAGTTAAATTTTTAATTGTTATACCTATACTGCTTATGGTTGCGGCAGCGGTTACGCTTGTTTTGGTTAACAAAAAAGGTTGGCTTGAGGGTGTAATTGAGAGAAAACGAGAAAATAATACAAAAAAGCATTAATGTATATGTAAATATTTTCTTGACAAAATAAAACGCATTATATATAATGTACTTTGTGACTTTGGGGTGGTTATTTGATTCTGGACTTAAAATCAGTTTTTAGAGAAAAGGGTTCCAGTATCCCATTGGACTATGCACTGGATTACAGCGACGAAACCTTGAGAGGTGATTGTCCGCTTAAAAAACCGGTTGCCGTTAACGGAACAATAGGTAATCGTGCAGGCGTAGTCAGTATGCAGGCAGATGTGACAGTCGAGTACGACGCACCTTGTGACAGGTGTGCGGCAGATTGCACCAGAACTTATGTTATTAAAATTGACAGAATTTTGGTGGACGAGTTGTCCAATCAAGCTGATGATGACAAGCTCTTGCTTGAAGATATGAAGCTTGATCTCTACCAATCCTGCTTTGAAGAAATTGTTCTTAACCTACCCATCAAACATTTATGTGATGATTCCTGCAAAGGCATTTGCCCAAGCTGCGGCAAAAACCTTAATGAAGCCGATTGCGGCTGCGGCGAGGAATAATGTCAAAAACTTTGCAAAAATAAAGGGAGGTGCCCTGTATGGCAGTACCGAAGAGAAAAACATCAAAAGCAAGACGTGATAAAAGACGTTCAAACCTCTGGAAACTTGAGGCTCCTACGCTGGTTAAATGCTCACGTTGCGGTGAATATACAAGACCGCACCGCCTTTGCAAAGCCTGCGGCTATTACGGTGACCGTCAGGTAGTTAAGGTAGAAGACTAATATTTTTAACCTGCAACGGCAGAGGAGTTTAATCCTCTGCTTTTTTCTTTAAGTTAAGGGGTGTATTATGGCGGTAATTGTTAAATCGGTGCAAAAACACAGCATTGCGAAAAAAGCAGGTGTTAAAGCGGGGGACAAGCTTATAAGTGTCAATTTGAGCGAAATTAACGACGTGCTTGATTATCGCTTTTTTGCTGATACACAAGACTGTACGTTTGAATTTGAGCGTAACGGTCAAAATTTTACTGTTCAACTTGACTGTACAAATGATGCGGGATTAGAGTTTGACACATATCTTATGGATAAGCATCGTCGCTGTCAGAATAATTGTGTTTTCTGTTTTATTGACCAAATGCCGAAAGGTATGCGAAAAAGTTTATATTTCAAGGATGACGATTCACGCCTGTCTTTTTTATTTGGTAACTATGTTACGCTTACAAACCTCACCTCAACCGAGGTTGACCGTATTATAAAAATGCACATATCACCTGTAAACATTTCGGTACACACCACCAATCCCGAACTGCGTGTTAAAATGATGCGCAATAAAAACGCAGGAGAGGCATTAAAGATTATGGATAAGCTCAACCATGCAGGGATTAGTATGAACTGCCAAATTGTTGCTTGTCCCGGTATAAATGATGGCGAGGAACTTGTACGTTCACTCTCGGACCTTGCAAGGCTTGAGTGTGTTGAGTGTGTTTCGGTTGTGCCTGTCGGTCTTACCAAGCACAGAGAAAATTTGCCTAAATTAAAGCAGTATGATGCAATTACGGCGGGGCAGATTATAGATATTGTTGACAGCTTTTTTGACGGCAAAAAAAGACGTTTTTATGCTGCCGATGAGTTTTATTTGTTGGCGAACAGAAAGATACCCGATGCCGAGTTTTACGGTGACTTTTTGCAGCTTGAAAACGGCGTGGGACTTTGCTCTTTGACAAACAGCGAGGCGAATGCGCAACTTTTGGTTGCAAAGCCGCCCAGACGTAAAAGAAGCGTTGGTGTTATAACAGGTGTTGCGGCGCAAGATATTATCACAAATATAGTTGACACCGCAAAAAGAAAATGGCATAATCTTGAGTGTGAGGTCTTTGCAATAAAAAACGACCGTTTTGGACACACAATAACGGTTGCGGGGCTTGTTACGGGCAATGACATTATTAATCAGTTAAAAGATAAAAAACTGCCTAAAGAATTGCTTGTGCCTGCCTGTATGCTTCGTCAAGGCAACGGCTTATTCCTTGATGATGTTTCAGTTAAGGATATTGCTAAGGCACTTAAGGTTAAAATTACAGTTGTAGAACAAAGTGGCACAGGTCTTATTAACGGACTGTGCGGTAAATTATAGAAAACGGAGAAATTATAATGGCAAAACCGATTGTTGCGGTTGTAGGACGTCCTAATGTAGGTAAATCCACACTGTTTAACAAGTTAATAGGTAAGCGTCTTTCAATAGTGGATGATACCCCCGGTGTTACACGCGACCGTATATATGGTGACGTTGAGTGGCGCGGACAAAAGGTTATGATGATTGATACCGGCGGTATTGAGCCTGATACAGATGATATTATATTGTCTAAAATGCGTTCGCAAGCACAACTTGCTATTGATTCGGCTCAGGTTATTATCTTTGTTACCGATATTCGTTCGGGCATTACTGCGGCTGACAGCGATATTGCAGTTATGCTTCGCAAAAGCGGTAAACCTGTTGTTTTGTGCGTTAACAAGTGCGATGGCATAGGTGCTGCTCCTGCCGAGATTTATGAGTTTTATAATCTCGGTCTTGGTGACCCTATTGCTGTTTCATCTGTTCACGGACACGGCACGGGCGACTTGATGGATGAGGTTTATTCTCACATTGATTCAAGCTTTTTTGAAGAAGATGAGGAAGACCTTATAAACGTTGCGGTTATAGGTAAACCTAATGCGGGTAAATCTTCGCTTGTTAATAAAATTTCGGGCGAGGATAGGGTTATTGTATCTAATATTGCGGGTACAACCCGTGATGCAATAGATACCGCTGTTAAAAACAAGTACGGTAACTTCAATTTTATTGATACTGCAGGTTTGCGCCGTAAAAGTAAGGTTGATGATAATATTGAAAAATATAGCGTTTTGCGTGCCAATATGGCTGTCGAACGCTCGGATGTTTGCGTTATTATGCTTGATGCAACCGAAGGCTTTACCGAACAAGATTCAAAGGTTGCGGGCTTGGCTCTTGATCAGGGCAAGGCTTGTATAATTGCTGTAAATAAATGGGATTTAGTTGAAAAAAACGGTAATACTATGGATGGTTACCGTAAACAACTGATGAAAGACTTCTCGTTTATGTCTTTTACACCAATAATTTTTATCTCGGCGAAAACAGGGCAGAGAATAGAACGTTTATTTGAACTTATAAAATACGTTTACAATCAAAATACTATGCGCATTTCTACCGGTATGCTTAACGACTTGTTGGCAGATGCAACGGCAAAGACACAGCCGCCTACCGACAAGGGCAAAAGACTGCGCATATATTATATGACTCAGGCGTCAACCAAACCGCCAACATTTGTTTGCTTTTGCAACAAAGCAGAGTTGTTTCATTTTTCTTATCAAAGATATCTTGAAAACTGCATTCGCTCGGCTTTCGGTCTGGAGGGTACACCTGTCAGGTTTATAATAAGGGAGCGCAACAGCGACTCAAAATAAGCAAACAGAAAGGAAGCAAAAATTATGTTATATACAATAGTTGCAGTAGTTTTGGCGTATTTGCTAGGCAGCATCAGCTTTGCGGTGATTTTTGGCAAACTGTTCACCAAAAAGGATGTTAGAGATTATGGCAGTGGCAATGCGGGAATGACTAATGTTATGCGCGTTGCAGGATTTGTGCCTGGATTACTCACCTTTGTTTGCGATACACTTAAAAGTGTAGTGGCTTGCTTTATAGGTTATCAGCTTTTTGCTATTGCAGGTGCTGATATTGCTATTTACGGTGCGTGGGGTTGTGGACTTGTTTGTCAGTTGGGACACGTTTTTCCGCTTTATTTTAAGTTTAAAGGCGGCAAGGGTGTTGCGACTGGTCTTGGCGTTTTAATTTATTGCTGTCCTTTGGCAGCAGCAACCTGTCTTGTGGCTTTCGGCATTGTCTTTTTGGCAACACGCATTATTTCAGTTTCTTCAATCACAGCTGTTGTTGTCGCACTTATTACTGCTTTTATAAAATTCAAAGTGCCTCAAAATGATTGGATATTGTTCTTGCTTATATTAGCAGTGGGCTCGCTTATAATAATAAAGCATAAGGATAATATAGAGCGTTTGCTTAAGGGCGAAGAGAAAAAATTAAAGGTTAAATAAAAACAAAAAATCCGTTCTCGAAAATGAGAACGGATAATTTTTTGCAATTAAAAGTTGATTAAACAGCTCTGGTAACCTTACCTGAACGGAGGCAACGGGTGCAAACATTAATATGTTTGGGGGTACCGTTAACGATTGCCTTAACACGTTTTACGTTGGGCTTCCAAGTGCGGTTTGAACGGCGATGTGAGTGAGAAACCTTAATGCCGAAAGTAACTTCCTTGCTGCAGATATCACATTTTGCCATGCGTCTGCACCTCCTTTTATAGTCAATAGCAAAAGATATAATAACAGAAAACATTTATAATTTCAAGTTTTTTTTAAAAAAATATTAATTATATTTCATAACATCTCTGCTTTTACTTGAATAATGCCGTAAAAGATGTTAATATACAGATGTATTATTTTGTAATTTAAGGAAGTTTTTTATGATAAAAGCAGTTTTGTTTGACCTCGACGGCACGATAGCCGACACACTTGAGGATTTGGCTTTTGGTGCTAATTATGTTTTAGAACAAAACGGATACGATACTCATAAAACCGAGCGCTACAAAATTTTTGTGGGCAACGGCATTGCAAAACTGATTGAACGAATTTTGCCCGAAAGTGATAGAAACCAAGACAATATACAAAATTTTAAAAAACAGTTTATAGAGTATTACGGAGCACATTATTGTGACAGAACAAAGCTTTATGACGGCGTTGCAGATATGCTTGAACAAATTAAAGCTAAGGATATAAAAATAGCCATTGTCACAAACAAGGCACAGCCAATGGCTGACGCTGTTGTAAATAAGCTTTTGGGAACAGGCTTTTGCAAGGTTTACGGTCAGCGTGATGATATGCCTACAAAGCCCGACCCAACCCTAACACATCTTGCAATGAAGGAACTTGGTGTACAGCCTTGCGAGTGTCTTTTCGTGGGTGATTCTGATGTGGATATTATAACAGCCAAAAACAGCGGCGCATACCCTGTTGGTGTGCTGTGGGGATTTCGAAGCCAAGAAGAATTAAAAGCGGCAGGCGCAAAAACAACAATTTCGCATCCTGCACAGTTGCTTAAATTATTATAAAATTAAGGAGAACTTAATTATGAAAAGAACAGATTATATCTCTTGGGACGAATATTTTATGGGTATTGCCGTTTTTTCGGCACAGCGTAGCAAAGACCCTTCAACACAAGTTGGTGCTTGTATTGTAAGCCAGGAAAATAAAATTTTGTCGGTAGGCTATAACGGAATGCCTCATTGTTGTGACGATGACGAGTTTCCTTGGGGACGCGAGGGCGGTGACCTTGACACAAAATATATGTTTGTGTGTCATGCCGAACTTAATGCAATATTAAACTATGGATTGGGCAGTTTAAAGGGTGCCAGAATTTACGTTTCGCTTTTCCCTTGCAACGAGTGCGCTAAAGCCATTATTCAGTCTGGCATATCGGAAGTTGTTTATATGAGCGATAAATATAGCAACACCGCCGCAACCATAGCCTCTAAAAAGATGCTTGATTCCGCCGGTGTTAAATACAGAGAGTATAAGCCGTCTGGCAAAACTATTGAGATTAATCTTTAATATCGTAATTGAACAGTTCTTTTGCAAACCAACATTCTTTAACCTTAAACACTCGCCCGTTAAGATATTCAAGCTGACCGGCGGGTGTTTTAAATTCAAATCCTAAAAGGTAAGAATAAAGAGCTTGGCGTTTGTAGCCCATTGATGCGGCGTTACCCGTCTTGCCGTATTTGCCGTCTCCAAGCAGGGGATGACCCGCCGCCGCCATTTGCGCTCTTATTTGGTGGGTGCGTCCCGTAAGGATGGTTACATCCAAAAGTGAAAGATTGTTTTTGCTTTTTATAACTTTATAATGTGTTATCGATTCAGCCGCGCCGCCAGTAGCGCGGTTTTTTATATACACTTGATTGTTATCGGCATCTTTGAGCAGATAATCTGTTAAGGTGTCCTCACGCTTTTTAGGTGTGCCGTGCACAACCGCAAGATATTTTTTTGTTAATTCGCGGGATTTGATTTTGTCACACAAAATACGTAAAGCCTCGGCGTTTTTTGCAGCAATAACAATGCCGCCTGTGTTGCGGTCGATGCGGTTTGCAAGGGCGGGGCGAAAACTGTTTTCTAATTTTGGGTCAAACTCGCCCTTTTCGTATAAATAACGCTGAATGCGAGCAATAAGCGTATCGCGGAATTCGCGGTCATCGGGGTGTACAAGTAAGCCTTGAGGCTTGTCTATAAGAATTATGTTTTCGTCCTCATAAACAACGTTTAGGTTTTTGGATGCGTGCAAAAAATCATATTCGGGTTCTTTTTGCACAAAAAACTCATCGGGGATATACATCTCAATAACGCTGCCCTCTTGCAATCTTGTACCCGCTTCGCAACGTTTGCGGTCAATTTTTATATATTTTTTGCGAATATACTTGTGCATTAAAGCGGCAGGCAGGGTGGGAGCCGCCTTTGTAATAAAGCGGTCCATACGCTGTCCTGCATCGTTTTTTCCAACAACAAAACTTTTCATTAAAACACCTTTGAAAACCTTTCGCTACAAGCAAGAGATAAATAAGTATCGTTTGCGATAATAACGTGGTCAACAAGTTTAATACCAAGATGTGAAAGCGCAAGACGTACCTCTTTTGTTACGGTAATATCTTCCATAGACGGCAAAGCAAGTCCGCCCGGATGGTTGTGCACGAGGGCAACAGCCGTTGCACCGCCCCGCAAGGCTTTGTCGGCAATGGTTTTTATGCTGACGTTTGCAGAGTTTACATCACCCTGCGACAAGGTTTCCATTCGTATAACCTGACCGCTTTCGCTTAACAGCAAAAGAGAAATAACCTCTTTGTCATAACCCGCATAAAGCGAGTGAACGTATGGCCCAATTTCTTTTATTGATGATAACACGGATTTGCCTTTTGTTGAGCGTGCGGTATATGCACGTGAAATCGGCATAATCATTTTAATAAGCACTGCAGTATTTTTGGTTACCTTGCCGCGTTTTATAAGGTCATCAATATCTGCGTCCATTACACCGTTAAGTGAGCCAAAAGTGTCAATAAGACGGTGAGCAATACCGTTTGTATCGTGACGAGGAATGGTCAATGTAAGCAAATATTCAATAATCTCGTGGTCGGGGATAGAATCGTCAATACCGCTTGCAAGCAAACGTGTGCGAAGCCGCTCTCGGTGTCCGTCGTGTAGATTAGAACTTTTTGCTTTCGGCATAATATCACCCCTAAAAATAATACAAGTACAGTATAATATAAAATCTTGATATTTAAAAGAGAAAATTTAAAAAAGTGCGCTAAAAGTTATATTTACTTATATAAAAAATAATGATATAATATAAAGAAAAAGTTTCAAGAGGCGAGAATATGAGCTTTCCTGTTTTTGATTTGCATTGTGATACGGCTAACGAACTTATAGGAAAAGGCGGCAAACCGAAATGTGAACTTAAAAGCAATAACGCACATATTGATCTTGAACGTGCATCTGCATTTTCGGGGTATGCGCAATGCTTTGCTTGTTTTACAACCTTTGACCTTGCAGATGACGTTGAAACCTTGTTTTATAATAAAATGAACGCTGTTTTATCACAGGTTGAGATGAATAGCAACGTAATACGTCAAGCCTTTTGTGCCGATGACATTGAGCAAAACAAAAAAGACGGTTTTATGTCGGCGATTTTAACAATAGAGGGCCCTTGCGGTTTTGGTTTTGACCCCGCAAGGCTTGAAGATTTGCGTAAAAAAGGCTTTTTGTTTACAACTTTGGGTTGGAACGAACAAAATGTTCTCACCGGCTCGAACGCTACGGGCGGTGGACTAACACAGCTTGGTCGTGAATATGTTAAAGAGGCACAGCGTCTTGGAATGATAGTTGATGTCAGCCATATAAGTGACGAGGGCTTTTGGGATATTATTGATATAACAAATGCACCCATTGTTGCAACCCATTCAAATAGCCGTGCGGTATGCTCTCATAAACGTAATATTACAGACGATATGTTTTTAGCAATATGTGAAATAAACGGTACGGTCGGTATAAATCTTTATAAAGATTTTCTCGGCAAGGATGCCGACGTTGATACCGTTTGTGACCATATATTTCATTTTTTACAGCTTGATTCCACAGCTAAGCACATTTCTCTTGGCGGCGACCTTGACGGCATTGATACTATGCCAAAAGGTTTTAAAGGCATTGAAGATTATCCCAAAATTGCAAAGCGTTTGCTTGAGCGTGGACTTGATGAAAAAACGGTTGAAGATATTTTTTGGAATAATGCGGTTGATGTTCTCAAAAGAGTGTAAAAATATGGTTATGTAAAGGGAACTGTTATTATGAGAGATATGATTAAATGCAAAAATTGTGAATATAGATATGAAAAAGGTATGAAGGTTTGTCCCAACTGCCAAACCAAAGCACCGATAGGCATAAAGCGAGTTTTGCAAATTTTTTTGGGCTCGGTGGCGGCAATAGCGTTAGTTATTTATGTGGTTTATGTAATTAAAAATCCAATTGATTATGGCAATGCCGAGAACTCATCGACCATTCAAAGTGTCATATCTTCGAGGGTGGAAAATAACGGGGCGGTTGATAACACCGACAATCAACAAAGCAGTTCATCAACGGAGAGTGATTCTTCTGTAATTGCCAATACAAATTCTTTGGGCGGCGATAATACTTTTAAACAGCCAACCGATAAGGATAACAATATTTCGGTTGCAAAGGACGGAACTGTCAGCATTACAATACCAAAGTGGCTTTTGCAGAAAACAGAGCCCAATTATGATTACAAACTGACCGATAAGGAAGCCAATATTTATAAATTTACAAGCGTTACAAAAAACGCCGATGGCTCGGCTACTTATACGGTGACGTATAATGATTATCACAAATTTTTGCTCACCGCTAAAAGCGCTGTTAATGCGGTTGTATATGAATACAGTAATAACGTCTGGTTTTCAAAAATTGAAACCGATGATGGATATAATAATATAAAAATTTATACCAAATACGATACGCTTGACAATTTTGACGACGGTTTTGACATTTATATTTCGCTTTCGGGATTACAGGCAACCTTCTATCAGTATATGAACTGTAATTATAATGTTGGCACGACGATTTATGTGTATAATAAAGATAACGCCGTACTTGCAACCTATAAATTCCCCGAATTGTTAAAATAAATCTATGTAATACATAGCCTCCATTTACAAGGGAGCCTTGAATAGAAAATAATGAAAAAGAGAGGAGTGAGAATATGGCGGACAAGTTTAAATTAGTATCAAACTATAAGCCGACAGGCGACCAGCCGCAAGCCATTGAAAAACTTGTGGCGGGTTTGGAACGTGGCGATAAAGAACAGGTTTTGCTGGGTGTTACCGGTTCGGGTAAAACCTTTACAATGGCAAACGTTATCGAAAAAGTGAACCGTCCGACCCTCGTTCTCGCTCACAACAAAACCCTCGCCGCACAACTGTGTTCGGAGTTCCGCGAATTCTTCCCTGAGAATGCGGTGGAATATTTTGTTTCATACTACGACTATTATCAGCCCGAAGCCTATATTCCGGGAACTGATACTTACATCGAAAAAGACTCGTCAATTAATGACGAGATTGACAAATTGAGACACTCGGCAACCTGTGCGTTGTCCGAGCGCAGAGACGTTATTATTGTCGCTTCAATTTCTTGTATATACAGTCTTGGTAACCCTATTGATTATCGCAGTATGGTTATATCACTGCGCAACGGTATGCACATGGAGCGTGACCGTCTGCTTCGCCGCTTGGTTGATTTGCAATATGAGCGCAACGACGTAAATTTTACACGAAACAAATTTCGTGTGCGTGGCGATGTGGTTGAGATTTTTCCCGCTTACGCTAACGATACGGCTTTGCGTATTGAGTTTTTTGGCGACGAAATTGACCGCATAAGCGAAATTAACGTGGTTACGGGCAAGGCAAAAATGACGGTGCCTCATGTTGCAATTTATCCCGCTTCCCACTACATTGTGCCGCCCGATAAAATGGCTGATGCGCTAGAAGAAATTCGCGCCGAGATGGAGCAGCAGGTTAAAGTTTTCACCGAGCAGGGCAAATTGATTGAGGCGCAGCGCATACGTCAGCGTACTGATTATGATATTGAAATGTTGCGTGAGATTGGCACTTGCAAGGGTGTTGAAAACTATTCAAGAGTGTTGTCGCGCCGTCCGCCCGGAAGCAAACCGTTTACCTTGATTGACTATTTCCCAGATGATTTTGTCTTGTTTGTGGATGAGTCGCACGTATCGTTGCCCCAAGCACGTGGTATGTATGGCGGCGATAAGGCAAGAAAGAAAAACCTTGTTGACTATGGCTTTAGATTGCCGAGTGCTTATGACAACAGACCGCTTGATTTTGATGAGTTTTATTCAAAACTCAACCAGGTGGTGTTTGTTTCTGCAACACCCGGTGAGTTGGAACAACAAAAAGCGTCACAAATTGTTGAGCAGGTTATCAGACCTACGGGACTTGTTGACCCGCAAATTATTGTTAAGCCTGTTGAAGGTCAAATTGACGATTTGATTTCGCAAATTAATTTGCGTACTGCAAAGAACGAGCGTGTGCTTGTAACCACCTTAACCAAAAAAATGGCAGAAGCGTTGACCGACTTTTTGGCAGAAGCTAATATTAAGGTGCGCTATATGCATCACGGCATTGATGCGGTTGAGCGTATGGAGATTATACGAGATTTACGTCAAGGCAAATTTGACGTACTTGTCGGTATAAATTTGTTGCGAGAAGGTCTTGATTTACCCGAAGTTTCTCTTGTGGCAATACTTGATGCTGATAAAGAGGGCTTTTTGCGTAGCGGCACGTCGCTGATACAAACCATCGGACGTGCGGCACGTAACGCCGAGGGTTGTGTTATTATGTATGCCGATACGGTAACGCCGTCAATGGAATATGCCATAACCGAAACCGAGCGGCGTCGTGCAATTCAGCAAGAATATAACCGCCAAAACGGTATTGTGCCCAAGACGGTCATAAAGGAAATTCGTGACGTTATTGCAATGGGTAAGAGGGTTGACGATGCAACGGATGGAAAACTTTCGGCAAAAGATAAGGCAGAGCTTATTGCAAGGCTTTCAAAACAAATGAAGCAGGCAGCCGCTATGTTGGAGTTTGAGCAAGCGGCATACTTAAGAGATAGAATAGCAAAACTAAAAGAGGAAAAACAATAATGGCTCTTGATAAAATAACAGTCAGAGGTGCTAAAGAGCACAACCTTAAAAATATTGATCTTGACATCCCACGTGACAAACTGGTGGTTTTTACAGGTCTTTCGGGTTCGGGCAAGTCTTCACTTGCTTTTGATACCATATATGCCGAGGGACAGCGCCGCTATGTAGAGTCGCTTTCATCGTATGCCCGTATGTTTTTAGGACAAATGGAAAAACCAAACGTTGATATGATTGAGGGTTTATCACCTGCAATATCCATTGACCAGAAAACAACCTCAAAAAACCCACGTTCAACTGTGGGTACGGTAACCGAAATTTATGACTATATGCGCCTGCTTTTTGCGAGAACGGGCATTCCGCATTGTCCTGTCTGCGGCAAAGAGATTTCCGGTCAGTCGGTTGACCAAATTGTTGACCGCATTTGTGAAATCGGAGAGGGGACAAGATTGCAAATTTTAGCTCCGGTTGTTATAAACCGCAAGGGCGAACACAAAAAAGAATTAGAAGCCGCACAGAAGTCGGGGTATGTGCGTGTTCGTATTGATGGCATTATTTACGATTTAGATGAAGATATAAAACTTGATAAAAACAAAAAACACACAGTCGAAGTGGTTGTGGATAGGCTTGTTATGTCGGATTCGATAAAATCAAGATTAACTGACAGCGTTGAGATGGCAATAAGTCTTTCGGCAGGACTTTTGACGGTTGTGACCGATAATGAAGAACTGCATTTTTCGCAAAATTATGCTTGTGAAGATCACGGTATCAGCATTGGCGAACTTACGCCTACAATGTTTTCTTTTAACAATCCTATGGGCGCTTGTCCAAACTGCAGCGGACTTGGATTTTTGATGAAGGTTGAAGAATCGCTTGTTGTGCCCGACCCATCATTGTCTTTGCCTCAAGGGGCAATACATGCTATGGGCTGGGGTTGCGGCGGTGCCTGGAACGGCGAAAATCAAGACACTTTGGCTTTAATGTATTTTAAAGGACTTGCTAAACATTATGGCTTTGATATAAATACACCATATAAAGATTTGCCCGACAAAGCAAAAGATGTTATTATGTACGGCACAAAGGGCGAAAAAATAAAGTTTGTACGTAATACCGATTGGGGCGGCGGCGAATATTATGCCGAATTTGAGGGTGTAATAAACAACCTTGAACGACGCTATAAAGAAACCTCAAGCGATTATTCTCGCAGAGAAATTGAGCAAAAAATGGGTGAACACGACTGCCCTGTATGTCGCGGCGGTAGGCTTAAAAAAGAGATTATGGCGGTAACTGTTGGCGGCAAAAACATTAAACAGGTATGTGATATGGCGGTTGACGATGCAATTACTTTCTTTGAAAATTTACATTTGTCCAAAAGCCACTCCAAGATTGCTGAGCCAATTATAAAAGAAATTAATTCGCGTTTACAGTTTTTAAAAAATGTGGGACTTGACTATCTTACAATGTCACGCTCGGCTAGCACGCTTTCGGGCGGTGAAAGTCAACGCATAAGACTTGCCACCCAAATTGGCTCGTCACTTATGGGCGTTGTTTATATTCTCGACGAGCCAAGCATTGGTTTGCATCAACGTGATAACGAAAAATTGCTTAAAACCTTGTGTCAACTTCGCGATTTAGGCAATACGGTTATTGTAGTTGAACACGATGAGGACACAATGCGTACTGCTGATTATATTGTTGATATTGGTCCCGGTGCGGGCATTCACGGCGGCAAGGTTGTATGTGCGGGTACACTAAGCGATATTGAAAATTGCAAAGAGTCTGTAACAGGTGATTATCTTACTCGACGAAAAGCCGTAGAGGTGCCCAAAATGCGAAGAAGCGGCAACGGCAAAAGCATAATTGTTCACGGTGCACGTCAGCACAACCTTAAAAATATTGACGTTGAGATTCCTTTGGGTAAATTTGTTTGTATAACCGGTGTTTCGGGTTCTGGCAAATCGTCACTTATTAACGATGTGCTGTACAGCAAACTTGCGGTTATGCTTAACGGCGCAAGAAAAATTCAGGGTGACTGCGATTATATTGAGGGTGTTGAAAATGCCGATAAGGTTATTGATATAAACCAAGCCCCCATTGGAAGAACGCCTCGTTCAAACCCTGCAACCTATACGGGTGTATTTGGCGATATAAGAGAACTTTTTGCACAAACAAAGGATGCGAAAGCAAAAGGCTATAACGCGGGACGTTTTTCATTTAATGTTCGTGGCGGACGATGCGAAACCTGTGAGGGTGACGGTATAATTAAAATTGAAATGCACTTTTTGCCCGATATTTATATTCCTTGTGAGGTTTGCGGCGGCAAACGGTATAATCGAGAAACCTTAAACATTAAATATAAAGGCAAAAACATTTACGAAGTGCTTGAAATGACTGTGGAAGAGGCGCTGGAATTTTTTAGCGGTATCCCAAAAATCAAACGCCGTCTGCAGACATTGTTTGACGTTGGCTTGGGCTACGTTAAGTTGGGACAGCCTGCAACCACCCTTTCGGGCGGCGAGGCGCAACGTGTTAAACTTGCAACCGAGCTTTCAAAACGCAGCACGGGAAAAACTGTTTATATTCTTGATGAGCCTACAACAGGTTTACATTCTGCCGATGTGCATAGGCTGATAAATGTTTTAAATTTGCTTGTTGATGCGGGTAATACGGTGGTTGTTATAGAACACAATCTTGACGTTATAAAATCTGCCGATTATATTATAGATTTAGGGCCCGAGGGTGGCGATAAGGGTGGCAAAATTGTTTGCACCGGTACGCCGGAGCAGGTGGCAAAGTGCAAAAAGTCATATACAGGACAGTTTTTGAAAAATATACTGTAAAAACTTTACACATTATTAACTAACTATCCTTAAAATTTGCGTTATAATATTAAAAAAATATGGGAGAAAGTGCCGTGTTTGGATATGTGCGGGCATCAAAGCCGGAACTTAAAGTAAAAGAATATGACATGTATAAAGCGGTGTATTGCTCATTGTGCCGATATTTAGGAAAAGAGTATGGAATTGCCGCACGTATGATGTTAAGTTATGATTTTACTTTTCTTGCTTTGCTCATTATGTCACAACAAGACGGTTTTTGCGGGATAGAACGCAAAAAGTGTGTGTGTAATCCTTTTAAAAAATGTAACTATTGCAAAGACAGCGCCGAAAGTATGGATATACCGGCAAGTTCACTTGTTATTTTAACAAAGCATAAAATAGATGATAATATAAGTGATGAGCGCGGCATTAAAAAACTGGCTTACAAGCTTTTAAAGCCTTTGGTTGCAAGACCATATAGACGTGCCGCAAAAAAACATCCGTATATTGAGCAAATTGCAAAAGAATTTATGCAAAAGCAAACAAAACTTGAGGTTGACGGATGTAATGATATTGATATGGCCGCATCACCAACGGGTGAATTCTTGGCAAAACTTTTTGATTACAGTTTGCAGGGGGACCAGCGTGTTTTGTTTGAACTGGGTGATAAAATCGGCAGATGGATATATATTATGGATGCCGTTTGCGATTATGCCCAAGATACAAAAAAAGGCAGATATAACCCCCTTTGCGATAGTGAGGATTGCGTTACCAGAGCAAGAGCAAACCTATCGTTTTGTGTTTTAAGAGCACGTTCGGCTTTTGAATTGCTTGACATTAAAAAGTTCAAAGATATTTTAGGAAATATTCTATATGTGGGATTAGACGATATTATGGAAAAGGAGCTTACCAAAATATGAGAGACCCTTATTCAGTTTTGGGAATATCACGCGGTGCAACAGATGAAGAGGTTAAAAAGGCGTACAGGGAGTTGGCAAAAAAATATCATCCCGACAATTATGCCGATAATCCATTGTCTGACCTTGCCGGTGAGAAAATGCGTGATATTAATGAGGCTTATGACCAGATAATGAATGAAAGAAAACGTCGCAACAGTTCGGGTGGTAATAACTATTACAACCCTAATTCTTCGTTTGCAGATATACGCTCTTTAATTGCACAAAACCGAATCGAGCAGGCGCAAGAACTGCTTGACGGCGTTGCCGTTTCAAGCCGCAATGCAGAGTGGTACTTTTTGAGCGGTACCGTTCAGTATAAACGCGGTTGGATTGACCAGGCTTATACAAGTTTTGCTGCGGCTTGTCGTATGGACCCTACAAATGCCGAGTATCGCGAGGCTTTTGCTCGCATACAAAATCAGCATATGGGAGGATATAACCCTTATCGCACAAGCGGTAATATGGGCGGCAGTTGTACTGCTTGTGACGTATGTCAAGCTCTCTACTGTGCAGACTGCTGTTGCGAGTGCATGGGCGGCGATTTTATTCGTTGTTGTTAATGTTGGGTATTGGAGTGATTGGTAAATGAAACCGGTAAAAGCAATAACCTTTTGTGCTGCAATCGCTGCACTTTCAAGCGTTGTTATGCTGGCTTCATATATTCCTTATATTACTTATGCAAGTGCGGCACTTGCAGGGGTTTTGTTTGTTGTGCCGGTTATTGAACTCTCAAAATCAAAAGCATTTTTAACTTTTTTGGTTACGGCAGTTTTTGCACTGCTTTTTGCAGAGCCTTATTCAAAAGTGCTTTTTGTTTGTTTTTTTGGATATTATCCTATCTTAAAAGCGGTTATAGAAAAAATAAAAAACGCAGCCTTGTGTGTGGTGTTAAAACTTGTGTGTTTTAATGCTGCGGCAGCGCTGTCTTTTTTTGTTTTAAATTTTGTGGTTTCGATACCCTTTGGCCAAACTGTTTTAACGCCGCTTTTTGCGGTGATGGCGGTTTTGGTTGCAAATGTTGTCTTTTTGTTGTACGATTACGGTATAAACGGTGTAGCACAGTTTTATATGATGCGTTTGCACCCAACAGTTTGTGGCATGTTAAGGGGAATGCGCCGATGAAGAAAAAAATTATTGTAATAGGTGGCGGGGCCGCAGGATTAATGGCGGCAGGCACTGCAGCACAAAATGGTGCCCATGTAGTGCTGCTTGAAAAAATGCCCCGCTGTGCTCGAAAACTTATGATAACAGGTAAAGGAAGATGCAACGTCACTAACAATACCGATACAAATGGCTTGATGGCGGCGGTACGCTCTAACGGAAAGTTTTTATATTCTGCATTTAATAACTTTGATGCCAAAGATACAATGTCGTTTTTTGAAAATGCAGGTGTAGCACTAAAAACCGAAAGGGGAAACAGGGTTTTCCCCCAGTCTGACAAAGCGGTCCAAATTGTTGATGCGTTGGTTGACTTTGCAAAAAAGAACGGTGTTAAAATCTATAACGAAAGTGTTATAGAAATTAAAGCAAAAGACGGATGTGTGAGCGGGGTTGTCTGCCAAAGCGGCAAAATTTATGAAGCTGACAGCGTTGTTTTGGCAACTGGTGGAAAATCTTACCCTCTTACAGGCTCAACAGGTGACGGCTATAAACTTGCTTCAATGCTTGGCCATACGATTATTGAGCCAAAGGCATCGCTTGTTGGTATAGAAACAAACGAAAATTTTTGTGCCACCCTTGCGGGTTTGTCGCTTAGAAACGTTGATGTAACATTAATTTGCGACGGCGCAAAAAAACCGGTTTTTTATGAGCGTGGTGAAATGCTGTTTACTCATAGCGGTGTATCAGGTCCCTTGATTTTAAGCGCTTCTGCTTACATAAAAGATTTTAATAATAAATGGAATATATTGATTGATTTAAAACCTGCGCTCGACCATAAAAAGCTTGACGAGCGTGTGCTAAGAGATTTTGCAAAATTCTCAAACAAAAAACTTAGCAATGCTTTGGTTGAGTTGTTGCCTAAAAGCTTAATACCGGTTATAATAAAACTTTCAGGTCTTTGTGAAGATATGGTTGTTAATAAAATAAGCAAAGAACAAAGAAAAAGCCTTGTTGATACTATAAAAGAACTCAAACTTACCGTAAAGAAATTGCGCCCTATTGAAGAGGCGATAGTTACCTCGGGCGGTATATCGGTTAAAGAAATTTTACCATCAAATATGGAGTCGCGTATTGTTAAGGGATTGTTCTTTGCGGGTGAGATAATTGACGTTGACGCCTATACAGGCGGTTATAATTTACAAATTGCGTTTTCGACCGGACATCTTGCGGGACAAAATGCATAAAAAGGGGATTGTAAAAATGATAGCAGTTGCAATAGACGGTCCTGCAGGAGCAGGAAAAAGTACATTATCACGCAAGGTTGCTGCCGCAATTGGCTTCCGTTATGTTGATACGGGTGCCATTTACAGAACTGTTGCAGTGAAAATTTTGCAAAGCGGACTTAACGCAGACGATGAAAAAAAGATTGAGAAAATGTTAAACAGCACCATTGTTGACATCGAATATGATGACGATAAGCAGATTATGCTGCTTGACGGCAAAGACGTTACCGGTCTTATCCGTACAGAAGAGGTTTCAATGATGGCATCAAAATCTTCTGCCCTTGCATGTGTGCGCTCATTTTTGCTTGAAATGCAAAGAGAGATGGCAAAAAAGTTTAATGTTGTTATGGACGGCAGAGATATAGGTACGGTTGTGCTGCCTAACGCTAATGTAAAAATATTTCTTACAGCATCACCCGAAAGCCGCGCACAAAGAAGATATGAAGAACTTGTGCAAAAGGGTGTAAGTGTGACCTACGATGAGGTTTATCAAGATATGCTCAAGCGTGACCATAACGATTCAAGCAGGGCAATAGCACCCTTAAAACCTGCAGATGATTCAATAATTCTTGATACGTCGGGTAATACCTTTGAGCAATCTCTTGAATTGCTTGTTAATACCGTAAAGGAAAGACTGTAAATGACAACGCCGTATAAAATTATAAGATTTATTGTTCTTGTAATAAGCAGATTGATTTTCAGATATACTGCTATTGATTTTGATAAAATTCCGAAAAATTCTAAAGCGGTCATTTGTTGCAATCACACATCTGGCTGGGATGCAGTTATGCTTGCCGTTTGTTGTAATACAAGACAAGTTTGCTTTATGGGCAAAAAAGAACTGTTCAAAAACAAAATTTTGGCATATCTTTTTTATAAAGCGGGAAGTTTCCCCGTTGACCGTGACGGAAATGATTTCGGTGCGATAAAAAAAGCGCAAAACATTTTAAAAAATAATGGGTTAATTTGCATTTTTCCTGAGGGCACACGCTCATACGATGGGCAGATGCATCAAGGCAAGGCAGGTGCGGCACTTATTGCGGTTGGAACAAAATCGCCTATCGTGCCAATTTCAATATACCGAAAAGGCAGGGCTAAGATTTTTTCAAAAACCACCTTGCGTTGCGGGAACGTAATACCTTATGAAACCTTGAAGGAAATAAAAAAGAGTGATGCAGGATTGCAGGGTGCTATAGACTACGTAATGGAACAAATTAAAACCCTTTGGGAGATGAAGCATTGAAAATTATTCTTGCAAAAACAGCAGGTTTTTGCTTTGGTGTTAATCGTGCGGTGCAAACAGTTTATAATTTGCTAAAACAGGGTGATTGTGTTTGCACGTTAGGACCGATAATTCACAATCCTCAACTTGTGGAAGAACTAAAGCAAAAGGGCGTAAGTACGGTTGAGTCACCTGAGCAGGTTAAAAAAGGACATACGCTTGTAATACGTTCTCACGGTGTCGGCGCCGATGTTTATGAACAAGCAAAGCAACTTGGTATAAAAGTTGTTGATGCAACCTGTCCCTTTGTTGCAAAAATACATAAGATTGTCGGATTGGCAGAAGGTAGTGTTTTGATAGCGGGTGACAAAAACCATAAAGAAGTTATAGGCATAATGGGGCATTGTAAAGGTGATGTTTTTGTCTTTGCAGACGACGTTGAACTGCAAAATTTGCTAAAAAACCACCAGAATTTACAAAATGATGCATTAACTGTGGTCTGTCAGACGACAATTAACGCAAAAATATGGGAAAAATCTCAAAAAATTGTAAAAAAGGTATGTACAAATGCAAATCTTTTTGATACAATATGTAATGCTACCTCGGCAAGGCAGAGCGAAGCAATGGAACTGTCAGACATTTGCGATGCAATGATTGTTGTTGGTGGACGCCACAGTTCAAACACCGTAAAACTGTTTGATATCTGCAAGGCACGTTGTGAAAATACCGTTTTGGTTGAAACGGCGGCTGAGTTGGATTTTGACGGTTTTAAGTCTTGTGAATGTGTTGGCGTTGTAGCAGGTGCATCAACTCCTGCTACGATAATAAAGGAGGTTACAAAAACCATGTCGGAAAATTTGCAGACAGTCGAAGAACAGTTGGAGGAAAAAGAAACTGTTACCAAGACATTTGAAGAAATGACAGATGAGGAAGCAATGGAAGCTTCTCTCAGCAATTTGACAGATAACCAGAAGGTTAAGGGCACTGTCCTTAGTGTTAATTCAACCGAAGTTCAGGTTGACATTGGCAGAGGCCTTGCAGGTTACATCACAGCTGAAGAGTTCTCTAATGATCCTACAGTTAATCTTGTAGAGGAAGTTAAGGCGGGTGACGTGCTTGACCTGATCATTATGCGTACTAATGACCAGGAAGGAACGGTTATGCTTTCAAAGCGTCGTTTTGATGCAATTGCCGGCTGGGATAAGATAGTAGAGGCTGAAAAATCCGGAGAGATTCTTGAAGGCGTTGTTACCGAAATTGTTAATGGCGGTGTAGTTGTTGCTACAAATGCAGCAAGAGTGTTTATTCCTGCTTCACACGCAACAATTTCTCGTGACGAGCCTATCGAACAGCTTAAAAACCAGAAAGTATCATTCAAACTTCTTAAAGTTGAACAGCGCGGCCGTCGTCGCAGAGCAGTTGGTTCAATCCGTCTTGTTCTTCGTGATGAGTTGCGCGCAGAACGTGCAAAACTTTGGGAAACCATTGCAGAGGGCGAAAGATATACAGGTACTGTTAAGTCAATTACAGGCTACGGCGCATTCGTTGACCTTGGCGGTGTTGACGGTATGGTACATATTTCAGAACTTTCGTGGTCACGTATTAAACATCCTTCAGAGGTTGTTTGCGTAGGCGACCAAATTGAAGTTTACGTAAAAGCTCTCGATAAAGATGCCAAGAAAATTTCTCTCGGCTACAAAAAGCCAGAGGACAATCCGTGGGTTAAATTCGTTGAGAATAACAATGTTGACGATGTTATCAACGTAACAATCGTTAGCGTTACACCTTACGGTGCATTCGCACGTATCATCCCAGGTGTTGACGGTCTTATTCACATTTCACAAATTGCTAATAAGCACGTTGCTAAACCTCAGGATGAGCTTTCAGTTGGAGATAAAGTTGATGTTAAAATCATCGGTATCGACCAAGAGAAAAAGCGCATAAGCCTTTCAATTCGCGCACTTGCTCCCGAAGCAGAAGCTGAGGAAACGGTAGTAGAAACTCCTGCCGAGGAAACTGTAGAGGCTCCCGCAGAAGAAACTGCTGAATAATTAAAATATTAAAGAGGTTTTCCTTTTGGCAAACCTCTTTTTTTTATACATATTTTTCCTCTTTACATTTACCTTTTGGGGTGTTATAATGACAAGGCAAAAGAACAGATGTTCTTGGAGGAAATATGGAGTCGTTAATTTTACATTGTGACCTTAATTCTTTTTTTGTTTCGGTCGCTTGTCTTGATAACCCTACAATTAAAAATTTGCCCGTTGCGGTTTGCGGCAGTGTGGAAGAACGGCACGGCATAGTGCTTGCTAAAAATGCAGCGGCTGCTGCGTGCAACATAAAAACAGGGGAGGCAATCTGGCAGGCGCGCCAAAAATGTCCTGAGCTTGTGAGCGTACCACCAAACTATAATAGATATAAAGATGTGTCGCAAGCGGCACGTTCAATTTACGGTGAATTTACCGATGTTGTTGAGCCGTTTGGCATTGATGAATGTTGGCTTGATGTTGGCGCAAGTACGAAACTTTTCGGTGACGGAGAGCATATTGCAAAAACAATAGCTGGGCGAATTAAGCGGGAACTTGGCGTTACCATATCAGTAGGTGTCAGTTTTAATAAGGTTTTTTCAAAATTTGGCTCAGACTATAAAAAACCCGATGCAGTAACGGTTATTGAAAAGCAGGATGTAAAAAACATTATATGGCCACAGCGTGTTAATCAACTTATAGGCATTGGACCGAGCACCCTTAAAAAACTTGCCGATATGGGCATCTTTACGGTGGGTGACCTTGCAATGTGCGACCCTAATGTTTTAAAATTGCGTTTTGGCAAAGTGGGTGAACAACTTTATAGTATTGCAAACGGTAATTGCGGCGATATAAATTTTGGATTTCATTCTTTAAAATCGCCAAAAAGTATTGGTCGTTCTGCAACCTGCATTAAGGATGTAACCGATATAAATATGCTGTTTAACGTGCTTATTGTTCTTGCCGAAGATGTAGCGCACCAGCTTCGCAACCATAATTTGTATGCGGGTGGTGTGGCGCTGTATTTAAGGGATTGCAACCTAAATATAAGAGAGATTGGCGAAAAATTTCCACGCCCCATACGGCTTTCAAAGGACTTGACTGATAAAGCGATTGATTTGTTTGTCAAAAACTGCAATTTTTCCTATCCCTATCGCTCGGTTGGCATTCGTGCAACCTATCTTACAAAAGAACCTGACGGCTGGCAAACCGACCTTTTTAGTGATATAAAAGCAGAGATAAAAAAGGATGCTTTAGAAGAAAAAATGTTTGAAATAAGAAAACGATTTGGTGATGACAGCGTGCAAAGGTGCTGTGTAATAAAAAAAGAATACCGGCTTTGTCCTGAAAACAAAACCGGTAAACCTTGCAGCTTTGGATATATTTAATTTTGGTTCTTTTTGAATTTCATATAATCTTCTAAAATTATAACAGCCGCAACAGCATCTACAACTTCTTTACGCTTTTTGCCACGGGTATCGGTATAGTTTAAGTACGTGTGGGCGCTGACCGTTGTGCAACGCTCGTCCCATAGTACAACTTCAATGCCACTTTGTGTTTTGAGTTTTTCGGCAACTGCGGCGCACTCTTGTGCTTTAAAACCTTCACTGCCATCCATATTTTTAGGATACCCTACAACAATAAGCTCGGCTTTTTCTTTAGATGCAATATCGCACAGTTTATTAACAAGCACATCGCGATTGCGTTCGGTTATAACACCGCGGGGGAAGGCAAAGCCTTCGTTTTTGTCGCTTACGGCAACGCCTGTGCGCACGTCGCCCACGTCAACTGACATTATAATCAATGCAAAAAATCTCCGTTTCAAACAACATATTATATGATAATTATACATTATATACACAACAAATGCAACAACACAAAATTTTGCTTGACATTTGACATTGATAGTGGTATAGTAGTAAAGCCGCTTATTGTGGGCTGGTGTGAAGTTGTGCTTTTAGCACACGCCTAACTGTAGCGAGACTTATAACAAGGCAGGTGCCGAAGAAAGATGTATGCAATTATAGAAACCGGCGGAAAACAATACCGTGTACAGAGCGGTGACGTTATTTTCGTTGAAAAGTTGGAAGCCGAAGAAAACGCAGAAGTTGTTTTTGACAAGGTTATTGCTGTTAGCAACGGTAAAACCTTAAAGGTTGGTAAACCCTACGTTAAAGACGCTACTGTTACTGCAACTGTTCTCAAACAGGGTAAGGGTAAGAAAATTAACATTTACACCTACAAACCCAAAAAGAGCAGCTCACGCAAAATGGGTCACAGACAGCCCTACACAAAGGTACAAATCAGCACTATTGCTTAATTAAGAAGATGACGAAAGTAGTTTTCTTTGAGCAAAAGGGTAGTATCACCGGTTTTTCGGTTGACGGACACAGCACGGTGTCTTGCTCTGATGACGAAGGCAAGCTTGTATGCGCTGCAGTTTCATCTGCGGCATATATGGCGGCGAACACCATTATAGAGGTGGTGGGTGCTAAAGCCGATGTTGTTTTGGATGATGCTAAAATGGTTGTAAAACTGCAATCAAAACAGCAGGAATGCCAAACAACACTAAAGGGATTTTATATCCATATTGAGCAGTTAAGTCAACAATATCCGGACAATCTTGCAATAATTACGGAGGTATAACAAAATGTTAAAAATAAACATTCAGTTATTTGCTCACAAAAAAGGTATGGGTTCTACAAAGAACGGACGTGACAGCAACTCTAAACGTCTCGGTCTTAAACGTGCTGACGGTCAGTTCGTTTTGGCTGGCAACATCATCGTTCGCCAGAGAGGAACACATTTCCATCCCGGCAACAATGTAGGCCGTGGTTCTGATGACACACTTTTCGCTTTGATTGACGGTAAAGTTAAGTTTGAGCGTTTAGGTCGTGACAGAAAACAGGTTAGCATTTATGCTGTTGAGCAATAAGCTTAATTAAACTAAATAAAACAAACTAGTGGGTTGCCTTACATTTTTGTAAGACGACCCATTTTTGTAAAATAACTAAGGGGGAATTTGCTTTGTTTGCAGATATAGCAAAGGTATATTTAAAAGCAGGTGATGGCGGTCATGGCGCCGTTTCTTTTCACCGCGAAAAATATGTAGCAGCAGGCGGACCTGACGGCGGTGACGGCGGTCGGGGCGGTAATGTTGTCTTTGTTGCAGATAACAATTTATCCACCCTTGCAGATTTTAGATATAAACGTAAATATGTGGCCGAAAACGGTGCCAACGGAGGTGCATCGCGCTGTAGCGGCAAAAGTGCGCCCGACCTTGTTATAAAGGTACCCCGCGGCACTCTTGTAAAGGATGCTAATACAGGCAGGATTATTGCCGATATTTTTGACGATGAACCGGTTGTTATTGCAAAAGGCGGTAACGGCGGTTGGGGTAACCAACATTTTGCAACCCCTACACGTCAGGTGCCTCGTTTTGCAAAAAGAGGTAATCCCGGCGAAGAGGTTGAAGCTATATTGGAGCTTAAGCTTTTGGCGGATGTTGGTCTGCTTGGTTTTCCAAACGTTGGCAAATCAACCTTAATTTCGGTTGTCAGCGAGGCAAAACCCAAAATTGCTAATTATCATTTTACAACGCTTACACCCGTTTTAGGCGTTGTCAGAATTGAAGAGGGAACATCCTTTGTAATGGCTGATATACCAGGTCTTATTGAGGGTGCAGGCAAGGGTATTGGTCTTGGACACGAGTTCTTGCGCCACGTTGAGCGTTGCCGTTTGCTTATACACGTTATTGATGCTTCGGGCAGCGAGGGACGTGACCCTATAGAAGATTTTGAAAAAATAAATGCCGAACTTGTTGAATATAATGAAGAGTTAAGTCAAAAACCTCAGATTGTGGCTGCAAACAAGTGTGACCTTGCAACCGACGAGCAGTTAGAACAGCTTGAGTCCTATTTTGGCAAAAAAGGCATTGCATTTTATAAAATCATGGCGCCTATTGGCGAGGGCTGTGCAGATTTAATCAAATTTACGGCTCAGGAACTTTCAAAACTGCCCGTGATGAAGAAATATGAAGCCGAGCCTAAGCCGATGGAAGACTTTACAAAGAAAAGCAAGCGTGATTTTGAAATTATTGTTCAGCAGGGTGTATATATTATTGAGGCGCCTTGGTTGCTTAATATTCTTAATGATATAGACCCTGATGAGTATGACTCGTTGCAGTATTTTCAGCGTGTGCTTATTCAAACGGGTATCATTGATGCGTTAAAGAAAAACGGTATCCAAGAGGGTGACACAGTAAGTGTCTATGACATCGAATTTGAGTATATTCCCTAGCCAAAGAATTTAAACCTGAACCGGCCTTAAAGGGCTGATTTTCGGCGGCTTTTGGTTCATTGGCGCACATAGGCGCCAGCCTTATGTGCTTCGCTTCACACAAAATTCACACAAAAGTCAGCACCTTTAAGGTCGCAGAATTTTGCAAACAAAGGATTTGTGTCTGTGCGAGGCAAAAACGCAGCAAATCCTGACGGATTTGCGAGTATTTTAACAAAGCCACAGCGTAAAATCCTTGTTTCAAAATCCGATTCGGGTTTAAATGCTTTGGCTAAGGAGAAAATATGAAAGTTGATACTTTAAGCCCCGGCACTCTTGCTTTTGTAGGCGACGGTGTTTATGGTTTGCTTGTAAGACGTGCTCTTGCCGAGGTTAACCGTCCTGCAGGTCAACTGCACGAGTTATCGGTAAAACTTGTAAGCGCATCTGCACAGTCAAAAGCGATGGATGAAATTGAGCCTTTGCTTTCACAAAAAGAAATTGAGGTTTTCAAACGTGGCAGAAATGCCCACGTTAAAGTACCCAAAAGTGCAACCTCGGTTGACTATCATAGGGCAACAGGGCTTGAAACCTTGTTCGGTTATTTATATCTGGACGGACAAACTTCTCGCACAGAAATTTTATTTAATAAAATATGGGAGACTTTTTCGGGCAATATATAAATGGGTGATTGCAATGAAAAAGGTCAAAACAATTTTAACAGACCTGCTGTTTTATACGGCAGGCTGTTTTATTTTCTCTTTGGCGGTAACAGCCTTTATAATTCCAAGTAATATTTCTCCCGGCGGCGTTACCGGTGTTGCGGCAATAATAAACACCTTGACAGGTTTGCCAACAGGATTTGCAGTTTTTGTTATCAATTTACCAATTTTATTAGTGGCCTTTAAAAATTTCGGCGGTGTGTTTATATTAAAAACAGGGGTTGCAACGTCAATAGTTTCCTTAATGCTTGAAATAACCGAAAAATTTTTACCGAAATTTAAAATCGATATGGTTTTGGCAAGTGTTTTTGGTGGTATATTAATGGGCGCAGGACTTGCACTTGTGTTTTTACGTGGCGCAACTACCGGAGGTATAGACATTGTTGCAAAACTTATTAACAGAAAATCACAGCACCTTTCCATAGGAAAATTGGTGCTGATTATGGACGGTTTTGTAGTTTTGCTTTCAATTTTGGTTTATAAAAGTTTGCAAAGCGGATTATATACGGTTATATGTATTTTTGTTTCGTCAAAAACGCTCGACTATATTTTTTATGGTTCCGACAGGGGAAATTTAATTTACGTTATTACAAGCAATAAAGATTTAGCGCGTAATTTAACAAATCAACTCGAGCGTGGAGTGACGGTAATATCTTCGCAAGGGGCATATACCGGTAATGCTAATTGGGTCGTTTTGTGTGCGGTGCGCGTCTGGGAGGTAGCAAAGTTTCGTCAAAATGTAAAAAAAGCAGACCCAAATGCATTTATGATGATAACCAATGTTACCGAAATTTTAGGAGAGGGCTTCAAAAAACTTGACTAAGTAAGCCGAAAGTCATATAATTTTGTTAACATTTGTAAAGGGATGATACTTTATGAAAACCATTAAAAAAATATTAAACCGAATTTTTATTGACGGTTTAAGCGGTATGGCTTTGGGCTTGTTTTCAACCCTCATTATCGGCACAATTATCTGCCAAATCGGCTCGTTTGTTCCGGGTGTGGTGGGTACATATCTTATTGCCATAGGTAACGTAGCAAAAACCATTACGGGTGCGGGCATCGGTGTTGGCGTTGCTGTTAAGTTAAAACAGTCACCTCTTGTGTCAATTTCTGCCGCAGTTGCAGGTATTATCGGCGCATTCCCTAATGTTGCTCTTGAAGGTTTTGTGCTTGGTAAACCCGGAGAGCCTCTTGGCGCTTTCATTGCGGCTTATGTTGCTATTGAGGTTGGTAACATTGTTGCAGGTAAAACAAAACTCGACATTGTTTTGACACCATTGGTTTCTATATTGCCCGGCGCAGCTGCAGGCTACATTGTAGGACCTCCTATTTCACAGTTTATGAAATGGGTAGGCGGCATTGTTAACTACAACGTTCAACAGCAACCTGTTATCGGCGGCATTATTGTTGCCGTTGTTATGGGCATATTGCTCACTTTGCCGATTTCATCTGCTGCTATCGGTGTTTCAATGAATTTAAGCGGTCTTGCGGCAGGTGCGGCGGTCATCGGCTGTTGCTGCAATATGGTTGGTTTTGCGGTTGCAAGTTATCGTGAAAATAAATTGGGTGGTCTTGTAGCACAGGGTGTAGGTACGTCTATGCTTCAGATGCCCAACATTGTAAGAAAACCTATAATTTGGTTGCCTGCAATAATTTCCAGTGCAATAATGGGACCCATAAGTGCCGCTGTGGTTAAAATGGAATGCAGCCCCATCGGTTCCGGTATGGGCACATCAGGTCTTGTAGGTCAGATTGAAACCTTTGCAACAATGACTGCTAACGGCACGTCGTCAGTTGTTGTGTTGATTGAAATTTTAGTAATGCATATTGTTTTGCCCGCAGTTCTCGCTTTTGCAATTTCTGAAGCAATGCGTAAACTCGGCCTTATTAAAAAAGGCGATATGCTGCTTTCAATGTAATTATGACGGCAAAAGAACGTGCGGCTTTAGCAGTTGCACTTTTGGAAAAAGAATATCCTAACGCTGAGTGCTCCCTTAACTATAAAGACCCTTTTCAGTTGCTTGTTGCAACAAGGCTGTCTGCACAGTGTACAGACAAACGAGTCAATATGGTAACACCTGCATTGTTTGCTCGTTTTCCAAACGCCAAAGCGTTTGCGGCTGCTGATGTGACAGAGGTTGAAGAACTTATAAAAACCTGC
Source organism: Acutalibacteraceae bacterium (assembly GCA_045535505.1). Lineage (GTDB taxonomy): Bacteria > Bacillota > Clostridia > Oscillospirales > Acutalibacteraceae > CAKSST01. The sequence continues at coordinate 3,344 of JAZSLU010000007.1, read as the reverse complement.
GGTCTTTATAAAACAAAAGCGAAAGACCTTGTTAATATTGGTAAACAGATAACCCAAAATTTTGCAGGTCAGGTGCCAGATACCATTGAACAGTTAACCACACTTTCGGGTGTTGGGCGAAAAACTGCTAACCTAATTTGCGGAGATGTTTTTAAAAAACCTGCAGTTGTTACAGACACACATCTAATTCGCCTTGCAAACAGGCTGGGATTGGCTAAAACCAAAGACCCGTATAAAGTCGAGGTTCAACTCAAAAAACTCTTACAGCCCGAAAAATCGAACGATTTTTGCCATAGAGCAGTTTTGCACGGCAGAGAGGTGTGTACTGCAAGAACAGCTTATTGCGAAAAATGCTGTCTAAGTGAAATTTGTAAAAAAGTGATATAAAAAATGCGGTCATACGACCGCATTTTTTTGCTATATTAATTTATTTTCTTCCACCAAGAACTCGGTGACCTTTTCAATCAGAGTATAATATTCTAAATCAGTATCGCTGATTTGTTCTTTAATTTCTTCTTGAGTCATATCATTTTCTTTGGCGGCAGTTTTTATAAGATTGTTTTTATCTTCATCTGTAATCTTGATTTTTTCGTTTTGTGCTATTGCATAGAAAACAAGCTGAGCATCAACGGTGCCTTTAAGTGATTCGGTAACCTGCTTTTTATAATCATCCATAGTCATATTTTGGTTTTCCAAGAATTCGTCAAAGGTCATACCGTATGCATCACACATTTGTTCATAATATTCGGTTGTTTCATTATATAAAAGTTCAAGTTCTTTTTCGGGATAGGATTTTGTTTTGCTTGATTCAATAACAAGGTCGCAAAGATAATCTTTTAACGCACGATTTTTAACATCCTCGTTATATTTGTTTACAGTTTCAAAACCTAATTTTTTAGCAATACTTAAGGTGATTTCTGGGTATGATGTGCGGGTACCGCTTTTTACGGTAATATCAAAAGAAACGGGTTTTCCGCTTAAATCTTCATTGTTAGGATAAGGGTCGGGGAAGTTAAGATTGATGGTTATTGTTTTGTTAAGCGATGCGCCTATAATTCCGCTTTCAAAGCCGTCAATCATTGAGCCTGAGCCAATGGTGAGCTCATAGTTTTCAGAAGAGCCGCCATCAAATGCCTTTCCATCCATTTTGCCGACAAAATCAATAACAACCGTATCTCCGTTTTCAACTGTGTCAGAGGTGGTAAGGTCACGGCTTTCAACAAGTTCTGCAGAAGCCAAATCGGACTGCATAAGACTATCAACATATTCTTTAAATTCTTTTGATGAAGAATCTACAGTAATATCTTTATATTTACCGAGCGTTACATATTTTTCAATATTAGAATAATTATAAAGCAAAGTGTTGTTTTTGCCTTTACAGCCTGTTAATAGTAAAGAAAAAATGATAAGCACACATAAAACGGAATATAACTTTTTCATAACAAAAACCTTTCTTAATTTATTAAAAAATTGAAATTTCACTTGACATAAACGAATATATATATTATTATATTTTATACGCCCGCCGCTGTGGTGGAATAGGCAGACACAAGGGACTTAAAATCCCTCGTTGGCGACAACGTACCGGTTCAAGTCCGGTCAGCGGCACCAAAAATCCCGTTCACGATAGTGGGCGGGATTTTACTTTTTTGCTCTTCACTTTTCACTAAAAACTTGCGAACGGGATTTTTGGAAAGTAAGAAGTAATAGTGAATAGGTAAAGTGTGGCTTCGCCACGGATTATAAATATTTTAAAGCAGGCAGTCATGCAGGGCTGCCTGCTTTTTTATTTTTATTTATCCTTTTTTTCAATAACCGCAATATTAAGGTCGTCAAGCTGTTTTTGGTCAACCTGCATGGGTGCGCCGCTCATAAGCTCACCTGTGTTTGCAACCTTGGGGAAGGCAATAACATCGCGGATAGTGTCACAGCCGCACATAAGCATACACAGTCTGTCAAGACCGATGCCCATACCGCCGTGAGGAGGTGCACCGTAAGAGAAAGCATCTGTTAGGAAGCCAAATTTCTCATGAGCTTCTTCGTCGGAAAGACCAAGTGCGCTAAACATTTTTTTCTGCAAATCGGGGTCGGTGATACGTATTGAACCGCTTGAAAGCTCAACACCGTTGAGCACGAGGTCGTATGCCTTTGCAAAAACCTTTTCAGGTGCCGAGTCAAGATATTGAATGCACTCGTCACGAACAGCGGTAAATGGATGGTGCATAGCATCCCAGTTGCCTGTTTCTTCGTTATATTCAAAGAAGGGGAAGTCAACAATCCACAAAAGGTTATACTCGTCTTTTGGAATAATATCAAGTTTGCGTGCGACCTCGCTGCGTAAAGAGCCAAGCACTGAAAGTGCGGTTTTCTTTTTATCGGCAATAATTAATGCTACGTCACCTTGCTCAAGACCCAACTCTGAGATAAAACCTGCAAAACATTCTTGGCTCATAAATTTTGCAAAAGCACAGGTGGGTGTTTCTTCGGTCCAACGAATAAACGCAAGACCTTTAGCACCTATGCCTCGCACATATTCGGTGAGTTTATCAATTTCTTTTCGTGTTAACTTGTCGGCACCGCCTTTTGCAACAATGCCGCGTACTGTGCCGCCGTTTGCAACGGTATCGTCAAATACTGAAAATCCTGTATTTTGGCAAAGTGATGACAAATCTTTAATTTTCATATCAAAGCGAAGGTCGGGTTTGTCAGAACCGTAGTTTTCCATTGCCTCAGTGTAGGTGAGACGTGGCAGAGGGAGCTTTACATTAAAGCCTTTAATCTCTCTAAACAGAAGTTCTACCATACCTTCAACCATTGTTAAAACGTCATCTACATCAACAAACGACATCTCAAGGTCAATTTGTGTAAACTCTGGCTGACGGTCAGCACGAAGGTCCTCGTCGCGATAGCAACGTGCAATCTGCATATATCGGTCAAAGCCAGAAACCATAAGCAACTGCTTATAAATTTGGGGTGACTGAGGCAAAGCAAAGAAGCAACCCTGATGAATGCGAGAGGGCACCAAATAGTCACGTGCGCCTTCGGGTGTGGATTTGCACAGAATAGGGGTTTCAATTTCCATGAAACCTTCATCTGTCAGGAATCTGCGGTAAGCTGCTGCGATCTTGCTTCTTAAAATGATCTTCTGCTGCTGGTCAGGTCTTCTTAAATCCAGATAACGGTATTTTAAACGGATATCTTCCTTGGTCTTGGAATTGGACTCAATGGGGAAAGGAGGGGTCTGTGCTTCGGAAAGAATACGAACTTCCTTTGCACGGATCTCGATATCGCCTGTAGCCAGATTTTCATTGACTGCGCCGGAACGCTTCTCAACAGTACCTACA
>JAZSLU010000013.1:0-3968 GCA_045535505.1 Acutalibacteraceae bacterium | reverse complement strand
GCAACGTCTGGTTTGTTCATTGAATAAACGTGTACGTTTGTAATACCGTTTGCAAACAAATCAATAATCTGGTCGGTAGCATACACAATTCCCGCTTGTTTCATTGCTTCGGGATTATCACCAAACTTGTCAACAAGGCTTTTAAACCTTTGCGGCATAAACGAACCTGAAAGTTTAATCGACCTTGCAACCTGATTCGCATTTGTTATAGGCATTATGCCTGGAATAACAGGCACGGTTATACCCTCTTTTCGAATTTTATAAAGAAAGTTGTAAAGTAGATTGTTGTCAAAGAACATCTGGGTTGTCAAAAAGTCACAACCGGCGTCAACCTTTTGCTTTAAAAATTCAATATCTGTTTTTTGGTCGCGGCTTTCGGGATGAATTTCGGGATAACAAGCGCCGCCCACACAAAAATTGCTGTCTGCCGCCTTTAACTCACGCACAAGCTCAACCGCATTTTTATAATCCCAACCGCTGCGGTCTGCATTTTCAAGTTCTGTCGGAATATCGCCTCGTAACGCCATAATGTTTTCAATACCCGCCGCTTTAATATCAGCTATGCGCTCTGACACCGTCTTTTTTGTGGAAGAAACGCAGGTTAAGTGAGCTAATGTAGGCACGTTATAACGTTGCTTTATGTTTTTGGCAATCTCTAAAGTATATTTGCTTGTTCCCCCGCCCGCACCGTATGTAACGCTCATAAAGGCAGGCTCTAATTTTGCAATTTCCTGTGTTGCCTCTTTTACGTTTTCAAAAGATGTCTCGCTTTTAGGCGGAAAAACCTCAAACGAAATTGACAAACTGTCTTTTTTAAGCAATTCGCTAATTTTCATTAAAACGTCCACCTTTCTCAATCAAAAAGTGAAGACGACAAATAACGTTCGCCGCTGTCTGGCAACAAAACGACAATGTTTTTGCCTTTGTTTTCTTCTCTGTTAGCAAGTGTTATTGCCGCCCAAGCCGCAGCACCTGAAGAAATTCCAACAAGCACACCCTCAGTTTTTGCAATGCATCTTGCAGTATCATACGCATCATCGGCAGTTACAGTTATAATTTCGTTATAAATTTTCGTATCAAGAACTTGCGGCACAAAACCCGCACCAATGCCCTGAAGTTTGTGTGGCCCAGCACTCTCTCCCGAAAGCACAGCCGAACCTACAGGTTCAACCGCAACAATTTTAACATCGGGGTTTTTCTCTTTTAAAAATTTGCCAACGCCTGTTATCGTTCCGCCTGTTCCGACACCCGAAACAAAAATATCAATTTTTCCGTCCATATCGTCATAAATTTCAGGTGCAGTGGTATCATAATGCGCTTTGGGGTTTGCAGGATTTGTAAACTGCCCCGCAATAATACTGTCCTTAATTTCACGGTTTAATTGCTCGGCTTTTTCAATAGCACCGTTCATGCCCAGTTTTCCGTCGGTCAAAACAACCTCGGCACCGTAAGCCGACATTAATTGTCTTCGCTCAATCGACATGGTTTCGGGCATAACCACAATAACTTTATATCCCATCGACGCCGCAACCGAAGCAATACCAATACCGGTATTACCGCTTGTTGGCTCAATAATAACCGAGCCGCTTTTTAGCATGCCGCTTTTTATTGCTTCCTCAATTATTGCTTTTGCCACACGGTCCTTTGCGGAACCCGCAGGGTTAAAACACTCAAGTTTTGCAAAAAGGTTTGCTTTAAGATTATTAAGTTTTTTAATTTGTGCAAGTTCCATTATAGGCGTTTTGCCAATAAGTTCTGACACGCTTTTATAAACTTTCATAACACACACTCAATTATTTGAAAATTAAGTTTTGCTTTTTAAAGACTTTTACAAGTATTATACCGAAAATGACACCTGCTATACCCTGCACCGCATTTGCAGGGATGTTAATAATTGACGGACCAAAGCCATACAAAAAGCCTTCAAAAACAAAATATCCTAAAACCATAAAAATTTCTGCTGTAAGTGCGCTTATAAGTTTTGCAACAAAATCTTTGGTGTTTTTAAGCAACACCAAGCACATAAAGTGCACAATCAACGCCATAATGCCTTTAATAACAAAGGTTGCAGGTGCGTAAGTTATGTATCCTGCAAAAACGTCTGCCAAAGCAGAGCCAATGCCTGCAGCTGCAAATCCGTATCCGCAAGGCAACACAAAGCCGCACAGCAATACAATAACGTCACCCAAATTAATATACCCTTTAAGTGGTGACGGAATTCTAATAAGCATTGTTGCAACGCAAACAAGCGCCGCAAACAACGCTGATATAACAATCTTTTGAGTAGTCGTTTTCATTATTTAACATCCCTTATTCCAAAATTTTCTATAATATAGTCCATATCCTTATCGCCTCTGCCTGAAAGATTGATAAGAACTGAACCTTTATCCATTTGTTTTGCAAGTTTCATACCAAAAGCAACAGCGTGTGAGCTTTCGATTGCAGGAATTATACCTTCAAGACGTGCAAGTTTATAGAAAGCGTCAACCGTTTCTTCGTCATTGATAACGTCATATTTAACCCTGCCAATTTCTTGCAAGAAAGCATGTTCGGGACCCGACGAGGGATAGTCAAGACCGCTGGCAACCGAATAAACAGGGGCGGGTTCACCGTTTTCGTCTTTAAGCATAATGCTGTTAAAGCCGTGCATAATGCCCTCTGTGCCGTATTTAAGACTGGCCGCATGGTCACCCAATTTTTCACCTCTGCCCAAAGGCTCAACGCCGTAAATTTCAACGGGGTCATTCAAAAAGCCTGCAAAAAGACCTGCTGCATTACTGCCGCCGCCTACACAAGCAACAATGGCATCGGGCAAGTGGCCTGTCATATCAATAAACTGTTCTCTTGCCTCGATACCGACAACACTCTGAAAGTCGCGTACCATCATAGGAAACGGATGAGGGCCTAAAACAGAGCCAATGCAATAGATGGCATCGTTATACTCTTTGCTGTAAGCATCAAATGCAGCGTCAACAGCCTCTTTTAAGGTCTGCAAACCGTGAGTAACCTCTATAACATTAGCGCCTAAAATCTTCATTCTTGCAACGTTGGGAGCCTGTTTTTTAATATCAACCGAGCCCATATATATGTCACACTCAAGGCCAAAATAAGCCGCAGCAGTTGCAAGAGCAACACCGTGTTGACCGGCACCTGTTTCAGCAATAACCTTTTTCTTGCCCATGTATTTTGCAAGTAAAGCCTCGCCCATACAATGATTAAGCTTGTGTGCCCCCGAATGGTTTAAATCTTCACGCTTGGCATAAAGTTGCACCTTACCGCCAAGAGCATCAGACATACGCTCAAGGTGCGTAACAGGGGTGGGACGGCCTTGAAACTCTTTTCGGATTCTGCGCAGCTCTGCAATAAACTTGCGTGATTGGCAAATCGAAAAATAAGCTTCGGTAATTTCAGCCATGGCGGCTTTTAATTTGTCTTCAACATAAACACCGCCATACTTGCCAAAATAACCCTCTTTATTGGGATAATTATTAAAATAAGTTTCAAAATCAACGTTGTTAAGTTTCATTTTTAATTCCTCCAAAATATATAAAACAAAATAATCTACTATTTTTTTATATGCACCATCGTTTAGTTAATAAAGCCATAATCTTCTCCTTTTTTTAAAAAACAAAAACGTCCTTGACAGAAATCAACTTGCTCTGTCAAGGACGAATAAATCAAGCCTTATCCGCGGTGCCACCTTGAATTCATAAGATAAACTTATGCTCTTAAAAAGGATACTAACATATCCCCGACAACTAACGTATGCCATAACGTTGCAGAATACTCTGTGCGCTCAGCACATTTGACTGCACCCTCAGCGGTCCATTTGACAATCTGTTTCTTACCCTATTCTCAGCATTGCGAGGGCTCTCTGTGAAGGCATTATTGCCGTTATCTCCGCCTCAACGGTTTATAATATTTAATTTTTTAACATTATATCACCAATTTTTTACTCTGTCAATATC
>JAZSLU010000050.1:0-7410 GCA_045535505.1 Acutalibacteraceae bacterium | reverse complement strand
GAACGTGATTTTCGGGTATAACCAAGAGTCCCCCCGCCTTTGAAATTAAATAGTGATTTGCAAATATCACCGACGCCCGTTTATTACCATCATTGAAAATTTGTGTTTTCATACAGTAAAGACAAAGCTCAATGGCAATATTTATCGGTTCGTCATTTCGATTTATAATTTCTAAAATATTTTCTATAACAATCGTTTCTATCGGCAAAGGTGGTATATAAGAAGTGCCACCTATGGTTACGGGTACTCCTCTTATTCTGCCGCCACTTGCGAAAAAGCCCTCGTTTACGAGCTTTGCGATGTGGCAGAGAATAGAATAATCACTTTTCACCTGCAAAACGTCTTTATCAAGGATAAATTCCCAAGCGTGTTTGAGGTTTAAGATTTTTTGCACGTCGCTAGCTGTTACACCGTTTACCTTGCCGTTTTCAATAATATCTTCGGTTTGCGGAAAAGAGGTTGCAACACCTTCTAAAACTGCCTGCTCGTAAATGGAGAGCTTCATATTTATTCGGGCAAAATCAAGGTTTAAAAGAACGTCGGGAGATAATTCGTTTTCCGTAAATCCTTTTTCGGCAAGCGCTTTTTCTACTTTACGGATTTGCTTTCTTAAGTTTTTTGCTTCGGCATTATTGCGAAGCAATAATTGATAAAGGGTATCGGAATACACATCAACATAGGTAGATGTTACACGGCTGCCTACACGCTTGCGAACGTAAAGATATTTACCGCTTTTGTTTTCTTTTATTTCGGGCGTGCCATCATAAGCCAACAAATTAAGACGGGCATATAAATCTGCTCTTTGCTGTAATAGCTCTTGTATTTCAGGATAGTTATTCATACCCAAACTCCTTTTAGGGAATTTTTCACAAATTTATTATAATAATTGTTCCCTAAAATGTCAAGAATTATTCACCTTCACCTTTGAACAAGTTTTATTTATTCGTACATAGTGTTGCGGAGAGAATAAGAGCAGAGCCTTATAAATACAGATAGTGTAATTTTAGGCGGTAAAATATATTATAAAATTCACCTTGTTTTTTATATAGTAAAAAGGTAATATTTTTTATATAGATAAAGAGGTGCTTTTTTGAAACTTTTGTATGTTTTTGGAATTGGGTTGTTGAGAATATTACAATCCACCTTTAATAAAAAATCAAGCGTCTATACCGATAAATTGGAAACCAAACTTAAGTTTGGTGTATTTTTTGAGACTATGGCCGCTGTGTTTTCGCTTTTATATCTTTTCTTTACGGGAACAGAAGGTAATTTATCCGCCACGATCATTTGCGCACTTATTAACGGTGTGGGATTTTTGGCAGAACTTATGACCGCTCTGGCAGCAATGCGCAAAGCGCCATTGGTTCTTTGTGCTATATGTTCCTTTGGCGGCGGTATAGTTTTGCCTTCAATTGTCGGGATATTCTTTTTTAACGAACCGATGACCGTTTTACAATGGGTTGGCGTGGTTTTGTTTTTTATTTCCGCGTGGCTGCTGTCAACGAAAGAAAATTCAAAAGAAAAATCGACTCAAAGTATTGTAAAAGCTTTGCCCATTCTTATTATCAATTTCTTAATTAACGGTTTTATTTCTTTATTAGGTAAATATTACGCCGTAAAAGTTGAAAACGGAAACGCGCCGATGTATTCTTGCTTTTCTTACGCTACAGCGGCGATGATGTTCGGGATCGTGTTATTAGCAATTTCATTTAACAGAAGCGACAAAGAAAAAGAGCCTTTGTCCAAAAACGTATATGGATATGGTGTTGTATTGGGTTTTGTTTGCGCTACCATTGTGTGTGCAAGCACGGTGATGTCAAGATTGATTCCTATCGTTGTTTTGAATACGATTCCGAATATAATTTGCATTATCGGTTGCCTGTTTGTAAGCCGTTGGGTCTTTAAGGAAAAAATTACGTCAGCTTCTATTTTAGGCGTAATAGCGGGAATTGCCTCTACGTTTCTTATAATTACTGCTCTATAATTCTTAAAAAACGAGGTGTTTCAATGACTTTGTCAGAACTAAAACAGCCGGTTACTTTATTAGTACACACGCGCTTTGCCGCTTTCAAGTGGGGTCAGTCAATAGTTGACCATTTTTATAGGCTTGCGCCCAAATACGGATTTAGAATTAACATAGCAAATGATTGGCAAAGTGTCGATAAAACAATAGACCCTATTGTTATTTTAAGTGCCGACGGTGTATGGATTGATGAGTGCTTAAAGCATTTAGAAAACAACAGAATCGTTCTTATAAGTGATATAGTTGACGTTAAGGGTAGAAATACTTTTCACATTTCCTCGGATCAAGAGACGGTAATTTACGAAGGACTATCCCATTTGCAACAAAAAGGATTTAAAAGCACCGCGTTTTTCGGTGTACAAAAAAACGATATATCCGATCAAAGAAAGGCTGATGCATTTACTCGGATTGTATCAAGAGAGCACATATACAATATAGAAGACGATATAAACAAAGCGTGTGAGCTTTTTTTAAAAAACGTTTTGAATTATGACAGTGTTATTTGCGCCAATGATATTATAGCTGCTTATTTACTTTCCAAATGCAGACAAAAAGGGATAGACGTCCCTAACGATCTGGCAATTATGGGTAACGGTAATTTATGGATAAGCGCCCATACCTCTCCTCCTCTTACAACCACAGTGAGTGATTACGAAACAACAGTTGCAGTCGCATTGCAAACCTGCCAAAACATTGTTCGTTTTCCAAATATTGCCTCTTTGGATATCAGACTGAAGATTAAACTTATTTGCCGTGAATCAACAGACATAACCGGAGAAAGCAAAAGTCCTTGCAAATATATACCTACATACATGGGTAAGTTTATGGGTGATGACACGGAAAATAGCAAGGAGCTGCTTCATATACAGCAAATAGATCGTGTTTTATCAGCGCTTTCAAGCGAAGAACAACGAATAATATCGATGCTTGTTAACGGTGCAAAATACAGCGAAATTGCAGAACAGATTCATTTATCGGAGGATTCGATTAAGTACCATATTAAAAAAATATACAAAAGCCTTAATATTCATCGAAAAAATGAAGTGATAAATCTATTTTACATTTACGGAATAACTTTATAATTAATGTGGAGGTTCGAATATGAAAACAAGAAAGGATAGCTTTTGGGGAATTCATTGTGATTTTCACGCAAGACCTTGGATGGGCACAATCGGTAGACGATTGAAAGAAGAGGATATCAGAAAAATATGCCGAGAACTCAAGCCTGATTTTTGGCAAATCGACTGTAAAGGGCATTTCGGTTGGGCGTCTTATCCCTCAAAAATCGGTAACGCAATGCCTATGTCGGGCGATCCGCTGGCAACATGGAGAAAAATCACCCGCGAAGAAGGGGTAGCTCTTTATATACATTATTCGGGTTTGTGGGACAATAAGTATTGTCTTGAGCACCCCGAAGAAGCGGTTTTATACGCAGACGGTACCCACAGTGATTCGATTGCATTCCCTATGGGACATTATGACGATGACATTTTAATTCCGCAAATTTCGGAATTGGTAGAAAAATACGAAATTGATGGTGTTTGGATAGACGGCGAATGCTGGGCTTCTGAGGTGGACTACCATGAACAAACTCTAAAAGCTTTTGAAAAAGAAACCGGCATTTGCTTGAACGGGGAAAAGCCCACCCCGGGACACCCTTATTATCACGATTACTTTAATTTCAATCGCGAATTATTCCGCCGTCACGTTGCCTATTACGTGGAAGTGCTGCATAAAAAATATCCTAAATTACAAATAACATCCAACTATTTGTTTAGCGTTAAGATGCCCGAAAAGGTGTCTATTGATGTAGACTTTATTTCCGGAGACACTACACCTTTTGACTCGCTTAATGCTACGCGCTATGCAGCGCGTTATCTACCGCAGCAAAACAAACCGTGGGACGTTATGGGTATGGCGCAGCGCTACAGCGGTGAAGAAAAGATTGATTTGTTGCCCGTTCACCCAATACAGTTAATGCAACAAGCCGCGGCTACAATTTCTTTGGGCGGCGCGTTCCAGTTTGGTCTTTCCCAATATTTTGACGGAGCACCAAGAATGCGGGCTATAATGAGTTTTCTTCCGGTGGCAAAGTTTTTGCAGGAACGCGAAAAATTTTGCTTTAAAGGAAAGATCATTCCACAAGCGGCAATGTTTGTTTCTACCCATGACCATTATTTAGATGAGCACCGTCTCTTTACTCGCGGTTCAGACGGTGCGGCAGGCAAGCGCGGTCTTACGGCACTTTTATGTAACGCAGGACAGTCGTTTGAAATAATTTCCGAACACAACTTAGCACACCGTGCAAGTGAATTTTCTATGATAGCGGTTCCTGAAACCTTACACGAGTTAAATAAAGAAACGATTAAACTTTTACTTGAATACGCCGAAAACGGAGGAAGTTTGTTACTGGTAGGAAATAACACCTGTAAACTTTTTGAAGCGCAAGGTGCGCCATTTAAGGTTTGCGAGTTAGATGATGACGTACCGGCCGAGCGTTTTCTGGCTCAAAGAAATGACGCAAAAGACCAACGCTTTTTAACTATTGACGGCAATAACGTCGGAGCTGTGTTATATCCTATGCAGTTGATCGGTGATGAAAATTGCGAGGTTATAGCCCATACTTATTATGACGAGCGAGAAAAGCACAGCCCCTTTGCCATTATATCGAATTACGGAAAAGGAAAGATTGCAGCAGTTAGCGCTGACCTCGGCAAAGCTTATGATAAAGCAACACAGTATCTACACCGCGATATAATAAAACTTATATGTGAAAAACTTTATACTCCGTTTACACGTATTGAGGAGTGCTGCGGATTCGTGGATTTGGTTTGCCTGAAAAAGAATGACCGCATAATGCTTCAGCTGATGAATGGCAACGGCAATCATAACAACATTATTTGTGATACAGAAGATTTCATACCGCCTGTTTTGGATGTTAAGATATCAATTGCCATTTCTAAACCACCAAAAGAGATAATCTTACAACCACAAGGTGAAAAACTTGATTACACCATAAAGGACGGCAGAGTGTACTTAACTGTAAAACGTATAGATATGCACAACATAGTAGAAATAATAGAAGAATAAACATAGCAAAAGCGAGGTGAATTTCACCTCGCTTTTGGCTTGAAAACAGTGTCTTTTATTGTACGATTGATTTTTTGATGAAACCAAGTTGTTTTTCGATTTTTGAAAATTCTTTTAAAAGCGTTTCCCCATAGATCCATACCTCTTCGCGCCAAGGGTGCGAAAGATAACCAAACGCCCCGTACTTTTCAATAAAGAAATAATAATCACCGTTAGGGTAAAAGGTATGGAAATAAGCAATACCGTTGCTGTTATACTGTGGAACGTCAGGCTCGTTACTTTGGATATTTTCAGAATTGCGCGGGTCATACAGTATGAAACTATGAAACCAATCAATTGCATAAAGCAGGTGCCCTGGCGGCAAACAGTTTGCAAGGGCGCTCGGTGCCAATTCATGCAACAAATCAATTTGAGAATCGGTCATTTGAGAAATATCATACACTGCAAAAGGTCGATTGATGGAAAATGGCAAAAAGAAACCTCTGTTAACGCTCGGCATAAATCGCAATTCTTTATCTATAAAATCATAAATATACTTTTTGTTTTCTTTTGATAAATCCATATTTTCACCGCCTTTAATTTATTATAACATAATAGCCTTAAAAAGTAAATTCATACAGTATAAATCTCCTTAAAATACAGATAATAACAACACGATTTGAAAATTTTGTTGTAGGGGAGGGTCTCTGCGCCCTCCCGATAGGTTTCATCTCAATTTGCGGGAGGGGATGGACCCCCTCCCCTACGAAATGTGATAAGGAGATAGATATATATGAAAGCAACAGGAATAGTTCGTAGAATAGACGATTTGGGAAGGGTGGTTATTCCCAAAGAAATAAGAAGAACAATGAGAATCCGCGAGGGCGACCCCTTGCTGACAACATTGACACAAATCGACCTCTTTTGTTGGGCGATACATAGTGTGGCACAAAGAATAATAGCGCAGTAGAAATTCTACTGCGCTGGTATTTCTTAATTTCCGAAGAAGCTGTTTGAATCAATTTCCTCAATATGACGGGCGTCGTTGAGAAGCATCAATCTGGGGAAAGTTAAAGTACCGACTTCGTCGCCCAAGTCTACTATTGTTACAGAAGTGAAATTGGGACGGATCACTTGAATAAACCACGGAAAAGCCACACTTAGTAAATGTGACAAAGCTGCAGAGGAAGCGCCGGCATGGCTGAATATTGCCACAGTTTGTTTTGTGTTATTTCCAACAACACGGTAGTATTTGCCTTCGCGTTCATAGCCAAAATCTCTCAGCCATGAATCTATGCCGTCTGTCACTGTTTTTACACTCGCCCCAATAACACTGGAAGAGAATCGAGCACTTTCCGACCAATCCTCGTCAAATAGGTCTTCGCCTTTTAGCACCATATCATCCACAATCAACCAGGGGTGACCGTTTTTAAAGATAGGCTGCTCCGTTTTAGATCGCCAACGCAGCTCGCGGATAAAATCAAGTGGCTCTACTTCAAGCCTCAGTTTCTCTGCTGTATGCGCAGCAGTTTCCATCGCTCTGCCTTTTGTAGAGGCAAAAACTCTTTGAATGCCTTTGTTATTTAACCGATGTGCACAGGCTTCAGCCTGCAAATGACCAATATCTGTTAGACAGTCTTTCTCATAATTGGGATGGCCATGCCTGATAAAGTAAATGCGCATTTGTAGATTCTCCTTTGGCATATGTTAAAGCAGTTTGATTATATTATAGAAATAGTAAAAAGTAAATACTGCGGTATAATTTCCTGGCTTTTACAGATACTAACAGCGTAATTTGTAAAATTATTGTAGGGCGGGGGCTTGCTCCCGCCGCATACAAAAACGCACCAAATGGCGGGAGCAAGCCCCCGCCCTACGATGTATTTGTAAAAGGAGAAAGATATATGAAAGCAACCGGAATTGTTCGTAGAGTTGACGATTTGGGGAGAGTGGTTATCCCCAAAGAAATTCGCCGTACTATGAGAATTCGCGAGGGTGACCCTCTGCTGACAACATTGACACATTTCGACAGGTTTTGCATAGCGATACATAGTGTAGTAGAAAGATATAACGAGAGGTGAAGTTCACCGCTCGTTATATTACCTAAAGTTTTTATGACAGTGTTGTTTTAAGAATTCTTTGATTTCTCCGTTGTCTTTATCTTCATAATAATTTATCAAAAGTTTTTTGAATTCAGGAACGTGATTTTCGGGTATAACCAAGAGTCCCCCCGCCTTTGAAATTAAATAGTGATTTGCAAATATCACCGACGCCCGTTTATTACCATCATTGAAAATTTGTGTTTTCATACAGTAAAG
>JAZSLU010000017.1:0-52515 GCA_045535505.1 Acutalibacteraceae bacterium | reverse complement strand
ACTCTATATGAACAAAGTAATGATACACCTAACGATATACCAACTGAATCTATTGAAAACGACAATAATGTTGAATCCGAATAATATCATTATTATAATTACCTGTTTTAGACGAGCGGTCAATTAACTGCTCGTCTTTTTTTATTGCTACAATAACATTATTATGCTTGAATATTTTTACATCTATGGTATAATTATCTTAAATAGAAATATCCCTCAAAACACCCGAAAACTTAAACCGTTGCAGAGACCTTTGCTCAAAAACTTTGCAAATAATGCGAATCAAATTTTTAATAATATGCCTTTTGAATTAAAAAACTGAGTAAGTGATTTTTTGCTTGACAATTAAGTTGCTATTCTATATAATAGGTATGTTGTCAAAACGACAGCATACCTTTTTGTTTGAAGACGTATCGAAGTGGGGACGTTTGCGAGCGCTGCCGGTGGCAGATGAAACGAGCAATAAGGAGTGTCCGCGGGGGAAATTTTTACACGGCAGTGTTAAAAAATTTCGGGCACCGCAACAGAACATAACGGGACTCCCCGTTCGGTAAAATTGAATATTGCGTTATACTCTAACCAGAGTTTAACATACACGGAGACGTATCGAAGTGGTCATAACGGGGCTGACTCGAAACATAGTCGGATCTGTCACGACTGTATCTCCGTAAACCCTTTATTTATCGGGGTTTTCGTGGCTTTGGTTTGCACTTTTGAAAATCTGCATCTCGCAGTTTTCTCGCAATTTAGGTTTTGGCTTTGCCTTTACAATTTAATATGGAGACGTATCGAAGTGGTCATAACGGGGCTGACTCGAAATCAGTTAGGGAGCAATCCCCCGCGAGTTCGAATCTCGCCGTCTCCGCCAAGGACTCCTTGAAGGTTTTATCCTTCAAGGAGTTTTCTCTTTTTATCCCAAGGCAGTTCCTATCGCCATCGCACTTGCTTTCTTGCTCTCGCTATCAATGTGACTATAAATGTTGGCGGTCGTTCCCATATCAGAGTGACCGAGCCAGTCCTGAATCATTTTCATCGGTACACCGTTTGCGAGAAGTAGCGATGCACAACTGTGCCTGAGGTCGTGAAAGCGTACGGGTTTTAATCCTTTTTCTTTCAGCACCACTTTGAAATGGTCGGTCACGTAGTTCGGTTTTATCAGTTCACCGATTGCATCTACGCAGATGTAGTCGGTGTATTTTTTGCAGTAACCTCGGCGCATCACTCGCATCATTTCTTCTTGTTTTTCCTTTTCGGCAAGGAGAACTTCTTCCACCTGCGGTATCAGTGGCAGAGTGCGGTAGGATGATTTTGTTTTCATAACGTCCATACCAACCACGCCTTTTTCGTTCTGTACCACTTTGTGATTAACACTGACCGTCTTGTTTTCAAAGTCCACCGCCGACCATTTGAGTCCAAGCACTTCACTACGGCGGAGTCCATAGTAAGCGGCAAGGAAGATTACAATGTGTATCGGGTCGTTCGCTGTCTTGTCAAGCAACTCTTTCAGCTCACCGGCGTTATAATATTTGCCGATGTACTGTTGTGCCTTCGGTCTGTCGGCTTGTTCAACAGGATTGCTCGGTATGATTCTTCGCTTGACCGCCGACTTGAAAGCCAGATGCAACAGCGCGTGATGGCGTTGAGCAGTTGTGCCTTTGAGTCCGTCATTACGGATGCGAATGTAATAATCGTTGATTTCATCACCCGTAATGTCTTTGACTTTGTGGTCACCGCAGGCAGGGAAGAACGGAACCATGCGAGACTGTATCATCAGCTTGTAGCCTTCGTATGTGGTTTCCGATACGTTCACCTTGTGCGACTCGAGCCACTCGGGAAGGTAATCCGCCACCTGCATGTGCGCCACTCGGCTACGCTCTTTGTCGGCGTGGGACATATTCTCACGCTTATAGAGGTCGTCGGTGTTGTACTGTTCAAGAATTTGGCGGAGACGGTATTCCGCCTCACGCTTGTTTCCTCTTGTCGTATCAAGGTTCAGACCCATCCACTTTTCTTTGCGCTTGCCTTCGGTGTCATATAGATTGATGACCGCATACCACTTTTTGTTTTTCTCGGTCAGGCGTCCTGTGATTCGTTTCATTTACTCACGCTCCTTTCTTTTGAAGTTGTCCTTCGGTTTCTCGGGCAACACCAACACTACCACAACACTCTCCACAAGTCCAGAGATTATTCGGGACTGTCGGGGACGGTGTCTGATAGTTTTTTGCATCAGTTAGAAATTCAACCAAACATAGCTTAGGCACGATGATTTTCTTGCCCTGCTTGATACTGCTGATCCTACCTTCTTTGATAAGACTGTAGACCGTATTCTTCCCGAATTGCAACAGCCTTACCACATCCGGCACGGTCAACACATCGGGTTCGTTCTTAAACATTTTGAAATAATATCTGTGACTCATGAAGATTCTCCTTTCATTTTTTCAATATTTTTAGTATTAAATGGGTGGTGGACATTTTCCCAAAGGTAGCACACCAGGTAGCACATTTGGCAAATAGGTAGCACACCTGTAATTCGACTTGCGAAAAGCCCACAAAGCCCCTAACGGTCGGCATTGCCGTCCGTTGTAAATCGGAAAGGTGTCGATTTGCGGCACCTTTCCTTTCTCCTGCTTTATTTTCATCCAAGTGTGCTACCACTACGGCAGAAAAGAAAGAATTGAGGCAAATTCTTAAATTCCGACGAATTGCGCTCTTGCATATTAGATGTTTATATATTTTTTATTCTGTCGTAAGATTATTGGGTTTTGTTCTATGGGTCTTGTTATTGATAAGAAGTTTCGAACCTACCCAACCGAGATTTATTCGCTATTGATTTTCGTCAGGTCAACCACATGATAGAGGTTTGAGGTCTTACTACCATCAAAACGTGTTCGTGTGATTTTTTGAATTAACCCGACATTGATTAAACTATTGAGAGCCACATCCACCGTCTTTTTGTCAATCTGACATTCTTCCGAAATCAGTCGCCTTGACGGAAAGCAAGTGTGGTTTGCAATATCGGCATGTCGTAGTAGGCAACAATACACTGTAAAATCTCGCGGCTTGAGTTTCCATTCAAAGATGCTGTTTGCTACTATAAAGAAATCTTTTCTCAGGCTTGGTACTTTAATCATTTGCGTTCTCCTTTCAAAAACAAAGACCACTCACAATGAACGATACCGTTCTTTGTAGGTGGTCTTACTGTCAGTATTTATTTTTAGATATAGTGACCCCTTGGTATTGCATAAGAGTCACATAAAAATTCTTTGTTCTTTTTCGTTTCGCATAGGGGTCATAAGGGAAGTGCTGTTAATAAGGTCTGTGCTAAATCGGGGTTGCTTTGTTAAACGAAGGATGCAGAGTTTCTCGTAACATCTATCTCTTGGAATAAGTTGATTCCTTGAGAACGAGAATCATATGTAACAAACAGGTATCGGTTCCAACCTTATCGTCCACATCTCATATGCCTATGAGCTGCCATGCAGAAGTATCATCATACCAATCGTGAGTCATCGCAAACCGAAAGACGTTGTTATTTCGGTCCGGCACATACGCTTTATCGCTCGCTCACACGTGTGAGGTCATGGCGGCGTTGTCCATCTTAGCTTTCCTGTTAAGGTCACGATGGTGCTGTACTCGGCATCCCTTTTTATTCAATTGTAAGCACCAATTTTCCTTGGTGCAACTTCATTATAGCAACCAAAAAACACCTTGTCAACACCCCGAGAACGCCTGAAAATCAAGGGTTTTACAATTTTTCCGTACATTGTTTCCATACAGTATTTTTGTTTCTTTTTCGTGTTTTTTAATGTTATATATTCTACGAAAAAATTTTTTAAAAATTTTTTCGATAGCCATAAAAACGGCATTTCAGGGCAACATTTTACCCTGTGTCGCTCTTAAAAAGGAACGGCGAGTGTTTACTCGCCTGAGCAAACACTCGCCTTAAATTGCCTTGTTTTGTTTTTTATCCGCCGTAGTTTTCTTTGCTCATACAGATGCAGACATACCATTTGTCATTGGCTTTAGTTACGCCTACTGCAATGTATGGATACTTTGAACAGCCCACATACGACCAGTGTCCTTTGCTGTGATGGAAGCCGTCTGCGATTCGGTCGGACATACTTTCGGCCGTGCCGAACCATTCACCCATTCCAATGGCTTCTCGATTATATCCTTGATAATAACTATCTTCAGCGGTCATATCGTAGAGTGTCATATCTACAAACTCGCCATATTTTAATTCTTTACACACATCACGAATGTCTGCGTGCGAAAAGTTGATTGTAAGCTCATTTGCTCTGTACCGTGCTACCTCTGTCAGTCCGGGTAGCGCCGTAGCTGCCGTATCACCCTGTGCTATACGGTAGGCATTTATCTTTTCAATTACAAGCCTTTCAATTTCCGCAGGATCAACCACCGACCACTGTATTCCCACATATATTTCTTCTTGCGGTTCTTCGACTTTCGCTGGCGTTTCTTCTATAGGTTCAGTGCTTTCCACAAATGACGGCTCTGTTGGTTTGGTTTCTTCCTTCGGTTTTGCTGTCGTTGTAGGCTCTGTGGCGGTCACAGTTGGCTCGGTTTCCTGATCTGTGCTCTCGGTGTGGACAGGCGCATTTTCTTTCTCTGTCTGTTCTACTGTCTTTGTAGGCGGTATTGTTTCGGCAGCGGGTTCTGTTATTACAGTTTCCGATACCGTTGCCGGCGGGCTCTCCGTAGGCGGCGGTGCGGTATTGCCACCGCATCCCACCATACTCACGAGCACCCCACAGCAGAGAAGAAGGATAATGAGTTTTCTCATATATCCTCGACCTCCTCCAGCCCTTGCATCACTTCCACCATTATGCGAGCGGCAAGGATAAATCCCGAACTGAACGCTTCGCGCTCAGTGATACAGGACAGTTCACTTGTGCAGTCCTTGAACTTTTCAAAGGTTTCTTTTTGTTTCTCTGTGAGTCCCTCATTGAGTTCTTCCTCGTTTTTGCATATCAACTTGACGAGCTTATCGACTCTCGTTCCTCGCTTGATATACCTTTCGTGCGGACTAATGTTGCCATAGTATAAATCTTCAAGTGTTGTCATGTGCGTTGCACCTCCTTTTTGCAACACAAACACATACCACAACCCCTTCCACAAGTCCAGCGTTTTTTGATATAAAAAGCAAAAGCGCCGCATTTCTGCGACGCCTTGATTCCAACTTCGACATTACTATTTTTTTAATTGTTCGCGTAAGTCCATCAGTGCAAATCCGAGTAAATTTTTACCAGGCCATTTGCTCATGTCTAATCTCATTGGATCTTTCATTGATATACCACATGCAAAGATTTTATCTGTTATCGCACACTCCACGAGCATGTCGTTGCCTGTGTCAATCAATTTTTGCTTTAGTTCTTCGTTTTGACTGAATTTTAACCACAATCCACGATATAGCACTAACTGCCTAAGTCCGTTCCATAACGTTTCATTATATCCTTTGACTTGTCTACCGTATTTCTTTATTTCAGCAACATCATGTGTGTTAAGGATTGCTTGCTGCATATCTTCATCTTTGAAGACCAATGCTTTCCCATACATCAAATATTGTTCCACAGATGTATACAGCCTTCCATCTTCAATAAAATCCGACATATACCAATTACTTAAAAATCCATACTCTTTTTCCGGATCGTGAAAACAAATCATTTTATTTCTCCCTTCCTCTTTCATAAGTATAAACTTCCTTTGCGATACGAAATAATATCACATCATTTCTTACAAGTCCAGAGAAATTTAAAAATGCGATCAGTGTCAGTAGTTGTCTTTCTTCTGTACAATTTATAGTACATATCTTTTGATATAATATTTGCAAATGTTCTTAATCCTGTTGACTATTTGCGAGTTTTAAGCTATAATAGACTAAAATCAGACTAAAAGGAGACTGATATGAGCGAGCTAATTTATTTGGATACATATGTACTACAACAAGATATGCGTATCCGTTTGCCAAAACCCATTTTGAATAACATGGGAGCTGTCAAAGGTAAAACAAATTTTGCCATATACCTTGACTCCGCATCCAATGAACTAATTCTCCGTATGGTTCCCGTAGAAACGGAGGACAACAATGGATAACAAAACAAAAAAGAAAGCTGGCACTTTCCAGCTCAATAAATACGAAGCTATTCACGGATGGTATTCTTATGTTGAAGGCTACTCATCTTGTTTGGTTGTCAATGAGTTAGAACAACTAAAAAATGAAAACATACGCACTATTTATGATCCATTTGGCGGCACTGGCACCACCCCGCTGGTTGCAGTACAGCGAGGCATTCACGCCTACTACAGTGAATCAAATCCGTTTATGCTCAACGTTATAGATGCAAAGATAAATTGCGTTAAACGGCTGATAGATTCAGGCGTTGGCACAACTTTTTTGCGTTGTTTCCGTAATCGCATCTCGGCTTACAATTCGCAGCTTTCTCTAACATCTCCTCTTTGGGATGGTTTTGAGAAATTTTATGATTCCAATGCATTGACAGATATTCAGTACATCAAATCTGAAATATCAACCGTAGAAGATGACGACACCCGTGCATTGCTTATGCTTGCACTTTCCTCAATTGCTGTCAGTTCTTCAAAAATGATACGCCGTGGAGATCTTAGATATGCAACAGAAAAGGAAAAAAATACTTCTGAAATAAATGTTTCTGATTTATTCCTTGCCAAATTAGATACAATTATTTCTGACATAGAAACCGACGGTTGTTCTGTTCGTTTTTTTGCTGAAAAGCTTAGTGAAGATGCTCGTGATATTAGTATTGAAAATCAAATCGACTGCGTCATCACATCACCGCCTTATTTAAATGGCACGAATTATATTAGAAACACAAAACTTGAACTCAAACTTAATGACTATGTAATAAGTGAAGATGATCTTCCTGCTTTTCATTCTAAAGGCATCATAGCCGGAATTAATAATGTATCAAGACGAAATGGCGATATTCCAATTTTGCCCGTCGTACAGCCGTATATTGACCTACTTACCCCTGTGGTTTACGATCGCCGCATAGTAACCATGGTTGCAGGTTATTTTGCAGATATGAGCACTGTTATCAACAAGCTTTCTCATGCCATGCGTGATGGCGGCATTTTTGTGATGGATATCGGTGATTCTCAATTTGCAGGTGTACATATTCCGACACACGATATTCTATCCGCAATTTGCACAGAATATGGTTTTGAAAAGTATGATGAAAGTATTTTAAGAGAACGTCGTTCCAAAAATGGTATGGTTTTATCGCAAAGAATTCTTCGCTTTAGACTTCACAAAAATTCATCTGCTTCAGATATTTTTAAACAGCAAGCAGAACATTTTATCCACGATATGCCATATCGAAAGGAACCATATTCCGGGCGTAATTGGGGGCATCCATGGCATTCTTTGTGTTCCTACCACGGAAAATTAAAGCCTGCTATTGCACATTTTATGGTTAAACATTTCACCCATGAAGGTGATGTTATTCTCGATCCCCTCTGTGGTGTAGGAACAATTCCTTTTGAAGCATGTTTGCAAGGTCGTATTGGTGTTGGAAACGATCTTAGCGAGTTAGCGTATATTGTCACAAAAGCTAAATTGGAAAAACCGTTGGCCGATGAAGTTTATGTTGTTCTTTCTTTACTCCAAGAATTCATCTCATCTAATTTTTCAGAGCAATATATTGATAATCTGGTTAACAAATATAAAGACTTTGGGTATAACGGTAAGTTGCCTGATTACTTTCACGAGAATACATTCCGCGAAATCTTGTGTGCACGGGAATATTTTATAAACAAGCTGCCCAATATTTCCGCTGCTGAAGCAATGGTTTTTGCAGCATTCCTTCATGTGCTACACGGCAACCGCCCTTATGCTTTATCAAGAAACTCACATCCGTTAACTCCTTATGCCCCGACAGGAGATTTTATATATAAAAATGTTGTAGAGCATATTCGAGAAAAACTGGTGCTATCTTATAAAAAGGGGGACTTTTCCAGTTACTGTACCGGTCACACAATATTAGGCGATTATAATAATATTGATGCATGGGATAACCGTGTAGATTATATCATATGTTCACCACCGTTTGCTGATTCCATACGCTTTTATATGCAAAACTGGATGCGTTTATGGCTCTGTGGTTGGGAGCCTGAACAGTTCAAATCTGCCGACGATGTGTTCCTCGATGTCAAACAGAAAAAAGATTTCAGCATTTATGGCTCATTTTTTGCTATGTGTGCCAAAGTATTAAAGCCGGAAGGAAAAATCATTCTTCATTTGGGAAAAACTGATAAAGTTGACATGGCAGAATTACTTTCATATTATGCTTCTCCATATTTCGATGAAGTGTATCGAGGGAGCGAAAATGTGGTCGAAGTCGAAAAACATGGGATAAAAGACAAAGGAGCAACGTTAGAACATCAATATTTATTCCTTATTAAAAAATAAAATTAAAAGAAGGACATCAAGCCGATGTCCTTCTTTTAGCTATAAAATAGTAACGGAGGCAGGATATCGACCAGTTATTTTTCGATACTCGGCTGCCAAATCGACCTTACCACCTATTACGCGTTTAAGCGAATCATTAATTTTATCCGCAGTAAGGATTCCATCTCGAACTTTTTGATAATCCTTTCGCATAAGGAACTCATCGTAAAACCAAACAACATTCTTAACAAGCAAATCAAGCACTTCTTGATTTACAGAACGGCTATGCAACTGATTTAGTGATAATCCCGTTATTTTACTAAGTTCTATCAACTCATCTTCAGTATAGTAATCAACAGGGAAATGATCGCTTTTTTGAGAGTTATGACTACCACAGAGACAAGTGGCCGTTTCATCAAGTCTATACAAATACGCTAAAGGCATCGTATGATCTAATGCCATATCCTCTAATGCTATAGGATCTGAATCGGAGCCGCATTTAAAGCATCGCTTATTAAATTTCTCCCATATGTGACGAGAAAAAGCCTTTTTGTTTTTTTGCTCAAACTCAAAGTGAACAAGGTTGCGTTCCAAAAGAGTATTCACTAATACCTCGATAGCTCTACGACGAAGTCCGTCTTCTTTGAATTGCTGTGCATTTCTTTGAGGATTCAGCGGTGCATTAACAAAAAATTTCTTGCATGCTTTGCATTCAAGCTGATGTCCATAATGTGAAACGATTTTATTCCCTTCAAGCGTGAGACCGCTTAATTCGCTGTCGGTAAGTGTTGTTCTGTTTTGAATTTCGTAAGCTCTAAATGTAGAATGAGAACAAGGCGCACGTTTCTTGCAATGCAAAGAAAAACTCAGCGTTTTCAATTCATCGTCAATATTGATAGGAAGATATCTTCCACATCGGTTACAGCTCTTTAGTACAATACGTTTTCCTCTTTGGAACAACTGATTTGATACAAGGTATTTTTCTATTGGCAGTTCAGCAGAAAGGTAATATAAATACGGCACATGCATAGAAGTTTTCTGATAAAAACTAATCGCACATGATGTATCAAGAAATTCCTGCTTCGAAACAACATCAAAGTCAAAACCGACAAAATGTAGTGTGTTACCTACAGGACACGTAATCTTCATTTTGAAAATCACATCAATTATTTCATTTTCAAGATTGATAATTTGTTCGACATGAGCTCCTATATTAGCCCAGGTATCTGCCTCTACTGTCATTTCCCATTCTTCACCGTATGCATAACCTTGGCCTTCGTAGGAGTAGTCAAGTTCCAATGAGATAGTGGCTTTTTTCTCTGAATATACATAACCGCCAAATGCGATAATACTGATATCTTTTTCAAATAATTCCACCAATTCTAAACTGGAGCGATTAAAAATAAATGTAACACTGTTACTTTCGCATGTATATTTTTGTGCATAAGCAACTTTACATTCACCGCCTGTTGTTTCGTCACAAGTATGGTAACCGCTTTCTCTCGTTACTCCTCGTCTTTGATATGTACGCAAATCCTTTTGTTGCATTTTTACCTCCTGTTTAAACCCCCAGGCGATGTCTAATATCGTTTAACCACTCGCCATTATATTTGAAATATCTTGGCCCAGCAATCGGGGTCTTCCGGCCAACTAATAGTTTCGCAAGGCTGGTTAGATACATTTTCTTCCCCTGATATTCAACTTTTCGATCATCGACAACCGTGCAAAAAATCCCCGAAACATTTCCATTGCAAAATTCAAGTGTCGCACCAACTGGAATTTGGCACTTCGAAAATGTGAAATTCTCGGCACGTTCTTGTGTTTCTGTAGCAATTTCTTCAGCAATTTCTTCAGCTGTTTCCTCTGCTTCTGATGGTTTAACAAGTTTCAGCTTGTCGACACAACCGTGAATCTCAGCTATTGCTTCAAGAATAGAATAAGCATCTTCGGCAGACATAGCATAGAACTCACGAACACGTTTATGTCCATTAAAGTTTTCAATAGAACGTAAATTTGGATTTAGCTTATCAATGATTGAGTGAATTTTTAAGTCGGATAATCGCGAGGTTACTTCATAGGTGGCATAAACGCGAAATGCAAACGGAATGCACTCACTGCGATTAAGTTGCTGTAGTCTTTTTTCAATATCATCAGCGTACCCAATTTTAACGTATTCAGGGAAAGAAGGATTTGTAAGTATGTAAATTACGCCATTATTGTTCATTTTATCACCATCAGTTATAATTTTGGATTTTGAAAGAGTTATCATTATAAGTAGCGGTAAATAGATTGTCGAATTTTCTATATTGGCTATTCATCTTATTTAGTGCATCTTGTAATAATTCTTTTCTCTTGGTATCAGTTTCATTATTCAATGCGATCTGAAGCTTGTCCGCTATTGAATTAATTTCTTCACGCAACCAACCGAGTATATGTACAGGTCTATATAATTTCAGCAACTCAATCATTTGTTTACCTTTGGCATCATCAGAAGCAATAGCTCCCAGTTCGTTGCGGTAAAAAATATCGTTATAATCCACCTCGACCGGATCGTAAAATAACGTATTAGTAGGGTTTTCTTCTGTCAAATCACCTTCAAATTTGCCACTTTTAGCTACATTGCATTTTTTGCAAGAATACACCAAGTTTCGATAATCTGTCAATAGTTCTGGTCGTGTATCTTCAAAGGCTTTTTTAGGGACAAAATGATCCACTTCAAAATAGGTTGTGATAGACTTATCATGCAAATTGCAATATGCACATCTATTACAAAAATCATTTGCAAGTTGATTTTTATAATTCCTATAATTATCTTCATGTTTAGGGGAACTTCTTGTTATGGTGTGTTGCTTAAAATCTTTAATCTTCATTTTCGCCTCCGAGTAAACCCTTGACTTGTTCCAATAATTCTACTGCTCCCTTTAGATCTGATACATCGAGGGCTTTTTCAACTGAAGACTGATTCTGCGGATAAAAGGCATCTAATAACGCTTCTGTTTCAACTATAGCTTTTAGATTTTCTTCAGAATATTCATCGTTTGTCAAAGCGGACAGTTGAGTCGACAATTGTGTGGACAATTTTGCTCGTTGGCTAACATAATTATCCATATTGCGAAAAATATTTAATGTTTTTTCCTTTGAGTAATCTTCTTCTACTTTAAAAAAATTGGTTTTTGAATAAACCTTGTCTGCATCCACAAACTCTTTTGAATAACAATCCCCTGGAACATTGGACAAAATAATAATTGGGAATTTTGAAACAATATTAGTTATTCGTTTGAAGATTTCTGTGCCCTCAAGAAGAGTAGAGCTTACAATAATTTTATAGTCAACAATCAACGCTTGAATATTTGCCTCAATTATATCTTCAATAGCTGAATTAACAATTTCATCGGTCAAAGAATCAGAGGCTGCATCTAATGTGTATTCTATAAAATCCACCTGTGCATCACTAACATTTTCTGGTTTATTGATAAAAATCGTTCGCTTGATATAATCAATGTCTTCGTTATCTTCATCTATAATACCGATAATATATTTATTCATACAAATCCTCCTTATTTTGGCAAAGAAATTCTTATTCCAAAACCGTTCTGTTTTTCAAGAACATGGATACTTCCTGAATTATCATGTATTATCATTTGTGTTATCCATAATCCTATTCCAGAACCTTTTTTTCCGTTTTTCATTATTTTTGTAGAAACGCCAGCATCAAATATTTTATCCGGATTGCTCGCAAAAATACCATTCAATGGTGGGCCGTTGTTTTCAAGATCAACTATTATCCGATCTGCTTTTTCAGTAATGGATACGTTAATTTTTCTCACATCTACGGATGCTTTTTCAAGAAAATCGGCAGAATTAAGTAAAAAGTTGTTTAACACTATTATTAGATCTATTTCTGATATATTGCAGTAACAATTAGCTTCGTCCCCAGTTACTTCTATAGGTTCTACCGTAATAAGCTTTTTCTGAAGCAAAGGTTTCCAACGTATAAGAATATTATCAATAGCAGTATAAATATTTACTTCTTTCTTGGAAAACACCTCGTCTTCTGTGCCAGACATAAGTAACTCGAGCCAATTTTCTAACAGTTTATCAACACTCTCAATTTGTTCAATCATTAAGAATGGATTAAAAAAATCTATACCTTCATAATCTTTTCCAAGTGCTCTTTTTACAGCGTTTCTCAAATGCTGCATCCTACTTCCAGAATGAGTCATAATACGGCTAATTTCATGAGAGAAAGTGTTCGTCATTACACCAGCAGAACTATACAACATCATGGTCTTGTTCGCGCGTTCTTGCCGTTTGCGACTCTCCTCCAATTCAAGTATAGCTTGCTCATAATCAGCTTTAGAATAGCCGCCGTTAGATGAATCGTCGGCATGAGCTGTATCTTCTGTTTTATTGGGATGATCTTTATTTTTTTGAGCCGTTTGTATTATATTAGCGGTGTTTGATACGGTATCTTCTTTGGCTTTTATCCATGATGCATATTCTTTGTAGACATACTGACGATCGCTTTCAAATGTTTCTAATATTTTATCAATTATCTTGATAAATGTTCTATATGCATCATTAACTGCTAAACCTTCTCGATTTGCCATGTCTTCTAAGTTGGGGTTATTATCTTTTGTAATTCTTACTGCGCCAATAATTTGGTTGCTTCTTACTCTCCAACTTCCACTTTGGTGTGAAACAGCCGCAGGACTTTTCTGCACACGTAAACCTAAGGATAACCAATCAAAACTGGGGCCATCACTTTCTCCATACGGTCTTACTTTAAATCCGTCGCGATACAATTTTATGCCAGAAAAATCCGCCAAAATCTCTTTTCTTCGCTGCGAAACAACCGGCTTTGCTATCTCTATCTTGCTTGATGCATTTTTCAAAAAGTATAATTCTAAAGAAAACGGGCCCACAGATTGAAGTCTTGCTAAATCGCATCCTGTCAACGAGGTTGCTATAAATGTACGTTTTATTGTTTTAGCAAAATCTGCTCTTTTATAGTTTTCTTTCTTAAATGCATCTCTATCCCAAAATTCACTAAGAGAAAATATTTTCTCCTCATTACCAATAATATGCGCAACTTTTAGTTTTCTTGTATCTATTTCATTTCTTTGAATGCTAACAGCTATTTCGTTATCTCCATTAAACTCGCCAAGAATTTTATAGTCATATTCTGATTGGCTAAATAGAAAACGATCGTTTTCAAAAGAAAACTGCGGGTAGTAAACATTAGAAATATAAATATCAAATTGTGAATCATTAGTTCCAGGAAAAAGGCTTTTTAAATTATTGTTTACTTTTAAAAAATACTTCTCCGACCACACTTCTCGAGTTGGAGTCAAAGATATAATGGTTCCTGTTTCCCAGTTATAATTATTAAACCCTTTAAAGTGTCCTTTTGCAATATTAGAAGCATATTCGCAAAATGTTTTTTCGCATTCATCTATTGTTGCAGTGACTTCATCAAGTAAAGATGCCGTTTCAAACTGTTCCCAATCTATTTGCCATTTTTTTAATGTATCATTTTCGTTTTTGGTATATACAGTAGTTGAAGTTGACAACTTATCAAGTGCAAATCGCCCAATTCCTTTTGCACCTGTTTTAACGCGCCCTTTAGGACTTACTCTTTTTTCCTCTTTATCACTTGTACCTATGTTCATCCATGCAGTGCGTAAAATATTCTCATCCATGCCATATCCATTATCCATAATGATTATGGAATTTTTGGAAAATAACAATTCTGAAAGAATTTTTTCATCTTCTTTGCTTAAATCAGGATTCTTACATAAACAAGTACCTGAATCTTTATAAAAGTTCAGAACATCTTTTCCAGAGGTCTTTCCAAATATCATATCAAACAATTCGTATGAAATAGTATGGGGAATTGTAGGGAAAGGAATATTAAACAAAACAAAAACACATGTTGCATCCGCATCATAAGAGTTCTTAATTAGCTCAACCATCGCTCCATCAACATCGGTAATGTTCTCTCGACCAATTAAGCGAGCAGTTTTTGCGCTAACAGCAAATTGTATTTTGTTCACAGAATCACCTCGTTAAATTTTTCTGAGAATTATTAGTAACAGAAATTCTCTATATCTTTTGGAGAAATTCTTTTTGATGTACCACTTACACATACACCTGTACTTTTAATATGGTTTTTGAATTCTGACGATTTTAGAATAGGCAATAAAGAATCTAAAGACATATTACTAATAGGTACTATGTATAAACCAGAATACGGAACTTCATCGACATCCAGCACATACGGTTCTGTACAATCGGAAATAACCGATGAAATTAATATCAATCTTTGATTAATATTTTGTAAAGCCTGAGAACGACCATACTCAAACCACTTTGCATTGCTATCAGCATCTCGCTTTTGAAGTTTTCCCTTGTGTGTTTCCAAGAACTTCATGGCATGCGGAAAACTTGTATACATTTCTTCTTCTGAATAATGTTGTAGTTTTCCCTGATCGTCATAAAAATAAGGAAAAATAATGTATTCCGTTGATTTATTATATTTCTTATTTTTGGGACTGGCCGCTTTTCGAATTAATGAAGTTTCAATCTTATGATTATCAAATTCATAAAAACCGTCCTTGATATCTCCATTTTTTAAAATGAAGGCTTCATTTAACAATGTAGCCACAGAACTTGAAACCTTGAAATAATCGCCGACGCGTTTGCCGGTAGAAATATTGGCATCATCAAAAATCCATTTTCTTTTCAACTGTACTTTATCAATTGATTTTTCGGTTTCTGAAACACGATAAATTAATTTAGAGGAGTTGTTACCCTTAACTATGCAAATTATTGCTGGAGATACTAATACCTTTTCAAAAATCTTCTCGCTTGGAAAATCGTCAATCGAATATAAATCATCCTTAATTATATTTCTCAATTTCTCTGCAAAAACATTCTTAAAAATATTACTTGGAATTATATAAACTAAGGAACCTTTTGGGCTTAGCTGTGAATACGATTTTTCAATAAAAGCATAGCTATAATCGAATTTTCCTTTTTTACATGACGCAAAATTCTCTTTGACATATGTCTGAACATTTGTCGGTAAATCGGGATATGCAATATAAGGGGGGTTCCCCACAATAAAATCGTAGGATGTGTCGCTTTTTGAGGCGAGATAGTCTTCGCATCTAATGTCCCAAACAACCTCAGAAATTTTATACTGTTTGGCTACTGCATCTAATCTATTCTTACATTCTTCAACCCTTTTATTATCAACTTCGTAAGCAATAAAGTCTCTTTCTAAACCCAATTTGATTTTTTTCTTAGAAAACCTTCGCTTTTTGCAATCCTCAATATACCTAATGACAGCTTGGATGAGAATTTCGCCGTCACCGCATGAATTTTCTAAAAATCTTTTCCCGTATAGATTTTTTGTATACAGCGCCAAATCCAACATTTTTGCTACCTGTTCTTTTGGAGTAAAAATTTGACACTTATCCTTAATTCGAGAATCCTTAATTACCGAAAACATAATAACCCCTCACAAACACTCATTTTACAATCTCAACAATATCTCCAAAATCGCAATCAAGAACTCGGCATATGCGAACCAAAACATCCATAGATACCAGTTCATTTTTATTGAGTTTAGTAAAGGTGGAGGGAGATATATCTGCCATCTTGCGAAGCTGTGGCTTACTCATATTTTTTTGTATTAAAACAATCCATAATTTTTTGTAATCAACCATTATATGAGCACCTCTCAATAATTAATTAAACTTACTCATGATATATGATAACACACTTCGACGGAATTTGCAATAAATCCTATTGAGATTTCAGTAGTTTTAATTGAGTTCTCAAATCTATTTATAAGATTTCATACCAAATATAAAAAATAAACCTCGGCTAAAATATGAGATTTTCTCATTTTAGCCGAGATTTTGAATCATCTGCTGTTCCAGTATAAATGCATTTTGTTAAAATTATATACACTATTTTTATCAAAAGTCATCCCAAAGTGACATCCAAAGTGTCACCAAAGTGCAATTTAGGCTTTGCGTGTTGCACTTTGGAATGTTTGGCTTGATAATTCTATCTAAATCAATCCGGCTTTGAAGGTAAGGGCAACCAGTACATGACATCTTTTATTTCTGCATATCCATACTCGCAATCCCACTCAACCCAACCTGGTCTTTTTTCGTTTTTGAATTTGCCGGGAGCCAATCCACTGAGATCCATAGTGAAATATATGCATTCTACATCGTAGTCGTCATCAACTATCGGTTCGCAGACACACATATATCTTCCGCTTTTTGTTGGCATCTTTTTCTTTGCATCGTTCCAAAAAATCTTACTCATACTTTTCCTCCTTAATGTTTATTATCGAACAACATACTACAGCTTTCGCTGAAAGTCCAGCATTAAAATCAATGCGTATAAAATGGATTTTCACTCTTGAGAGTGAAAAAGTGAAAATTCAGTGAAACTTCACTTTTTCACCTAAAATGAACTGCTCAAATTTTTCGAGTAGTTCATTTTTTGTAATCGTTTTATTTGTTTTCTTTAAAGAACTTTTGCATTAGTTTGATGTGTTTATCGGACATGTTTGTTATGGTGTAGGCGTAGGAGCAGTAGAAGTCGATGAGCCAAAGTTTTGGGATTATTCTTGTGGCTTGGGTTTGGACGGATTTGAGATAGCCTTGGCGGAGCCAGCGGTTGACGGTGTTATCGGTATAGCCTGTGGTGGCGATGACCTTCGGGACGGTGAGTGCATCGGGGACGGTTTCGAATTCCTGTTCGAGCCACGGGCGGAAGGTTGACGGCAGAGAGGAAGGAAATCCTGTTTTGCGTGGTCGAGGTTTGTGTGTGGTTACATACTTTGCGGTTGAGAACTCGGCGTGAGGTGTGACATATTTTTCGGGGTGGTTTGCCGAGTCCTCTATGTAGGTGAGCAGATCTTCTTTTAACACGGCGTATTTTCTCGTTCTCTTGCCGGTGTTTTGACATTTGATAAAGCCATTATTGAGCATCCAAGCGCATTTGCGTTTACTGATATGCAAAGCACACCGCACCTGTTCTCCCGACAGCACTTGCGGTAAGCTACTCAACATTTCTTACCACCTCGGATGGTATATCGTTTGCCTTTGTCGTTGGTAGTCCTGACAAGGTAATCGATGAGTGCATCCTTGGTGAATATATAACCGCCTTTGTAGGTATAGGATTCAATCTCACCGTTTTTGAGCGCGGCGTAGATGGTGTTCTTGCCGACAGGTGACCATCGGGTTGCTTTCATCGGTGTTAAGATATCGGGGCATTTTTTGAGCATCTTTTGATATGCTTCTCTTTGTTTTTCGTGGTTCATTTTTATTCTCCTTGTGTTTTCTTTGCCCGAGAACACACAAAGGTTTTTATAAGTTTTCTCGCATCTATCTCGCAAATTTCTCGCAAAAATTCAGATGTTTTTTAATTTCTCGCAGAACAGATGGAAACATTGCAGTTTTCAGGGACGGAGAGGGGCGGTGCGGAAGATACTGCCTTTTGCTCGAAATGCGGTAGGTCCGGCGATCCCGGGCGCAAGAGTTCAAATCTCTTCATCTCCGCCATAAACAAGACAGTCTTTAGCTGTCTTGTTTTTTGTTTTTATAAAAATATGCAATTTTAAACTTTTTATAATAATGGTTAATTAACAATGTCAAAAAGTGCCTTTTTATGCACTCAAAAAGCACTTTTTATACTTGACATATAAAAACAAATTATTTATAATATTTAAGAATTTACATATATTTTCCTGTGCGATAAAATTGCTATTAGAAATCGCACATTTTACCATGTAAATGTTCGCAAGAAAGGAGCAAATTATGAAAATTGCAATTGGTGCTATGCTTTGCGAAGGCAACAGTCTTTCCCCTGTTCCCACAAGGTTTGAAAACTTTGACTATGCTGAAGGCGAAGCAATGCTTAAAAAGGTTGCCGTTGGCAATATGCTTAAAGAGCGCGGTTGTGAGATTGTTCCCACAATTTATGCTCATGCCCTTCCCGGCGGTGCAACAGTTAAAGAAGATTTTCTTAAAATGGCAAACAAAATTGTTGATGCCTTAACACCCGACCTTGACGGTATATGGCTATATCTTCATGGTGCTATGTGTGTTGAAGAGTTAGGCTCTGCTGAAGAATATCTGCTTAGAATGATTCGCAACAAAATTGGTTACGACATTCCCATTTCATTAGCGCTTGATTTTCATGCAGATAACAGTGATGCACTTGTTACACTTTGCAACTGTGTAACAGGATACCGCACTGCTCCCCACTGCGACCGTGACGAAACCGAGCAACGCGCTATGAAACTCTTGTTTGAGTGCATTGATAAAAACATTCTTCCCAGCCCTCAAATTTCAAGAGCAAACGTTATTATCTGCGGCGATGCCGTTCAAACATCTCTTGAACCTCTTAAAAGCATTATGGAAATGGCAGAGCAGATGGAAAAACTGCCCGGTATGTTAAGTGTTCAGGTCTTTAACGGACAACCCTGGATAGACGAAGAATATACAGGTCCCAACTTTGTGGTAACACACGAAAGCGACACCACTCTTGCAAAAGAGTGCGCTGATAAACTGGCAAAACGCTTTTATGACGTTCGCTACGATTTTGAATTTTTGACCGAAGCGGTTGACCCCGAAGAAGCAATTAAACGTGCTATGGCTGCCGGTGAAAAAACCGTTTTCGTTTCCGACTCGGGTGATAACACCACCGCAGGTGCCGCAGGCGACAACGCTTATATGCTCAACCTTTTGCAAAAGTTTGGTGCAAAGAACGCCTTGCTTGCAGGCATTATGGACGCAAAGGCTTGTGAGGCTTGCTACGCCGCTAACATCGGAGATACACTCACCCTTTCGGTTGGCGGAAGTTTGTCAGACCAAAGCGAAACCGCTACAATTACCGGCAAACTCATTCACCGTGGCGACATTCTTTCATATCAAAACAACAACGCAGGTCCAAGCGCAACGCTTGACTGCGGTGACATAACTGTCGTTGTTACAAAAGAGCGTGCCGCTCTTTGCCGTCCAGATATATTTGATTCAATTAACCTTGATTACCACAAATTCCATATCGTAGTGGTAAAATTGGGTTACTTGTTCCCAGAACTTGCCGCAGATGCCGAACGTTCAATTTTGGCATTCACTCCCGGCGCTTCAACAGAACGTCTGCAGGATATGGGTCTTAAGAAAATTCGAAGACCTATGTTCCCGCTTGATGATAATTTTAATTAAAAAAATTCTTGAAAGGTAGGAATTTAAAAAATGGCTTATTACAACAAACAAGAAACAGACAAGAGATTAGACGGAGTTCGCAAAATTCTCGCAGACAAAAACTTAGACGCTGCTTTGGTTTATTTTGACGAACTCAACGTTGCAAACGGTTGGTATCTCACAGGCTGGTGCGGTCAGTTTGAAAAGGGTGCAGTTTTAGTTCCCATCCACGGCGAACCCATCCTTCTCGGCGGCCCCGAATCAGAACCTTTTGCACTCATGGACTCAGCAATCACAAAGGTTCGCTGCTTCCCTGTTTTCATGGTTCCCGATGAGGAATATCCCAACGCAACTATTATCGACTTCAAACAGCTCAATGATGAGCTTAAATCTGAAGGTACTGTGCTCAACAGAATCGGTATCGTAGGCACAACAACTATTCCCCACCAGGTATATTTGGATGTTTCTGCCGGTTTCGAAGGTTCAGAGCTTGTTGACATCACCGAAGAATATGAAAATATGCGTGCATATAAAACACCTTGGGAAGTTGAACAGGCTACAAAATCCGTTCTTCTTTGCGACAAAGCATACGACGCAATGGTTAATGCTATTCGTCCCGGCTCATTTGAATATGAAGTTGCTGCAGCAGGTGAAGCAATTTGCCGCGCAAACGGCGCTAACAGCTTTGCATACAGCACCATCGTTGGTTCTGGCGCACGTGCAAAAGCAGTTGTTCCCACCGCAACCAACAAGGTTATGCAGGATGGCGAACTTGTTATGATTGGTATTGCTCCTCGTATCAACGGCTATGCAGGTACTTTCGGTGACACTATTCCCGTTAGCGGCGAATATACACAGCGTCAAAAAGACCTTATTAACCACATGCGTGAGACCTTCCGTCTTACATACGATATGCTTAAACCCGGCATGACCGGACGTGAAATCGACGTTCCCGGCCGTTTGTACTATGAAAAACACGGTCTTGCAGACTACATTGTTTGCCCCTTTGCTCATTCAATGGGTCTTATGGAAGCTGAAGCACCTTTCTTCGGCCCTAACGGCGACTTTGAACTTGCACCCGGCGTTATCGTTAACATCGACGTAAGCTTCTTCGGCCATCCCGAACTTCACGGCGGCCGTATCGAAACTGGTTTCGTTATTACCGAAACAGGTTGCGAGGCACTCTCACCCAAATTGTTTAACCACTTTATGAAAGACCTTTAAGGAGAATTATTATGAGTGAAATTGGATACAAACACTATATGTTCGTTGACGGCGACCTTCCCGGCAACGGTGACGACCCTACATTACCCGGTCATGAAGCATTAATGATAACAAACCGCAACGAAGTTGATGCACACATTATCGTTAATTTGTACTTCGAAGACAAAGACCCCATTAAGAATTTGCACCTTACAATTCCTGCCGAGCGTGTTGTTTGCTACCGTACCGACCTTCCTTTCTGCGAAGAACAGTTCCAGATTCCCTTCGGTCAGTACTCACTTGAGTTAATCAGTGACGTAGCAGTTTGCGCAAGTTTTGGACGTCTTGACCGCCGTTACAACTTGGGTTACTACGTATCAGGCTACTGTGCGGTATAAAATATGATACGTTTTAATCTGCATTCTGATTTAAAACCGGAAAAAGTTGACGATTACGTCAAGCTTCACGCTGACCCTTGGCCAGATTTGATGAAACTGCTTGACGAGTGTCACATTCACCATTATTCAATTTCTGTGCGTGGTACTGAGGTTTTCACCTACTACGAGTACACAGGAGACGATTATGATGGTGATATGGCTCGTATGGACCAAAGCGAAGTAATGCAAAGATGGTGGACCTTCTCAAAGCCCTGTTTCTTGCATCACGACCAAGGTCATTATTACGATGACCTTAATGAAGTATTTTATAAAGAATAAAATTGATAGCCAAAGCATTACCATAATGCTTTGGCTATACCAAAAATGAGGTGTTTTTTCGTGTATTCAAACTATGTATTGCCACCTGTAAAAGAAGGCTCATCAATAGAACTTTTGCACTTCCCGACTGCAATGCAAACCTTTGTGTTCAGAAACTGGGAACTTGTTAGCGCAAAAAGAATTGCCGAAGTTCTCGAAACCGACGAAGCAACTGTAAAGCAACTTGCTTTTGATATGGGTTTGCCCGAGCAAAAGGATGTTTCTGTATGGCTGCAACGCGGATATATTACAGTAATTAAGCAAAACTGGCACATTCTGCCCTACAATCAGCTGCTTAAACTTCTTGGTTGGAACGAAGAAGAACTTGCCTATGTGCTTAAAGAGGATGATTTTCTTTCAATCAAGCTTGGTAGATTTAAGTTCGATTGCGAACCCATTAAATATCAACCCTTGAATGATGAACAAAAAGAACAAACTAAAGAAATTGCACAAATTGTAAAATCTATTTGGAAGGAAAGCGATTGCGATGCGTTCGATTTCTTTTCTAATAACGATACCATTGCTACCGAGAATAACAAAAATGCCGAAGGCGCATTAATAAATGACGGCTGGTGTATCGTTGACCAATCAGGCTTTGAACGTGCAACTGTTTTTGCAAACTTCTTCAGCGGCATTGTAGAGAAAAGCTGGGGTATAAAGTTGTGCGGTAACGACAAAAAAATTATCCTCAAAAAAGAAAACCTTGATGATAACGAAGAAACTCATAAAATAATTGTTACTACCGACAGCATAACCATCTGTGCAAATGCAGAAGTTGGTTTGCTACGCGGTCTTATGTGGCTGTGCGACAAAATGGACGAGCAAGGTGCACCTGTTATTCCTTTAGGCACTCAAGTTCGCCATCCAAAACTTCGCATTCGTTACATTTATTCATATCACAGCCTGTACGGCAACGTGTTTGATGAAGAACCCGACGTTTCATTCTCTGACGAGTTACTTGCACAGTACGCACGTCTTGGCATTAACGGCGTGTGGATGCAGGGTGTGCTTTATAAACTTGTTAAATTCCCCTTTGCTCCCGAAATTTCCGACGGTTATGAAAAACGTATGGAAAATCTTCGCCGCATTATTGCAAAAGCGGCAAACTATGGTATAAAGGTTTACCTTTATATTAACGAACCCCGCAGTATGCCCCTTTCTTTCTTTGATAAGCATCCCGAACTCAAGGGCGAAGTAAGAGGCAAATCTGCAATGCTTTGTACATCTACACAGCAGATAAAGGATTATCTGCATTATGCAATTACAACCTTGTGCGAAAACGCAGCAGGTATCGGCGGTTTCTTTACCATCACCGCATCAGAGAATATGACCAACTGCTATTCAAGATGCTTCCCAGGTGAAAGCATTGAATGCCCCCGCTGTAAAGAACGCACACCTGCCGACGTTGTGAGCGAGGTTAACCGCATCATTTACGAGGCGGCAACAGCAGTTGACCCTAAAATCAACCTTATTGCATGGTCATGGAGTTGGCGCATTATTGAAGGTCTTGACGTGGCAGACTGTATTGCCAGAACACCCAAGGGCGTTTCTATTATGAGCAATAGCGAAGAAAGACTAAAATATTCTATCGCCGGTGTAGAAAATGAGGTTGAGGACTACACAATGTCACTACCCGCACCGAGTGAGACCGCAAAAAATACCTGGAAACTTATAAAAGACACAGGTCACAAGGTTGCGGCAAAAATTCAAATTAACAATACCTGGGAATGCTCTGCAGTACCTTATATTCCCGTTTTTGGCTTGGTTTCGGGCCACATCGAACGTTTGCTTGCCGCAGGCGTTGATGATATTATGCTCAGCTGGACGCTTGGTGGCGCCCCCTCACCTAATATTAAAATTGCATCGTCTTATTTCTTTGACGGCGACGACAATATGGATATGCTTAAAACGCTTTACGGCAAAAATGCCGACATTGTGCGCAAAGCAACCGATATTATGGGCGAAGCTTTCAAAGAGTATCCTTTCAGTGTACAAACGGTATATGCAGGTCCTATGTTTACAGGCCCCGCAAACTTGATGTTCTCAAAGCCCAGTGGTCTTAAAGCGACTATGACGGGCTATCCCTATGATACTGTTGAAAAATGGTGTGGGCCTTTCACACCCGAAATTCTTGAAAGCCAGTTCGAAAAGCTCTCGGTCAAGTGGTATGAAGGTATCAAACTTCTATCAGCCATGCCCGACAGCGAGGTAACAAATGTTGCCACCGCTTGCTACGATATTTTCCGTTCTGTATATAACCAAATTAAATATATTAGACTGCGCCAGCAAAACGCATATAAAGAAATGATTGAGGTTTTAAAAGAGGAAGAACAACTTGCAATAAGCCTTTATGAAATCTCACTCAAACATAGGACAGTAGGTTTTGAAGCATCAAACCACTATGTGTTTACACCTTATATGTTTATTGAAAAAGTGCTCAACTGTCGCAGACTTATTAAAGAATTTGAAAATAAATAAGCAAAAAAATAAACGCTTTGAATTAGCCAAGTGCTCTTAAGGACACTTGGCTAATTTTATTGTCCTTAGGGTAGAGCAAATAATCCGAACTCCGTTTTTTAAAGGCGGATTTTCACTCATACTTTGTTAAAATACTCGTTAATCCCTAGCAACCTTGTTAATTTCAAAGCGTTTATTTTTATACTTATGTATCCACACAAAGCCAAACATAACCTACCATGCTCTAAATTGCGTTCATAAGCGTTTTTTCGCGACGACGTCAAGAGAAGGCCCCTGTGTTGCATATTGCCGCTAAAATCTTAATATTACGCATCAAATTGCACTGTTATTTTTTCTAACCACAACAACCAAAATTGACTGTTGATTATCATTTTGAGCATTTGCAATCTGTTTTACCAATGCGAAACACATAAATTTTGCATTTTATAAAAAAAAGCGTTTCCGCTTTCGCGGAAACGCTTTTAATAAATTATTGAGCCATAGCGTAAAGTGTGATGTCTTCTTTAATATTCTCAAGTGATGTTACCTGAGTAAATGTACCGTCAACCCAAACCATTGATTCGGGTGCATCAAGCATAGCAATACCGTAGCCCTCGATAACCAATGCAGTATCGATGATGGTGGTCTCTTCAAAGTTTTCATCTAACTCAGCGTAAGTTACAGTGTAAACTCTTACACCTCTCTTAGCCTTTACAAGAAGTTTTGCAAGATTTGTAAGGTCTATTGATGTGAAACCTTCAACACCATCAAGGCTAACGCCGCCTTCAATATCAGCGCCTGCAACTATCTTCTTCATGCGTACCAAGTCTTTAACGTCGGTTTTACCGTCGCCGTTAGCATCACCAAGATTAAGGTCGCCTGCAACTGCATATGTTTCGCCTGCCTGGCCGCCAAAGGTAGCAATGCGGCATACCTTTTCTTCAGAAACAAATTCTGTTCCATCAAAATGCTGACCGGCAAGGTTAACAGTTACTTTAGAACTGCTTGTTGTTGCAAATTCATATACTTGCTTGTTTCCAACAACTGTAGCTGCTGAAGATTTAACTGTTGTATAAACATCATCCTGCAAGAAGTTAACCTTCAAGCCTGTAAACTCGCCTGCATAGCTTGCATCAACAAATGCTTTTACAACATAGCCTTCATCAGTAAACTCAACTGTTGCTGCCTCAATATCAAATGTGCCTTCAAATGCAGGAACTTCAACCTCAGGAATTTCATAGGTTTCGTCAAGCTGTTTCCAACCGTAGAAATTCATTGACCAGGGGCAACCCTCATCATAACTGGTGTCCAAACCGCTAATTGAAACGTATGTCTTTGTAGAATTTTTGCTGGGAGCAAAATCGCCAACAAAGAAATCATTGTTGTCAATTACGCCTGAAAGAACGGTGTCACCAATCTTAATTGAAACAACAGTATATTTAACACTCATTGTTGCAAAGTAAATTTCAAATGCTTTACCGGTAAAGTTTTCATACTGGAGTGCTTCGTTCTCAACAACAAGATCATTAATTACATCATATTGGGTGGGTTTTGTGCCTGTGCCGCGTACAAAGCTCATTGTACCGGCGTTGGTATCAATAAGAATTGCAGGTCTGTCTTGATACAAGCCACCATAAGCAGCAGTACATGACAATGAAATTGCAATCATACCATTGCCGTCAAATGCTGTTTC
The DNA here is from genome assembly GCA_045535505.1 of Acutalibacteraceae bacterium. Classification (GTDB taxonomy): domain Bacteria; phylum Bacillota; class Clostridia; order Oscillospirales; family Acutalibacteraceae; genus CAKSST01. Next base: position 26,730 of record JAZSLU010000017.1, on the reverse strand, counting down.
TTCTCTGGTATAGTTAGCAAAACGGAGCATAAAGCCATATTTGCCTGGGAAATATCTGTCAGAATTGATAGTATAGGTATATCTGCCGCTACCTGATTGCATGGTATATGACAATTTAACACCGCCATCAGGTAAAGTGCTGAATTTTTTACCGTTAACTGTACCAATATCATATGCATCTGCTACTGTTGCAACGCCTGTAAGGTCGCTTGCAAGCTCAGAATAATCAATTGTGGGAATCACATCGTCTTCAGTAAGCATTTTGTGACCATAGAAATCTAATTCCCAAGGATAGTTCATATCCATATCATTATCCATACCGCCGATAGAGAGGTAAATATTCTCACCGGTTGCTGCCAAATAGCAGTAATTGGTAAAGATTTCGTTTGTGATATATCCGGTAAGAACTGTACCGTTAATATCAATAGAGATAACAGTATATTCGCCTTTATCATTAAAAGGTGCTACTGTTATAGCAAAAGGTTTATTGCTAAAGTTAGAATATTTAAGTGCATCGTTAGCAATAACTTCTTCAATCACTTTATAATTGCCGTTACCGGGACTACTGTCATTACCAGTAACAAGGTTTAATGTGCCGTTTTGTGTGTCAATCAAAAGTGAAGGAACACCTTGAACAAGTGTGGGAGCGCCTGAGCCCAAAGCATTTTTAAAGGAAAGTGCAATATAACCATACTCAGTACCAACTAATGTTCTTGTATAGTTAGCAAATTGAAGTTTAAATCCGTATGTACCGGGGAAGCTTGTTGCGCCTTCTGTACCAAGGTTGATTACATAAGTTCTGGGGAAGTATGCGCTCAAACCTTTGTAGTTCAAATGAACACCGCCGGTAAGATTATCTGTTGCGCTTGAACGCTCAACAGTTTCAGCAGCAATCAAATCATCTGCGGTTGCAATGTTATCAAGACCTTTTGTTAAGCCTGAATATTGAATTTCAGGTGCAACAAAAGTTTCATCATGAGCTGTATGACCGTAGAAATCAAAGTTCCAGAGTATTCTATTTGTGTTTGAATTTGAATCAACGCCTGTAATTGTTAAATAATAATCTGTATTAGATGCTTTAAGAGCATGTGAAATAGCAGTGAAATCTTCTGAAACGAAGAACTTGCTCTTTGTCATTAAGCCAACAAGTGTTGTTTTTGTTTCATCGCCGTTATCAATAATAACCGATACTTGTATTTTTGAAGCGTTGGCTTCGAATTCAGTAAAAATAACATCAAATGCCTTACTTGTAAAACTATCATATAAAAGTGCATCGTCAGTTATAATGGTCTCTATAATAGTATAATCAGAAGGTGTTCCGTTTGTTTTACCTCTAGCAAGCGATACGGTACCGTTATTAGTATCAAAAAGAATAAAAGGTCTTCCTGCATTTATAGCCGCAGCACCCTGGTCTTTATCCTCTGCATTACGGAATGTAAGGGCAAATTTGCGGTAACCAGTTTGTACAGTACAGTCAAGAGTTCCAGACGAATTTCCGGTTGCAGCATAATAGTTAGCAAAATGGAGAGACAAACCATTAGTGCCGGGAAATGCTTCGCCGTTGCCGCCAAGATTTTCTGTATAAATTGTAGGACGTAAGCCAGTATATCTTACATATTTAATATTAACGCCATTACCATCAGCAGATGACGCAATTGTAATAGCACTGGCTCCACTATTGTTTCCAATAATGTTTGAGGTTGTTGCCTGGGTAAACGCACCTTCAGCCGATGCGCTAAACATGCCTGTAAAGCATGCGCCAATAACCATCATCAACGAGAGGGCTATTGCCAAAACGCGTTTAAAATTGTTTTTTATCATTTGCGAGAGCCTCCTTAAAAAATTTTTTATATGAAATTTATAGGAAACATTTTTAAGCACCGCCAGGGTAGGCAGTACGCCTACCCTATTTTGCGGTTATATTATTTAAACTCGAACTGCTTAAGCTGTTTATCGTAGCCTGCCAATGATTGAATTGTTGACTCGATAGTACCGCTGTTGCAGTAAATTGCATTGATAACAACTTTATCGTAGAAGTCAGTCTTTAATTCTTTAAGCTTTTCGCCATTATCAACAAGAGCAGAATCAAGAATGATTTCATACATTTCTAAGTTTTTGTCTCTGTCATTGCGGAAATAGTCCATCTTGATGTCTTCTTTCCACCATTCTTCGCCTGCATACTTACCGTTAAGGTTGCCTGCGTTTGCGCAACCCTGAGCAAGAAGCTTAAGAATTGCTGCTGATTTGGCAGAGTCTTTAGTCTTAGCGTTTGTTGATGTAAGGCACATAACACGTGCGTTACCTGCTTCGGTCATATATTCTTTTGCTTTGGGACCCATGGGGATGGGAAGAATACCATAGTCAAATGACTGATCGAAGTATTGGTCAATCCAATATGTTTCGTCAAAGAGGAAAGCAAGTTGTTTGTTGGAAAACTGTTTCTCATAGTCGCCGTTGTCAAACTTGTTCCACTTTGCAGCGTTTCTATAATTAGAAGCATCGTAAACTTTAATATCGTTGATAAGTTTGCTTACGAAATTGAGAGCTTCTTTCATAGCAGGAGTATTGTATGCAACAGATGCTTTGCCGTTTTTGGTCTCTACAAGCTTAGCGCCGTTAGAAACGTATATACTACGAACAAGCTTCTGATAGTGACCGCCAACGCCCCAAACCTTTGTTACGCCGCTAACGGTGTTTTGGTCAACAACCTTTTTAGCATACTCTTCAAGTTTGCTCCATGTCCATTTTTTAGCCTTTACCATGCTGTAAAGATCGTCAGACTGAACACCAATTGATTTAAGAATGTCCTTATTGAAAACGATACAGCAACGGCCTTCGGGGGGACGTAAGAAGCTTACGCCGTAATATTTGCCGTCAACTTTAGCAAGTTTTGAGTAGCTCTGAACATAAATTTTGTCAGTAGCATCAATACCTGCCTCTGACCAAGGCACGATGTAGCCTGCTGTCGCAAAGGGAAGCATATCTTCAACGTGCAAGTCAACAAGGTCAGCAACCTTTGAACCGGACATAATCAATGTACGCATTCTGTCGGTTGTCATATCCTGACCTTTACCGGTAACGGTGATTGTGCAGCCATACTTTTTCTGGATTTGATCTATTACTTTGTACAGGTCTTTTTCCTGAGTCATAATAGCATCTTTAGCTGCTGCAGCGATGTATGGTGAGTTAATGGTGAATTTATAACCCTTGAGGTTAACATCACTTGTAGCGTTACCATTACCAGTGCCGTTGTTTGTGTTGCCGGGTGTATTGCTGTTTGTGTTTGTAGTACCTGCATTTTCGCCTTCGACTTCGATTTCTTCATAGTAGTATGAATATTCGCTCGAGTCGTCATCAGGGGCTTTACAGCCAACTACTGTCAAACACATTGCAAAAACCAAAGCTAACGCAAACACGCGCTTTAATGTGTTTTTCATAACCGTTTGTTCCTTTCTTTATACTTTTTTACGTTTTTTAACAATAACAAGTGTTGCTGTGCCGCCGCCAATAACAACTGCTGCTCCTGCAATAATTGCTATAATTAACCAAATATTAACGCCCTCGTCTGTCTTGTTGTTCTTCTTTTTAGGTTTTTTAACAAGAACTGTTTCTTTCTTGGGCTCGGTGTCTTCAACCTCATCATCTGTTTCTAAGGTTGTGTCATTTTTATTTGAAACAGGACGGTCAAATTGATTTTCTGCTGTTACGAGGTAAAGACCAACTGTGTTATGCTCAACCTTGTCTTTGAAAACACTGATAACCTTTGAGTTACCTTGAGCAATAACCTCACCGGTACGAACGTTTGTAACGGTATATTTTTTATAGTTATCAAGGTCCATATCAGCAAGTTTAAGACCAATGGTCATTTCAACTGTTTTTGCTTCTTGGTTGATGTTGGGAACAACAACGAAAGCTTTATTGTCTGCATAACGGGCATAACCGTTAACGTAGTCAGACCCTTTAAGCATTACTGAGCAAATGTTGGTATCACGATGGTTTTCAAATGATTTATTAACTATATCTTTATAAATCCATTTGTAGCTGATAAGCTCTTTAACCATTTCGAAATAAGCACGTTTTTCAGGGTCTTTAAGATGCTCTTCAAAGTTATACAACTCTTTTGCACCGAAAAGTGAACTGCTACATTCGTGTGCCCACTCTTCACCCATATAGAACAAGGGAATAAATGAACCGTATAGGAACTGGTAACCCCAAGAGGCATCTGTAGGTTTAACGTAGCCGCCGAGAATATCGTGTGATGAAAGCTGGAAGGTGTAGTAACGGCTCTTACCGCCCTCACCGTTTGCCTGCATATCTTTATCGCCAACGTTTTCACCGGTTTGTACAGCTTTAACTATATCAACCTGATTAAAGAAAACGTCGTCACGAAGTTCTGCGTTAACGTTAACACCGCTAACACCGCCGTGCTGTTCAATAGCGTATGCTGTGCCACGGAAGTTTGCAGCTTCTGAAATGATAACGGGTTTTCTGCCCTGTGAAAGAAGGTCTTCATGCAGTAACTCATAAAACTCGTATCCTAAAACGGTGGGCTCAAGGTCCATACGTAAACCGTCGCAGCCTGTTTCCATAACGAACTCTTTAAGGCTATCATAATAATAATCTTGCCATTTTACGTTGCTATGGTCAAATTCGTAACCGCCCCATGTTGTGTCACCTGTAAAGAAATCAGGTTCTTCAACAAAGATGGGTGCAACCTTTGACACGCCCCATACAACCATATCGAAAAATACGCGAATGTTGTATTTATGGCACATATCAACAAACTGTTTTACAACCTGACGGCCTGCTTCATAGTCAACCTTCGTTTCATCATAAGCTTCGCCAAGAGCAATTTGTCCTGTAAGATATGGGTCAACTGTGTGAACACCGTAGTTTGTATATGTTGATGATGCTGTTTCTAAGCCGTGGTCTGCAATAGGAGTAACCCACAGACCGTTAACGCCGGTTTCGGCAAGGTGCTTTAAGGTTTTTTCCATTCCTAAGAATGTACCGTCAGCACTTGCCCTTTCAACACGGCACTCAACGATTATAAGGTCTTTTATGTAGGTAGGCCAGCCTTTTTCATCCAGCTCTACCTGACTGTCAGGAACCCAAGGGGTAACCAAAGATGAGTTGTCTATATAGTTTGTTGCTGCTTCGGAATCAATTTCTGCAACGTTTGCGCCAAAGGCAACAACCGAAAGCAGCATAAGAACTGACAAAACAATAGACAATAATGACTTAAATGTTTTATTCATCTTATTTAGCCCCCTTTCCTGATTTGCGGCGTTTGAACAAAATAATCATTGTTGCACCTGCCGCCAAAACGATAACTGCTGCGATAATAACAAATATAATCCAACTGTTATCTGTAGTTTGTGTTGTTTTCTTCTTTTTAGATTTCTTAACGCGAACTGTTTCTTTCTTGGTTTCGGTTTCTTCTTCGTTTTCTTCGTAACTGGTATTATAGTCGTCAGCATAACCGTAGTTATCGTCTTCTGTTTCTTCTACCTTAAAGGCATAGAACAAGCCTGAAGACTCATACAAGTCGAACAGTTTTTCACGCAATGTAACAAGTCTTGCAAAGTTTGTAACACCTTTACGCATAAAGCCAAAGTCAAGCTCGTAGTACAATGTCCATGCGTTAACGATTGCTTCTTCATCAGCAAGCGTTACGTTATCGGGAAGAAGCTTAATTGCCTCGATAACCTCTTCGATATCAGCCATCTGAGCTTTTGAGAAAGGCTTGTAGCTAATACCTGTAATATCAAACGAAATTGATGAAAGAATGTTTGCCTTGCTAACAGGTGAAATGCTTGGGTTGAAACCGTTAGCAGCCTGGAACACAATTTCAAACTCTTCGGGGTCGAAGGGTCCCATTACGTCTAAATATTCTTTACTATATGTATATGTAAAGGTTGTGTTATCAACAACAAAATCAAGTGTAATGGTATCGTTATCGTTAACTGTCCAGTTAATAAAGAACTCTTTATTAAGCAGGTTAGCAGCAGAAAGTTTTTCGTTGTCTTCAAACAAGGGGAAGAACTCTTCATGAGTCTTACCTGCCATTGATGAGTAAACGTTGTTGCCCTCACCAATTAAGAGGAATATACCGTATTTTGAAACGGTTGAAGAATAGTCGTAAGTTTTTGCAGCTGCTGTATTGCTTTCAAAACCAACGATAAGACCGCTGCCGTGACCGAAGTTAAGGTTATCAAATCTTAATGAAAGACCGTCCATAACGTAATTTTGTGTAAAGCAGTTCTTTACACCAAAGCCGCCGCTGTTAAAGTTAAGATGCCAACCGCCGAGTGTAGATTCGGTAACTTCTACATAAACATTGTCTTTTTTGTTGTCACCATAAACGTCGGTTGTTATGTTGGGAACATAATATCCGTCAGCATCTCTGCCTTCTTCATCGTAACCTTTATATTTACGAACGGCTGCGCGTTTTGCTGAAAGTTCTTTTATGTTAACAACCTGCTGCTTTTGTGCGGTTGTAAGTGCATTGTATGCCTTGTAAACAGCCTCAACTGTTGCGGCATCATTATCCGACTTAATTTGTGCGGGCAGGTTATCAATCTGGTTAATAACGCTCTTTGCAGCAGTATCAAGGTTTGCATAGAAACCATCAACAACCATACTGAAAACGTTGGCAATGCTCTGTGTGCCGATTGTCATTCTTACTCTGTCTTCATCGAATGCGGTCATCATAGCAATTTTTTGTTTAGAAACTGTAAATGCCACAACCTCATCGCCAATAGTGATGGTGCAGATGTAATCGCCGTTTGTTTGTTTTAACCATTCAATAATGATTGATTTGCCAACAAAGTTGTCACGAACGAGCATATCAGTTTTACCTGCGAACCAGCCACCGTCTGTGCCTGCGCCGTAAACCTCAATGCGCTCATCAGTAAGACCAAGGCGAATTGCAATCATCTTGTTTGACATTGCATCAGAGCCGTTCCAAACTTCTGTGTGAGCACCGCTTGTGAAATGAATCCAGAAATCTGTTTTCTTACTCTCTTTGAAATTAAAATCTTCAATGAACAAGCGCAAACCGTCAAGCTTGTATGCACCTGCAATTGACTGTGATGTCAACTGTTTGTAGTTGTTAAGTGAAGAACCTGTGCCTCTCCATTCTGCTTTGAAACCATTTGCAGTTTCGCTGGAATATACCGTTCTTGTATATTCGTTGGGGAATTGACCCTCATATGTAGGATCATCAGCTAAGTATGTGCTGGTCGCCTTATACTTATTATTTTTTCTTAATGTGTTAAGGTCTTTTATAAGCTGTAAAAGCTTATCGGCATCAACAACGTTTTGTTTTTGAGCTGATGAAAGTGCATCATACTTTGCCTTTGCAAGCAAAATGTCCTGAGCCTTATCAAGTGAAGCAGTTGTGCCGAGAGCAGCAATTGCGGTGGTAACTTCGGCTGCTGTTGCTTTAATCATAGTATCTTCATCCAAGATACCATAGCTCTTATAGCCGTAGAAATTAAGTTGCCATTTATTGTGCCATTTATAACCGTAGTTTTTATTGGTTGTGCCATTGTTAGGAGTATTAACGTTATCGAAACCGCCGATTGAAATATACATGCTGCCGCCGGCTTCCTTCGGACCTAAGCTTTGTGCAAACAACAAGCTCTTGGTCATCAAGCCTTCAGCCTTTGAACCATCAACGTTAACAACAACCTTAATAGATGTTTCATCGTATGGCAAGAACTCAATAGTAAAGGGTTTTAATCTGATGTTCTCTAATTTAAGAAGGTCATCTGTGATAATTGTCTCGTCATAAACGGGATTTAATGCAGGGCTGTCAGAATTACCATGACCGAGTTTAAGTGTACCTTCTATAGTATTAACTTCAATGAAAGGAATTTTCTTCTTAATCTCGTAGTTCTTTGAGTTATTAGTAAGTGTAATTGCGAAACGACCGTTACTCTGAATTTGGTCATTTGTCGGGTCGTTAAGGTTATCATAGCCGTCAAACTGAAGCATAAAGCCTTTTTTGCCGGGGAAAGGACCTATAATAGAACCGATATCCTGATTATATGTGTAATGCATTGAAGCCGAAATTGCTTTATATGACATTTTTACGCCGCCGCGAGCAATATCTGTATATGTTGCATAGTTACTTGCATCTGCGTTAACTTTTTTGTCTAAAGTTGCAACGTCGGTTAATCCATCTGCAAGTGATGCAGGAGGATTATGAGGTGTAGGAGCTTCATAATTTTCATCCAATGCCTTATAACCATAGAAAATTACTTCCCATTTATTATAAGGTTTAGCAGCAGTGTTGCCAGCATTTCCGTTATCAAAGCTACCTATTGATATATATGTATTAGCTGCTGCAGCATTGGTTTGTGCAGTAAAGAGTGATTTTTCTACTATACCTGCAACAACCTCGCCGTCAACGTCAACAGCCACCAATACGTAGTCATCCATATAAGGAGAAACTTCAATCGCAAAAGGTTTGCCGGTAAGATTATCTTCTTTAAGCAAATCGCTTGTCAAGATGGTTGCATCATAAGCCACTTGTGCATTGGGATTAAAATCGCCATCGCCGTGGCCAAGTTTTAATGTACCATCGTTAGTGTTAATTGCCAAGAAAGGTGTACCCGCTTTAATCTTGGCTTTAGACAAACTCTTAGTCAATGAAATAGCAAGAATGCCATCGCCAGCAGGAGTAGCTGTCGTATTTTTGTTTTTATAACCGTCAAACTGCAGCCTAAAACCATATGTACCTGGGAAAGCGCCTGCTTCAGTGCCTATATTTATATTATATGTATAGGGCATATCAGCACTGCATGCTTTGTATGCCAATTTAACGCCGCCTGTTTCAAGGTCGGTCCAAGTGTATGCAGTGGATGTTGTTGGGTTATATGCATCAGCTTTTTGAGCAATATCTGTAAGACCTACTACATGAAGGCTGGGAGCAAGTGTAGGTGCAGGAGATGTGTATGATGAATCGAGAATTTCATAACCATAGAATGTGAGACCCCATACATTGTGAGGAGCCGATTCTGTATTAGCGTTGTTTGCGTAGTCCAAGCTACCTATTGTAGCATAAACGCTGTAGTCGTCGCTCTTGGGACCTTTGTTTTGTGCAAACAACAAACTCTTTGTCATCAAACCTGCAACCTTTGTGCCTTCAACATCAAAGGTTACCTTAATGTATGTATCATCATAGGGGGTAAACGCAACTGAGAATTCTTTTCTTTCGATGTTGTTATATTTTAACAAATCGTTAAGAATAATAACCTCATCAGTCTTATAGTCTGCACCGCAGGTTAATGACGTACCGTGTGCGAGACTTAACATACCATTTTTGGTATCAATCAAAATGAAAGGTACGCCAACGGTAATGTTACCTGTGTTTGCTGCGCGTGTTAACGAAATAGCAATTATGCCATTACCGCGAGCATTGCTGGTTTCTCTGAAATATTTCTCAAACTGCAATCTTAAGCCGTATGTGCCGGGGAAAGCACCATTCGACTCTCTGCCCATGTTTTTGCTATATTCATAGTTCATATCGGCTGAACCGGCAGAATATTCCAAACGAACACCGCCGCCTTCAAGATCAGTCCAAGTTTTAAAGGCAGAGTCAACATTTTCGCAAGCGTCATTAACAGTGGCAATCTCTGTAAGAGCTGCAAGCATAGCAGAATTGTCCTCCGGTACGATTGCGGGAGGAACAAAGTCATTGTCATTTGGTTTGTGGCCATAGAAATCAATGTTCCAGTTGATACGATATTGGTCTGTTGAACGAGTATCATCAGGACAAGTGAGTGTTAAATAATATTCGGTTGTGTCTGATGCTTTAAGCGCACGAGAAACACCTGCAAAATCTTCAGCAACAAAGAATTTGTCTTTTGACATTAATCCGGTTACTGTTGTGGTTGTACTGTCAGTATTGTAAACAATAACAGAAACCTGAATTTTGGTGTTGTCATCAGCATAGTTGTTGAAAACAACGTCAAACACTTTAGCGTTCAAGTTTTCATATCTGACAGCATCGTCATCAATAATAACCTCAGCAACAGAATATTCGTAAGGGTTATCGTTATTTGTACCTATTGCAAGGCTAACAGTACCTGCAACCATATCAAACAACAAGAAAGGTCTGCCTTGACGAATAGCAGAAGATGCTTGACCAGCTGTTTGTGAGTTACGGAAAGTAAGTGCAAAGGTGCGGAAACCCTTGTGGGTTGTAGCATCATAACTTTTCACTGTTTCTGCACATGTGTATCTTGCAAAACGGAAAGTAAGACCTTTTTCACCGGGGAACGCGGTGCCGTCACTGAGATTTTCAAGATACTGAGCAGGACGTGAACTTGCCAATCTGTTATACTTGAGGTTTATGGCATTACCAGCATCAACAGTGCTGTTAGCCACAGTACCAATGTTTGTGGTGGATTCAGTTGACTTTTTGGGTGCCACAACATTGGATGTTGTGGCTTTGGTAAATGCACCCTCTGTTGATGCTGTTATAACGCCTGTAAAACATGCGCCCAACAGAATCAAGAAAGCAACAAGAACAGAAAGCCCACGTTTTGTCACGTTTTTTGCATTCATCATAGAATACTCCCCTTTTTATTTTTTATTATATATATTTTTTATAAGACGATATCCCAACCAACGAAAAAAATGGTCGGGAATTTTCTTATTTTTAAACTTTTTACACACAAAAATGACTATGTATCCTAAAGTTTTGCCAAAAAACGCCCTAAAGCGACAAGGAGCATCTTTTGACCGATAAAAACGTAAAAACCGCCTATGTTGAGGGCGTTTTATGTGCAAATTACACATGCAAATTTGCAGTCCCCCACAACTTACCTACATTATATGCTTTTTTTGCCTATATGTCAAGAGAAAATTTGTATATTTTTTGTATATTTTTCCCACTTTTCAGGGGGTAAATTTCAAATGTTTTTAACCATTTTTATCAAAACTCAATAAAAGCCAAATGCACAAAATAACCAACTCAAAATGTTGTATATTTCAAGTTTTTGTTTATTTTACCAACACAATAGACAATTTGCAACCATGTATTTTTGGTAAAAAAGTTAAATTTTAACATTTTTCGCACAAAAAAACAGGCCACCGTTTTGTGACCTGTTTTATAATTGTTTTATTCGTTTTCCCAGTTATGCCAAATTGCCTGAACGTCGTCATCGTCCTCAAGCATTTCGATAAGTTTTTCAATCTTATCAACGTCTTCTTGGTTGGGTAATGCGGTGTAGGTTGAAGGTATATAAGCAACCTCTGCTGAAATGAAGCTGTAACCATCTTTTTCAAGCGCTTCACGAACGGCGCTGAACTCATTTGCATCGGTCAAAATTTCAAACACACCGTCTTCTGAGGCAAAGTCTTCTGCACCTGCATTAAGAGCATTGTCCATAACCTGCTCTTCGTCAAGGTCTTCGGCGTCGATAACAATTTGTCCTTTACGCGAAAACATAAACATAACAGAGCCGTTTTGACCCAAATTGCCGCCATATTTATCAAAATAATGGCGCATATTACCTGCCGTGCGGTTGCGGTTATCGGTAAGAGTTTCAACCACAAAAGCGGTGCCGCTGGGACCGTATGCTTCGTAAATTATCTCTTCGTAATCGTTGGTATTGCCCTCGCCCGCCGCCTTTTTAATGATGCGTTCGATATTATCGTTAGGCACGTTTGCCGCTTTGGCTTTTGCAATGCAATCCTTGAGTTTTGAGTTTTCTTCGGGGTTTGCGCCGCCCGCCTTAACAACCATTGCAAGTTCTCTGCCGATTTTTGTGAAAACCTTTGCGCGTTGTTGGTCGGTCTTCTCCTTTTTTCTTTTAATATTATTCCACTTTGAATGTCCTGACATTACTTTTTCTTCCCTTTCGGTTAAGTATCGTTAGAATTTTAACACATTGTTTTTAATTTTTCAACCCATTTTACTTATCTTGATATTCAAGTGCCGCTTGGCATATTTTTTGCACATCCTCAAAGCAGGAAATTTGAGAGCACATTGAACGCAAAGCGGCAGCGCCCTTTAAGCCACGCATGTACCATGCGGCGTGTTTTCTTGCCTCAAGATAAACAATTTTTTCATCCTTATCGGCTTCCATAAGACGCACCTGTTTTATAAGCAGTTCCATCTTTTCTTGCGGTGTTGGCTCTTCCATAATTACGCCTTTTTCAAACCATTCGTTTATGGCTTTAAAAACATACGGTGCACCCATTGCCGCCCTGCCTACCATAACAAAGTCGCACCCTGTTTGCTCATACATTCTTTGCGCTGACCGACCGTCAGTTATATCGCCGTTAGCAATTACAGGGATGCTTACAGCCTGTTTTACTTTTGCAATGGTTTCAATGTCAACCGGCGGAGAATACATTTGTTTACGTGTTCTGCCGTGCACCGTAACAGCCGCGGCACCCGCATTTTCACAGCGTTTTGCTACCTCAACGGCATTTATAGAATCATCATCCCAACCCGTGCGTATTTTAACTGTGACCGGCACGCTCGAAACTGCAACTGCCGCTTTAACAATTTTTTCTGCCAAGACGGGATTTTTCATTAAAGCTGCACCCCCGCCGTTACCTGCAACCTTTGGTGCGGGGCAACCCATATTTATATCAAGAAAATCAGGTTCATATTCAAGCGCCGCCGTAACAGCCTTTGCAATAATATCAGGTTCGCTGCCAAAAAGTTGTGTTGCCACAGGGCGTTCGGCATCGCTGCAAGCCATCAAAGACGCTGATTTTCTGTCACCCATGCTTACGCCTTTGGCGCTTATAAGCTCACTTACACAGTAAGAAGCGCCAAAAGTTCGGCACAACTCTCTCATAGCGCGGTCTGCCACCCCTGCCATTGGAGCAAGGGCCGCATAGCCCGAAAACTCTAAATTCCCAATTTTCATCCAAAAATCCGCCTTTTGAAACACAAATATATAAGATTTTACCACAAATAATATATTTTGAGAAGATGCAATTTTTTGAATGACAAATCAAATGTTTTGTGTTATACTGTATTATGAGTAATTTTGGGCAGACTACGGAGGTATATTATGAAGCTTCTTGCAATAGATGGAAACAGCCTTATAAACCGAGCTTTTTACGGCATTCGCCTTTTATCGACAAAGGACGGACGATACACCAACGGTATCGTAGGCTTTTTAAACATTTTGCACAGACTTATAGAGCAAGAAAAGCCTGACGGAATTGCAGTTGCGTTTGATTTAAAAGCCCCTACTTTCCGACACAAAAAATATGCCGAATATAAAGCGGGCAGAAAACCTATGCCTGCAGAGCTTGCAAGTCAGATGCCCGTTTTGAAAGAATTGCTTAAACACCTTGGTTTTCATTGTCTTGAACTTGAAGGATACGAAGCCGACGACATTATCGGCACACTTTCGCGCATTTTTTCAAGCGAGGGCAATTCTTGTGTTATAGCAACCGGTGACCGAGACGCTTTTCAGCTTATATCGGACAAGGTCAATTTAATTTTAGCATCCACCTCTGGCGGTCAACCTTTAACCGTAAAATATGACAATAACGCAGTTGTTGAAAAATACGGCATTGATGCAAAAAGTATGCTTGAACTTAAGGCACTTATGGGTGATTCGTCCGATAATATTCCGGGCGTTGCGGGTGTTGGTGAAAAGACCGCAACTGCGCTTATTAAGCAGTTTGGCAACATAGACAATTTGTATGAGAATATTGATTCGGCTGACATAAAAGATTCATTAAGAACTAAACTTATTGCCTCAAAAGACAATGCGTTTTTAAGCCGCTGGTTAGGTGAAATTTGCAAAACAGTACCCATTAGTGAAAACCCGCAAGATTATAAAAATTCGCCTCGTAACGACAGCGCTTTGGCCACACTTATGACCGAGCTTGAGCTGTTTAAAATTATGGAAAAATGGGATGTTTGCGCTAAAGCAGCAACACCTTGTGCACAACCCGTAGAACACTTTGAATTTGGTGATATTTCATCACTTGTTGATGCGGCTTTAAAGACAAAGCAGCTTGATGTTTTTATGCAAGACGAAAGCCTTATTTTCGGCGCCCAAAACACCTGTTTTTCAGCCGATTTAAGCCGTCTTGAAGTCCCCCTTATATCTGCTCTTTCAAACGGCGAAATCAAGAAGCGTGTAATGGACACAAAAGCGCTTATTAAAGCCTTAAAATCGGTTAATTTAAGCATTGATAACATCACGTTCGACGCTTCACTTGCGGGGTATATTTTAGACCCATCATCCTCATCATACGAGCTTGACCGTCTTTGCATAAATGCCGGTATTGCGCCACCCGAAAAAGAGGATTTTTCACTAGTTGCTTCAACCTTTTTTGCACTGTGCAACAATATGGAAAAACAACTTGAAAGCAATGGTCAAAAAATGCTTTTACGTGACATTGAAATACCCTTGGCACTGGTGCTTTGCGACATGGAAGAAAAAGGCTTTTTGGTTGACACAAAAACCATAAAAGAATTAGGGAAAGAATGGGGCGCAAAAATCGATGAACTTGCCGCAAAAATTTACGAATTTGTGGGATATGAGTTCAACTTAAACTCGCCAAAACAGTTAGGACAAGCCTTGTTTGAAAAATTAATGCTTCCTTGCAAGAAAAAGACAAAAAGCGGTTATTCTACCAATGCAGAGGTGCTGGAAGAATTACGTTATGCACATCCTGCTGTTGAGTTATTGCTTGAATATAGACAACTTTCTAAATTAAAATCAACTTATTGTGAATCTTTACTTTTAAAAGCCGACCAGGGCGGTAGAATTCACTCAACCTTTAACCAAACCGAAACCAGAACAGGCAGAATAAGTTCAACCGAGCCTAATTTGCAGAACATTCCCGTAAGACGCGAAGAAGGCAGAAAACTGCGCAAATGTTTTATTGCCAAAGACGGTTATGTGCTATGCGATGCCGACTATTCTCAAATTGAACTTCGTGTTCTTGCCCACATGGCAAACGACAAAGCGATGATTACCGCTTTTAAAAATAACGAAGACATACACACTCTTACTGCATCACAAGTTTTCAATTTACCGCCTTTAATGGTGACCGACCTAATGCGAAGCCGTGCAAAAGCAGTAAATTTTGGCATTGTTTACGGTATTTCAGCCTTCTCTCTTGCTAAAGACATCGGCGTATCTCGAAGCGAAGCCGACAGTTATATAAAAGGCTATTTGGAAACTTATCCCGGCGTTGCAAAATATATGGATGAAGTTATTGCCAAAGCCCGAAAAGACGGGTATGTTTCAACGCTTTTCGGCAGGCGACGCTTCTTACCCGAACTTGCATCTTCAAACAAAAATTTACAGGCTTTTGGTGAGCGTGTAGCAAGAAATATGCCGGTTCAAGGCACCGCTGCAGACATTATTAAAATTGCTATGGTGCGTGTTGCAAATCGTATAAAAGCCGAAAATCTTGATGCCGCTTTGATTTTACAGGTTCACGACGAGCTTATTGTCGAAGCAAAAAGTGAAATTGCCGAAAAGGTTACTGAGTTGCTTCGCCAAGAAATGGAAAATGCCTATAAAATGTCTTGCGGTCTTATAGTTGATGCCTCTTTTGGCATTTCTTGGTATGAGGCTAAAAAATGAGTGATATGAGAAGATTATCAACGCAAGATGCTTTTAGCATTGAGCAAATAGAAAAGAATTGCTTTTCACACCCTTGGTCGCAAAAAGCTATTGAAGAATCTTTTGAAAATAATACGGTTTTTTTCGGTGCAGTGTGCAATAATGAAATTGTAGGATATTGCGGAATGCAAATCGTTTTAGACCAAGGCTTTATAACAAATGTTGCAGTTTTGCAAAACCATCGCAAATGCGGTATTGGTAAAGCACTTATTGAACAGCTTTTGAATTATGCAAAACAACAAAATTTAAGTTTTGTAACCTTAGAGGTAAGGGTTTCAAACCTTGCCGCTATCAGCCTTTATGATAAAATGGGCTTTAAAAACATGGGAACAAGAAAAAACTTTTACCGCGATCCCACAGAAGACGCGTACATTATGACAAGGCAGATGTAGTTTATGAAAATTCTTGCAATTGAATCTTCCTGCGACGAAACCGCAGTAGCCGTAACCGAAGGCAGAGATGTGCTTTCAAGCTCGGTTGTCAGCCAGATTGACGAGCATAAAATTTATGGCGGTGTTGTGCCTGAAATTGCTTCACGCAGACACGTTGAAAGCATTAGCACAGTGTGCGAAGATGCTTTAGAAAAAGCAAACCTTACATACAGTGATATTGACGCCGTTGCGGTCACCTTTGCACCGGGTCTTATCGGTGCTCTTTTGGTTGGAGTTAACTATGCAAAAGGGTTATCAATGTCGCTTGATGTACCCCTTATTCCCGTTCATCATCTTCGCTCTCATATAGCCGCAAATTACATTGACGAACCCGACCTTAAGCCGCCTTTTTTGTGCCTTATGGTATCGGGCGGCAACACAATGATTGTGCAAGTTAACGGATATACCGACTTTAAGGTTATAGGCAAAACTGTGGACGATGCCGCAGGCGAATGTTTCGACAAAGCCGCACGTGCAATGGGACTTTCATACCCCGGCGGTGTTCAGCTCGACAAAATTGCAGGTGTTGCAGACTTTAAAAAATATCCGCTTCCCCACCCATCAGTTGAAAATCATCCCCTCGATTTCAGTTTTTCAGGCCTTAAAACCGCAGTTGTAAACATTACACACAACGCCCAGCAAAAAGGTGAAACTATCGACGTGCCCATTCTCAGCGCCTGTGTACGCAAACGTGTATGCGATATGCTTATCAGTAACACTTTATGTGCGGCAAAAGAACTATATGGCAATAATGAAAATGTCAAAATTGTTATTGCGGGCGGTGTTTCTGCCAACAGTGAGTTGCGCAGTCGTATGGTCGATGAATGTAAAAAACTTGGTTACAAGTTATATCTTCCCCAGCTCAAATATTGCGGTGATAATGCCGCAATGGTGGGCGTTGCCGCATATTACGAATATCAATCAGGCAACATTGGCGACATCTCTTTAAATGCCACTGCAACACTACCGATCGACTATAAGAACTAAATTTCTAAAATTTACACTATTTTTTCTTGAATTATCAGTAGTTATTATATATAATAATTTAATAAGCATTTTGTGAAAGGATATGTTTGCTTTGAGTTGCGAAAATAAAAAGTTGTTTTTTGTTGTTAACCCTCAATCAGGCACAATGAAAGCTGGCTCACAACTGCTCAATATAATCAAAGAACTTTCCAACGGAGGTTTTTCTGTTACCGTTTATCCCACTAAAGAACGTGGTGATGCTACCCAGCAGGTTGCAAACCTTGACGAGAGTTACGACACTGTCGTTGCTTGTGGCGGCGATGGCACCTTGAACGAGGTTATTACGGGTATGTTTATGGGTAATAAAAAGTTCAACATCGGTTATATTCCCGCAGGCACTCAAAACGAGTGGTCATCAGGCCTTAAAATTCCAAGAAATTTGGTTGCAGCATCAAAAATAATTCCAAATGGCAGAATTGCAAGTTTGGACGTTGGTGCTTTTAATGACAGTTTTTTTGCCTATACCGCTTCTTTTGGCGCTCTCACCGAGGCTTCTTACTCTGCTCCGCAGCAGATTAAAAACGTTATCGGTCAAGCAGCATACATTTTTGAAGGTTTGCGTTGCCTTGGCAACATTAAACCGATATACATTAAAGCCGAACACGATAACGGCTTTTGCGAAGGTGATTATCTTTTTGGCGCCGTCTCAAACTCGTTGTCTGTAGGCGGTGTTATTAAACTTAAAGAAAACCTTGTTAACTTAAGCGACGGCAAATTCGAGGTCGCTCTTATTAAAAAACCTAAAACCGCTCTTGAATTTCAGTCGCTTGTCGGTAGCATAATATCACAGAACTTCAACGACCCGATGATTGATTTCTTTCATACCTCAAAGCTTAAAATTACAAGTGAAGTTGATATTGACTGGACACTTGACGGCGAGAAAGCAAGTGGCGGTAAATATACCGAAATTAAAAATTTGCATCGTGTTATTGATTTTTACGTACCTAATGAACAATTAAGTATTATTGGATAAATTCACGAGTATTTTAACAAAGCCACAGCAAAAAATCCTTGTTTCAAAATCTGATTCGAGTTTGAATGCTTTGGCTAAGGAAAGAGAGATAAATTATGTTTGCCAGAGAATTAGGAATTGACCTTGGCACCGCTAACACATTTGTTTGCCTTAAAGGCAAAGGTATTATAATGCGCGAACCCTCTGTTGTTGCTTACGATGTACGCACCGACGCTGTGCGTGCCGTTGGTACCGAAGCCAAAGAAATGATTGGTCGTACACCTGGCTCTATTGTGGCGGTTCGCCCTTTAAAAGACGGTGTTATTGCCGACTATGACGTTACTGCCGCTATGCTCAAAAGGTTTATACGTCAGTCTTTACGTGGTTCGCTCTTTTCAAGAGTGCGCATTGTCATTTGCATTCCTGCAGGTGTTACGGAAGTTGAAAGCCGTGCAGTTTTCGATGCCGCACGTCAAGCAGGCGCAACCGAGGTTGACCTTATTGAAGAACCAATGGCAGCAGCTGTTGGTGCGGGTCTTCCTGTTTGGGATGCAACCGGCAGTATGATTGTTGACATTGGCGGCGGCACCAGCGAGGTAGCCGTAATTTCTCTTGGTGACATTGTAACAGCACAGTCTGTACGTGTTGCGGGTGATGACTTTGATGAGTCCATCATTAACCACATCCGAAAAACACACCATCTTCTTATCGGTGACCGCACTGCAGAGCAAATTAAAATTAACATTGGCTCTGCTTTACCGTTAGATGAAGAAACTTCTATAGAAATTAAGGGTCGCAATTTGGTTGACGGTTTGCCCAAAAACGTTATTATTACCTCGCAAGAAGTTAGAGAGGCAATGAGCGACCCCATTAATCAAATTATTGATGCAATACGCTCAACTTTAGAAAAAACTCCTCCCGAGCTTTCGGCAGATATTATTGACAGCGGAATTACCTTATCGGGCGGCGGCGCCTTGCTTCGCGGTTTGGACAAGCTTATAAGTCAGGAAACAGGTATTCCCGTAACAATAGCAGAAAACCCTATGGACTGTGTTGTTTTGGGTACAGCACGCCGTTTGGAAAATGTTGATACCTTCCAGCACTATGTTTTCCGCAGGGGAAAAACTTTTAGATAAACCCTAAAATTTTAAAAGAAAGGAGCTTGCGCATGCGTTTATATTTTCGCAGCAGACGTTTTAAAATTACTGCTTCGGTACTGGCTGTCATTTTGGTTGTTTCTATAATAATCAGGATTGCAGGCGGTATAATTGCGCCCGGCGCAAGCATTTTAGGCACACTTGCAGCGCCCTTTGAAAAACTTGTCACCTCCGTTTCACGCTCTTTCAAAGATTTCAATACTAAAATTAATAAATCAGAGGAAATATTGCGCGAAAACGAAGAACTCAAAGAAGAGGTCAACCGCTTGACAAGCGAACTTTTAGAATATCAAGATGCTCTTCAAGAAAACAAGTTTTATGAAGATTATCTTGAGATTAAAGAGCAACATCAAGATTTTAAATTTGAACCCGCTCTGCTTACCTCTTACGATGCCGATAACGAATTTTATTCTTTTAACATTAACAAGGGTTCTTTATCGGGCGTTGCCGCATACGACCCAGTTATAACAAGCGAGGGCCTAATCGGTTATGTATCTCAGGTTGCCCCCTCCTATTCAAAGGTGACCACAATTTTAAGCCCAACCATAAATGTTGGCGGTTATGATAACCGCACAGGTGATGCCGGTGTTCTTGCGGGACATCTTTCACTTGCGGGGAAAAAATTAACTCAACTCTCCAAACTTTCACGCTCTTGCAGCGTTGCAATCGGCGATTATATCGTTACGTCAGGCGGCGGCGTTTTCCCCCAAGGTTTACTTATCGGCACTGTATCAGCTTTGGATGCATCCGACACAAATAACTACTTATACGCAACCGTATCGCCTGCGGTTGATTTTGAAAACATAAGCGAATGTATGGTTATAACAAGCTTTGCAGGACAAGGTGTTCTGCTTGGCGACAATGCGGAGAAATAGTATGGTAGAAAACAAAAAACGTATGACCTACTTAACTCATTTTTCAGTTTCTCTTGTGTTTGCCTTACTTTATCTTCTGCAATACAGTTTGAAATTGGTACCCAAAATCAACGGTGCTACCGCATTGCTTATATTACCTGCCGTTATTGCCATTGGCGCTCGTTTGGGCGAGTGGTGTGGCTTTGCTTACGGTGTTGTTTTCGGTTTTTTACTCGATTCCGTTTCAGCAGATACCGTTTTCTTTTCAACAGTTTGTTTAGCCTTGATAGGTTTTGCATCAGGCTTTTTAATTTCTCATTTATTCAACCGTAATATTGTTTCGGTAATAATATTGGGGCTTGGCGGATGTTTTACCTTTTTTGCATTAAAACTTTGTGTTTATGCTTTTAACGGTTGTAAAGGTATCTGGGATTATTTTGTTTACCATTCTCTACCAAGCACAATTTACTCTTTTGTTTTTACTCTTCCGCTATTTTATCTGTTTGGTAAAATAACGGGATATTCTTTTGGTTCTAAGCACTCATAAAAGGTGATTTTGTAAAATGACAAAAAGACGCACACAAAAAAACAAAGCACACGACCTACAGACAGTAATTCTTTCATCAATTCTTATTGTCTGTCTTTTGGTGTGCCTTGGTCGCGGTGTGCAGTATCAGTTAATCCAAGCTCAAAAATATAAAAATCAGGCTTCGGGCATATACACCCGAACCGTTACTATAAAAGCCGCAAGAGGCGAAATTCTGGATTGTTACGGCAGACAGATTGCGGTTAACCGAGACGGCTATAACATTGTTTTTAACCGTGCGTATATCGATATGGACAACATTAACGAAACTATTGTGTCCCTAATATCAATTCTAAAATCACACAATTTGCAGTGGATTGATGTGCTGCCTATAACGTTTGATGAAAGCGGTAAAGCAACTTTTAATGATAATAAAACCGAAAAGGCCGCTTTGCTATCACTTTTAAATCTTGCCGACTATGCAACCGCACAAGACTGTGTTGAGCATATGCTTCACCGCTATTCGCTCGAAAGTATGGACACCTTAACTCAAAAACAACTTATGGGCGTTCGATATTCTATTGAACGTGCAGATTTTTCAATTTCTAACCCTTACACTTTTGCCGAAGACATAACCACCGCTGCTATGACGGTAATTTCTGAAAACAATTTTCTTCTTAAAGGCGTTTCGGTAAATATTGTGCCTTTTAGAATGTATGTTGACCCCTCTTTTGCCCCTCACATAATCGGCAAAGTGGGACCAATTATGTCAGAAAATTGGCAAAAATATAAGGAAAAAGGTTATTCATTCAACGATAAGGTTGGTCAAAGCGGTATAGAAGCTTCGCAAGAAGACTATCTGAGAGGTACCGACGGTGAGATTACCTACACGCTTGACAACAGCGGAAATATTATTTCTGAAGAGATAACAAAACAACCTATTCCGGGCAACAACGTTATGCTAACGCTTGACAAAAACCTTCAGCTTGCAAGTCAGGATGCGCTCAAAACCTTTATAACCGACCTTAACAGCTCGGGTGGACGTTCAACGGGCGGCGCAATCGTTGTTATCGACATTAGCACTGGCGGCGTGCTTACAGGCGCCACATATCCGTCATATACATACGACGAATATGCCACAAACTATTCCGAACTTGCCGCATCCAAAGGCACTCCCCTTTTAAACCGCGCTTTTTCAGGCATTTATCCTTGCGGTTCAACAATTAAACCCGCTGTTGCTGTTGCCGCCTTACAGGAAAACAAAACCACCTCATCAGAGAGCATCAGATGTATTGGACGTTATACTCGATATGACACTTATCAACCAAAATGTATGCATGTTCACGGCAGTCTTTCACTTAATATGTCAATCGCAAAATCGTGCAACTATTATTTCTATGAAATGGGTTACAGGCTTGGTATAAACACCTTAAACTCCTACCTCAAGCAGTTCGGTTTTGGTTCAAAAACCGGTATCGAGCTTTCTGAAAGCGCAGGCATTCTTTCACAACCGAGTGAGAGCGGTGCGTGGATTGGCGGTGACACCTTGCGTGTTGCAATCGGCCAGATGAATGCCTTTACTCCTTTGCAGATTGCAAACTATGTATCAACACTTGCTTCTAACGGAACAAGATATAAAACCACTCTTATAAGTTCTGTTGAAAACTACGATTACTCAAAAACGCTTTACTCTTTAACCCCTACGGTAGCCGCAAAAATCAACATAAAAGACAACGTTCTTTCCGACGTCAAAAACGCTATGCTTTCTGTTACTCAAGAAGGTACAGGTAGCTCAATGTTTAAAAATTATCCGGTAAATGTCGGCGGTAAAACGGGTACTGCACAAACAAGCAAAGGTAAAGACCATAATGTCTTTATTGCCTTTGCACCTTTTGAAAACCCCGAAATTGCCGTTGCTGTTGTTATTGAACACGGTGCATCAAGCTACACCAGCGGCTCGGTATTAAAAAAGGTTTTTGATAACTATTTCTTTACACAGGATGAAAACTATAATTCTAACGAGGCTTACAAGGTGCTTAAGTAGCATTTGACAAGCTATTTTGCAGATGTTAATATATAAATAATTACTACTAAAAGGAGTTTTTATATGGGGCAGCTTTTGGCTGTATGCTCCGGCAAAGGCGGTGCCGGTAAATCTACCGTTGCTTTATGGCTTGCACGTCAACTTGCAGCACGCTCAAGACGTGTACTTTTGGTTGACCTCGATGCAGGGTTGCGTTGCCTTGATGTTATGCTGGGCGTGTCCGAACAGGTTGTTTTTGACCTTGGGGACGTACTTAACGGCAGACCCGCTCAGGATGCTGTACTAAGCGTTGACGATTGTAACGGTCTTTATCTTCTTGCCGCCCCCGCAGACGAAGGAGTTTATGCGGGCAAAAAACTTGAAGAATTTGTTTTGCTGACACTACCCCATTATGATTATGTTATTTTTGACCTGCCCGCAGGTCTTGACACTCCACTTTACTCCTGCCTGCCTAAATGTGCAAAATTTTTGGTCGTAGGCGGCTTTGAACCGGTACTTATACGCGATGCTCGTATTATGGGAGAAAAACTTGAAAGATTAGGTTTCGATTATAGCCTTATAATCAACCGTTTTGACCCAAAACAAATAAAACGCGGATTTGTGCCAAACCTTGACGAAATTATTGATGCATGTTGCTGTCCTCTTATTGGAATTGTTCCTTTTGACAGCCATATTCCTATGTGCTCAATAAAAGGCAAATCATTAAGACGCGGACACTCAACAAAAGCGTTTGAACGCATTGCTTCACGTATTGAAGGTGAAATTTTACCAATTTTAAAACCAAAAAAAATTCATATACGATAAAACAGAAAGGACTTGACACATATGAATATCGCCATAATTGCACACGACACAAAAAAAGAACTTATGGTACAGTTTTGTATTGCATATTGCGGCATTTTAAGCCGTCACACAATATTGGCAACCGGCACGACAGGTAAACTGGTTCACGATGCAACAGGTCTTGAGATAATGAAATTTTTGAGCGGCACAGGCGGTGCTCAGCAAATTGCTTCACGCATCGGCTGTGACGAAATTGACCTTTTGCTTTTCTTCCGCGATCCTTTAAGCCGCAAACCCGAAGAGCCTGATGAGAACTTGCTTTTACGTCTTTGTGACGTTCATAACATACCGGTTGCAACAAATATTGCCACTGCTGAAGCGCTTATACACGCTCTTGAGAGAGGCGACCTTGACTGGCGCGAGCTTGTTAGAAAAGCATAAATTAAACTTTGCATTCAACAACTCTGCTGTTTTGTATTAAATTAGCAGAGTTGTGTTATGATTTTTTGGAGGGTTATTAATGGCAGAAACCATAAAAGCCATTCGCGGCACAAACGATGTATTACCGCTTGACAGCCGCAAATGGCGCTATGTTGAAAACGCTCTGTTTGATGCAGCCGCGCTTTTCGGATTTGAAGAAATTAGAATACCTGTTTTTGAGCACACAGAGGTTTTCTCACGTGGTGTTGGCGATACAACAGACGTTGTTCAAAAAGAGATGTACACCTTTGACGACCGAGGAGGACGTTCAATAACTTTGCGTCCCGAATTTACCGCCGGCGTTATGCGTAGCCTTATTGAACACGGTGCAGTAAACGGCGCTCTTCCGGTAAAGGTTTGCTATGCGGGCGGTTGCTACCGATATGAAAAACCTCAGGCAGGACGTCTTAGAGAGTTTCACCAATTTGGTATAGAATGTGTGGGCGCAGGTGACTGTTCGGCAGATGCTGAGGTTATAGCCCTTGCTAACCACTTACTTACCTCATTAGGACTTAAAAACATTGCCTTAAAAATCAACTCTATCGGCTGTCCTGAATGCCGTATGGAGTATTACAAGGCTCTAAAAGCATATTTTGAAAAAAACACAGACAAACTTTGCGGCACCTGCTGTGAGCGTCTTGAGCGTAATCCTATGCGCATTTTAGACTGTAAATCGCCTATATGCTCTGAAATTGCCAAAGGTGCACCTGCTATAACAGATTTTCTTTGCGAAGCTTGTAATGAGCATTTTGAGGGCGTTCAAGCTCAACTTAAAGCGATGGATATTGACTATACCATTGACACACAGATTGTTCGCGGTCTTGACTACTATACCCGCACGGTATTTGAATTTATATCAAGCGACCTTGGCGCACAGTCAACTGTTTTGGGCGGCGGCAGATATGACGGCTTGCTTGCTCAGCTTGGCGGTCCTTCTTGTCCTGCTGTTGGTTTTGCAATGGGACTTGAGCGTCTTATGATGGTGCTCGAAGCACAAAACGTTTCTTTGCCTTGCGATAAGGTTTGCGATTTATACATAGCACCTATGGGCAACGCCGCACACGTTGAAGCCTCACGCCTTTGCAAGTTGCTTCGCACAAACGGTTATTCTGTCGAATGTGACGTTGTAGGACGTGGGCTCAAAGCGCAAATGCGTTATGCAAACAAGCTTGGTGCAACATACACACTTGTTTTAGGCGATTGTGAACTTGAAGATAAAAAAGCCGTCTTAAAAGAGATGGAAAGCGGTAACCAAACCGAAATTAAACTTGGATGTAGTTTTGCCGAAGATTTTGGGAAAATTTTAGGCAAATAGTTTGGAGGATACAGTTTTGAAATTAGACGTTTTAGGAAATGACAAAAGAACCCATTATTGCGGCACATTAACTCGCGAAAATGATGGACAAAAGGTTACTGTTTGCGGCTTTGTACAGCGTCAGCGCGACTTGGGTCAGCTTATTTTTATTGACCTTCGCGACCGTACAGGTATTGTACAGCTTGCATTCGACGAAAAAACAAAGCGTGATGTTTTTGAAAAAGCTTCTGCTGTTAGAAGCGAATTTGTTTTGATGGCAATCGGTACAGTCCGCATCCGTTCATCAATAAACAAAGAAATTCCTACAGGTGAAATTGAAATTGAGGTTGAAACACTCAAAATTCTCGGTACTGCACAAACTCCTCCTTTTGAAATTCTTGACGACACCAACACCAACGAGGAACTTCGCTTAAAATATCGCTTCCTTGATTTACGCCGTCCCGTTTTAAAGGATAATATTTGGGCACGTCACCGCATTGTTAAACTTATTCGCGATTATTATGACCAAAACGGATTTTTGGAGATTGAAACTCCTACCCTTATAAAATCCACACCCGAAGGTGCAAGGGATTATCTTGTGCCATCACGTATTCATAAAGGCAGTTTCTTTGCACTTCCGCAGTCGCCGCAGATGTATAAGCAACTTCTTATGCTTTCGGGCTTTGACCGCTATATGCAGATTGCACGCTGCTATCGTGATGAGGACTTACGTGCCGACCGACAGCCCGAATTTACACAAATTGACCTTGAGATGTCCTTTGTGGAAATGGAAGACGTGTTCAGCATTGCCGAGGGTTATGTTAAACGTTTGTTTAACGAGGTGTTGGGCGTCGATATAAAGACTCCTCTGCCCCGCCTTACCTATACCGAGGCTATGGAGAACTACGGTTCTGACAAGCCCGACACCCGTTTTGATATGAAAATTAAAGATATCACCGATATCGTAGCCGACTGTGGCTTTGGTGTTTTCTCTGATACAGTTAAAAACGGCGGCGTTGTAAAGGCTATCAATGCAAAAGACGCTGCAAGTGTTTATACACGTAAAGAAATTGACAAACTTACCGAAGAGGCACGAGGTATTGGCGCTAAAGGTCTTGCTTTCATACGTTGGGTTGAGGACGAGCCGAACTGCTCATTCTCGAAATTTATGACAGAGGATGAAATGAAGGCAATTTACGAGCGTGTAGGTGCAGAAAAGGGCGACGTTATACTGATTATATCGGATAAGAAGAGTACCGCACTCTCTGTTCTTGGCGCTTTACGTCTTACCGTTGCAAAACGCCTTAACATCATACCCGACCAATTCAACTTCCTTTGGATTACCGAATTCCCGTTCTTTGAGTATAACGAAGAAACAGGCAATTGGGACGCTATGCATCACCCCTTTACCTCTCCGCTTGATGAGTGTATAGAGTATCTTGATTCTAATCCCGAAAAGGTGTTTGCAAAGGCTTATGACTTGGTACTTAACGGCGTTGAGCTTTCAAGTGGCTCTATTTGTATTACCGACCCCGAACTTCAGGCAAAAAT
>JAZSLU010000032.1:0-67636 GCA_045535505.1 Acutalibacteraceae bacterium | reverse complement strand
CATCTTTTCCTGACCTGCACGTGTTTTAGGCTCAATAGCAACTCTGATAACGGGCTCAGGGAATACCATTGACTCGAGGATAACTGGGTGATCTTCGTCACAAAGTGTATCACCGGTAGTGGTATTTTTAAGACCAACAGCAGCCGCAATATCACCGCAATAGCAGGTTTCGATATCTTCACGGTGGTTAGCATGCATCTGAAGGATACGGCCCATACGCTCGTTAGTATCCTTGGTTGCATTATAAACTGTTGTACCGGCATTTACGTTACCTGAATATACGCGGAAGAATGAAATACGTCCAACGTAAGGGTCGGTAGCAATCTTAAATGCCAATGCTGAGAAAGGCTCTTTATCAGAAGCGGGACGCTCGGTTTCTTCGCCTGTTTCGGGGTCAATACCCTTGATAGCGGGAATATCAACCGGAGAAGGCATATAATCGATAACAGCGTCAAGCAATTTCTGAACACCTTTGTTACGGTATGAAGTACCGCAAACAACGGGAACCATTGTGTTAGCAATGGTAGATTTACGAATGCAAGCCTTAATCTCATCTATTGTGAGCTCTTCGCCCTCAAGATATTTTTCAAACAAAGCCTCATCTTGCTCTGCAACATGCTCTAAGAGCTCATTGTGATACTTTTCTGAAAGTTCCTTCATATCCTCAGGAATGTCTTCAACCGAAATGTCAACGCCTAAGTTATCATTGTAGATATAGGCTTTCATTTCGATAAGGTCGATAATTCCCTTGAATGTATCTTCAGCGCCGATAGGCAACTGAATCGGAACAGCGTTGCATTTCAGACGTTCACGCATCATACCCAGAACACGATAGAAATCAGCACCCATAATGTCCATTTTATTAACATAAACCATTCTGGGAACCTGATATTTATCAGCTTGTCTCCAAACTGTTTCAGACTGGGGTTCAACGCCGCCTTTAGCGCACAAAACGGTTACAGAACCGTCGAGAACGCGAAGTGAACGTTCAACCTCAACTGTAAAGTCAACGTGTCCGGGAGTGTCAATAATATTAACACGGTGACCCTTCCAGAAACAAGTAGTAGCAGCAGAGGTAATTGTAATACCTCTCTCCTGCTCCTGCTCCATCCAGTCCATTGTTGCCGCACCATCATGGGTTTCACCAATTTTGTGGTTAACACCGGTGTAGTAGAGAATTCTCTCCGAAGTGGTGGTTTTACCGGCATCAATGTGGGCCATTATGCCAATATTTCTTGTAAGTTCAATCGGAACTTTTCTTGACATATTGTCCTCCTAAATATACACATTCATGCAAATTTTTAAAATACAATTACCATCTGAAATGAGCGAAGGCCTTGTTTGCCTCTGCCATTTTGTGGGTATCTTCACGCTTTTTGAAAGCTCCGCCCATCTCGTTTACAGCATCGAGAATCTCGCCTGCAAGACGCTCTTTCATTGTTCTTTCGTTACGAGCGCGGCTGTAGGTTGTGATCCAACGTAAACCGAGAGTTTGTTTTCTCTCAGGACGAACTTCATAAGGCACCTGATAGGTAGCGCCGCCACGACGGGCTGCCTTAACTTCCAACTGGGGCATAACATTTTCCATAGCCTTTTCGAAAACTTCGAGCGGCTCGTTGCCCGTTTTTTCTTTAATGATGTCGAAAGCACCATAAACAATTTTCTGCGCTACACCCTTTTTACCGTCAATCATAATATTGTTGATAAGACGTGTAACTAATTTAGAGTTGTACAGCGCATCAGGTAATACATCGCGTTTTGCGATGAAGCCTCTTCTTGGCACTTTACTTCCCTCCTTCACATAATGATATCATAGGTACTCGAGTGACAAATTCCCGTGGCACCAAGCAAAGGCGATATATAAACGCCACTGCTTGTATAAATGCAGCAGAGATTTCGTCAAAGTAATTATTTTTTTGCGCCGGACTTCGGTCTTTTTGCGCCATACTTGGAGCGACTTTGTTTTCTGTCCGAAACGCCTTGTGTATCAAGGGTACCGCGTACGATATGGTAACGTACACCAGGTAAGTCCTTAACACGTCCGCCCCTGATTAAAACCACGCTATGCTCTTGCAGGTTGTGTCCGATACCGGGAATGTAGGCTGAAACCTCAATACCGTTTGAAAGACGAACCTTAGCAATCTTACGAAGAGCTGAGTTAGGCTTTTTCGGGGTTGCAGTCTTAACCGCCGTGCACACACCGCGTTTTTGGGGAGAGTTGTAATCAGACATTGTGCGTTTGATAGAGTTGAAACCCTGTAAAAGCGCAGGAGTCTTTGACTTTTTCTCCTTAGTTGAACGGCCAGTGCGAACCAACTGGTTAAAGGTCGGCATGCTTTGCACCTCCTTGTTTATTAAATTAAATATCGCCGAAAGGCACTACTGCCTGTCAGTGTCAAATTAGCAAAAATAAACATTATTCCGCATACTAACTTATATTATCACCTAAATTTTGATTTGTCAATACAAAAATTATGAGTTTGCACCAAATTTTGATGCAAACTCATATCATTTTACTTATGCATTAACCTCTGCACTGAAAACCTCGTCCATTGAAGGCTCTTCCTCAATGTTTTCGGGCTGAATTTCAGAACATTTCATACCGGTACCTGCAGGAACAAGTTTACCGATAATAACGTTTTCTTTAAGACCAAACAAGGGGTCAACTTTACCCTTGATTGCTGCATCTGTAAGAACACGTGTTGTTTCTTGGAACGAAGCAGCTGACAAGAATGAATCGGTAGCAAGAGATGCTTTGGTTATACCAAGTAATACCGGCTCAAATTCTGCAAGTTTGAGTTCGGTCTCGCCGTTTGCGATTCTATCCTTAAGTTCTTTGTTCTTAGAAAGAACTTCGGTTCTGTCGTACATTGCGTTATCAATAAGGTCAGTATCGCCTGAATCAACAATACGAACTTTACGCATCATCTGGCGAATGATAACCTCGATGTGTTTATCGTTAATATCAACACCTTGTGAACGATATGCACTTTGAATTTCAGCAATGATATACTCCTCAACAGCCAACATACCGTTAGCATCAAGAATATCCTGAGGATGTTTAGAACCGGAAATAAGCAGGTCACCCGCTTTAACCTCGTCACCATCGTTAACCAGCGGACGAATGCCGTATGGGAACGGAACGCGCTCTTCTTCCATAGTTTCGGGGTTAACAATAACAATGGCGTTACCCTTACCCTTTTTATCTTCTTGATACTGAACACGCACAACACCGTCAATCTTGGCAATATAACCGCGATGTTTGGGAGTACGAGCTTCAAACAATTCTTCAACACGGGGCAAACCTTGTGTAATATCTTCCGTACTTGCGATACCACCTGTATGGAAAGTACGCATTGTAAGCTGTGTACCGGGTTCACCAATTGACTGAGCAGCGATAATACCTACTGCTTCGCCAACAGTTACAGGCAAGCCTGTTGCAAGGTTAGCACCATAGCACTTGCGGCAAACGCCGTGATGTGCATGACAGGTAAGAACCGAACGAATTGTAACGCTTTCAACACCTGTAGCAAGAATCTTATCAGCATCTTCTTCGGTCATCATCTTATCGTTAGAAACCAAA
This sequence comes from Acutalibacteraceae bacterium, assembly GCA_045535505.1. GTDB lineage: Bacteria > Bacillota > Clostridia > Oscillospirales > Acutalibacteraceae > CAKSST01. The sequence continues at coordinate 64,053 of JAZSLU010000032.1, read as the reverse complement.
ACCTCACCGGTCTTTTCATCAACGAAATCATTTAAGAGATAACGGCCAATCAAACGTTCTCTAAGAGTTTCTATATAGCTCTTTTTATCTTTGATTGTGCTATCGCAGATTGCAGAAACTGTTAAGCCCTCATCGCAATCGCACTCGTCTTCCCTAACGATAACATCTTGAGCAACGTCAACAAGACGACGTGTAAGATAACCGGAGTCAGCAGTACGCAAAGCTGTATCGGCAAGACCCTTACGAGCACCACGTGAAGATATAAAGTATTCAAGAACGTTCAAGCCCTCACGGTAGTTAGCGCGAATGGGAACCTCAATAACCTTACCGGCTGTGTTGGCAATCAAACCACGCATACCTGCCAACTGACGAATCTGGCTCATAGAACCACGAGCACCAGAGTCAGCCATCATAAAGATGGGGTTGAACTCGTCAAGGTTGTCTTTAAGAGCGTCAGCAACTTTTTCGGTTGCCTCGTTCCAAATTTTGATAACCTCATTGCTGCGTTCCTCATTTGTAAGGAAGCCCATTTCAAAGTCATCATTAACTGCATCAATTTTTTCTTCAGCAGCTTTAAGCAATTCAGCCTTTTTGGGAGGAATAACCGCGTCTGTAACAGCAACGGTAATCGCACCCTTTGTTGAATATTTGAAACCTGTAGCCTTAATTTTATCAAGAACTATTGCTGCGCGGCTTGTGCCGAACTTTCTGATACAAGCCTCAATGATAGCGCCGAGCTTTTTCTTATCAATTTTGTTTACCTTACGTTTGCCGTTAGCATCGGTAACATAAACATACTCGCCGTTTTCATCCTTTTTCATTACATAAGGCGAAATTTCAAGATCTAACTCATGGCCTTTAACTGTTCGGTCAACAATGCCCATATCCTGAGGAATTGACTCGTTGAAAATAATGAAACCAACAGTTGCATCAACCAATTGAGATATTTCGTTACCGTCAGCATCCTTGCCAAATCTTCTGATTTTAATGGGAGCATGTAATGAAACAGCACCATTGTCATAAGCAAGCAATGCTTCTTCTTTGCTAAGGAAAGCTTTACCTGCGCCAAGGTCATCTTCTTTAACAATTGTAAGATAGTAAGAACCGAGAACCATATCCTGTGTAGGAACAGCAACGGGTTTACCATCTGAAGGCTTAAGAAGGTTGTTAGCAGCAAGCATCAGGAAACGTGCTTCTGCCTGAGCCTCAGCTGAAAGTGGTACGTGAACAGCCATCTGGTCACCGTCGAAATCGGCGTTATAAGCGGTACATACAAGAGGATGCAACTTCAAAGCACGACCTTCAACCAAAACAGGCTCAAATGCCTGAATGCCAAGTCTGTGAAGCGTAGGAGCACGGTTAAGAAGAACAGGATGGTCCTTAATAACTGTTTCAAGAGCATCCCAAACTTCGACATCGGCACGTTCAACTTTTTTGCGTGCAGCCTTAATATTAGAAACAAGACCTGTTTCGGTAAGGCGTTTCATAACGAAAGGCTTGAACAACTCAAGTGCCATTTCTTTAGGAAGACCACACTGATACATTTTAAGTTCGGGACCAACAACGATAACAGAACGACCTGAATAGTCAACACGTTTACCAAGCAAGTTTTGACGGAAACGACCCTGTTTACCCTTAAGCATATCTGAAAGTGATTTTAAAGGACGGTTGCTGGGACCGGTAACAGGTTTGCCGCGACGACCGTTATCGATGAGAGCGTCAACAGCCTCCTGAAGCATACGTTTTTCGTTACGTACGATAATATCGGGAGCATGAAGTTCAAGCAATCTCTTAAGACGGTTGTTACGGTTGATAACACGACGATACAAATCGTTAAGGTCGCTCGTTGCAAAACGGCCGCCATCCAATTGTACCATCGGACGTAAATCGGGCGGGATAACCGGGATAACGTCAAGAATCATCCATTCGGGGCGGTTGCCCGAAACTCTGAAAGCTTCAAGAATTTCGAGACGCTTTAAGAGTCGTACACGACGCTGATTTTGTGTAAACTTTGAAGTAGCGATATCATTAATCTCTGCCTTCATCTGTTCGCATTCTTTTTCAACGTCAATTTCCATAAGGAGCTTTTTGATAGCTTCTGCACCCATGCCAGCCTCAAAGTCGTCCTCATATTTTTCACGCATATCGCGGTACTGAGCCTCAGTAAGAAGTTGTTTCTTCTCTAAAGGTGTTGAACCGGGATCGGTAACAATATACTGTGAGAAGTAAAGAACCTGCTCTAACACCTTGGGTGAAAGGTCAAGAACAATACCCATACGTGAGGGAATTGTCTTAAAGTACCAAATATGTGAAACAGGAGCTGCAAGTTCAATAGTACCCATACGTTCGCGACGAACCTTGGCACGTGTAACCTCAACGCCGCAGCGTTCGCATATTTTACCTTTATAACGGATTCTTTTATACTTACCGCAATGGCATTCCCAGTCTTTCATGGGGCCAAAGATACGCTCACAGAACAGACCTGACTGTTCCGGTTTGAGCGTACGATAGTTAATTGTTTCGGGTTTGGTAACCTCTCCGTAAGACCAATTTCTGATTTGTTCAGGAGATGCCAAGCCAATTCTGATTGATTCAAACTCTATATTCTTCATAATAGCTTATACCTCCCAAATTAATAATTTTCTTCACTTGCGGCAACCTGAGCCATTTCACTGTCTTCACTAACAGGTTCAACAATTGGGTCACCGTTTTCGTCCTCAAGAGAGAAACCATTTAAGTTATCAGCAACTGTATTTTCTTCATATACATTTGCTGAAAGACCGATATCGTCATCATCAAAGGTCTGCTTTAAGTCAATTTCCTCATTGTCAGCATCCAAAACCTTAACATCAAGAGCCAATGATTGAAGTTCTTTAATAAGAACCTTAAATGACTCGGGAATGCCGGGCTTAGGAATATTCTGTCCTTTAACAATAGCTTCATAGGTCTTTGAACGTCCGTCAACATCGTCAGACTTAACAGTAAGAATCTCTTGAAGGGTGTATGCAGCACCGTAAGCCTCAAGAGCCCAAACCTCCATCTCACCGAAACGCTGACCACCAAACTGTGCTTTACCACCGAGAGGTTGCTGCGTAACAAGTGAGTAAGGACCTGTTGAACGAGCGTGGATTTTATCATCAACCAAGTGATGCAATTTAAGATAATACATATAACCAACGGTTACAGGGTTATCAAAGGGTTCGCCTGTACGTCCGTCATAAAGAATTGTTTTACCGTCTTCACGTAAACCTGCTTCTTTAAGACATGCGCGGATATCAGCCTCATGTGCACCGTCAAAAACAGGTGTGCAAACCTTCCATCCGAGTGCTTTTGCAGCATAGCCAAGGTGAACCTCAAGAACCTGACCAATGTTCATACGTGAAGGAACGCCCAAGGGGTTAAGAACGATATCAAGGGGTGTACCATCGGGCAAGAAAGGCATATCTTCAGAAGGAAGAACTCTTGAAACAACACCCTTATTACCATGACGACCTGCCATCTTATCACCAACAGAAATCTTACGTTTCTGTGCAATATAACAGCGGACAACAAGGTTAACACCGGGACTTAATTCTGAAGAGTTTTCTCTTGAGAAGACTTTAACGTCAACAACAGTACCACTCTCACCATGAGGAACTCGCAATGATGTATCTCTTACCTCACGTGCCTTTTCACCAAAGATTGCACGAAGCAAACGTTCTTCAGCAGTGAGTTCGGTTTCTCCTTTAGGAGTTACCTTACCAACAAGAATGTCACCTGCATGAACTTCTGCACCCACGCGGATAATACCTTGATCATCAAGATCCTTAAGTGCATCTTCACCAACGTTGGGGATATCACGAGTGATTTCTTCAGGTCCGAGCTTGGTATCACGAGCTCCAAGCTCATATTCTTCAATGTGAATAGATGTGTAAACATCTTCACGAATAAGTCTTTCATTAATAAGAACAGCATCCTCGTAGTTATAACCTTCCCAAGTCATAAAACCGATGAGTGCGTTCTTACCCAAACTGATTTCACCGTTGCAGGTTGCAGGGCCGTCAGCAATAACGTCACCTTTTGCTACCTTCTGCCCTACCGATACGATAGGTTTCTGGTTAATACATGTGCCGTGGTTGGAGCGCAAGAATTTAATAAGTGAATATTCATCAATATCACCATTATTATTCTTAATAGTAACCGCCTCAGCGCTAACACTCTTAACCACACCGTCATTATTAGCAAGAACAACAACGCCTGAGTCAACAGCCGTTTTATACTCCATACCGGTACCTACAATGGGGTTTTCAGTACGCAAAAGCGGAACAGCCTGCTTCTGCATGTTTGAACCCATCAAAGCACGGTTGGTATCATCATTTTCAAGGAAGGGAATCATTGCAGTTGCAACAGAAACAACCATCTTGGGTGAAACGTCAATAAAGTCAACCTTTTTGGGATCAACCTCACGGAACTCGTCACGGATACGAACATAAACTCTGTCACGAACAAAAGTGCCGTCTTGGTTTAAAGGCTCATTTGCCTGTGCAACAATATACTCGTCTTCCTCATCAGCAGTCATATAAACAACTTCATCAAGAACCTTACCTGTTTTCTTGTCAACACGACGGAAAGGTGCTTGAATAAAGCCATATTCATCAATTTTTGCATAAGTAGCAAGGTAAGATATCAAACCGATGTTAGGACCTTCAGGTGTCTCAATAGGACACATTCTGCCATAGTGGCTGTAATGAACGTCACGAACCTCAAAGCTTGCACGGTCTCTGGACAAACCACCAGGACCCAAAGCAGAAAGACGACGTTTGTGCGTCAATTCTGAAAGAGGGTTGGTTTGGTCCATAAACTGTGACAAGGGTGAAGAACCAAAGAACTCTTTAATAACAGCAACAACGGGACGAATATTAATAAGCGACTGAGGAGTAATGGAATCAACATCCTGAGCCTGAAGGGTCATTTTATCGCGAACAACTCTTTCCATTCTTGCAAAACCGATTCTCACCTGATTCTGCAGTAATTCACCAACAGAACGGATGCGGCGGTTACCTAAATGGTCAATATCGTCAATAGTTCCGATATCGTGTGCGAGACCGAGATAGTAGTTGATACTTGCATAAATATCGTCATGTGTGATAGTTTTGGGGATAAGATCATCAATATGCTGAGCAACAGCATTACGGAAATCCTGCTCAGATTGAATTGTATCGTCCTCAAGGATAGTTTTGAGCACAGGGAAAGAAACGTGCTCGTTAACAAGGTCAGAGAGATCGTACGAAACAAAATCATTAATATTAACCATTTTGTTGGTAAGAATCTTAACTTCTTTTTGTTCGCCGTTTGCTTCATCTGCGTTTGCCGCATAAACATAAGCCTCGCAGATACCCTTAGACTGCAAGAACTGTGCACGCTCACGAGTGATAACCTCACCCTGTTCTGCAATAATCTCACCTGTCATAGGATCAGCCAAAGGTCTTGACAGTGTCATTCCGTTAAGACGTACGGCTAATGCGAGTTTCTTATTGTATTTATGACGTCCGACTCTTGAAATATCATATCTGCGAACATCAAAGAACAACTGATTAATGTGACTGTTAGCACCTTCAACAGTTGTGGGTTCACCTGGTCTGAGTTTGTAATAAACCTCTGTCAACGCATGGTCAACATCGATTGTAATATCCTTTTCCAAGGTAGCATTAAGAATATCACTTTCACCAAACAAATCAATCATAGATTTGTTGTCAGCAATACCTAAAGCACGAACTAATGTTGTAACAGGCAATTTTCTGGTTTTGTCAATGCGTACATACATAACGTCATTAACATCCATCTCATATTCAAGCCATGCACCTCTATTAGGAATAACAGTAGAGTTGAACAGCTTTTTGCCGGTTTTATCGTCACGGTCAAAATTAAAATACACACCGGGAGAACGAATGAGCTGTGAAACAACAACACGCTCTGCACCATTGATAACAAAGGTGCCCGAATCAGTGATAAGGGGGAAATCACCCATAAACACTTCGCTCTCTTTAATCTCCCCTGTCTCTTTGTTGAAAAGACGGGCAGTAACACGCAGAGCGGTAGAGTATGTCGTATCACGCGCTTTGCACTCCAACACACTGTACTTGGGAGTATCGTCAAAACGATAATCAATAAAATCAAGTACGAGGTTGCCCGTATAATCGGTTATAGACGACATATCGCGGAAGACCTCTTTAAGACCTTCGTTGACAAACCAATTATACGAGTTCTTTTGAACTTCGATGAGGTTTGGCATATCAAACTTCTCTTCGATTTTTGAGAAACTGTAACGTTCGTTGTTTCCCAGGTGGACCAGCTTAACCATATTTTCAGGCAGCATAGAACTAAATCACTCCTTAAAAATTTACCGGTATTAGTTCAGTTTTTGCGATGATTTAGGTTATTGCGACTCAACAGTCATAATATAAAAAGTTATATCATAAAATGTAATAGACGCACAAACCCCCATCTTTATACAGTCTATCATTATAAACCACGTATTTCAATAAGTCAAGGGCTTTTTCGTATTTTTAAAAATTTTTTATGTTGTATTAATTTTGCACTTTGCTTTTTTATATAATGCATCAAAAAAACCACTTCATTTTTGAAGTGGTTTTTAAATTAAATCTCACCTTTAGACATAGCAACAAGGTAGGCATTTATAAAGCCGTCTAGGTCGCCATCCATAACAGCGTTTATGTTACCGTTCTCATAACCTGTGCGATGGTCTTTTGCCAAGGTGTACGGCATAAACACGTAGGAACGAATTTGAGAGCCCCACGCAATCTCCTTTTGAACACCTTTAATATCTTCTATCTTGTCAAGATTTTCTCTTTCTTTAATCTCAATCAATTTAGAAATAAGCATCTTCATTGCCATTTCCCTGTTTTGATGTTGGCTGCGTTCATTTTGACAAGCAACAACAATACCTGTCGGCAAATGTGTTATACGAATAGCCGACTCGGTCTTATTAACGTGCTGACCGCCTGCACCGCTCGAGCGATACGTGTCAACCTTAATATCCTCATCACGAATTTCAACGTTAACGTTGTCGTCAATTTCGGGCATAACTTCTAAAGACGCAAATGATGTATGTCTGCGACCCGAAGAATCAAAAGGAGAAATTCTAACTAAACGGTGCACACCCGACTCACCCTTAAGATAGCCGTAAGCATTAACACCCGCGACCTCTAATACAGCACTTTTAAGTCCTGCTTCTTCGCCATCAAGAAAATCAACCATCTTAACAGAAAAACCTTTGCTTTCCGCCCAATGAGAATACATACGCACCAGCATCTGCGCCCAATCTTGAGCCTCAGTACCGCCTGCACCGGCATGAAATGTTAAAATTGCATTATTTTTGTCATACTCACCCGAAAGTAAGGTTGCAAGCCTGCTTGCTTCTAAATTTTTACAAAAATCATTAATCGACTCTTTAACCTCTTCAAGCATAGATAATTCTTCCGCCTCATCAGCCATCTCCAACAATGCAAGTGCATCGTTGAATTTGCCCTCAAGACTTTCATAAGAAGAAATAACCGCCTTGTTTGCACTAATTTTCTGTAATGTTTTTTGTGAGTTTTCAAGATCATCCCAAAAATCTGCTTTAGTAGTTTCTTGCTCTAAAACTTTAATCTCATCAGCAACTTTTTCTAGATCAAGTGCATTTTTTAATTCAGAAAGTTCATCTTTATAGCTTAGAAGATTAAGTTTCAGTTCTTCATATTCCAGCAAAATTAACACTCCTTAAAAATTTCAGAAAAATGTGTTTTTACATATTATATACGCAAACTGCTGTTTTGTAAATTAATTATTTATTAAATTTACAAAAACGTGTTTGACTTAAATGCAGTTTAGTAGTAAAATTATAAAATAATATGCTTTTGGAGGGGTCGTATGATTTGGCACAGCACCGACCGTGAACAAATTATAAACTACATTGGTACTAACATAAAAACCGGTCTTAATGGCGAACACGTAAAGACACGTCTTGAACAAGACGGTGAAAATATTGTAACCGTTGAGCGACATAGTTTTTTGAATATACTTACCCAACAAATTAAAAACTTTCCCCTTTTGTTGTTGATTGCCGCAACCGTCATTTACACAGTCGTTAACGCAAATGTACGTGGCTTCTCAATTGCAGAACCGATTTTTATAATTTTACTTAGTGCTATCAGAGTATTAGTTGATACATATATCATCTACCACTCCGAAAATGCTGTTAACAAAATCAACAAAATCAGTTGTCCTGTCTGCAAAGTTTTCCGAAATGGAGCAGTAGAACAGATTTTATCAAGTAATCTCGTTGTCGGCGATATTCTTGTTCTTTCAACTGGTGATTATATTGCCGCGGATGCCCGTCTTATTGAATCAGTTAATCTTCATTGTGACGAATCTGTTCTGCGCGGTGACACAATTGACATTCAAAAAGATGCCAATTTGCTTGTGCCCGAAATTGCGCCGCTTGAGCAGCGAATTAATATGCTGTACGCCGGTTGCCATATCACGAGCGGACAAGGCTTTGCAATCGTTACCGAAACCGGCAACTATACAGAGTTGGCTAAACGCAAAACATTAACCGACAAGAACAACAGTATAGACCCTATAAAAGAAAAGATTTTTAATTTTTATAAAAAATTTGAAGCATTTACATTTTGTGTTTGCTCTGTCATCTACATATTGAGTATATTGCTGAAAATGCACTCGCCTGACATTACGTTTACTTCACTCATAACACAAAGACTTGTTGAGGTTTCTGCCATTGCAGCAACGGTTATACCAGATTGCCTTTTGTCACTGGCAGCAATTTCAATTTCGTTCAGTTTACATCGTATGTTAAAGAAAAACGCCATTTTAAAAAATACACAATGCCTTAAAACGTTAAGTAACATTGAGGTAATTTGTTCTGATAAAACCGGCATTTTCACAACAAACTTAATGACGGTAACTGCCGCTTTCAATGGCGAAGAAATTGTAACCATTAATAACCCATCTTCAAGCATTGACAAGCAAACCGCAAATACGCTGCGCCTTGCTTCTTTGTGCAGCGAAATTAACGGTGAAGTTGCAGACCCCACTCAAACAGCCATCACAGAAGCCTGCGAACAGTTTTTAAAATTACCTAAATCTGACCTTGAAGCGCTTTATCCGCGTGTTGCAGAAATTCCTTTTGATTCTTCTCGTAAGCTAATGACAACAGTTAATATGATTGACGGCACAAACTATGCAGTTGTTAAAGGCGCTCCCGAATCACTTATTCCCCTTTGCATCAACTGCTCTGTAGAAGCTGTTAAAGATGCAGTACAGCAAATGTCGTCAGATGCTTTAAGGGTTATTGCGGTTGCTATCAAGCCTCTTGCTGATGCTCCTTCAAACCCCACAAGCGAGGAACTTGAAAACAATCTCACCTTTGTTGGCTTGTTAGGTCTTAGCGATAAACTACGCAGTGATGCTAAGCAATCAATCGAACTTTGTAAAAATTGCGGGATAAAAACCGTCATGATAACCGGAGACAACATAAGCACCGCATCTGCCATTGCAAAAAAATTAGGCATTCTTGGCGACGGTTCAATCGCCATAACAGCCGAACAACTCAACAAATTAACCGAAGAGGACCTTTCAAAACATATTGAAAATATTTCTGTTTTTGCCCAAGTTACCCCAATCGATAAATTAAAAATTGTTTCGGCATATAAAGCATTAGGTAAAACTGTTGCCGTTACAGGCGACGCATCAACCGACACTCACGTTATGATAAATGCTGATATATCTTTTGCAAAAGGCATTAACGGTAATAATGTTGCTAAAGGTGCGGCAGACGTCATATTAACCGATGACAGTTTTTCAACCATTACCGAAAGTTCAAAACAGGTTCGCGCAATTTTTAGAAATTTGCGTAACGCTGTTAGATATATTCTCACCTGTAGCGCATCAAAACTTATATTTTGTCTTTTGGGTACCGCATTTTTTACTACCGTGCCCTTTACAGCATTACAACTTTTATGGCTATTTGTCGTGTGTAACATTGCACCAACCCTTGCCTTAAGTAACGATAATCCTTGCAACAAAATTTTGCAAAGTGGCGCCAAAAATGACGAGTATTCATTATTTGACAGAAATTTTATAATTAACATTACATGGCAAAGCGTTGCCATTGCCGCAACAGCATTAATATCAAATGCAGTTGGCAATGCAACAACTGCATTTGTCACAATAAGCATAGCCTATATCCTTCTTATGTTAAGTACACGAACAAAAGGCTCAATAATATTTGCAAACTACAAAGAAACAAAATCTATTATTTTTGCAGCACTCGTTATAACTTTATTAACTATATGTACTGCTTTCAGTTCACTTTTTGGATTTGTTAATATCTCTTTTTCACAGTTTTTATTAGCCATTCTCTTTGCTTTAATTCCAACATTTATTTCAGAAGCAATTAATCTATATTTATATTTTAAAAAATAACGTAAAACTAACACAAAAGCCGTTGAAGATTATCTTCAACGGCTTTTAATTTTTACAAATTAACTATCCCAACATATTAATTAATACACCTGCTGCCACAGCCGAGCCAATAACACCTGAAACGTTAGGGCCCATAGCATGCATTAAAAGGAAGTTTCCTGAATCTTCTTCCTGACCAACCATCTGTGACACACGTGCAGCCATAGGCACAGCAGAAACACCAGCCGAACCAATAAGCGGGTTTACCTTGCCTTTTGTTAATATATACATCAATTTACCCAAAAGCAAACCACCTATTGTACCAAGCGCAAATGCAACAAGACCCATGCCTATAATTTTAACGGTTTCCCATTTTAAGAATGTGGAGGCGTTTGCAGTAGCGCCAACCGTAAGACCTAAAAATATAGTAATAATGTTCATAAGCTCGTTTTGAGCAGTTTTTGCAATACGCTCAACAACACCGCACTCACGCATTAGGTTGCCAAGCATCAGCATACCAACCAAGGGTGCAGCAGAGGGCAACAGCAACGCCACAACAATAGTTACAACTATGGGGAATAAAATCTTCTCTGTTTTTGAAACCTGGCGCAGCTGTTCCATTCTGACTCTGCGCTCTTTTTTTGTAGTAAGCAGTTTCATAAGCGGCTTTTGAATGAAAGGTATCAAAGCCATATATGAATAAGCGGCAACCGCAATAGGTCCTAAAAGATGAGGGGCAAGTTTTGAAGTAACAAATATTGCAGTAGGACCATCAGCACCGCCAATAATACCAATAGAGCCGGCTTCCTGAGGTGTCATGCCAAGTGCTAATGCGCCAAAAAAAGCAACAAATATACCAAGCTGTGCCGCAGCACCAAGTAAAAAGCTCTTAGGATTGCTTATAAGCGGTCCAAAATCTGTCATACAACCAATACCAAGGAAAATAAGAGGCGGATAAATTCCCGCTTTAACACCAATATACAAAATATCAAGCAGACCGCCGTGATGCAAAATATCTGAATAGTTTATTCCTTTTGCAACGTCCCACATTTGAGGATGAAACATTTCGGCGCCGGGCAAATTAGTTAGCAACATACCAAAAGCAATGGGTAAAAGCAAAAGAGGCTCAAACTTTTTAGCAATAGCAAGATATATAAGCAGACATGAAACAGCAATCATAATTATATTTTTCCAACCGCCGTCAGCTAAAAAAGCAACTATACCCGATTCCATAATAATTCCGTAAATAGTGTTAATAAACTCTTGGAACATAATAGTCTGTAATCCCCTTTCAATCAAAATGCCTTTGTGTTTTGTGAAATACCCGCTTTAGCCCAAGCAGGACGACTGTTTGCAGGTTTAATAAATGTAATTTTAGGCGCAACATTACTATCGCTGTAAAGATAATAAATTGCAGCAGAAATGGCGGCAACAGTTTCTTCATCCACGCCGTTATCGTTTTTAACATCCGGTTGGATTTTAATATTCTCAACAATAGGTTTTGCCTTACTTTGTTTTTTTGTAGCATTGCTTAAAAAACCAAAAATGTACATAACACCTATAAGTAATAAGAGCATTAAAAAAACGATTGCCAATCCACAAAAAACAATGTTAATCCCTAAATTTATATCCATAATTATTCACCAACCAATTCTCCCTCATTATACATTAATTATAACGCAAAACAATCTATTTTACAACATATTTTTCAGTATTATTTACGATATTATAAAAAATAACCGCATTGTATAAAAACAATACGGTTATCAATATTATAATTTTGTTAAAAAGCTTCTTATTTAGAAATCAAAGCCTTTGTATCACGTGCAATAACAAGTTCTTCGTTTGTGGGAATAACAAATACTCTAACCTTTGCACCTGCTTTAGAAATTTCAATTTCTTCTGAGCGAGTAGCATTGTTTTTCTCGTCAAGTTCAAAACCAAGGAACTCAAGCTTTTTGCAGATATATTCACGAACGATAGCCTCGTTTTCACCAATACCACCCGTAAATACGATAGCATCAACACCACCCATACCTGCTGCATAAGCACCAATGAACTTGGTCATGCTGTAGTTTTGAATTTCAAGGGCCAATGTTGCTCTCTCGTGGCCTTCTTCCATTGCGGCAACGATGTCACGGTTGTCGTTAGAAAGACCTGAAACACCCAAAAGACCGGATTTTTTGTTGAGAATGTTGTTCATCTCGGCAGGAGTAAGATTTTCTTTTTCCATAATATCAAGAACAACCGAGGGGTCAAGTGAGCCGGAGCGTGTACCCATCATAAAGCCGCCAAGAGGAGTAAGACCCATGCTGGTATCAAAGCAAACGCCGTTTTTAACAGCAGTAATTGAACAGCCGTTACCAAGGTGGCAGGTAATGATATTAACATCCTTTTTGTCTTTACCCATAATTTCAGCGCAGCGATCGCTTACATAGCGGTGTGATGTGCCGTGTGCACCGTAACGACGAATAGCATATTTTTCATAATATTCGTAAGGAATGGGGAAAATATATGATGCGGCAGGCATTGTCTGATGGAAAGCAGTATCGAAAACTGCAACTTGAGGAACGTTTTCGCCAAGAGCCTGTGTACAAGCGTTAATACCCATAACGTGTGCGGGATTGTGCAAAGGTGCAAGTGCTGAAAGCTCATCAATCTGCTCAACAACCTTTTTGTCAATAAGAACTGATTCATTGAATATAGCGCCGCCTTGAACAACACGATGTCCAACAGCAGAAATTTCTTCAAGAGAATCAATAACTTTGCCTTCACCGCTTGTTAATGCAGCAACAACTGCATCAAAAGCCTCTTTGTGTGTGGGCATAGCTGTCTCGTTAACAATTTTTTTACCGTCTGCGGTTTTATGAGTGATAACAGCATCGTCTGTACCTACGCGTTCACAAATACCTTTACCCATAACCTCTTCTGATTGCATATCAATCAACTGATATTTTAAAGAAGAGCTACCTGCGTTAACAACCAAAATTTTCATTTCTTTTCTCCATTCAATTTTATTTTAATTTTTTACTTGTATATTTATGGGAAATATAATAATATATACTTACCGATTGTTATATAATACATCATATTACAGCATTTTTCAAGAGTTTTATTGTGTAGGTGAGTATAAATTGAACGCTGTTGGCATTATTGCTGAATTTAACCCATTCCATTTGGGTCATAAATATCTAATTGACCGTGTCGCTGATGACTATGACTGTGTTGTTTGTGTTTTAAGCGGCAACTTTGTTCAACGCGGTGATGTTTCTATCATAAGCAAACAAGCCCGTGCAAAAATGGCGCTTTACAGCGGTGCTGACTTGGTTATAGAATTGCCTGTTGCTTGGTCGATGACAACAGCACAAAACTTTGCCCTTGGCGGCGTTTCATTGCTTAAAAATTTGGGTTGTATTGATGCAATCGCTTTTGGCAGCGAGTGCGGCGATATTGAGCAACTTAAAATTGCGGCAAATGCCCTCAATAGTCAAGGATTTAAATCAAGTTTAGAAGCACAGCTAAATTCTGGCAAAACCTTTGCTGCCGCTCGTCAGGAAGCTCTTTGGTCTATATTGTTTGATAAAGCAAATGTTTTATCAAAACCCAATAACACACTTGCGGCTGAATATATAGGCGCCGCTGACCGTTTGGATTTCTCGCCAGATTTTGTCACATTTAAACGTTTAGGTGCCGACCACAATTCATTATCCCCCACCGACGAAACCGCAAGTGCCGAACTTATACGTAGTTTTATAAAGCAAGGCAACCTTGACGGAGCTCTCGATTATATGGATGAACAGTCTTACGGGGTTTTATACAATGAATATAAAGAGGGTCGCGTCGCTGATATTGATAACATTCAAACTGCCATCATTGCAAATTTGCGTTTGGCCAATAAACGTGAATTTGCTAATCTACCCGATCTAAGCGAGGGCATAGAAAACAGATTAATTTCTTTTGTAAAATCGGCTGCATCACTCGAAGAGTTATATAAACTTGTTAAAACAAAGCGTTACACTATGGCAAGAATTCGTCGTTTAGTGTTGTCGGCTTTTTTACAAATTGATAACAGTTATTTTGGTAAAGAGCCGCCTTATATTAAGGTTTTGGGCTTTAATAAAAAGGGTGAGCAACTTTTAAAATCGGCATCAAAAACAGCAACCGCACCAATTGTTTGCCGTTCAAAAGAAATTGCAGGACTTGATGCATTTGCACAGTCTGTTTTTGATTGCGAATGCCGCGCTACCGACATCTTTGCTCTTTCAACCGCAACACCACTTCCCTGCGGTTTAGAATATACCGAAAAGATTATTAAACTTTAAATATACAACAAAAAAGATGTGTGGAATTCCACACATCTTTTTTTGTTATAAATATCATTCTTCATCCAATGCTTTAAGCAGATTTTCTAAAACGGTTACGCAATCGCCAACAATTTTATAATCTGCCACTGCAAAGATGGGGGCTTTGGGGTCGGTATTGATAGCAATAACGTTTTTTGCACCGCCAATACCTGCTAAATGCTGTACCGCACCAGAAATACCACAGCAAATTAGCAAATCGGGAGCAACGCTATATCCGGTTTGACCAATTTGACTGCTGTATGAACAAAAGCCCATATCAACCAAAGGACGAGAAGCACCAACTTGACCACCAAGTTTATCTGCAAGTGCCTTTACAAGCTTTAAATTTTTCTTTTGACCAATACCACGACCGGCAGCAACAATAATTTTGCTTTGGCTGATGTCTTCGCCTCGGTCAATAGCGGTTTCCTTTAAAAGCTTAACCAAGCTTGCCTGTCCATCATACTTAATAGTTACAGGTTCACGTTGCTCAACCTCCATAGGTTCAGGAAGGGGCAAAACGCCCGGGCGAACGGTTGCCATCTGAGGACGGCAGGTTGCTGTACGAATTGTAGCCATCATATTGCCACCAAAAGCAGGACGTGTTTGCAACAATAAGCCGCTTTCCTCATCAATACTTAATTCAGTGCAGTCGGCTGTAAGACCGGTACCTAACGCAGCCGCAACTCTGGGTGCAAAAGCACGGCCAAAAGGTGTTGCGCCGACTAAGAGGATTTCAGGTTCGAATTTTTGAGCCAATTCAATCAAACTGTTAGCATAGGGTTGCTCAAGTTTTTCATCCAACGCCGGACCGACACTGCATATAACCTCATGTGCACCACTTGCATATAAAAGATTTACGTTTTCTTTTGAAATTTGTCCTAAAACAACTGCATAAAGAGGACGGTTGCTTTCTTGAGCTAAAGTTTTAGCACGACCAAGCAACTGCAAACCAACCGGCAAAAGTTGATTGGCATGAACTTCGCAGAATACCCAAAGGGCTCCTTTTTTAATCTGTTCCATTGAGTACCTCCTTAATAATCTTAGCCAGTTCTCCGGCTTGTTCTGCCTCGTTGCCTTCAATGCTCTGTGCTTGACCGCGTACAGGCGGTGTAAATGTGCGAACAACCTGTGTAGGTGATCCTTTTAAACCGCAGCGGGTAATATCTGCTTGTAAATCTTGAGCAGTAAACATTGGAATTTCGGCAGCACGACCGCGAAGCATACCGTTAATGGTAGGCAACTGTGGCAGGTTTTGACCTTTTGCAACAGTTATCAATGCAGGTAACGGAAAACTAACTTCTTGTTCAATATCGTCCCATACACGACGTACAACTATATGGTCGGAAGCAATCTCTAATATTTCGCTAACGTCAGAAACATGTGGGATACCCAAATGCTGAGCAAGTTCGGGACCAATTTGTGCCGTATCGCCGTCAACAGCCATTTTTCCGCAAACAATCAAATCGGCACCGCCGAGTTTTTCAATACCGAGTGAAAGAGCGTAAGATGTTGCCAAAGTATCAGCACCGGCAAATGCACGGTCAGAAAGAATAGCACCATCATCAGCACCACGGCTGATAGCATCTCTTAAAACCTTTTGTGCGGCAGGAATACCCATAGTAACCGCAGTAAGCGTACCGCCTACAACTTTATGAATATCTATTGCAGCTTGCAATGCATATAAATCAAACGGATTGGTTACAGCGTTACGACCGGTACGCACTATAGTTTTGGTTAGAGGATCAATACTTGCCGTTGCTGCGGCAGGTACTTGTTTCATACAAACAATAATTTTCATTATTTTACCTCCTCTTTCGGTGCAAATAAATTGCCTCGTCCAAGCATCCAGAGCGGGTCAAATGTTGCTTTTAATTCGGCCATCTGTCCTATAAACTCTGCGCCGTACATAACCTCTAAGAAAGGAGCCTTAAGTTTACCAACGCCATGTTCTGCAGAAACTGCACCGCCCATACGTGAAACTTCAGCAGCCCATTTAGCCAATAAAGCTTTTCCGCGGCTATACTCGTCCATATCTCTGGGCAAAATATTTACGTGAATATGGTTGTCACCAATGTGACCCCATGCGGCATGTAATAAGCCTTCTTCTTTCAATGTAACATCATACAACTCAAGAAGTTCTTCAAAACATTCGTCGGGAACTGCCAAGTCGCCGCCAACCTTAGTAACCTCAGGATATGTATGTTTTGTACGCTCAACCTGCATATTAACACTTTCAGGAACAGCATGGCGGAAGAAGTGCAACATATCACGGTCACTATCGCTGCAAGCAACCCATGTCATATCAGCATTACCACCTGCTTTGGCACATTTTTGACCAAGTGCCTCCAAAAGCTCGTATGCCTGTTCTTCTGATTCGCAATGCAATTCTGTGTAAACTGCGCAACCATAATCATCAGGCAAGAAAGGAAGCCCTGCAAAAGCGGTGCTTTCCGCCTTTTGTCTGCGCAATATATCAAGAGCACAAGAATCAAAATATTCAATAGCAACTATTCCCTGCTCAATTTGTCTAACAAGTTTTGTATATGCAACTGCCTTGGCTTCTTCACTAAAGAAGCAGCTAACACCCCATGTGAGTGCAGGCACTGGCAACAAGGATAATTCAATTTCGGTTAAAACTGCCAATGTGCCGTCACTGCCAATAAGCAGGTCAATCGCATCCATATCTTCACAGCAATAATAGCCCGAAGCATTTTTGCAGTTAGGCATTTTATACGAAGGCAATTTTACATTAATGGTATCTCCTTGCTCGGTAGGCAGGTTGAGTTCTAACCCTTTAGCAAAAATTTCTCCTCTGCGCAAAGAAATTGATTGACCGTTTGCCAAAACACCACGGATAGCCTGAATATGTCTGCGTGTTGCACCATAATGATAGCTGCGAGCGCCAGACGCATTACAAGCAACCATACCACCGATAGTTGCAGTGCTTTCAGTTGGGTCGGGAGTAAACATTTGCACAGGACCTTGACAGAACGCCTTAAATGTTTCTTGAGATGCATCATCCCAAGAACTAATATCAAAAGAACGTGCTGCAATAGCCTTATTAAGTTTTTGCAAAATTACACCAGACTGAACGGTTATGTAAAAATCACCGTTCTCTTGGCGCATGCTAAGAACCTTATCCATTCTGGACATATTAAGCACATGACCGCCAAAAGGCACAGCAGCTGAAGCCAAACCGGTACGACCGCCCTGAACAGTAACAGATGTACCCGTTTTATAAAGTTCCGCCATAATCTCACAAACCTGGTCGTGAGTTTCAGGGAAAGAAATTGTCTCAGCATAACCGACTTTTTTAGATT
This sequence comes from Acutalibacteraceae bacterium, assembly GCA_045535505.1. GTDB lineage: Bacteria > Bacillota > Clostridia > Oscillospirales > Acutalibacteraceae > CAKSST01. The sequence continues at coordinate 45,923 of JAZSLU010000032.1, read as the reverse complement.
CGTCACGCAAATATTCTTCATCTGCGCTAACAAGTTTACGGATAAGCGACTGGTCCATATTTTCACCTCTTAATATTTGTGTATATAAATTTAGCCAAGTACCAACCATACTTTTATAGCAGGTTAATTTAAAATCAGGCTATTTTTTGCATAAGTTCTGCGACATTACCGTTAAATGACAGAACCATATCAATAATTTGTTTTATCTCATCTTCTGTACGTGATGCAGAAAGCGCAAGTTCGGTTGTCTTTGAACAAAAATCTTCCATCGACATCGGAATCTCGGGTTCGCCATAGGCATAATCAGCCTGGAAGGTATAAGTATCACCGCTTTTTAGTTCAATAGTAACCCTTGCAGCCCTCTTTTTAGGGACCCAAGATGTCATTTCTTCATCTGCGCGCACAGAAACCTTTTTTGTCAAAGCCAAAATTTCAGAATCTTTAATTGATTCTTCGGTATAAGAATTAATACCGATTTTACCGGTAATAAGAGCCATAGCAATGCAGTAAGGAGCCGACATTTTGCCCGCCACTATACTGGGAATATCTGTATGGTCGTGTCCCTTAATACCTTGGCTGTACATATCAACATATATGTTTTCAATGTCATGCCAATCAACATTATTATCTTTCACAGCCCTAAGAGCAGCATATACAGCCCCATGTGTGTGTCTGCAAGAAGCATAGGGTTTGTGATAGCATCCACAAATGTTATAATTGCTGTTATGTTCTAACGAAAGCACTTCCGGCTTATAAGTATCACAAGCTGCACGCATAAAACCAAATTTGCCCTCAAGGGTATCATTTGGTCCACTAAAACCCGCCCTTACAATCAATGCTGCGGTAACACCATCATGGGTAGCACGTCCAATGTTAAAGGGTTTCAATGTAGAAGTATCTTCCTGCATTTCTAAAATACCGCCGGCGCTTGTACAAGCAGTTGCCAATGTAGCTTTAAACTGCTCTCTATCAAAATCAAGCAGAGCGGCAACACCCATTGCGGCACCAATAGTACCAACAGTACCCGAAGCGTGATAACCACGTGAACGGTGGCTTGGTTGAATGCAGTTGCCCATACGTATAGCAGCCTCATAACCAATAATAATGCCTTGCAAAACATCATCCATGTTTTTGTTCTCTTTTTCAGCCACTGCCAATACAGCAGGAATAACAGCCGAACCAAGATGAACGGTAGAAAAACGATGACCGTCATCAAAATCGTAGGCATGACCTGCTATACCGTTAACCAAAGCGGCATTCTGAAGCGAAGCTTTACGTCCAAGCCCAACAGCAGTTGCGTCATCACCCGAGAACATATCAAGATATGAGTCTAAACGGTCTTGCAACAGTTTAGCACCCGCAATCATTGTTCCAATCTCATCGAGGAGGCACTTTCGTGCCTCCTGTTTTACCTCGTTTGGAATGGGTTGAGATTTTAATGTATAAAGTGTATGTATAAAAGTATCAGTCAGATTCATACACACTTCTCCTTTGATAACATTTGCTCAAGCAGATTATTCCTTAATCATCTGCAATGCATCGTATATGATGGGCCAATGTGCTTCGGGACGTTTTCCCCAAACAACCATCATACAGTCAACCAATTCTTTAAGACCTTTATCACTAACATCAAGTCCTATTTCTTTCAAAGACATAGGCTGTCCGATCGCCTTCATAAAGCGAGCGAAGTTTTTGGTTTCATATTCACCACGTTCATACGCATACATTGATGCTTGACAACCTAAACCTACAATCTCGCCGTGCAACCAGTTGCTAGTTTCTTCGGTATATTTAGCTTTACAAGCATAGTAAAGAGCATGTGCAAAAGTTGCACCCTTGCCGTTACCGCTTTGAATTAATGAATGGTTGCCATAATTTACAGCAGCAGCAATAGCTGTTGTTGCAACGTTCGCAAAAACACAAGCATCAAAATCATCTGTAACCTTGTGTTCAATGCAATCACGGTATGCTTGTTCACCGCGGTTAAGAATAATTTCATTAGTGGTTCCTGCCATAACTTTTGATGTGTACATGCCGGCAGGAGTGTTATTTACAGTATAAGCCTCATCCATAAATCCGGTTTCAATATACTTAGCAAAAGCATCAGCCATGCCTGAAGCAAAAAGCTTAACAGGAGCATCGGCAATAACCTGTGTATCAATAACAACAGCATCAATCTCTGTTGAATGCCAAATTCGGTCAATGGGCTTATGGTCGGGTGTGTACATAACGCTCATTGCTGACCAGCAGTTAAAGGTTGCAACAGAAGTAGGCACGTTCATAACGGGCAAACCGCTGCACTTACCAGAAGCTTTAGCCATATCAACAACTTTACCGCCACCTGCACCAATTACCAAATCAGCCTTCTGCTGAGGAATAAGTGTGTTCTTCAGGTAATCTAATGTATCATAAGTACAGTCAGATGTCATTGTATAAAAATATGGCTCTATACCGGCATCTTTAAGACTGGCTTCCATTTTAGAACCCACTGAATCCAAGGCGTTTTTACCGCCAACAATCAATGCCTTTTTACTTTTCAGCATTGCGGCTTCCCTACCGACAATTTGGGTAGCGCCGGGAGCTTGAACATATCTGCCGCAACCGAATTTCATAGGTTTGAATTCATTACTCATTACTATTCTCCTTAAAGCTCTACGCTGGCAATACGGGGCTCAAAGCAACAGCCGGGACGTATAGCAACAACACGTACACCACTTGCACGTTGAGGACCAACCTTCATAAAGGTTGCAAGTACTGTTGTCTTACCGTTGAGGCCAAGAGGACCAACATCTGTTTCGTTAACCTTATCAGTAATATATTGCTCCATATCGTTTTGTTTGTTAAAGTCGCCGTAAACCATTGCTTCCATCATCAAAGCAGTAGCCTCATACTGTGAACGACCTACACCGATAGCAACAGCACAAGGTGTGCAGCCAAGCAGTTTGGTAGCACCTTTTGTACGCTCAACAATTTCGTCAAGCACTACATCAATGCTGTGCTTATGGAATATACGGTGTGTGATACCACGTATAGCAGGGCCGCCGCCAAGCATAAGAACGTGAACGCGCAATACATCTTCTTCAACCTCTTTAATAAGGAAAGGCGCTGTATCAAGAGCATCACTGTCGGGGCTAATGCCGCCGCTCATATCAATTCTTGCTACGTCATCACCCATAATAGCCATTGGACGACCGGGCAATGTGCGCAAACCTTCACGCACACCGTCCTGAATAGCAGACAGTAAACCGCCTGTTATAGCGCGGTTGGGACCAACCTCAATAAAAACGTGAGGTATGCCGGTATCGTCACACAAAGGACTGCGATTACACTGAGCAACCTCAGCGTTTTCTAAAATGGTTTCAAGGTTCCATTTTGCTCTTTGCAGTTCTTCAGATGCAATAGCACGACGATAAGCCTCTTTTTTATCCTCACGGAAGGTAGAACCTGCTCTAACAAGAGTATCCGCTACCTTTGCAACTACTTGGTTGTAATCAAAAGACATACGAATTTACCTCCTTAAAACATGCTCTGACCGTGAGCGGCCGCAATAATGCAGGGGAACTCTTCAACCTGCAGTTCATAGAAAGCTTCCATACCAAGCTCGGGATGTGCAACGCAACGCTTTGCCTTAACCTTGCTATTAAGCAATGCTGTAACAGGCGCAATAACCGCATAAACAGCATTATATTTGTCAAACATTTCTATGGTTTCTTTTTTTAATGCACCTTTGCCCAAATGCATTCTAATACCTGCTTGTGTCAGTTGAGGCATTGTGCCCTCAATCTCAAGCTTATTGCTTGAGGTGGGGCCTACGCCTGCAGGGCTGACTGCAGTGTGAAAAATCACGCTGCCTTGTAAATTAATGTCGGTATCCTTTAATGTGTCTTCTTCAATCATTTCTACAATTTTGGGAAGCACAGCGTCACGGCCGGCATAAATTATGCCTGACACATTTACAATATCTCCAACTTTAAGCTGGCTTAGCACTTCATCAGTAAAAGGTGCGGTAATTGTTTTAATTTCCATATATGTATCCCTTTCTGTTGACAGATTTATGGGACTGCAACTTATAAATTAGTGATTTGTTGAACCTTTGGGTGAGTATGTTGCTTCAGGATAGTAAGCATCGATAACACGCTTAACCAACAATACCTGTTTAGCACGTTTTTTAGCATCTGCTTCTGTTGAATCCCAGCTATGTGTCTGTGCAACTGAACCACCTGTTTTCAAGTAGATGGGTGATGCAACACGAATCATCTCAGGAACTTCGTAATGACGGATAAATCCACCTGATGAAGTGGGGTTTTCAGTATGGCAGTCAATCGGGATATCAATAGCAGAACGAACAGCTGCTAAATGCTGTAACTGATAGTCTCTAACGATGTTGAATGAGTCTGCGCCGATGTCCTGAAGCAATTTAGCAGAGCAGGGATTGCCGTGACCTGCGTGTGCAGACATTTTAAATTTGCAGTCTTCGGGGAGCAAGCCAGCTTCGCGTGCCTTGTTCAATGCCCACAAACAACCCTCATCATATACAAGGAATGTACGAGCGCCCAAACGAGCAGCACGGCGAACGTCTTCAATAGCTCTAACAACCTGATCCTGACCACGCAAACGGTAACCCATACGTACGCCTTCAGGGCTCTTAACAGATGCACTTGTGTCGGTTGTAGCACGGGGGCCAATAGCCAAAACCAATTCAACCTGATACTGTTTTGCTAACTCTACCATACCGGTAATATCACTGTCAGAAAGTGTCCAGATACCTTTTGTCTGAGTTACACGGTGAATGTAGAAGCCAAGTCTGTCAATTTCTTCAAGCAATGCTTTCATAACAGTGGGGCCCTGAATGCCGGGAACCTCAAAACGATACTGACAACCGTCGTCAAAACGTTTTTCTGAATCGGGCAATTCATACAAATCGCCGCCGGGCTGACCGAGTGTTTCCAAAAAAGCTCTTGTTTCTTGCATAGTGTTCATAATTTTTTCCTCCAGATATTTAAATTTTTTATTATAACTAAAATTAGTCCCTTTTAATTTGACGGATAACATCAATAACCGTTCCGTCACGATACTCAACAATGCAGGTAATTTTGTCTGTTGTTTCAATAGGTTTGGGAACACCTGTAAGTGAGTAAGCTGTTTTAAGCAAATCTTCAATAGATACTGTTTTAATTGAAGCCTTTTTCAAATCTTCCTTAAGCATTTCATAACTCTTGTGCTTGGGGTTAAGTGCAATACCCGCTTCGGTAACAACAACCGCCACAGAAGTACCGGGGGTGCAACAAGTAAATACCTTTTCTACCACCGAGGGAATGCGTCCGCGCACAATGGGAAGTGTTACGATAGAAATGTCAGCACCGTCAGCAACGTCGGGGCCGCCACCTATTCCTGACATCATCTCACCGCTTGAGCCGGTTAAGATGTTAATATTAAAATCAACGTCAATTTCAAGTGCTCCCAACACACCAAAGTTAAGTTTATCAAGAGCACAGCTTTTGTTAAACATATTGGCGTACATGGAGTTGTCAATTTCAACAATGTTAGGATTATCCACGATTGCTCTTGCCGCAACCGCATCAAAAGACTGTGAGCACAAAAGTGAACGCACAAGGCCTTTTTTATACATTTCAACAATGTTAGCTGTCATTCCTCCAAGAGCATAACTTGCCTGAATGCCGGCTTTTTCAGTATGTTCAGCCAAAAAGTCAGTACAAGCAATACTTATAGCGCCCGCCCCGGTCTGAAAAGAATATCCATCCTTAAACAAGCGGCTGGCCGCCATAACGTCAGCTGCACGCTGTGCAATTAAAAGGTCGCGTGGGTTTTTGGTTTTTCTCGCAGCGCCTGCACCAATTTTTGCAGAATCACCAATTTGGTCAACCTTTACAACATAATCTACGTACATCTGTGAAATAGAAATAGGTACACAAGGATAATCAACCAAATTATCTGTAATAACAACAACGTTTTCAGCACAGGTTGCGTCAATAAACGAATAACCTAAAGAGCCACATGCATTAGGGCCAACCTGTCCAGTACAGTTTCCAAACTCGTCTGCTGCAGAAGCACCAATGAAAGCAACGTCTATAGACAATGCACCGGTTTCAATGGCATGAGGTCTTGCACCGTGTGGGCGAAGAATAACAGGCTCTGAAAGTTCTAATCCGTCAACTACTGCATCGCCAAGCTCACCGCGAATACCACTTGCTTGAATGCGGTCAATAGTGCCATCCTTAACGAAATCAACAATAGAAGGGTTTTTAATGTTTACAACAGCACTGGGGGCAAAACGCAATCCCTTGATGCCTAACTCTTTAATAGCAGAAAGCACCTGTCCGACAATATAATCGCCCTCTCTGAAACTGTGATGGAAAGAAATTGTCATTCCGTCTTTCAGACCGCAAGCTTTAATTGCCTCAATTAAATTTGGCATTAACTTTGTATTTGCAACCGCACGTTTGCTGGGTTTTCTACAAGAACATACGGCACTTTCAGCTTCAATTTTTTCGCTGGGTCCGGCGTAAGGTTTTACTATGTAATTGCCAATTTTTTCGGGCAATTCACGTCCAACTGCATTAATCATAGTAACTCCTCCCCTAAATCAATTCCTGCTGCCTCAGCTTGTGCCAAGGTTGTTCTTGCTCGCAACTCCATCGGCTTATCAATCATACTACCGTCAAGAGTAACAGCGCCTTTTCTTTGCTGTTTTCCTTCTTCAACCGCTTTTAATACACGTAAAGCATATTTAATTTCTTTTGCGCTTGGTGTAAAGAAAGAATTAACAATATCAATTTGTCTTGGATGAACGCAGGTTTTACCGTCAAAACCCAAGTTGCGAGTAAGTGTAGTATCTTCTTTTAAGCCCTCAACATCATTAATGTCGGAAAACACTGCATCAATAGCTTCAACACCGGCGTGTCGGCAAGCTGTAAGCAAGGCGTTTCTGGCATAAAAAATTTCAAGACCTGCTTTCGTACGATGTGATTTCATACTTGCAGTAAAATCTTCAGCACCTAATGCAAGTGCTACAACACGTGAGTCTGCAGTTGCAATGTCGTATGCGTTAATCAAGCCTAAATAAGACTCAATGTTACACCACACCTCAATTTTTCCAATTTCCATACCGGCAGCTTCTTCAATTTCGGTAATGCGCTTACAAATGCGAACAACCTCTTCTTTATATTCTACCTTAGGAATTCGAATTGCATCAGGGTTAGCACGAACGGCAGCCTCTAAATCTTCATCTATGTACTCAGAATATATGCCGTTAACGCGAATAATAACATATTTATTGGGAGGTCTATGATAACGTACGGTATTGTACACAAGCAAACGCGCAGCATCCTTTTCCGAATTTGGAACAGAATCTTCCAGATCATAAACCAGACAATCTTCATTATAAAATGAAGCTTGTATCATGTTAATGGGACTTGCGCCACTAACATACAAAGAGGTTCTTTTAAGTTTTGCAGTTTGCATTACTTATCCTCCCCTTTCCAATCAAATTGCTTGCCCATAGCAGCGCAACAAGCGGCTTGCATTCTCGCACGAATTACCCAATCTAAAGCGCCTCTGTCAACAGCATCCACTAAAGCATCTTTTATACCAAAAGATTCTATAACTTCGGTCATAGTAGCAATAATGGAATCTCCAAACTGAGACTTAACAATACTTTGTAATTGAATTTGAATGCCTTTACCTTGATTTGGCGAAATACTAATTTGGATATCGCTTGATTCAAGCGTTCCTACTATTGCTGCCTGTTTAATTTCCATCAACATCCACACCTTTTTGTAAAATTTGTTCAATAACACTTGATGCAAAATCGCTTAATGTTCTAATAGTTGTATAACCACGATTAGAAATTGTTTACAATCGAGTAAACTATAATATGTATCTCATTATACATTATATATAAATTATATTATTTAAGCGTTTCAAAGACAAGATAAAAAATCAATTTTCACATAACATTGTACAAATTTGTTAATTTAACAATATAATTGTACGAATTTGTTATTTTCTCGGTAAAAACAATAGATTTTTTCAACTAAATAGCAACAAAAAAAGATGCGTATTAATTTGCGCATCTTTTTTCATCTGTTTATACAAAAGTTTTATTCAACAACAAGTTCTTTTATTGACCTAAACCTAAAATCTACATTTTCAAGCAGTTTTTTATGTCTTTGTGCATATGCTGCGCCTTTCGCAACTGTGTGCGCAGGGTCCTCTGCCCTTGTAACCTTAACTCCAAGATACTCGGACAGCATGTTGTCCATTCCATAAATAAGACTGCCACCGCCGCAAAGATGGATTCCGTCAGTATGAATATCCCCAACTAAATCGGGGTCTGTACGCTCAATAACAACACGTACGGCATTGCATATAGACTGTGCCGCTTCCGAAATGGCGCCGCACACCTCATTTGAGGTAATCTCTGTTGTTTCGGGCAAGCCGGTAAAAATATTGCGTCCCTTAATGGTCAACGCCACTTCAACAGGGCGCATAAACACCGAACCTATTTGCTCTTTAATATTCCTGGCGGTTTGTGGACCAATAATAATATTTCGTTCTTTTTTAATATGTTTTGCAATTAAATCGTCAAAATCGTTAGACGCAACTTTAAAACTATCACATTCTGCAATGCCGCCCATAGAAAGTGTTGCAATATCAGTAGAGCCAGCACCGATATCAACCACCATACTACCCGAAGGTTTGGTGAAATCAATACCAAGTGCCAATGCAGCCGCCAATGGCGATTCAATAATGCTTACGTTTCTTCCGCCTGCCGCCTCAATAGCTGAAGCAAGTGCATGGTGCTGAATTTCGGTAACACCGGTTGGCAAAGTGGCCATAACATTTGGTCTTATAACACGATTGCCAAAAGCTTTTTTCATGTAAACCTTAAGCATAGATTCAGCCGTTTCATATTCAGACAAAACACCCTTAACAATAGGAAAAACCGAAACCAAGCTATCAGGCGTACGTCCCAAAGTGCGCTCGGCATCCATGCCAAAATACACGGGTTCCCAAGTATCACTATCAACCGTAACAACACTGGGCAACTCTAAAATAACACGTTTACCTGACATAATAACAGTTTTTGTAGAGCCCATATCTAAGGCTATATCTGTCGTCATAAAATTCACCACACAAATTTATTAAATAAAGTATATCAATTTTTGTACGCTTTTTCAATATAATTCTGCGTATATACCAAGGCAGATGCAGCAATAACACAGTTTGCACCCGCTCTTTTTATAATTCTTGCACATTCGTCAAAGGTTGCACCTGAAGTTCTAATATCATCAATAATTAATACCTTCATATTATCAAACCTCATATTAACCTTATACATACGGCGCACGTTATTAAATCGTCCTTCATATTTAAGGCTATGTTGAACCTCACCCTTTTTAATTTTTGTTAATGCGTTTGGATAATAAGGTACATTAAGAATTTTTGCAACTCTCTTTGCAATCAAGTCGGATTGATTGTATCCACGCTTAAACTTCTTGAAAGCACGCATAGGAACGGCACATACCGCACCAAATTTAATTTCGGGCAACTTGTCCTCAATGCGTTTTGCAATATTGACAGCAATAAAATCGGCAGTATCGGTATCGGCAAGGTTTTTAAACTTGTAAACAATTTCTTGCGCTTTTCCCGTGTTATAAAACACACCTACCATACCGTCAAAATGAAAAGCGTTTCTTTTGCAATCGCACAGTTGCTTTATAAGTCCACACTTATCACAAACCTTTACTGTTATACGCTCAATGTTGTCGCAGTCTTTGCAAAGCATTCCATCATTAATTAACTTTCCGCAATAAACACATCTCTTGGGATAAAATACCCTTGATAATTTTTGAACAAAACTTTTAAATTTAATCATAACATCTTTTCTTTAATCGCTGTACCCAGTGAGGTATATCTTAAAGCACGGGTTGAATTATCAACCATGCCGTACATAACCTCGTGCCGTCCTACAACTACAAGCAATTTTTTTGCACGTGTAACGGCAGTATAAAGCAGATTACGATAACATAGTTTTTTTGGCGTATCAAACAACGGAAGCACAACGCATTCGAACTCGCTTCCTTGACTTTTGTGCACGGTTATAGCATAAGCTGGTTCTAAGTCAAGCACGTCCTCGGTTGTATATGTGGCAACGCGGTCATCAAATCGCACCTTCACCGTTCCCATTGCTTTGTCAATTTTTTCAATAATACCAATATCGCCATTATAAACGCCGCTGTCCTCGGTGCCGTTATCTTTGGCCCACATTACATCGTAATTATTGCGGGTTTGGATAACCTTATCCCCTTCAATCATATACATTCCGTTAACGCTAACCCTCGGCACATTGCTTTTCATAGGATTAATTCTATTTTGCAACTGCGAGTTGAGGTTTTTTGTACCTAAATCGGCAACTTTTGACGGACAAAGCACCTGTATGTCACTCAAGGGTGAAAAGCCATATGCTGCAGGCAAACGTTCAACACATAAGTCAACAACCTTGCTGACTGCTTCAAAACTATCACGGCAATCAATAACAAAAAAATCGCCGTCTTTGCGTGATATATCGGGATAATCCCCATTAATAATCTTATGTGAATTTGTTATTATAAGGCTCTGCAAGGCTTGTCTAAACACCTTATTTAACCTAATGCACGGCAATCTGTCAGATGCAATTATATCATAAAGAATATTACCTGCACCAACGCTTGGCAACTGGTCAGAATCTCCCACTAAAATTATTCTTGCGTTAGGTTTAACCGCACGTAAAAAGTTTTCAAAAAGCAAAACATCAACCATTGACATCTCGTCAATAATAAACACGTCACCGACAAGCTGATTCATTTCATTTTTACAGAAAACAACATTACCATTATCCCATCCTGCTTCAAGTAAGCGATGGATGGTTTTCGCCTCTCTGCCTGTAAGCTCGGTCATACGTTTTGCCGCTCTACCTGTGGGTGCAGCAAGAACAACATTTTTCCCTTGACCCTCAAGCAAGGTTATAATACCGTTCAAGGTTGTCGTTTTCCCTGTGCCTGGTCCACCTGTTAAAACAAGAATATTGCAAGAAAGAGCCGCAGATATTGCCTCGCGCTGATTTTGGTCGTACTTTATTGAAAACATATTCTCAATGCGTTCAATTTCCAAATCATAAACCGCATTAATTTGCATATTATTATTCATTATTGAGGTAAGCCTTGCGGCAATATATTGTTCAGCATCATACATTTTTGGCAAAAAAATAAATTTAACACCATCAATAATTTTGGCTTTCAACCTCATTCCAAGCACTAATTCAGAACAAGCCGAAAGTGCAGTTTCACTATCACATCCAAGCAGTCTTGATGCCGCCTGTACAAGCTTTTCTTCGGGCAAACAAGTGTGCCCGTTACCTAAATTATGGGTTAAAACATACATAACTCCAGCAAGAATGCGCTCATAAAAATCTTGCGGTAATTCAAGATATTCTGCAATCTGTTCACACAACTCAAACGGCATATCATGGTCAAGTCCACAAATAATGTACGGATTTTTTTCAATATGCTCAATCGCATTTGAACCAAGAGAGTTATAAATTTTAATTGCCTTTTCAGGCGAAACCTTAAAGCGTGATAAATACACCATTAAATCACGTATGCCAAACTGTTGCTTATATGAAGCTGAAATATTATGCGCTTTTTCGGCAGAAATACCGCGTATAACCGTAAGACTATTGGGATCGTTTTCAATAACCTCAAGTGCCTTATCACCAAAACGCTCAACAATTTTTGTGGCGGTTGCAGGACCCACACCTTTTATCGAACCGCTTGAAAGATATCGCAATATCGCCGCCGCAGTTGAGGGAGCACAACGCTCACACCTTGAAACCTTAAACTGTTCACCGTATGTTGAATGCACAATAAACTCGCCCTCTAAGGTTACCTCGTCACCCTCGTTAATAAAAGGCATACTGCCCACTGCGCATATATCGGCATCAATAGTGGACAGTATTATAACCGTGAAAGCGTTAGCCGTATTTTTATATGTAATTTTTTCGACCGTACCATGAATTGTATCACAGTTGTTTTGCGGAGTCTGTGTCATTAAAAACATTCTCCCTTTTTACCATTTGTAAAATTTCATCATAAGTGAAAATTTTTGTGCTATTACATTGTCGGCAATCTCCGTTACAAACAATCTTTGGTTTTTTCTTCAATCCGCAATCAACGGCAATAATGCCATTTGCACATTCTTTTCCCGCCCAACGCAAATGCTCTTGAGCAAAATTAAGCTGTTGCTGTGCATTTTCATCTTTTAACAACAAAATCAAAAACTTTTGTGCATCGGTTTTGGGTTTTAAGATAAGCATCCATAACCTATGCAATATTTCACACAAACCAATCAAAGATAAAATCAGCACACAAAAAAACAAAAATATTTCCCACATCGTTTTATCACCTCAACACAGTTTATGCGATAAAACCAACTTGTGACAGCCTAAAAATATGTTTTCGGTCCGAAAGCAATAAACTAACTCTCGGACCGATGTCAAAACCGTTTAACTAATTGTAACAGAAGCCGTATATTCGCCAACCTGCCATACATCGTCATAATCGGCGCATTTTATCGTGACCTTCATATTGTACTCGCCACTACGCATGCCTGTAATATCAACCTCAGCATAAACATTCGAAGAATTCACATTTCTAAGAGTTGCTCTTGAAGCATAAATCCTAACGTTTTGTATTGCCTCGCCATGCACAACAACGTTGTCGGGATTAATAAACGAGAATTGTGAAACCCTAATGAGTTTATCATCATATCCCCTTAATGAAATTTGAACGTTAACTGTATCAACATTATCCACAAGTTGAACACCATCAGGCAAGCGAACGGTTGTTTCAAATTCATTTGTTTGGCTGGTCAATTTATTAAAATCAATGGGAGAAAGCTCTATAGCCTCAAGATTATCAACCGTTTCTTTTGGCCCGATTACAGTAACTTCATTAACGCTCAACGTATATGCAAGTGGGTTATCCTTGAACGCAGCAGGTTGATTTTCAAAGGTCGGTTGAAGCTTAACAACTTTTTTTCGCGACACAGGAACAGCAATTTTAATCTTGTCAGCAGACAATGTGTATTTTGAATTGTCAAGCATATTACCGTTAGCATCATAAAGAATAATTTCGGCATCATAACTTGTAGTTTTGCCAATAACCTCGCTGACAGAAGCCTTTGCAACAACACTTGCAACCTTTTCAACGTCTGAGCGTACGCCTTTAACAGAAATTGTTTTGCTTTCATTATCGAGAACAACTGCCGCTTCTGCAACAAGACCTCCTTCAGCCGAAACACCTTCCGCCATCGGAATAACAGTAAATGTTTTAGTGTCAACATAGTCAAAGTTTACCGTAATTTTTGACGGGTTAACTCTTACGATAGAATACCCCGAAACCGAACTGTTTCGTATAGCCGTAAGTTCAAGGTCATATGTGCCGGGCGATGTCACCTGCAACAAAACGGGCTGAACAAGTATATCGGCGGATGTGAGCGAATTAACTATATAGTTAGGACCTTTAACAACAACGTCAACCGTCTGTCCGTATCCACCCGAAACAATATCAAGTCCAAGTTGCTCAATAACGGTATCCTCCGTCGCAATGCTTACCGAAATACCGCTTAATGTGCGCTGTCTTATTGGGTTTTCCTGTGTGGTGATGATAAGCCAAACGCCAAATGCAACAATAATTGCAAGCGGAATGGTAAACTTTTTATTATAAAGAAGTTTGCGGAACCAAATGCTAATTGTTCTTATCGGCATCTTCAATATCTTTTGTAACCGACTCATCAGCCTTAGCCCCCTTCTTGAAATAATTTTTAATCTTATCCTTCGTCTTATTAATTACATCTAAAACCGTCTTGCCGGTATCATTTTCGTTTTCAGGTAAAATTTTCTTTTTTAATGTTTCTCTCAAGGTGATCGGGGTAAGGTTTCTTTTGAGCACACCGGTATCAGCCAAAGAAATTACGCCGGTTTCCTCTGAAACAACAACTGCAACGGCATCGGAATTTTCACTCATACCCATTGCTGCGCGGTGTCTTGTACCAAGCTGTGATGCAATGTTTTCATTTGAACTTAGAGGAAGAATGCAACCCGCAGCCGAAACTCTGCCTTCACGTAAAACAACCGCACCATCGTGCAAAGGAGATTTTGAATAGAAAATATTACATAAAAGTTGCGGTGATGCTTTAGCATCTAAAACTGTACCTGTATCAACAATTTCACCCAGTAATGAAGATTTTTCAAAAACAATAAGCGCTCCTGTTTTTTGTTCTTGCAAGGTGCCGCACGCTTTACATACAGCATCAATGGCAACAAGCAATTCTGTGTTTGTGTCGGCAAAAGATTGATTTCTTCCAAGTTTGCCCCAGTTTGAGCGGCCAACCTTTTCAAGCGCTTTTCTGATTTCGGGTTGGAAAATTACTGCAAGCGCAATAATACCATATTCAAAAACCTTGACCAGTATCCAACGAACAGATACCATATCAAACCAATTTGCAAAAACATACAAAATAAGCAAGGCCACGATGCCTTTAAACAACTGACCCGACCTTGTTTCTCTAAACAATTCTATGCACTTGTAAACAACATAAGCAACAACAAGTATATCAACAATATCAAAAAACCTGATATTGCCGATAGCAAAAACGATTTCAGTCCATGCACTTGAAATTGCAGCAAAAATTCCGCTCACTTCAACACCCTTTTCCACCATTTTTTATTAATATATTATTATTTTATCATACTTATAAATAATATCAAGAACATTTTGAATAATTTCTATAATTTTTTTATATTCTCTTTAATACGCTATATAAAACATCTGCATCTTGCACCGAATTATAAAGCGATGGACTAACTCTAACCGCACCAATATCGAGCGTTCCAAGCCTTTTATGAGCGCTCGGTGCACAATGAAGTCCCGCTCTTACAGCAATGCCGTTTTTATCAAGATATCTTGAAACATCCTCGCTCTGCCAACCCCTTACGTTGAAAGGTATAACAGGCACACAATCTGTTTTTGCACAAAAATCGTTATATATTACAATTTTATTAACCGAACAAAGTCTTTCAAAAATTTTTTGAGCAACCGCCATTTCTTTTTGATGAATAGACTTTATTGTAAGACTATTTACAAAATCAACTCCTGCCGAAACACCGCAAATTCCTGGCACATTAAGTGTTCCGCTCTCAAAGCCTTCGGGCAACACTGCCTGTTGAATCAAATTTGCCGAATCACTCCCTGTGCCGCCTTGTATTATAGTTTTTTCAATTTCGGTATTAGCTATAAGCAATCCTACTCCCATAGGCGCATAAAGTCCTTTATGAGGAGCAATGCACAAAAAATCAATATTCATAGCAGTCATATCAATGTCAATAACACCTGCCGTCTGTGCTGCATCAACTGTAAACAATACACCTTTTTTCCTACAAATTTCACCAATTTGTTTTATGGGCAATACAACACCGCAAACATTTGATGCATGTGTGCAAACAACAAGTTTTGTATTGCTTTTAATGCAGCGCTCAAAAGCTCTTACGGTCGCCTCTTGGTCGTCAAACACAACTTCCGCAACATCATAATCTATAATTCCCGCCTGCTTTAGATGTTCAAGCGGTCGCATAACAGAGTTATGCTCAAAGGATGATACTACAACGTGGTCGCCAACTTTTGTGCAACCTTTTATTACCATATTCAGCGCTTCGGTACAGTTTTTGGTAAAAACAACACCCGACTCATCTTTTGCTCCAAACATTTTGGCACATTTTTTTCGGCAATAATAAACCTGTTCTTGAGCATTAAGCGACAATGTGTGCCCACTTCTGCCGGGGTTTGCAGAATATTGTTTTAATGCATTACTAACAGCATTTATCACACTTTGCGGTTTTTTTCCGCTTGTTGCAGCATTGTCCAAATATATCAACATTCTTCACCCCTTTATATTTCATAAATTTTAAAAACCTTTATATCGTTTTGTGAAAAAATTTTTTGAACCGCTTCCTTGTTTGCATTAACAACCACTCCGTACGAACAGCCACCCTGTACCATAGATGTTCTTTTTTCTACAGTCGCATTATATCCTTTGCTCTTTAATAGGTCTCGGTATTTCATTGCGTACGTTGCAGTTTTAGTAGCAATAAACAATCTTGTCATTTAATCAACTCCTAACATAACAAATACGCTTTCCCCCAATACATATTATGCATTTGCCTTTATGTCTGCAAAAACAAAAAAAGATACCGAAAAAACGGTATCTTTTTTTAAAAAAGCAATAACATTTTATAGTTTATAACTGCCTTTTCTGTAAAGGTTAATAAGCAAAATTAACACAACCGGCAGTAACAGCATTCCCAAAACACCAAATAGTTTTAAACCAATAAAAATTGCAATTAATGTCAAGAGCGGATAAAGTCCAACCTGTTTTCCAATAATTTTAGGTTCAAGGAAATTTCTCACAATAGTGATTACAACGTACGCCACCAGCAAACCTATGCCAACTAAATAATTTCCGTTTATAAGCGAAATTATTGCCCATGGAATAAGCACCGTTCCTGTTCCCAGGACAGGCAAAATATCAATAATGGAAACAATGGCTGCTACAACAACAGCATATTTAACACCAAGAATATAGAAAGTTATTGTTAACTCTCCAAAGGTTAACAGCATAAGCAATAAATATCCACGTACAACCTTAACTATTGTTTGGGAAGCCATCGATTTAATGTCGTTAAAAAGAAGAGTCAATTTACGAGGCGCATTAGCAGTAAAATATTCATAAAGATAATCATAATCAGCCGCAATATAGCAACTTGCAACAACCGTTACGATTGCACTTATAAGAATTTGAGGCGTAGATGTTACCACGCTTGATGCAAAACCTGACAACACCGCAGTGGCTTTTGAAGCAATTCCGTTAACAGCTGTTGAAGGCAACGTGTTAAGATGTTCCATCACACCATTTGGTATGTTGTCCATAACAGAAATAGCAAAGTTTTTAATTTTTTCAATAAACTCGTTTATCTGAGGAACAAAGGACTGCAAATTAGTAAAAAAGCCATACAATTGCTGATACAAAAAATAAACTATTGTTCCCGTAATAACTATTGCCAAGATGTAGGTTAATAAAACAAGACCTACCGAACATATTGATTTGGGTATTTTTATTTTGCGGTGCAAAAAACGAGCGGGTCTTTGCAATAAAGCCGCAAGTAAAACCGCAATAACAAAAGGCATTAAATAAACAAGTAGTGATTTAAAAACAAAATAAATAATTAGTATAACCAACGTAAAAAAGGCCGCATTAATTAAAAACCTTTTCTTGTTTTCCATAGAAAACATAAAAATCACCTCTATATAGTAATATTAACCCATTGGACACAATTTAGCAATAAAAAAATTATTAAATTTTTATACTTGCTTTTTTGTTTTAGATATGTTACAATATACACCGTTGAAATACGACTGTTCTTGGGTGGTGGACATTTCTAATGAATATTGATGACAGATTAATAATTACCGCCGATGTTCTTCCGGACGTTTTTGTAAAGGTGCTAAACGCCAAAGAGATGCTCTCTGACGGTACCGCACAAAACATAACCGAAGCAGTTCGTATGGCTGGTATTTCACGCAGCGTTTTTTACAAATACAGAGGTCACGTTTTCCGTTATATTCCCGAAGTAAGTGGTACAGTGTTAAACTTCACCGCTTCTTTAGCCGATAAAGCCGGTGTTTTGTCAAACGTGCTCTCGCGGCTTTATGACCTGGGCGCAAATATTATAACGGTTAACCAAAGCCAACCGGTTGACAGCATCGCATCTGTTTCTTTTTCTATTAGAATAAATAACGAACTCACAAGCTATGAACACTTAAAAAGTGAAATTCTTAAAATTTCAGGCGTCAAGGCCGTTCATCGCACAGTATAATATAAATTTTAAAGGTAATGGTGATTTTTTATGATTAATGTTGCAATAATGGGTCATGGCGTTGTCGGCTCAGGTGTGGCTGAAATTTTGTTGAATAACAAACCTACTGTTGATAATAACTCACAGCAGGATATTCGCCTTAAACGCATTCTCGACCTCCGTGATTTTGATGTTGAATATAAAAATCTTTTTACAAAGAACTTTGACGATATTATCAATGACGAAGAAATTGATATTGTTGTTGAAGTTATGGGTGGCGTTAACCCCGCTTATGATTTTGTCAAGCGCTGTTTGTTGGCAGGTAAAAGTGTTGTTACCTCAAACAAAGAACTTGTTGCCGAAAAAGGATATGACCTTCTTAGCGCCGCAAAAGAAAAGAACGTTAACTTTATGTTTGAGGCAAGTGTTTGCGGCGGCATCCCTGTTATTAGACCGATGGCACAATGTCTTAGCGCAAATAACATTTGCGAAATCATTGGTATATTAAACGGCACCACAAACTACATATTAACAAAAATGGATACCGAAGGCAGCGACTTCGACAGTGTTTTAGCCGATGCACAACGTCTTGGCTATGCAGAGCGCGACCCATCAAGCGATATTGACGGTATAGATGCTCAGAGAAAAATTTGCATTTTAGCTTCTCTTGCTTTTGGAAAACATATTTATCCCAATCAAATAAATGCTGAAGGTATTACAAAAATCACTTGTGCAGATTTTGCTTACGCACACGCTTGCGACTGCAACATCAAGCTCGTTGGTCGTGCAAAAAAGACTGCCGATGGCAAAGTTTGGGCAGGTGTTTACCCTGTTTTGCTTAAAAACAGTCACATTCTTGCGGGAGTTAACGATGTTTTCAATGCGATTATGGTACGCGGCGATTATGTGGGTGATGTAATGTTCTACGGCAGAGGCGCAGGCAAAGCACCTACCGCCAGTGCCGTTGTTGCTGATGTAATTGACTGTGCAAAACACAAAGTAACCAGAAAACAAATTTTCTGGCAAGACGGCAGTGACGATTACGTTTCAAACACATTCGGTGAAGCATCACGTCTTTACGTTCGTGCCGCCTGCGAAGATTATGATATTGCAAAAACTGCTGTTAGCGCAAAACTTGAGGGTGTTGAGTTTATTGAGCTTAACAACCAACCCTATAAAGAGATTGCTTTTGTCACCGCAAAAGCAGACGAAGACCAACTTATTAAAACAATAAATAGCATCGATGAATTAAATGACGTTCACATCCTTCACATTGTTGAATAATTTATAAAGTAATAATGTAGCCTTATCAGGAGGAATTTAATATGGCTCTTATAGTAAAAAAATTTGGCGGAAGCTCTGTTAAAAATGCTGAGTGCGTTTTTAGAGTAGCAAACATCATCACAAAAGATTACCTCGCAGGAAATGATGTTGTTGTAGTAGTTTCCGCACAGGGTGACACAACCGATGATCTCATTGACAAAGCGCTTGAAATCAATCCTAACGGAAACTCAAAGCGCGAGATGGATATGTTGCTCTCGGCAGGTGAACAAATTTCGGCTTCCCTGCTTACAATGGCAATTCAAAAAATTGGTTGCCCCGCAATTTCACTTTTGGGTTGGCAGGCAGGTTTTAACACCAACTCTGCTTATTCAGCCGCACGTATTCGCAAAATAAAAGCCGACCGCATCTCGTCCGAACTTGCACAAAAGAAAATTGTTATCGTTGCAGGTTTCCAAGGTATATGCGATAACCAAGACATCACTACTCTGGGTCGTGGCGGCTCAGACACAAGCGCTGTTGCTTTAGCAGCTGCACTTCACGCTGACCGCTGTCAAATTTACACCGATGTTGACGGCGTTTATACAGCTGACCCCCGCAAAGTTAAAACAGCAAGAAAACTTTCAGAAATCACTTATGACGAAATGCTTGAACTTGCAACCTTAGGCGCACAGGTTCTTAACAACCGTTCGGTTGAAATGGCAAAAAAATTCTGTGTAGAACTCGAAGTTCTCTCAAGCATTGACCCCAAACCCGGAACCATTGTAAAGGAGATAACAAGTATGGAAAAAACTCTTATTAAAGGCGTAGCCCTTGACGACAAAATTTGCCGAATTTCTTTAACAGGACTTCAGGACACCCCCGGTGTTGCGTATAAGCTCTTTGAGAAACTTGCAAAGAAAAATGCAAACGTTGACATCATTCTTCAGTCAATTGGCCGTGACGGAACAAAAGATATTGCTTTTACCGTTTCAAAAGACCAAGCAAACGATGCAATTGCTGCAATAGAAGAACTTAAAGATGTTCTTAATTATCAAAACGTATCTCAAGATTCTAACATCTGCAAACTTTCTGTTGTAGGCGCAGGTATGGAAACACATCCCGGCGTTGCTTCAAAAATGTTTGGCGCTCTTTACAATGCCGATGTTAACATTCAGATGATTTCAACAAGCGAAATTAAAATTTCTGTTTTAATTGATGCAGAACACGGTGTTAAAGCTCTTAATGCGGTACATGATGCATTTTTAGACTAATTTATGATATATTAAAGCGGTTGGCAGGATTGCCAACCGCTTTATTTTATGCAACAGAAAATTTAGCTGTTACTATTTTGTCTATAATTATATTTGATAACTTTTGGTCCCAACCGTTAAAAACATATCCTTCTTTTCTTGGTATTATCGTTGGTTTTACGCCAAAACCTTTTGGTATATACATGGTTTGCAAAATGTTTCCTTCATCATCTTCAAAAACAACTTTTAACGCCTCAATACCCTTTTTTGAATTAATAAGCACTCTTGCAAGTGACGTAAGGTCGCTTGACGTGACGCTTCCGTTTTGGCTAACATCAGCGGTACCCTTATCTTCGGCTAATTCGGCAACAATTTTTTTCACTCTAACCAAATCTTTAATATCAATATTTCCATCACCATTGGCGTCACCTCTTTTAATATCCTGCACGAATATATAGCACCCATCCTTTGTCCTGTTAAATGATTTAAGATTATACTCCCTTTCATCATAGCAATTTTTTGAATCATTTAACTTAATTTTAAACAAAAAATTATCATATATATCAATGCTGTAAACTAAATCATTTCCAATTGTTTTATATGAATCAATAGTCTCGCCATTAACCTCTAATTTTAAATTTTTATAATTTTCAACATCGTTTAAATTAACGTAAATATCAAGCGTTTTTATCCCATTTTCTATTCTTATAACAGCAAAGGACACCTGTGGTTTTGGTATAACATTGACAACAAATTCAACAATATATGACTTGTAGTAAACATATACAACCTGTAATCCTAAAACATTACAGTCAAATCCACTCACCATTTCTGGTGTAATTGCTACATTTTTATAAGTTCCGTCGGTATAACAAACCGCAAGTTTCCCACCTGACACATCAAGAGTTTGACCCATAATGCAAACCGTTTTGTAGGGTTTTGCCAAAAGAGCCACCGCTGATATTTCTTTCTCTTTAATCGTAACTTCAAATTCAACAATAAATCCATCATAATTTATAAAAATTTTCTGTTTCCCAATTTTTGATGCATCAAAACCCGAAACCATATCATGCAAAACAGAAATTTCTTTTGTTGTTTGGTTGCTGTAGTAAATTTTAATTTTACATCCATCAAGATTAATGCTTTGCGCACCTTCGTAATATTCAGTTACAGCTGGCATATTGCATATCTCTATAGATATAATTGTAGCCATAATGTTTGCCGAATTATAAACCTTTTGTGCATTATCAATCAAAATATTTTCTGCATTTATAATAGCATTCCATTCTTCTTTACTACCGCCAAAATATACCGTTTCTATGCTTGTTTGGTCAAATGACAATGCACCAATAAAAGTAACAGATGATGGTATATAAATCTCTTTTAAGCTTTTGCAACCATAAAATATGAAGGGTTTAATTTCGTTGGTTCCTTCAGGTATAGCTGCTTTTGTTACTAAATTACCGTTTATATACAAATTTGCGTTACCTGTAAATAAAGGGTTTGATGTATAATATGAAAAATTTATATTGCACCACGCATCCATATTGGTTATATAAACGCTATTAACATTTGTACAACCATAGAATGCAGCATCTCCAACATTCGTTATGCAACTGCTGTTAATATAAAGGTTTTTAAGACCTGCACACTCAAAAAAAGCCGCATCTTTTATTGAAGTAACACCTTCACCAATGGTTACACTTTCAAGATTATTGCAGCCAAAAAAAGCCATATATCCAATAGTTTTAACATTATTGGGCACTTGAACACTCTTAATGCTGTTACAACCAACAAATGCATAATCGTTAATATTCTTAATATCGTTTGGTATCACTAAGTCCGTTACTTTTGTTCCGTTCAAAAACAAATCCGCACCAGAATATAGTGGATTATCTATGTAATTTTCAAAGTTTATATTGCACCATACATTTAAGTCAAAAATATACACTCTTTCAATATAGTTGCAACCGGCAAATGCACTTGAACCTATACTTTTCACACTAGCCGGTATGCTTATGCTAATAATATCAGAACATCCACCAAAAGCCGAATCACCTATACTCACAACCGGATACCCTGCTAAATTTGATGGTATAACAACATCACCGTTAGCAGAAGGGTTTACCCTTTCAATTGTTACCTCACCGCCCAATACGGAATATGTAAAATATCCGCTCGTTTCAGCATTTGCGGCAACACAAAACACACCTAAAAAGGCAAATGTCAAAAGCACAAATAATGAAATTAAGAATGCTATAATTTTTTTCATACAAGACCTCAAAACGCATTTTATTTTTTCATTTTAACCACAGTAACTCCATCCTCACCCTCACCAAATATGCCTGGGCGAATAGATTCAACAGCCTTATGTTTTCGCAAATGCCTACGTACTGCATCTCGCAACACACCTGTTCCTTTACCGTGTATTATGGTCACACTTTCAAGCTTTGCCAACACAACCGAATCAATATATCCATCAAGCAGATAAATGCCCTCATCACACGAAAGTCCCCTCATATCAAGTTGACTTGCAGCGCCTTGTGTTGCCTTGCCAACCACTCCGGTAACCTTCCTCGAAACAGGTTGTTCGTCTTTTGCACCTTCAATCAATTTAACTGCATCCCTCGAAACCCTCATTTTTGCAGAACCGAAAGAAACGGTGATGTTTTTACCAGATACCTCTTCAACAACACCTTTAGAATCAAATGCGGGCAAAAATACCGTATCGCCAACCTCAATCATACGGTCAAGCTCAGGCATTTGCTCATAATCCGCCTTTTGATTTTTGGGTATATTGTTAAAAGCGTTTTTCTCTAAGGAACGCGCTTTAGATAAAACCTCAGCAGAATTTTTGCGGTTAAACTGTTTCTTTAAAGCATTCAACTCATCTAAAAGGCGGTTAGCCTCACGACGTGTTTTTTCAACAATGAGTTCTGCTTGTTCACGCGCATTTTGAACAGCCTTATCGGTCTTTGCGGCCATTTCGGCATTCTTGCGGCTTGATGCCGCCTTTTCACTTTCAAGTTGCGCTCTAAGCCGTGCCGCCTCAATTTTGTCGTTTTCTGCTTCTTTTCTGGCTGCATCAAGTGATGCAATTATATTTTCAAATCGCTTTTGTTCGTCACTTAACATACTGTTTGCAAGGTCAACAATATCTTTAGAAACACCCAGTCGTGAAGAAATTGCAAAAGCGTTTGACCGCCCCGGCACACCTGAAATTATACGGTATGTAGGGCGCAATGTTTGCACATCAAACTCACAACCTGCATTTTGAACCCGCTCGGTTTCAAGCGCATAAGTTTTAAGTTCGGCATAGTGTGTGGTTGCGGCAATTTTAGCGCCCTTGTCTTTTAAGGTCATCAAAATTGCTTTTGCCAATGCAGCGCCTTCAATGGGGTCTGTACCCGCACCAAGTTCGTCAAGCAAAACAAGACTGTTATAGTTAACCTGTTTTAAAATATTAACTATATTTGTAATATGTGACGAAAAGGTTGATAGTGACTGCTCTATGCTCTGTTCATCACCAATATCGGCAAAAATTCTGTCAAACACGGCAATTTTGCTTTGCTCGCTTGCAGGAATCATAAGACCGCACATTGCCATCATGTGCAAAAGACCCAATGTTTTTAATGTTACTGTTTTACCGCCAGTGTTAGGTCCCGTTATTATCAAAGAGTCAAACTTCTCACCAATATCAACCGAAATGGGAACAACCTTGTTTTCATCAATAAGCGGATGTCGGGCATTGATTAAACTTATAATACCATCATCATTAATGTTAGGCACACAGCCTTTCATTTTAATGCCAAGTCTTGCCTTTGCAAAAATCAAATCCAGTTCGCATACAGCCTTGCATGAAAGGCAAATCTGCTCGGCAAAACCCGCACATTCAGCAGATAATTCAGCCAAAATACGAGCAATTTCTTCTTCCTGCTCAGACTGCAACACTTTCAACTCGTTATTAATTTCAACAACCGACATAGGCTCAACAAACAATGTTGCGCCCGACGTCGATGAGCCGTGCACAAGACCCGGTAATTGTGATTTATATTCATATTTTACAGGCACAACGAAACGTCCGTCACGTTGTGTAACAATAGCCTCCTGCAAAACCTTGCTTGTACTGTTTGAACGCAAAATTTTATCAAGCTTTGCACGAATATTGTTTTCGGAATTCTTAATTTTACGTCTTATGGAAAACAATTTTTCAGATGCGCTGTCATTAAGTTCATCTGCATTTTTAATGCAAAAAAACAACTTATCCTCTAAATATTTATTGGGTGATAAAATAAAAAACAATCTATCAAGCAGCATAGTATCGGTGTTTTCAAGATTATCACGCCATTCACGCATTATGCGAACAACCTTTAGTGTACTGGCAACCCAAAGCAACTCTTGCTTAGAAAGAACTAAACCCGCTTGTGCTTGTAATACCAAAGGTGATACGTTGTGCGCACCCGAAAAACCGGGCGGCGAATATTGCATAAGCAAACGATATGCGTTATCAGTTTCACTTAATAAAGTTTTTGTTTGCTCAAAATCAAAACATGGCGAAACCAACAAAGCCGCTTCGGCAGCACTCTCGGTGGTGGTCTGTGAGCGTAATAATTCCAGCACTTTATTAAGTTCTAATACGTTGGTATGTTTTTTCGAATTATAATCCATACAGCATTTCAAATCCTTATACTGTTATAAAATTGCAAGGTTCTTAAATTTTTTTCTGCTCTTTCAATAACATATTGTTCACATGCATAAACAAGCAGTTCTAAATCGTTATCGGGCAAAGTAAAATTATAAATTTTTTCAAAAGGACAAGATGTTATAAACCTCATTGCCGCTACAACCGAGTTATTTAGGGTTATAACTTTTGTTGTGTTTTCATCAACACATTCATTACAACACAAAATACCGTTTTGAATGTCAAATTTATGATGCATGCTATTCTGACACTCACAACCGCTCAAATCAGGCATATATCCCGCAGCACACAAAAGGCGCAACTCGGTAACCGCTTTAATAAGTCTGCTCGGTCGTTTTTTGTTCTCCAAAAAAGCAAGTGAGTTTAAAATAAGCGGAAGATAATCGTCGGTTGTATAATCTTCTTCAATAAAAGTTTGGCACAACTCACAAAAATATTCCGCCAATGACAGCGCCTCAATATCTGAACGCAAACCATAAAAAATGGTTATAGGCTCCGCTTCATCAATTTTATATGTATCTTTATTTTTAGACAGTGAAAACTCAGCATAGCTTAACAGACCCGTAGAAGACATTTTTCTGCTTTTTAGGCGTCTGGCGCCATTGGCAAAAGCAGAAATTATGCCTTGCTTATGTGTCAATATAGAAACCGCACGGTCATAGTCGCCCACGTTGGTTTGACGTATAACCAAGCCCTTTGTGTTCACTTTGGTTTTTATATCCACCGTTACCGTCACATCCGTTTTTGTTACTACACGCTTTATAAAGTAAATATGTCGCAACGCTTCCATCTTTACAAAAAGCGTTCCAAGCCACACAGTTATTTTTCATTATATATCACCTACAGTTATTTTAAACTGCAAGATATAACATATTATAGGAAAAATCAGTCAAGACCGAATGTGTGAATTAACCCTGCTCTATTTCGCCAATTTTCTTTAACCTTAACCCAAAGTTTAAGGCAGCATTTTATGCCAAAAAATTCTTCTAAATCTTGGCGTGCATAGCTTCCTACACGCTTTAACATTCCACCGTTTTTGCCTATAATAATACCTTTATGACTGTCTTTTTCGCAGTAAATAACCGCTTCAATATTAACCAACGGTCCATCTTTTGTATCATTTTCAACAAATTTTTCAACGTCAACCGCAATACCGTGAGGAACTTCTTTGTTGAGCAATCTTAAAAGTTTTTCTCTAACAATTTCGGCAACCATTACCCTTTCAGGTTGGTCAGTAATTTCATCGGGCGGAAAATAATGTACGCTGGGTTTACAAAATTTCAACTGCTCTGCAACAAGCGCGTCAATATTATCGCCCGTCTTGGCAGAAAAAGGAACAACCGCCTCAAAATCATAAAGGTTTGAGTACATCATTATAATTTTAAGCAGCTCGTCCTTTTTAGCCAAAAGGTCAATTTTATTAATACCCAAAATGGCTTTAAGTTTTTTGCTCTTAATTTCATTAATAAGAGCAACCTCAGCCGCAGGCGGATTATCGCAATCATATTTAAAACCGGGCATCGCGTCAACAATTAAAGTAACACCGTCAACCGCGGTCAACCCGCTGTTAACAGCTTTCATCATCACCTTGCCAAGTTCTGTTCCCGGTTTGTGAAAACCAGGCGTGTCAATATAAACAAGTTGAGCCTCATCTTTATTATAAACACCCATTATGCGTGTGCGTGTGGTCTGTGGTTTATCAGAAACAATTGCAACCTTGCAACCAAGCACAGCATTCATAAAAGACGACTTTCCAACATTAGGACGTCCAACTATCGTCATAAACGCCGATGTAGTATTATTTGCTTTCATCATTTCACCCATTTTTTATCTTTCTATACCCAACGCAGCCATAATCTGCTTTTGCTTTTCTATCATCTGCTTTTCTTCTTGTTGGCCGTTCACGTGGTCGTAACCAAGCAAATGCAACATCGAATGTACCGTCAAAAAAGAAATTTCTCTTTTTTGAGAATGACCAAACTCAATCGCCTGCTCTACGGCTCTCTCAAAACAAATCACCACGTCGCCCAACAAATAGCAGTTGTTTTCGGGGTTTAAATCAAAAACACCGTTATCAGACAGCGGGAAACTTAAAACATCGGTAACCTTATCAATATTTCTGTGCTGGTTGTTGATTTCTTTTATTGTGTTTGCATCAACCACACTTACGTTAATTTCAGCGTTCTCTAAAAAATCTTCACTTTTAAGCGATGCCGCGCAAGAACGTTTGATAAGCTTTTTTGTGCCAAAAGGCAATTTTATGCCATTGGCAACCTCAAAATTAACCTTTATTTTTTGCATAATTGTTTTCCTTTTTGTCCTTATAATTGTTATACGCATTAATAATTCTCTGCACAAGGCGGTGTCGCACAACGTCACGGTCGTTAAGCCTTATTATTGCAATGTCTTCAATATTTTTCAAAACGTTAACCGCTTCTTTTAGGCCTGATTTTTTACCGTCAGGCAGGTCAATTTGGGTTACATCGCCCGTAACAACCGCGCGCGAGTTGAAACCAAGACGTGTTAAAAACATTTTCATTTGCTCACTTGTGGTGTTTTGAGCCTCGTCAAGAATTATAAAGCTGTCGTCGAGCGTTCTGCCTCGCATATAAGCCAAAGGCGCAACCTCAATATCACCGCGTTCTTGACATCTATGAAAATTTTCCATACCCATCATTTCAACAAGCGCATCATAAAGCGGTCTCAAATAAGGGTCAACCTTTTGCTGTAAGTCACCCGGCAAAAAGCCCAATTTTTCACCCGCTTCGACAGCAGGGCGTGTCAAAATAATACGGCTTACCCTTTTTGCCCGAAACTCGTTTGCCGCCAATGCAACCGCAAGATAGGTTTTACCTGTACCCGCAGGACCGACACCGATGGTTATTGTGTTGTTTTTTATGGCATCAATATATTTTTGTTGGCCTATGGTTTTGGCTTTAACAGGTCTGCCCTTTGACGTTATGCAAATACAGTTGGCATCAGCAAGTTTTGAAATTTGTTGGTCTTCACCGTTATCAACCAATGACATAACATATTCAATATTTTGTGCTGTAAGTGCATCCCCTTTTTTAATAAGCATCAGCATACCGTCAAGAGTTCTTGCAGCACTTATAACATTGGCTTGTTCACCACAAACCTTTATATTCCCGCTTTGAGATGTAACATTAACAGAATAATGCTGTTCAACCATCCTTACGTTTTCGTCAAAATTTCCAAAAAGACTTGAAATGTGGTCAACATTATCAATATCAATTATCTGTTCAAACACCTTTTTACCATCCTTGCACATAAACTTAAAATTATTATACCATAACAATTTCTCAATTAAAAGTATCAATCAACAAAATCTCAGATTTTGCAGCATTTTCTCTGCAAATATATTCCCTTTTAAGTTCAATTCCGTCTTCGTTTTGTAAAATTTCATCTTTGTGTGACACCACAGAAAACCCATCAATGCTTAACACTTCGTTTTCTATACTTTTTTGCGCCTTCTCAATCGCTTGTTCAACACTTAATCTATAACGGTCTGTCTTGATCATATAAAAATTTGCTTTTTCAAGATATATTGGAGCATAATTTGCCCCTGCGCTCAATTTACAAATTTTATTTTCTTTTTCATAATCCCCCTTAATCTCGCCTAAAAACAAAGGAATTTTATGTCCGAAAAAGTTTATAACACTTAAGGTTTTTACCTTGCCGTTTCTAATGCACTGTTCTTGTTCAAAATTAATTTTTTGCACAAAAGTGCGGGTCGTTTCAACAATTATTTCGCCTTGACTTTTTACAAACTGAGTTGTACCGTCGGCATGGGCAACTGCGCCACTTACTAACAATTGGTCTTTCGTAACGGTATCACCGGGTTTTACACAAACATCACCTTTAGTAACCTTGGTTGATATAACAACGCCCGATACAGCCGATTTTAAATTACAAGGCGCATCGTCATCCTTTTGTTTTTCCTCATATTCTCTTACATTTACAGTAACGCAACTCCCCTCAACATTTATAGATGCCCAAGTCAACCCTTTCATTTCAAGCAACAACTCAACCCTTGCATTTTGGGGGTCAACATCTTTTGTTTTGGTTCCTTCTTTTATTCCAATGCGCTTACACGCCTCAATTACAGTTTGCTCAGACACGGCTTTATTGCCTTCAACCTTTATGTTCCAAACATAGCTCGACAACACAAAAATTAAAACAATAAATAATGCCGCTCCAGCAAAAAGACCGGGACGGTGTTTGTATTTATTAATTACAAAAGGTAACCCCGTCTTGCTCAAAATATGAATTTTAACACCGCTTTTGCCCTTTAAAGAAGCAAGTCGTTTAAAATCGTGAGCAAAAATTGAAGCTTGAATATAATTCTTCTTTCTTTTAATATGCCATACCGAAATGCCGCTTTTTGCAAGAGTGTTTATAAGTCGTTCGCTATAATTGCCCTTAATTGCTATCGTAATATACCCGCAAAAAAACCTGTAAAGCCAAAGCATAAATTCTCTCCTTTACATACAAAATTCAATGCGTTCAATTTTGCCAACAATAAAAAGCGCCGCTTCGGTAAAACTTTTAATTTCTAAATTTACTCCAAAAACCGTCACCGTTCCTTTTTTGGCATTAAGTTTAATATAGTTTTCATCATACTCGGCAACCCCTTTGCAACCATCGACAGTCATTTCTCTATTAGACACAATTTCTATCATCAAATCCATACCAATATACATTTTATTTTTATTGCTCATACATATAAAACCTACCTCGTCTCATATATTATCAATATGAAACACAAAGCTTGTATAATCACCAACAAGAAGATAAAAACGGTTTTCTTAGCCGTATTGTGCCTTGTGGCTGCGACTTTGTTTTTAACCGCCTCAAGCGAAAGCATTAACGGTGCACTAAAAGGTTTGCATCTTTGCGCAAATATATTAATTCCTACGCTCTTCCCTTTTTGTGTAATTTCTACCTTTATAATGCGTTCGCAAATTTCAAATCTTTTAGGTAAAATTCTTGCTCCTGTAGGCAAAGTAATGTTTGGAATTAACGGCAATGCCACCTGTGTTGTACTGCTTTCAATGCTATCAGGATACCCCGTCGGCGCAAAGCTCACACATTTACTGTACGAGCAAAACCAAATTTCAAAAAAACAAGCGCAAAACTTAATATGTTGCTGTGTTAATCCTGGTCCCGCCTTTATAGTGTTAGCGGTTGGCAAAGGCATTCTAAATAGTCAAAAAATCGGTTATGTACTACTGGCTGCAAACGTTATCTCTTGCATAATAATCAATATAATTTTTCGCTCAAACGATACCGTAACACAACGCACAAATACCAGCACACTTTCTTATACAGATGCCTTTGTACAATCGGTAAGCGACGCTTGTGCTTCGGTTATAAGCGTTTGTTCTTTTGTTGTTTTGTTTTCAGCTTTTGAGGCAGTAATCACCACTTTTTTAGGTCAAAAATTGCAAATTATGTTCACCGCTCTAAGCGAGGTTACAACCGCAACCATTTATTTCAGAAATAACATCTTTATAGTTGCGCTTATTTTAGGTTGGTGCGGCTTTTGCGTTCATGCTCAGGTTATGTCACTTTGCAAAAAATTAATGCCAAACTACCTAAAATTCGTTTTAATAAGAATTCTTCACGGATTGCTCCTTGCCGGAATCAGCGAACTTTTTGTAAAAATATTCAACATCTCTGTAAGCGTAGCCAATATAACAAAATCACCTGTTTATTCGGGTACAGCTGCATCTCTGCCCTGCTCAATAGCCTTAATTATAACCTGCATCATATTCCTTTTTTCCTGCCCAAAAAACACACTTGGAAAATTTGCCAAAGTGTGATATACTTGTTATGTAATTAATTTTAAGGACTGAAAAACTATGGGTTTTTTTAATAAAGACTATAAATTTTGTTGCTACTGCGTTTATGGAATAAAAAGTGACGGTGATAATGAAATTTATTGTTCCTACCGCGGTGTTGTCTCCGCTTATGATAAATGCCGCAAATTTAAATATGACATATTAAAGCGCAAACCCATCAGAACTGAAATTTCAAAAAACTACAGTCCTGACGATTTTAAACTTTAAAAGCGGAAAGCATTTTAAAATGCTTTCCGCTCTTTTTATTTTAGTTTAGCACGAATATTGTCTTGTGTTCTTAAATAATTAGGTCTTTTGGGCGAAATTGTTGTGTTATTAATTATAGCTCTCACAAAATCATAAAGATTAAACGGTGCCGCAGGAGCCATATAGGGTACCGAAAAACTGTCATGAGATACAAGTTGCATTAGCACCACAAGTACAAATACCGTAAACCCCAAAAAGCCCAACATACCGGTTGAAATTATCAGCATAAATTTTAAAATTCGAAAGGCGTTTATTAAAGAATAGTCAGGTATAACAAAAGATGAAAGAAGCGAAACCGAGCCGACAATAAGCATCAACTGACTAAATAAACCAGCAGAAATTGCCGCCTCACCAATAACAATAGCACCCACAATACCAATAGCCGTACCAATCTGTTTTGGAATTCGTATAAGTGCTTCCCTTAACAGTTCAAGTATTATTTCAACAATTAACCCCGAAACGAGTGCGCCAAACGGCACTTTAACCCTCATTTGAGACAGAAGAATTGCATAACTGCTGGGCAAAACATCGGTATGAAAAGCCGTTATTGCAACCAGAATGCTTGTTGACATAAAAGAAAGCAACACGGCAATATATCTTAACATTCTTGACATAACACCAAAAAATTTATTGTCATATCTATCATCGCTCGACTGCAAGAACTCAACAAAAACTTTAGGTGCGATAAGCGCAATGGGGCTGCCGTCAACCATTATTAAAACCTTGCCCTCAACTATACTCTGGCAAGAAAGGTCTGAGCGTTCAACAAGACCCGTATTGGGGAAAAGCTGATATTTGTTATTAGCAAGAAAAGCCTGTAAATCACCCGAATCTTCAATACCGTCAATATCAATTTCTTTTATGCGTTTTTTTACCTCACAAACAACATTATCGTTTGCAATGTCCGCGCAATATATAACCGCCACCCTTGTTTTTGTTCGTTTACCAACCTCAAAAAACTCATACTTTGCGTTTTTGTCTTTAAGTCTGTACCTCACAAGTGAAAGATTAACGTCAAGATTTTCGGTAAAACAGTCTTGCGGTCCGCGCATTGTATATTCAAGTTGCGGTGTCGACACACTTCTGTGCTGAACTTTTTTAAGGTTCAGCACAATATATTCGTCATCGTTGGAAAACAAAATAACCACCATTCCGTTAAGAATGTGCGTGTTAATTTGAGCTTTGTCCTTTTCAATGGTAAAGTCGTCGGCAAAAAGAACGCTTTGCGCCGCAATACGAGCATTGATTGAGTTTTCTTTGCAATGCAAAACAAGCGGTTTAATAACACTCTCGGTAAGCATATCTCTGTCGGTTAATTGTAAAATACAAAACACTTTTAAAACACCGTCACTAAAACTTATTGTTCTGTATTTATATCCTCTGCTTTGTTCTTCCAACGCTTTTGTAAAATCATAAAAGTTGTTAAATTTGCCCATGGTTTTTTATTTCACCTCCTTAATTTTTTTCTTCATAATCCATCAACCATATACTGTCAAGGTCAATTTTTACATCAACATCAACGTTTGCCGTTTTAAATTCTTTTGTCCAATCAAGCGTATCAAACACTTTTGGATATTTTATTCTAAAAGCATCATCAAAATACAAATAATCGCAGCCGTGTTCGGTCTGTGCTTTTTTTACAGTTTGTTCAATCTGCTTTTTAACATCTTGTTTTAACATCCGTTCAATTTTTTCATAATCACTGCGTGAAAACGTGTATGGCGGACGACTGTCCCCGTAAAGCAATGTGGCTTTCATCTGGCAATCTACTTTAAATTTAATTTTACCGTCACTATATAGAGGCTTAATTTTGCAATGTTTTATTTTACCCTCAACAGATAGGTCTTGTCCGTTATACTCAACAAGGTATTGACTTTCGGCTTTTTCTCTGTTAAACAAAACTGCACCATTGGCTTTTTGCGCATCTATAAAACCTTTCACTTTATTCTTATCAATGACCGTATATCCAAGCAATGTATTTGTTTTGTCCTTTACACCAATACACGGCAACAACATAGCCGCATGGTCATTTGATAGCTTTTCAATTACCTCTTGTGTTGTTCTTGAAAAACTTTCACCTTGTTTTTTTAAAGTTGTTAACATCTCTTCGGTAGAAAATCCTACAGACATCTTGTTTTCTTTACAAGTTTCAATCAGCTCACTCGGCTCACAAGATGTGGTTACAATAATCACCTTTTTATTATACTGTTCTGATGCACGCAGTCGGTTAAGATATTCAATTAAATATTCGTTAATAAAATCTTCAGTAAAAATGATAGCTCTTATAGCGCTCAAATATAACTGCCTGTCAAGGTTTCGGTCAAGTTGCTGTCTGCTTTCCATAATCGTTGTGCCAACACCAGTTACGTATTTATATTTGTCTTCACCACTGTCAGAATCACTGCCTTCAATATCGGCAATTTCAACGTTAAATTGCACCTTTTGGTCCTTATAATCAAGAATAACCGCCGTTACTATATGCTTTTTGTTTATATCCATCGCATCATAACAACTGCACAAGGTGCACATCAAAAATGACATAATAATACAAAAAACTATCAACTTTAAAAATTTGCGCACTCATCACACCTCCGCATATTTATTGTGTCTTTTAATTTTTGCGCCAATAAATACAATTAAAGGTATAACAAATACTGCAAAAACAATCATAACGGCTATAATATTTCTTGCCAAATCTGCTGCATCGGTCTTAATTCCAATAATGCTTAAAATAAAAACTATAACAGAAGCAATGGCTATAATCACGTTTCTGTTAACCCTTGAAAAAACCTTACAAGCATGTTCAATTATTGCTAAAAACATAACGCCAAAACCTGTAAACAAACTTGCAAGACCAAACGTTAGATAAATTACATCAAGCCTTTCGATAATTGGCGCAGGGGTAGATTTTACAGCATCAAAAAAAGCATCGTTCAACAGTTTGGTGTTGTTAGGTCCAAGAATTTTTATTGTGCTTTCAACAATCAATACATAAAACAAGCCTATAAAAAGCATAGTCAAAAATGCCTTTTTCGCAACATTTTTATATCCTTTAGCAAAAGGCACAATCAGTAAAACTTCAACACCCGCAAAAGGTAAAATAATTTCTCTTACCGACTGTGCAATATTATTAAAATCATTCTTATTAAATAGGGGTAAAATATTGTTTTTGTTTCCGTTGGTTATCATCACAATACAAATAAATATTGTAACCACTAAAAATAATATTCCTGTTATCTCAATAAGTCTGCAAACATTTGTTAATCCCTTTTTCGCCAAAAAAGCAGAAAGTCCAATTGATACTGCTAAAAAAATATAGTATGGTGTTTTCGGCAAAAAGTTTGCGCTTAAAATTCCAACAAGCTTAATATTTAAGTTTGTTTCAATAATGATGAAATATAAAATATAAAAAATACTGAAAAAATACGCAAAGAATTTACCCATAATTTCGTTTGTATAATCAAAAAACACCTTGCCCTGATACATACAGTTAATTTGCGCAATCAAACTTACCGCCGCCGCAAAAACAAAGGCACCCAAAATTATCGGCAGCCAACTGCTTCTATCAAAACTTTGAGCCATAAATTTCGGCATATCAATAATTGAATAAGTTGTTGTCACAGCAACAAACAACAAAAGAATAACCTGTCTTAAATGAATTTTATTATCCATACTTTTAACCCCAACAGTTTATAAAAACTTTTTAAAATATTTTGCCCGAAATTTTACCATTTGATACAAAAAAGCGGAGATTAACTCCGCTTTTCTTATTTTACACTTATAATAATCTCATTTTTATTCACGCCGCAAATAAACTGTTGTGCCAACATACCGCCACGTTCAATAGCAAGTTCACTAAGTTTATCTTCAATTTTGTCCCTTATAATTCTCTTTAGTGCCCTTGCTCCACCACTTTTATCATCACATTCACTTGCTAAAACCTCATAAACACTGTCATCAATCTCAAGATTGCCGCCGTTTTCATTAACCAACTTTTTCAACTGCTCTAGCAAGAGTTTACAAATTTGTTGCAAAGCGTTTTTGTCAAGACCGTCAAACATAACTATCTCGTCAAGCCTGCCGAGCAATTCGGGTCTAAAATAATCGGTAATTTCTTTATTTAATATATCTTTTGCAGAAGAATTAAAGCCCATAACGCCGCTTTGTTTGCCACCCGTATTGGTAGTGATAACTATTACAGTATTAGAAAAATTAACCTTCCTACCGGAAGAATCCGTAAGCACACCATCCTCTAAAATCTGCAATAAAATGTTATAAACATCAGGGTGCGCTTTTTCAATTTCATCAAACAAAACAACACTGTAAGGCTTTTTTCGTACCGCCTGCGTTAGTTGTCCGGGCTCGTCATATCCAACATATCCCGGAGGTGCACCAATAAGACGAGAAACCGTATGCTTTTCGCTATATTCAGACATATCAAGCTTTATAAGGTTTTTCTCGCTGCCAAACAGTTCAAGCGCAAGAAGACGGCATAAATAAGTTTTTCCAACACCCGTAGGTCCACTAAACAAAAAAGAGCCAATTGGTCTTTGTTTATCTCTTATACCGGCTGCCGAGCGTCTTAACGCCTTGCAAACCGCTTGAACAGCATTGTCTTGACCTACTATTCTTTCTTTCAATCTTTTTTGAGGGTCATTATAAAACACATCATTACTAAGTTGACTTATGGGTAGATTACAGTTTTGCGCCAAAACCTCTTTAATGTCATCAATGCTTAAAGTTGCTCTTTTATTTTTTAGCGCAACCCCGCCCTTTAAAACCTCGTCATACTCACCGTTTGAATTTTCAAGTTTAATTTTTGCCGCCGCCTCGTCAATTAAGTCAATAGCCTTGTCGGGCAAAAATCTGTCATTAATATACCTGTTTGAAAGCGACACTGCCGCCGATATAACCTCGTTTGGAATTTCAACGCCGTGATGCTCACTGTAAACATCCTTTACCCCGATTATAATGTCAACCGCCTCCTCGCAAGACGGCTCGTTCACATAAACGGGTTGAAAGCGACGTTCTAAAGCCGAATCTTTTTCGATGTTCTTGCGATATTCGTTATATGTCGTTGCTCCAATAACTTTAAAATCTCCCATTGTTAGTGCAGGCTTTAATATGTTAGCCGCATCAACCGACCCCTCTGCAGAGCCGGCCCCTACTACAGTATGCACCTCATCAATAAATAAGATAATATCAGGGTTTAAACGCACCTCATTTATTAAGTTTTGCACTCTGTCCTCAAAATCTCCACGGTATTTTGTTCCCGCAACAAGCGCCGTCAAATCAAGCGAGATAATTTGTTTTCCCAAAAGCAAATGGGGTACCTCGCCTTGCACAATTTTTCTTGCAAGACCTTGCACAATAGCCGTTTTGCCAACACCGGGTTCACCCACAAGACAAGGGTTGTTTTTATGCCGTCTGCATAAAATTCTAATAACCTTGTTAAGTTCATTTGTTCTTGCAATAAGAGGGTCAATCAAACCATTTTGCGCCGCTTTTGTTAAGTTTGTGCCATACTTCTCAAGTAGGGTTGTTTTATGAACCTTAATGTTAGACGCTTTGATACTATTGTCATTTACACAATTTGTTCTGTACCCCTCAAGTTCGCCAATAAGCGCCGTTATGTTAACGTCAAACTCCCTTAGCAACTTTTTTGCAAAATTATCAGCGCCAGACACGATGCTAAGTAATAAATGGTCTGTGCCCACGCAAGTGCAGCCTTTTTGTGTCATATATTTAATTGAATTTTCAATAACCATTTGCGCTGTCTTTGTAAAGTTATCGTGACATAACACCGTTGGGTTACCGCTACCTATAACATCTTCAATAACGCCAATTATATCCCTTGTTGTTACACCGCGAGCTTTTAAAATTTTTGCTCCGACACTTTGTTCTGTTCCTGCAATCCCAAGCAATATATGTTCGCAACCAACATAAGTATGGCCCATCATACTTGCGGATTTAACGCCGCATTCTATTGCAGTTTTAGCCGCATTTGTAAAAAGTTCATAACTGTATTGCACTTAAAATTACCGCCTTAAACTTTATTCACTCTCATAATATTCAGTATTGTCTGTCCCGTAAACATAAAATAATTTTTACATATTAATTATTACCTTGACCGTATCTTTGTAATCATTGCAAATTATTTTCCAAAAAAAATTTTAGCACCAAATTTTATTGTTACACATAGTATGGGTTGTAAAGACGAAAGGAGGTTTGCAATATGTGTAACAATCTTTTTAACGGCAGCTGCTGCTCTTGGGTAATCATCCTCATTGTTCTTTTAGCAGTATGCGGCGGCAATAACGAAGGCGGTAACGGCTGCGGTTGTTGCTAATTGTTTAAATTGACTGCAAAGCCCAAAACGGCACCTGCCAATAGGCAGGTGCCGTTGTCCTGTTATAAAAAAAGCGGTGAAATTTCACCGCTTTTTTTATATATCGTTTTTAATTAAGTCTTCAAAGGTCTCACGTTTTACTACAACCCTTGCGCCGTCACCCTTTACCATAACAACGGCAGGACGAGGAATTCTATTGTAATTACTTGCCATCGAATAGTTGTAAGCACCGGTTGCAAGTACAGCCAAAACATCGTCAGATTCAGGCTTTTGAATCATTGCATTTTCTGCCAAAAGGTCGCCGCTTTCACAACACTTGCCTGCAATAGTTGCTTTAAAATCACGAGGCTTGTCCGCTTTGTTAGCTATAACAGCCTCATACTCGGCACCGTAAAGAATATATCGCGGGTTATCGGGCATACCGCCGTCAACTGCAACGTAGGTACGAACGTTAGGTATAGTTTTAACCGAACCAACTGTATAAAGGGTCATTGAACCGGGTGCCGCAATTCCTCTGCCCGGCTCCACGTATATACGCGGAACGTTGTAGTTGTTCACTTTGCAGAAATTTTTAATAATTTTTGAAACGCCGACAATATACTCACGATATGTAACAGGAGTATCATCTTCTTTATACCTAATACCAAAACCGCCGCCAAGATTAAGTTCAGCCATCTCAATACCGAATTTTGCTTTTATTTCCAGCAAAAAATCCATCATAACGCTTGCGGCCTCATAAAAAGGTGCCGTATCAAAAATTTGAGAACCAATATGGCAATGCATACCGCACAATTTAATATTTTTAAACTGTAGCGCAGTTTTTACAGCATCAACGGCTTCTCCCGTTTCAATAGCAAAACCAAATTTAGAATCAATCTGACCCGTCTTAATAAAATCATGCGTGTGGGCATCAACACCGGGCTTTATTCGAAACATTATTTTTGCAATTTTTCCATATCTTGCAGCAGCATTGTCAAGCATTGAAAGCTCACGAATGTTGTCAACAACAACGCGACCAACGTCGCTTTTCATTGCATAATCCAACTCATCTGCAGTTTTGTTATTGCCGTGGAAGAAAATCTTTTCGGCAGGAAACCCTGCACTAAGAGCAGTAAAAAGTTCGCCGCCCGAAACAACATCGGCACCAAGCCCCTCGTCGTCAATAATGCGATACATTTCTTTGCAAGAAAATGCTTTACTGGCGTAAAGCGGTAAACCGTTGCCATCATAGCATTCATCTATTGCCTCTTTAAAGCGGCGGCAATGTTTTCTTATATCATCCTCATTAAGAACATAAAGAGGTGTACCATACTCCTTTGCAAGTTCAACAACGTCAACCTGCCCTGCAGTAAAATGTCCTTTTTCGTTAACACCATAGCTTACTGTTAGTTTCATTCATTACCACCAACCTTTTGTGTAATTTCTCTAATTCGGTCAACACCCTCGCCTTTTAGCGACGAAAAAGGTATAACCTCAACACCCGGTAACAATTTTTCATATTCAGCCAGAATTTTTGTGCGCTCGGTTTTGTTAAGCTTATCACTTTTCGTTAATACAATGTAATAATCATAACCAAACTGCTCAAGACATTCAATCATTTGTATATCTTGTTCGGTAGGCAAACGTCGCATATCAATAAGCTGAAATGCCGCGCCTATTGTACGACCTGATGAAAAATATCCCTCGCACAAAGTTGCCCAACGCTCTTTTTCAGCATCAGACACCTTTGCAAAGCCATAACCTGGCATATCAACAAAACGCATACCGTCAACCGTATAAAAGTTTATAGTAACTGTTTTGCCGGGTTTAGAACCTGTATATGCTAAGTTTTTTCTACCAAGCACCTTATTAATTAGTGACGATTTTCCGACGTTAGAACGCCCCAAAAAGCATACTTCTGCCTTATCGCATTCGGGCAACTGATGAGGCAATCCTGCCGAAAGTTCAAAAACTGCATTAGAAAAATTCATATTTTTTTACTGACTAATCGCAACTGTATTTCTTGCCTCTTTGGAAACACCCGCAAAAAGCGGCGTTTCCTCAGCGCAATCACAAAGTGCGCCTTTCACAATATCATCATAATACTCAGCCGTTTTAATCTGCAAAGCAGCACGAACTGTTTTATCAATTTCATCAACATCCCGCAGGTTTTCTTTGGGAATAAATACCGTTTTAACACCAGCACGGTAAGCAGCCATTGTTTTTTCTTTTAAGCCGCCTATCGCAAGCACTCTACCTCGAATGCTTATCTCACCAGTCATAGCAACGTCACGTTTGACCGCACGACCTGTTAAGGCAGAAATTAGTGCCGTAACAATGGTAACACCTGCAGAGGGACCGTCCTTTGGCACCGCCGCTTGAACAGCATGGATGTGTATATCGCATTTTTTATAAAAATCGGGGTCAATACCGTACTTTGCAGCACAACTTCGCACGTATGTAACGGCAGCCTTTGCAGACTCTTGCATAACGTCACCAAGTGAGCCTGTAAGTTCCAACTTGCCGTTGCCTTGAACAACGCTAACCTCAAGTTGCATCAACTCGCCGCCAACTTGTGTCCAGGCCAGGCCGTTAACCACGCCAACCTCGTCTTTTTCTAAAAGTTCTTCTGTGCGATATCTGCCGTGACCGATAAGCACATCAAGGTTTTGCGCATTAACGTCAACACGCGCTTTTTCTTGTGACACAATAAGTTTTGCGGCTTTACGGCAAATTTCGCCAATGCGGCGTTCAAGTTTTCTAACACCTGCTTCACGTGTATAAAAATCAATAAGACCATAAAGCGCATCATCAGCAATGCGAAGCTTTGAACCGTTAAGACCGTGATTTTTAAGCTGTTTTTTAACCAAATGTTCTTTTGCAATGTTAAACTTTTCTTCTCTGGTATAACTTGAAAGTTCGATAACCTCTAACCTGTCAAGCAATGCCGCAGGTATCGTTTCCATTGTATTTGCTGTGGTTATAAACAACGCCTTGCTCAAATCAAAAGGCATATCGACATAATGGTCGCAGAAAGTGCTGTTTTGCTCACCGTCAAGCACCTCTAAAAGAGCGGCTGACGGGTCACCGCGAAAATCGCTGCCCAATTTATCAATCTCGTCAAGCAAAATTAATGGATTTTGACTTCCCGCCTGTTTAAATGCGTTTATAATTTTACCCGGCATAGCGCCGATATATGTTTTTCTATGACCCCGAATTTCAGACTCATCGTGGACACCGCCCAATGCAATACGTGCATATTTTCTGTTTGTACATTCGGCAATGGTTTTTGCAATTGAGGTTTTACCTACACCTGGAGGGCCAACAAGACATATAATTTGTCCCGAAATTTCAGGCGCAAGAGCGTAAACCGAAAGAGATTCTAAAATTCTTTCTTTAACCTTTTCCATACCGTAAAAATCACGGTTAAGAATTTTTGCTGAACGTAAAACATCGGTAGCGATATTTGTATAAACACCAAAAGGGAGCTCTAAACAAGTATCAAGATATCCTCTTATAACACTTCCCTCATGAGAGCCATGTGGCATTTTTGCAAGTTTGTTAACCTCGCTGTGAAGTTTATCTTTAACCTCTTGTGGTGCGCCTAATGCCGCAACTTTTTCGTGATAGTTCTCAATTTCCTGCTCGCCCTCTTCACCGTAAAGTTCGCCCGAAATTGCTTTAAGTTGTTCTTTAAGGTAAAACTCGCGCTGATTTTCATCAATCTGGCTTTTAACCTTTTCACTTATCTCGGCATCTATATTAAGAATTTCTTGTTCTCGTTCAAGCAATTTTGCAACAAGCTGCAATCTTTTTATTGGGTTTGTCTGCTCTAAAATATACTGTTTGTCATCTGCAGGAACGGGTATATTAAAGGCAATGTAATCCGATAAAAAGTCGGGATTATCATTTGACATAACCGTTAAAATTATATCGGGCGCCTGTCGTGGCGCAACAGAAGAATAATTGTCAAACAAATCACGCACTTTGCGAACAAGCGCTTCGCGGTACAAAACAGTTGTACGCGAATTTTTAGGCAAACATTCTTCAACCGTTGCAGTATAATAAGGCGACGTCTTTTTAATATTATCAAGACGGGCTCTGTACAAGCCTTCAATCAAAATGCGAACGTTTCCGTCAGACAGTTTTAAAACCTGACGAATTTTAGCAACACAACCTATATTATATAACTCATTAGCAGTAGGCTCTTCAGCGGTTATATCGCTTTGAGTAACCACAAATATTTCACGCCCGTGTTCCATAGCCTCATTAACGGCGGCAACACTTTTTTCGCGTCCCACGTCAAAATGAAGCAGCATTGACGGAAACACAACAAGGCCGCGCAAAGGCAGCATCGGCATTTCACGTACTACGGACTCTTTAGCAATCATCAAATTCCTCCAAAAAATTAACTACGATTATTTTACAATAATTTATATACTTATGCAACAGGTATTTTATTTCTTTTTTATTAACAATTTATTACCATTAAAAAATAAAAATCGCGGTAGGATAAGCGTTTTAAAACTGCTTTCAAACTACCGCGAAATTTTTTGCAAAACTTTGCCTTAGTCCACCCAATAGCGTGTATCGGTAAGCTTTGTGGCGGCAAGGAAATAATCTATAAAATAAAACTCTAATTTATAGTCGCCGTAAGTGTAGGAAAGCACTTCACAGCCCTCGGTTGCAGAACGCAAAAAATACACTTGTTCATCGGTTGCGGCATCCAGTTTACCTTTATCACCCAAAACCTCAATAATGTCGTTAGACATAGTTATTCCATTCTCAAAACCGTAAGCATCTGTAAAGCTAACTAAAACCGAAATTCCGTTTTGTTTTTTGTCTTTGTAATAATGAAAATCATAATTATCAATAGTCATTACTACGGTTGATTCACCCTCGCGCTCAAGAAGCGGCTCTTCACTTTTTTCGGGGTCAAAAGCATTTTTAATTACAGAAACATCTGTGCCGAGCGCAAACTGCGATTCGGGTATTTTGCCTTGTGAAGCTTGTGCTTCAATATCGTTACCATCTGCTTTTTTGTTGCCGCAGCCACAAAAAGCAAACATCATACACAATATAAGCAAAACTGCCAAAACACGTTTCATAACACTTTTCCTCTCAAAATTAATCTTCTACTTTATATTTTTTGTTAAGCAGACTGTTTCTTAAATCCCACAACTGTTGAGAAAGGTCAACATAGTAGGTGTGCGGTTTTTCAAAACGTTTAACTTCTTCCCACAAAAGTTCAACCTGTTCGCTTCTATATTTTGCAATTTCATTAACGCTGGGACTATTGTAAATTTGTTTGCCACTTTCAAAAATTTTGACCATAAGTTTCTTGGCTGTAAAGTTTTTAACAGTCTTGCGCTTCCAAATGTTATCGGGGTCAAAAATTTCGTAAGGCTGTGTATCATCAATTTCCTCGCCGTTCAGTGTGATAACATCTGCCAAAGCCTTGCCTGTATTGTTATCATACAAACGCCAGGTAGTTTTAAAGCCGGGTAAGGTTATTTTTGCAGTATTTTCACTAATTTTAATTTTAGGAATTAGTTTGCCGTCTTGCTCAATGGCAGCAAGTTTGTAAACGCCGCCAAAAACCGCTTCACTTGAAGCAGTTATAAGACGCTCACCTACACCAAAACTGTCAACACAAGCGCCCTGCATAAGCATATCGCGTATAAGATATTCGTCAAGCGAGTTTGAAACACAAATTCTGCAATCGGGGTAACCTGCCCTATCAAGCATTACGCGTATTTTTTTTGTGAGATAAGTTATATCACCGCTGTCAATGCGTATGCCTAAAGGACGGTAACCCATAGGAGTTAACACCTCATCAAACACTTTTATCGCATTAGGGATACCACTTTCAAGCACATTATATGTGTCAACAAGCAGCATACAACTATCAGGATAACGCAAAGCATATTCTTTAAAAGCGGTATATTCATCCTTGAAAATCTGCACCCAGCTATGCGCCATAGTGCCCGACGGTTTAACATTAAACTCTTGAGCCGATTTAACACATGAAGTACCCACGCAGCCACCAATTATAGCGGCACGAGCGCCATAGAAGGCGGCGTCATAGCTATGTGCACGACGTGCGCCAAACTCTAATACTGCACGTCCTTTAGCGGCTCTGGTTATGCGGCTGGCTTTTGTAGCAATCAATGACTGGTGATTAATTGTAAGCAACACCATTGTTTCAACCATAAACGCCTGTATAGCAGGACCTTTTACGGTTACAATCGGCTCACGAGGGAAAATTGGCGTTCCCTCAGGAATTGCCCATACATCGCACGTGAACTTAAAATTAGCAAGATATTCAAGATATTCTTCGCTAAAAAGGTTTAAAGACCTCAAATAATCAATATCTTCTTTTGTAAAGTTAA
Source organism: Acutalibacteraceae bacterium (assembly GCA_045535505.1). GTDB lineage: Bacteria > Bacillota > Clostridia > Oscillospirales > Acutalibacteraceae > CAKSST01. Next base: position 1,892 of record JAZSLU010000032.1, on the reverse strand, counting down.
GATTATTAAAATAATCTATAAGTTGCTCAACACCCGCCATAATAGCATAACCGCCATTATCAGGTGTTCTTCTGAAAAACATATCAAAATAAACAATGGTATCACGAAACTCACTGTGAAGTAATCCATTAGCCATTGTCATCTCATATAAATCAACCAACATTGACAAGTCTTTGCGCATAAGTATCATTTCCCTTGAAAAAAAATATGGCAGATTTTCATCTGCCATAATAATACAACTTATAAAGCAAAATGTCAAATGTTATAAGCCAAAATTTCTCTATTTACAAGGAATTAATAAGGTTATATCCTCACACAACATATCGTTCTCAATATTATTGACGTGCTTTATATGTGTGGGTGATGTGTTATATTTGCGTGCAATGTTCCACACGCTTTCGTTGCACTTGGCATAATAGATTACAAGCGCACCTTTTGTGCTTTTATTTTTTCTTTCGTTTTCTAATACCCTAACGTCACAAACGGCAAGTTTTTGCTCAACCGAATATAAATCGGCATTAACACAAAGTTCTACTCTTGCCTCTATACAGTTATCGCCTGTAATTGTAAAGTTGGAAGCAACGGCATCAATTATAGGTTCACATCTAAAGCCCTCAGGCTCGTTTGCAACGTTACAGCAATATTTAAACTCGACAGGTTTTTCACAATAATGAGGCACACCGTCACGGTCGTAGAACATTACACAAATCATAACAACACCATTTATAACCAGTTGCTTATTTTGCAACTGCACCTCAAGTACAGATGCGTCACATTTAAAATCCACAACCTCCGAAACCGTCATTTCGCCAAATTCAAGGTTTTTCTTACACAAAAATTTTTCATTAATTTTTTGATTTATCCATTCAAAAGTTATATTTTTTTGAGCAAGTTCTGTTTCATAGTCGGTTGAAAAAGCATCAATTATAACAGGAATTTCGTTATTGCACATTGAAAATACGTTAACACATATTTTTGCGTTAAGATAAAATGCGCTGTCCTTCTGTCCTGCGTTTTGAATGCGCAAATCTTTAGACATAACCTCAAGTTTGGCGCTGCATTCACATTCGTCATTAAATCCGTCTGATTCAACAATCTGACTGAAAGGTACACTTTCGCAAAATCTGCATATTTTTTCGTTTACGCTGTAATACAAAACATCTAAGGTTGCCTCTCCTTTTACAACAGCTTTATTGCCGATAATTTTACAGTCCTTAACGGTAGTATGCAAATCATATCGGACTATACCCATAGGAGTATCATTTAAGTTATCAAGAGCAAACTCCTCGTCAATTATTAAACACTTATCATTACAACCAAGTTGCATTGTGCTGTTGACATTTTTTCTATAAAATTGCATATGGTCAGCCTCAATGTCAACTACCACATCAGCCTTTTTAGCACAAATAGCCTTGACGCAAACCGATATACTTCCATGAACGTCTGCCTTTCTTTGTGTAAGGGCTCTGCAGTTGACATATTCGCTTTTTGCACTTACAAAAACGTTCATATCGTTACAATCCATTTTAGTGTCAACTGTTTTTGCAAAAGGATAAATATACTCTACGCTTCTTATTTTTCTATCATCAGTAAGATAAATTAAGGTCGTTACCGCATTACCCTCTATCATAACATTTTGACCGTTTATATTTTTTGAAGATATGTAAGGCTCTACCCTACACTTTAAAATGCTGACTATATCATCACAGTAATCAGGTAAAGAGATACTTATGTCTATCGGTTGTTCAACTGTTTGTGTAAATACAGTTTCATTAACAGCCACGCTGTGCTTTGTAACATTCAATTCCATACAAAACCTCGCCTTTCTTTTATTACTGTTAAATAATATTCAAAAGCCGCTTAAAATATACACAAAAAAGAACAGCGCAAGG
>JAZSLU010000022.1:0-5756 GCA_045535505.1 Acutalibacteraceae bacterium | reverse complement strand
ACTTAGTTTACACCGAAAAAGGAAAATAATTCAAAAAATAAAGCACTACCAAAAGGTAGTGCTTATTTTGGCTGGGGTGGCAGGGTACTCTGCGCCCACATTATTTTGAACGCTCCGAGCGTTTGCAAAATAATTTGTGGTGCTCGAGACTTCGCAGTCCCAAAAGCCTGTCGCGGCTTTTGGGCTGTTTCGACGAACCTCGGTTCTCATCCTGATGTAAGAAAAAATAAAGCACTACCAAAAGGTAGTGCTTATTTTGGCTGGGGTGGCAGGATTCGAACCTACGAATGCAGCAGTCAAAGTGCTGTGTCTTACCGCTTGACGACACCCCAATATATAGGTGGGGTGGATAATCGGATTCGAACCGACGGCCTCCAGAGCCACAATCTGGCGCTCTAACCAACTGAGCTACACCCACCACAGTATGTTCAATTATATCACATCAACCTATTTTGTCAATAGAAAATTTATAAACATTTTTACCAATTTGAATATTATATAGTATATTTGATTAATTATCGTTGACTTTTATGAAGTTTTGATGTAATATATATAGGTATTTGACGAATATTATAAATATTTGGTCCGATTTTATAAATAATATAAAAATCCTTAATATTGGAGTCTTAATATGTGTGGTATTGTTGGTTATGTTGGTAAACGAGGCGCTGTTGATATTTTAATCGACGGTCTTGCTTGTCTTGAGTACAGAGGATATGACTCTGCAGGCGTTGCCATTTATGAAAACGGCAACATTTCTGTTTATAAAGAAAAAGGCCGCCTTTCAAATTTATCTAAAGCTATTAACAACAAATCCTGTAATAGTACAATCGGCATTGGTCATACTCGTTGGGCAACACATGGCTCACCCTCAAAAATCAACTCACACCCCCACACAAGTTCATCAAGTAAAGTCGCTGTTGTACATAATGGTATTATTGAAAACTATAAAAACTTAAAAGTTTTTCTTACTGAAAAAGGATATAACTTCCTGTCACAGACTGACACAGAGGTTATCCCAAATTTAATTGATTATTTTTATGACGGCAACCCCCTTAATGCGATAAAATCCGCAACAGATATGTTAGAGGGCAGTTATGCTCTGGGCATAATGTTCCAAGACCAGCCCGAAACAATTTATGCCGTTCGCAAAGATAGTCCTCTCATCATCGGTCTTGGTAACTGTGAAAATTTTATTGCATCAGATATTCCTGCAATTCTTTCATCAACAAAACGCATTCATCAAATTGATGACGGAGAATTTGCGGTTATAAAACAAGATAGTGTTCAGATTTTTAGCAATACGCTCAACCCTATAACAAAAGATGTTATTACAATTAATTTTTCAGCTGAGGCTGCCCAAAAATGCGGTTATGACCACTTTATGCTAAAAGAAATATATGAGCAACCCACCGCCATACATAACACTTTGTCAGGTCGTATTAATTCAAATCTTGAAATAACTTATGACGACATCTCGAAAAATTTTATCACACAAAGCAAAAAAATATACATTGTTGCTTGCGGAACTGCGTATCACGCTGGTCTTGTTGGAAAATTTGTTATTGAACATTTTGCCGGCATACCGGTTGAAGTAGTGCTCGCATCAGAATTCCGTTATAATAATCCCTTGCTTGACGCTGAAACATCTGTTATCGTTATTAGCCAATCGGGCGAAACGGCAGACACACTTGCAAGTTTGAGAATGGCAAAAAAAGCAGGCGCAAAGGTTGTGGGTATTACCAACGTTGTAGGTAGCAGTGTGGCAAGAGAAGCGGATTATGTTTTCTACACCTACGCAGGTCCGGAAATTGCCGTTGCATCAACAAAAGCATATACCACCCAATTAGTTGCTCTCTATCTTTTTGCTGCATTCGCCGGTGACGTAACAAAATACCGTTCAAGCAAAGAACTAGACCAATTTAAACGTGATATCCTTTCTCTGCCAAAACTAACCGAAAAAGTTTTAGATATTAATGATAATATCAAAAAACTTGCAGAGTTTATAAAAGACGAATCAGACATCTATTTCTTAGGTCGCAGTTTGGATTATTGTGTTGCTTTAGAAGCATCGCTAAAACTTAAAGAAATATCATATATTCACTCTGACGCTTACGCAGCTGGCGAACTAAAACACGGACCAATCGCCTTAATAGAAGATTCTACGGTGGTTATCACAATTATATCAAACCCTGAAATTGCTGCTAAAACTGTTAGCAATGTAAATGAGGTGGTCGCACGCGGCGCAGTTACGCTTGGTGTCACTGCCGAAAACATCAATGACATTGGTATAAATTTTGATAAATCGGTAACTATTCCATGCGTTTCCACTTGGCTTGCCCCTGTAACATCTATAATTCCTCTTCAGATGCTTGCATATTATGTTTCAGTATATAAAGGCATTGATGTTGACAAACCACGTAACCTTGCAAAATCCGTAACCGTTGAATAATTTTTCAGACCGCAAATTATTTGCGGTCTGTTACTTTTAATTAAAAATTTTGTCGATATTCACCTTGCTAAATCGTTTTTATAGTGATATAATACTTAATATATTATCATTTTATGCTGGAGGCAATTTCTTATGTCAGTCAAAATCGGCTTCGATAATGAAAAATATGTTCAACTTCAATCTCTTAAAATTCGCGAACGTATTAATATGTTTGGCGGTAAACTCTATTTAGAGTTTGGCGGCAAACTTTTTGACGACTTTCATGCTTCCCGCGTTTTACCAGGTTTTGAGCCAGACAGCAAAGTAAAAATGCTTCTTGAGCTTAAAGACCAAGCCGAAGTCGTTATCGTTATAAGCGCCAACGATATAGAAAAAAACAAACGTCGCGGTGACAGCGGCATTACCTACGACCTTGAAACCTTACGTCTTATTGATGCCTTTGAATCGATAGGTCTTTACGTTGGCAGCGTTGTAATTTCGCAGTTTGCAGATCAACCCAGCGCAGAAATGTTCAAAAAGCGTCTTACCAACCGTGGCATAAAAGTATATTATCTTTATTCCATACCCGGTTATCCTGTTAATATTCCTTTTATTGTCAGTGATGATGGTTTTGGAAAAAATGATTATATCGAAACAAGCCGTTCATTAATTGTTGTTACTGCTCCCGGTCCAGGTAGCGGGAAAATGGCAACATGCCTTTCACAGCTTTATCACGACCATAAACGCGGCATAAAATCAGGTTATGCGAAATTCGAAACTTTTCCCGTTTGGAATTTACCCTTAAAGCACCCCGTAAACCTTGCATACGAGGCTGCAACCGCAAATCTAAACGACGTTAATATGATTGACCCATTCTATTTAGAAGCATACAGTGAAACCGCAATCAATTATAACCGTGACGTCGAAATTTTCCCTGTTTTAAACACAATGCTCACTCGCATTTTGGGCGAATCACCGTATAAAAGTCCAACTGATATGGGCGTTAATATGTGTGGTCATTGCATAATAGATGACCAAGCATGCTGCGATGCCTCAAAGCAAGAAATTCTTCGACGTTATTATGATGCCTTGGTTTCTTTACGTCAAGGATACAGTTCAGCTGATGAAGTAAGCAAAATTGAATTGTTAATGAATAATCTTAACATCACAACAGCTGATAGGCCTGTCGTTGCTGCAGCTCTTGCACGCGCAGACCAAACAAAAACACCTGTTGTTTCAATAGAACTTCCAAACGGAAAGATTATTACCGGTAAAACTTCTTCCCTGCTTGGTGCATCTGCCGCCTTGTTATTAAAAGCTCTTAAAGAAATTGCTGGCATCGAAAAAGAAATTCCCTTAATTTCACCCGTTATAATTGAGCCTATTCAAAAACTCAAGGTCAACCATCTGGGAAACCACAACCCAAGATTACACACCGACGAGGTTCTTATCGCACTTTCAATTTGTGCGGCTACTGATGCAACAGCGGCATTAGCTATGCAACAGCTCAGTAAACTTCGTGGTTGCAATGCTCATTCAACTGTAATTCTCTCAAAGGTTGACGAAAACGTATTTAACAAGTTAGGAATTCATATAACCTACGAACCAAGCTATCAAACTAAAAAACTTTATCACAATTAAGAAAATGTCCCAAAGAAATATCTTTGGGACATTTTTTATGTCTTTGATAAAAGTTCGTCAATTCTGTTATGAGCACTTTTAACATCGCGCTCAATGGCAGAAATTTTTTCTCCGTGTTCTTCAACCTTTTGCGCAATCGAGTTTAAATCTTTCGACAATTTTAAAATATTGTCAAGCTTTGTATTAACAACTCCACGCCATTCGCTATCACTGGCAATTCTTTTATCTCTACCCGATAACCAACCGGCGAGTCCAACAAAGCACCCACAAACAGCAATAAGAACACTTATTGTCGCAATATCCATTTTACACCTCTATTTATATAACTAATTTCTCTCTTGTTTTTTTGCCGCAGACTCCATCAATTATCAAACCATTATCTTGCTGAAAATGAGATATTTGTTTTGCAGTACTTTTACCACAAACACCGTCAATCTTGCCGCAGTTGTAACCTTTTGAGTTTAAATGCCACTGCACCCACTTAACGTCATCACCTTTGCAACCACGTTTAATGCTTCTTGTCGGCTCATTAAATGGACACGAATTGGGTTTTTTAATCCCAAAATAATCATAAAACGAACTTGAGCCATTTATTTTCGATATTGATTTGTTACACTTTGTTTCGTCACCCCACCACTTTGAGCCGCTACGTACGTCAACGTGTGTTGAGTAAGCCGATATGTAACCTATGCCGGTAAAACCCAAGTTTTCAGCCGCACAGCAAACCAGCTTTGCAGAAATTTTACCTTCCTTATCATAACATATAACGTCAACCGCCTTACCCTTTGTGTGTTGTCCACTACCGCTACCCCCAACGGCTCTATCGTGTGCAGGTGTGCGATAACCACTATTTATAACAACTTTTTCACACCGCAAAACCAAGCGCAATTTTTCCAACATTTCAATTAGCATCATATCAACTAAAATCTTATCGCCGTCATTACAAGCAAATTCTTTTACCTTAAAATGTTCGGACAACTTTATATTTTTATCTTTTTTTTTGCAAAAAACCTTAACCGACATTTATTTCTCCTTTGTTGAATTCAACGCTTTATTGCCTAATAAATATGTAGAAATCACAGCCATAACAACCGAAATAGTAGCTATAATTTTATCGGCATAAGGTAAATTCCATATAGGGTTTAGCCCAACTAATAAGGCGTTTATAATAGTCAAAGCATTCAATGCATATTTACAAAACTTCTTTATTTTTTCATTCATAAACATTTCACCTCTTGTCTTTCAACCTCCGCATCGGTAATTTCTACCCAATTATCAGGCATATCGTTTTCACCAAGATAAATTTCCTTGCTAAAAACTTCGCCGTTGGTAAGTGTCATACCTTTTGCTGCCGTTAATTTAATAAGTTCAATTTTTGTTGTTATCACGCCAAAGTCCATCCTTTCTGTGTTGCTATTGCTTTTTCTGCATCGGTCAATTTTGCAAGGTTTGCAGCACCCAATGTGCAAGTTCGTGTTGTACCGCTATCAGTTACCTTACAAATATGTGCTTCATATGTATCTATAACAAAAGAAGATATACAATTCTCTAGTTGTATTGATGATACTACTGCATCACTCTCTAGCGTTTTATATCCTCTATTAGATATCGAAAAACCACCATTTTCCGAGTCATCTGACTCAAGACACACGCCTCTGTCGCTCTCACATCCTAAATCAAGGTA
>JAZSLU010000048.1:0-5453 GCA_045535505.1 Acutalibacteraceae bacterium | reverse complement strand
AGCACCATAGCTTCTGCCTATCCAGTTCTTCTGCTGAAGCTTAACTCTCTCAGGAAAATCAACCAAGTCAAGATCATCTATAAGTCTGTCTGCATACTCAGTGATTTTGAGCATCCACTGTGACTTCACCTTTCTGACTACTTCGCTCTGACATCTCTCACATACACCGTTAACTACCTCTTCATTAGCAAGAACACATTTGCAGGATGTACACCAGTTAACAGCCATTTCTTTTTTGTATGCCAGACCGTTTTTATAAAGCTGAATAAAAATCCATTGTGTCCATTTGTAGTAAGAGGGGTCGGTTGTGTTAATTTCTCTGTCCCAATCAAAAGAAAAACCGAGAGATTTCAACTGTTCACGGAAATGGTCAACGTTTTTCTTCGTAACGTCAGCAGGATGAACATGATTTTTTATTGCAAAGTTTTCGGTAGGCAAACCAAAAGCATCCCAACCCATAGGATAAAGCACATTGTAACCCTGCAATCTTTTTTTTGCGGCTTACAATATCAATAGCAGTATATGAACGGGGGTGGCCTACGTGAAGACCCTGACCTGACGGATAAGGGAATTCAACAAGAGCAAAATATTTTGGCAAAGTAAAATCTTGCTTTGCTGCAAAGGTTTTGTTATCATCCCATACCTTTTGCCATTTTTTCTCTATGGTGGTAAAATCGTACTTCATTATTCTTCCTCCTGAACGTTATCAAGTATTGTTGTCATATCAAGTTTTTGTCCGTCTTCCCACATTCTGTCAAGGTTGTAAAACTCTCTTGCCTCGTTGCTGAAAACGTGAACAATAACATCGTTATAATCAAGCAATATCCATCCTGTTGCTTTGCCTTCAACGTGATGAGGCTCAACACCCGCCTCTTCAAGTTTTTTCTCGGTTTCTTCTGCCAACGCACGAACGTGTGTTGATGATGTTGCGGTGACAAGCAACATATATTCTGCAATTATTGATAAATCACCAATTTTTATAGCAGAAATATGCATACCTTTTTTCTCATTCAAAGCGTTAGCCGCAATTTTTAATATATCAAATGCTTCCATACTTTTCTCCTACTGATTTTTGTCATCCATAATGTGTTGCAAACTGCCGCCATCACTCGCAAGGCTGTTTGTTGTTTTTTCGCCGAGGTCGGTATGAAGTTCGACAATCTTAATATCGTCACAAAACAGTTCTTCACCATATGGATTAAAATGTTCATTGAACAAATCGACATATTCTTGCTTGTGTATAGAATATAGTGAATATCCTTTATAAGTGCAACCCTGGCCAGGGACTGTGAACACAAAAATATTTGAAAAATCAACCGCCCTTGCTTCGCGCGCATAACCAATAATTTGGTTTACCGTTAAGTCGGTAGCAATTTCATTATAGCACGACTTTGCAACGCTGCCAAGCTGTCCAAATCCGAGTGTTTTAAGTTTTTTCACAAGGGCAACATACATAAGCCTTTGTGCTTCCAGACGGCTTATATCGCCTTTTGAATAACCACTTTCATTCCCCTTGCGCTTTCTAACGAAACCTGCAGCGGCATTACCGTCAAGCGTTACCCATCCGGGACCAATTTTATACATCTCGCCAATATTGTGCTGGTTTTCAATTTATATGCCGTCTTTTTGCGTAATATTAATTTGCACACCGCCAACAGCGTCAACCACGTTCATAAAACCATCTATTGTAAAAATAACATAATGGTCAATCGGTATGCCGTAATGGGAAGAAAGCTTTCTTCTTAAGGCGTTTATGCCCGACTCTCCCTTTCGGGTTTGTCCGTAAATGGAATTTGTGCGATATGTTTTTAAATCATAATCAACAAAAGTATCACGTGGAATTTGCAAACAGTTTATTGTTTTATTTTTATGGTCAAAGCAAACCACAACCATTATATCGGTAAGGCGCTCACCCAAATCAACACCTGCAACAAGCAGGTATGTAACATTAGAACTTTTGCTTGTTGTTAACGCCTCATACGAGTCCTGCGGGTTATCGTCAGCGGGCAATCCCCCAAGTTTTTTGCCCGAAACAAACAAATATGCACCCATCGCCCCCGTAAGCAAAATTGATACAGCCAAAACTATCGCCGCAATACTGTTGATCGTACGTCTTATTCTTCTTGCTTTTTTAACAGCATATCCCGTACGCGGCACACCGCTCGCAACAGAGTAAAGGTCGTATGAGTTTTCGCTTGTACTGGTATATAAATCTTTAGACTCACTCATTATCCTTTCCCCTTTTTGCCTTAATATAATTATAGGCAGCAACGGTATCGGGATGAACGGCAACATCTTTGTGCAACAAATCAGTTATTGTATATTTGAGCGCATAAGTCATTGCAAGTTCCATTGACTGTTCTGTCAACGCGCGCATAATATCAACATCTTCATAATCTCTGTCCTCAGATGTAAAATCTGCCAAAAATAACACCCGCTCAAGCAATGTCATATTGGCTTTTGCGGTGGTATGGCAACTGATTGCGCTTATTATCTCGTCATCATCAATGCCCAGTTCAAACTTTGCGACTGCCGCACCTGTTTTTGAGTGCCACAGTTTATGTGCCGAAAGTTCAACCTCGTTTAACTGCAAATTATATTTCTTTATTATCTCAAAATGCTCGGCGGCACTTGCTTGCTTTGTGATATCGTGCAAAATACCCGCAAGTTCTGCTTTTTGTTCATTCGCACCATATTTTTTTGCAAGTCTTTTTGCCTCTTTAGCCACGCACAAAGAATGGTTAAAGCGTTTGTCGTCAAGCCTTTTTCTTATTTCGTCAATGTATTTTTTATACATATTATTTCCTTTAAACATAAAGTTTGTTTTCTTTTATATAATCGTAAATTTCTGGCGAAAGAAATTTTTTTACGCTTTGTCCATTTTTCAACATAAAGCGCAAGTCTTTTGATGCAACATCGGTAATGCTTGCTTTAACAACAGTAACTTTACCGCCATCACAAACAATTTTATCAACGGCATCGTTAAAACTTTCTTTATCTGTGCCAACACGGTACATGGCTATAATCTCAACTTTAGAAATAAGCTCTTTATAGTTTTTCCACGTATCAAGCGTTACAAGCATATCACCACCGCAAGCAACCGCAATTTCACTTTCACCCTTGGCAATCAAAGCGTTTACCGTATCAATCGTATAACTTTTACCTTGCCTTTTTAGTTCAATATCGCTTACAACGGCATTGTTTACACCTTTTGTTGCAATCTTGCACATATTAAACCTGTGTATTGCCGCAACATCACCGTCATAACTTTTGTGCGGTGGCAAGGCAGTTGGAATAACCATCAGCCTTTGTGTAAAACTTTGCTCACTCAACAGTTTAATAATTTCAATATGCCCAACATGCAAAGGGTTAAAGGTTCCGCCGTATATAACTGTTTTAGCCATTTTTCTTTACCGAACCGCTTTTCTTTTTTGCAAAAAAGCGTGACGGAGATTTAGCCCTTGTGTAAGGGGACTTTTTAGCATAATTGCGGGTATTATTCTTTTTTGCCTTTGTTGGCTTCTTTTTCTTCTTTGCAGGTTTTTTTGAGGTATCCTTATTAGGATTTTCTCTATAAATTATAAAACGTCTGCCGATAACCTGAATAATTTGTGCATTCAGTTTGTTTGCAAGTTCTACCGCTGCACAACGAGCCTCAATGGGAGAAGTTTCAAGCACCTGAATTTTAATAAGTTCTTTCGAATCAAGCTCAAAATCAGCCTGAGCAATAACCTGCTCGGTTATACCGCCCTTGCCAATTTGCATAACGCAATTTAAGGTGTTTGCCTGTGCACGTAATTTTGCACGGTCTTTTCCCTTCATTGCGGTTTTTGTTTCTTCTTTAGTTATTTCAGGCATTTCTTTACCAAGCCTTTCTGCCAATTTTTGCAATGATTTTCCTCTATGGCTGACAGCATCTTTTTGTGCAGGTGTTATCTCGGAAAATCTACCCGCTTTTGAAATGAACAAGGGGTCATATCCAAAACCGCCTTTTCCTGCTTCATCAAAAGCAATATATCCCTCGCATTCACCTCGTACAGTAAACTCCCTACCATCAGCAAAAACACAAGCAATAACCGAAACAAACCTTGCAGTGCGTTTTTCCATAGGAACATCTTGCAAAAGTGTCAACAATTTTTTGTTATTCTCAGCGTCGCCGCCATCGGAAAACCTCGCCGAATAAATACCTGGTGCGCCGTCAAGAAAATCAACGCAAAGACCCGAATCGTCAGCAACGGTTGAAAGACCGCTGAAATCTCTTCCCGCACGAGCTTTAATCAAGGCATTTTCCTCAAAAGTTGTGCCGGTTTCATCCGCCTCGGGCAACTCACCTTGGATATCGTTTTCACAAACGGCATCAATACCCATAGGCTCAAGTATCCTCTTTAACTCATCCAGTTTATGAGCATTTTTTGTTGCTACAAAAAATTTCATTTATGCGTTCTCCTCAAACAAAGATACACCAAAAGCCTTGCTGTCGAATGGTTGCAAATCGTCAATCTGCTCACCTACACCGATAAACTTAACAGGAATCTTAAGGTCTTCCATAATATTAATCACAACGCCACCCTTGGCTGTACCGTCAAGTTTGGTAAGAATAATGCCCGTTATACCGGTTGCCTCATTAAACTGACGTGCCTGATTAACGGCATTTTGACCGGTAACAGCATCAAGCACAAGCAAAGTTTCGACATCGCTATTTGGTAGTTGTGCAGAAATTACACGACGCATTTTTGCCAGTTCATCCATAAGATTTTTCTTGTTATGCAAACGTCCCGCCGTATCACAGATTACAACATCTGCGCCTTTGGATTTTGCTGACGCAAGTGTATCAAACACTACCGAAGCGGGGTCGGTACCCTCCACACTTTTAACAAGTGGCACATCTGCACGCTTTGCCCAAATTTCAAGCTGGTCGATAGCAGCAGCGCGAAAAGTGTCAGCCGCACCAAGCACAACGCTTTTGCCCTGTGCTTTAAGGTAAGCCGCCAATTTACCAATACTGGTAGTCTTTCCTACACCGTTAACACCTATAACCATTATTACAGACGGTTTAGTTTTAATGTGCAACTGCGTATCACCATCAAGCATTTTGCTGACGGTTTCTTTAAGCAAACTTTTAATTTGTTCGGGGTCTGTTATGCCCTGCTTTTTGACCTGCTCACGCAAACTGTCACAAATGCGACAAGCGGTGTTAACACCAATGTCAGCGGTTATAAGAATTTCCTCAAGTTCTTCAAAAAGTTCTTCGTCAATTTTTGTAAAGCTGTTTAAAAAAGAGTTTATACTCTCACTAAACGACTCTCTTGTTTTTTTAAGACCTTGAGATATTTTACTAAAAAAACCCATTGTTTACTCCATAGCCAAAGCATTCAAACCCGAATCAGATTTTGAAACAAGGATTTTACGCTGTGGCTTTGTTAAAATACTTGCAAATCCGTCAGGATTTGCTG
>JAZSLU010000039.1:0-4772 GCA_045535505.1 Acutalibacteraceae bacterium | reverse complement strand
TGCAAACCTTACCGAAAAGGATGCAAACACAACACCCAAGCTTGAAAAACAAAAGGGTGTTAACAAGGGTAACAAACAAAGCAAATTGTACGTCAGCTTGCTCGGCTCAAGCATATTTGATGATACCTTCAAGGATGAAATCAAAGACGATACGTATATCAAAAAATATCAATCGGTAACAAACCGCGAAACCCTTGCAAAAGCCGCCCGTGAGCTTGACCAGGGCGGTGAGGCTTATGTGCAAAGGTGGAATAATTTAGACGCCGAACATGCAAGTCTTATTGATATTGCTGTCGGTTTAATTCTTATGGACCGATATCAACGTGTCGGTGATTACGAAAGTGCTGTGGCGGCTGCTGAAAGAGTAAGAAAATTTGGAACTGCAAGCGGTCAAGGAGTGCAGATTTTCTCAATACTTGGTAGGCTCAGCCCCGAAACAATGCTGTTATATGCTCAAAAGGAAATTGACAAAGCGTTTAAGGCTATGGCGGAAGATAAAACACAAAAATGGATTGATGCAAATGCTGAAAAATTCCAATTGAACGATGATGACATTGATTTTATCCGTAGGCGTACATTAGAAGCTGCAGAACTTGAGGACGGAAGGCCCAAGGCTATATTATTGGGAGAAATTTGTGCTAAAATCGGCGAAAAAATACCCGCCACTATTGGTCAATCAATTAAAGCTTTTCAAAGAGATAATATGCTTTTGAATATAAGGACGATAAAACGCAACGTGATGGGAAACGCTGGTATGATTTTGCCGTTTGTTTCTTCTGATTTCTTTGGTAGTTTTATAGATACAAAAATTTCAAAAAAGACAGGTGTACGTACTACAGGTAAATTTCAATTTAAAGGTAGTGGAAATGGAGCGGCATTTTGGAAAGGCTTTTGTGAATCATGGGACGATTTTAAAAGGGGAATTCGTACTAAACAGGAAGAGTTGAATCGTTTTGAATTAAATGTTTCTGGAAAAAACTATAATGAAAATCATGACGGGAAATTTGCCAAACAATTAAATACAGTATGTAGAAAACTTAACGAAATTGATAATTTTATGTCTTTTTGTTTAGAAGCGGGAGATAGGCCGTTTTTTGAGATGTGGATGAATAATTCATTGAATAATCTCAAACGACTTAATAATGTTGAAATTCCTACTGCTGAAATGATTGATATGGCAAGAGAAGAAGCTTTGCAGCGAACTTGGCAAGATGATAATATGTTTTCTCGATTTGCGAGCAAAATAAAGCGCACATTAAACGAAATCCGTATTAGAAAAAGCAAAAAAGGAAAGCCTGCTGATTTTGGATTCGGAGATTTTGTTATTGAATTTGCAAAAACACCTGCCAATATCGCAAGGGCAATTGTGGAATTTTCGCCGATGAATTTTTTAAGAGCTAGAAGCAATTTTGTGGCAATGACAAATGCGATAGAAAAAGGTGAATTTTCCTCACAATTACAAAAAGAATATGTAAGAAGTTTAAGCAATGCAATAACAGGAACGTTATTATATATTCTTGTGGCTATTGGTGAATCATTAGGAGTGATAAGTCTTACAGGTGGTGGAGATGACGACAAAGACGTATCAAACTATGAAAAAAACGTATTAGGAATACCGCCGTATTCTATTGAGGTTTTTGGCGTAAATGTTTCTTATGATTGGTTGCAACCGTTTGGTTCTATTCTTGCTGCTGTTGCTGATTTTATGGAAAGCAGAGAAGAAAATCCTGATAGCTTGTGGTTTAATAATGTTCTTCAAGCTATAAAGGTTGGCGGTGAAGTGTTTACCCAACAGTCATTCTTAAAAAGCATGTTTGAACTTTTCTCAAGTGATGGTATGGTTGAAGGAATAGCGAGTGTTATAGTTTCAGAGCCCACAGAATTCGTACCACAACTTTTTTCACAGGCAGCCAGTTTTTTAGATAAAAAACAGCGAGTAACATATGACCCGACAAATGAATTTAAAACAGCTATTAACAAAGTTATGGCAAAGATACCGGGACTAAGAACACTGTTGCCCGAACGAGTTAATACCTTGGGTGAAGACGTAGAAAATCCACAGTATTTAAATGTTTGGGGAGCGTTTTTGTCACCGTGGAATACTTATCCTAAAAGCAAAAACAAAATTGTTAATGAAATTTATGATTTGTATAAATCGTCGGGCGAAAATTCAGTAATTCCCAAAACTGCGCCTAATTACATTACTGTTAAAGAAAGAAAAATAGAGTTTTCTTTAGCGGAAAGAAATAAGTTTCAGCGCACAATTGGTAATCAAAGTGCTAAAATGCTAGAAAATCTTTTCGATAAAAAGGAATACAATAGCCTTTCAATACAAGAAAAAGTTTCGGTTGTTGAGAAAATATATAGTTTTGCTTATAAAAAAGCAAAATCGCAACTCAAATATGATTACGAAACATTGTCGGCTATGGTTGGAGAAAACAAAAACGGAACGCCTTTGCTTGACGAAAAACTATATGATAAATTGCCCGAAAAAGAAAGAGAAAGATTAGCACAGGAATATTTTCTTTCAAAGGTTGAAGTTAAACATATTGATGATTATGAGTATTTGGTTGAGTATTATATTAAAAAAGCAAAGGAATAGAAAAAAGGGACCGCTTATTGCGGTCCCAAAATTGCTAAAACGAATATTAGTATTAAGACTGATATATGTGGAATATAGTTTTTGAAATGCCGTTCATTGTCTTTTTGATAAAATCCTAATTCTGAGATTTTATCTATTTTTTCAAAGATGTACATATCTAAAATTACATATATTATAGAAAATATACCAAAACATCCTACAAAAGTTATAAGCCACATAATAAGTCTTTCTAGGAACGGTCGTCCAATAATAGAGTCCTTTATATCATAGTAGTTTATAACTGCTATAAGAGCGACTATATATGCGGCAAAGGTGCCAGGTAGAGCAGGGTGTCTATGTGTGCTTAATTTGCATGAACGGTCAACGATTCCGCGCTTTTGCAATTCTTCAAGATTTTCTTTGAGCAGTTTATTTTCTTCTCTTAAGATTTCTAATTCGCTCATATCATGTTTTGGCCAACGATTCCAAGCATCTATATCGCGCATATCAACACATCCTTTTTTGAAATAAGATAACGCAGAACATTAAAAAAGTCAAGTAAAAGGAGCTGACCGATATGAAATGATATCATAATATCAAAACCGAATAACCAAAAAGCAGAGGACTGTATCGAAGTGATGCGGTCCTCTTTGATTTGAAAGGAGAAACAATGTCAGTAAGAAAATTGGAATTCACTTTATCCGCAAACGGAATATTGCCGCAAACGGTTCAATCGGGCGGCGTTCAGTTTGAACATAACGCAACTGCAGCGGTTTTTATAATACCGAGTGAGTTATATTCACTTATTCAAGGTGTTGGCGCAAACAAAACGATTTTATACCGTGTTGATGTGGTTGATGGTGATGGCGGTTATCATCCTTCCGAAACGATTGAGCCTGAATTGCTGAGTGACGAAGACAAAGATTTTCGGTTGGTTTATCCCATTCCTTATGATATTTCGTCTATCGGCGGCATGTGTCAGTTGACTGTGGTCGCTACCCGAATTGGTGATGACAACGCCGAAGAAATGATTTATTGTGCCGAAACGGCTTTTATTGAATTTAGCCACATAGAGCGCAGTGATGCCCAACATGATAAATTTAAAACCGAATTGGGCGGTATTTTAAACGAGGCAAAAGGATATATGATTGAAGCGGCCGAGGTTGACGATGACGGCAAACTGTACGTTAAATACGTTAACGGCAAGACGGTGTATGTCGGTGTTTCTAATTTGCTTTCGGCTGAAACTATTACAGCGGCGGTTAATGCGACAAATAGTGCTAATAAGGCTGCTTTGGACGCAAGTAATGCGGCTAATGAGGCAAATTCTGCCGCAAATGATGCAAGACAAGTGCGTCAGGGCGTTGAAGAAGGCGGTTTTATTGAAAGCCTTAAAGAAATGAATAGCGGTGGCAAGCTTACCTTTTGGGTTGGTACACAAGCAGAATATGAAGCTATAACCCACAAACAAGTAAACTGCTTTTATTTAATTGTCGATGATACAACGACTGAGGATATAAAGACGACATTAGAAGAATTAAAAACAGCAGACGAAGAAATTAAAGAAATAATAAATGGTATAGGTGACTATATTGTTGAGCAGGGTGAGGTGTTTGGTCCTGATTGGACGCATTGGAAGTATAAAAAATTTGCTTCAGGCGAGGTTGAATTGTGGACATCTCTTACACTACGTTGTGCAACCACGCAAATTTGCGAACAGACCGCTTCATATCCGTTTAACATTACCGCACAATATTTGTTTGTGTCAAGCAATTATCCCGAAAACACAAAGGTTGAACGGTTTTCAGATGTTTATAAATTAAGGGATAACGGTAATGGGTGTTTGGTTTATGCTTATAGTAAAGAAGGCACGTTTACGGAAACAAACACAGCCGGAAACGTTTCGGTTTACATTAAAGGAACATGGAAATAGGGGGGGTAAGCAATGCCATATATAAATGGAAATGATGTTTTTTTAGCGTCGGATATAGCAGTTCAACACGTTGTTGATGGCGGAGATATTGAAATTGTTGACGATTTAGTAACTGCAGATGCGACAAAAGCATTATCTGCTAATCAAGGCAGAGTGCTTGATGAAAAAATAGGTGATGTTGAAACCTCGCTTGATAATATTATTGCTATTCAAGAAGAATTACTATCGGGTAGTGATTTATATAAGGCAATTAGTTTG
>JAZSLU010000021.1:0-22713 GCA_045535505.1 Acutalibacteraceae bacterium | reverse complement strand
AATCGAACAGGGCAAACGCGAAGCGGTAAAAACAGTCCGGTGGACTGTTTTGGTGCCCGCGTGCGTGCCGCAAGCGGTAGCGCAGCGGGCGATTCTCGTCCGGGTCACCAAAAAAGAGATATGCGAAAGCATATCTCTTTTTTTATAAGTGTAAAAACTGTATCAATTTAGAACATATCGTAAAAACGGTTCATTACCAAACCCGTGATAAGTTTGGGGTAGAAATATGTCGATTTTTGAGGCATTTTTTCGCCTGCAGCAGCAACGTCAGAAATTTCGCTAACTCGGGTGGGGTTTAAAATGAATGCGCAATTTGCACCATCATCAAGACTGTTTGCTGCTTCATCAAAATCACGTGAATATTTAAGGTTAATTTGGTTTGCCATATTTTCACGGTCTATTTTAAGCACATCTTCCAAAAGAAGTGAGTGCAAAACAGTAACGTCAAGGCGGCGCAAAGCCTCGCTCTTTTCGGGGTTGCGAGCATCTGCCAAAGCAATATCTTTAAGCGTGAGTATGCAGGTGTTGTTTTTTCCGATAAAGCCGAAAGCCTTTTTGTTTTGATTGTAAGCAATCTCAAGTTTGTCCTCAATTTCGCTCTTTTGGCATTCTTCAACCTCAAAATTTTCTTTTGCGGCGCAAAGCAAAGCTTCTTCGTCGAAGTTTTCAAGGTCACGCACAATGCGGTGGGTGGGGAAAACAACTAAGCCCGGGTCGGCAAGGTCGGCAAGGAACATCATAACGTAGTCGGCATCTGGGATATTATAACCGCTCATTTTCATATGACGGCGATAGTTAAGCGCTGTTTCGTAGCGGTGGTGACCGTCAGCAATATAGAGTTTTCGGTCTTCGAACTGTTTAGAAATTTGCTCGATAACTGCCTCGTCTGTTATGGTCCAAAGGCTGTGGGTAACGTTGTCATCATCAGTAAAGCAAACGTCGGGTTGGCCTTTTGAAAGTTCACTAAGCAATGTGCCGGTCTCGCATTTTTCATCACGATAGAGCGAATAAACCTGACTAAAGTTGCAGCCTGTTGCACACATTAGGTTAAAGCGGTCGGTCTTTGCTTTTGAAAGGGTTTCTTCATGGGGAAGAACAACCCCTGCAGAAAACTCTTCCAACTTAACTCGGCAAACGAAGCCTTTAAATGAATATGCCTTGCCCTTAACTGTAAAGCTTTCGCTGTAAATGTAAAAAGCAGGTTTTTCATCAACGGCAACGATACCGTCATTGAGCCAAGCCTTTAAGGTTTGACCCGCTTTTGTATAACTGTCTTCGGCTGTGCCGGGAAGTTCTAAACGGATTATGTTATTGCCGTTTTGCTCTATGTAATTTTGTCGCTGTTGCTCGTTAATAATATCATAAGGCGGACAGCAAATTTGCTCGGGCAAGCCGGCTTTTTTTGTAAAGCGTAATGCTTTAAAAGGTTTAATTTGTGCCAAAATAATCATCTCCTAAAAAGATTTTATAACAATAGGGCAAATATGTCAATTAATAATTGAAATTATTATATACTTAATATATAATTATAGTGTATGTTAAATTATTGTTTACAAAAACAAGATATTTTAATGTTATAATGACTTTATTCTGTTACAGGAGGTAACGAAAAGTATGATTAATGTTAAAGGATTATACAAGTCCTACGGCAAAAATATGGCGGTTAAAAACGTCAATTTTTCTATAAAGGACGGTGAGGTTGTAGGTTTTCTGGGTGTTAACGGCGCAGGTAAATCTACAATAATGAACATCCTTACAGGCTGTTTATCGCCCACGGCGGGTACGGCAGAAATTGATGGATTTGATATTATTGAAAACCCTGTTCAAGCAAAAAGACGAATAGGTTATTTGCCGGAATTGCCACCGGTATATATTGATATGACGGTTATGGAATATTTGGGTTTTATGTATGACCTTAAAAAAGTAAAACTTCCTAAAGCCGCTCATCTTGAAGAAATTTGCAAGGTTGTTAAGATTGAAAACGTGGCGCACCGCCTTATTAAAAACCTTTCAAAAGGTTATCGTCAGAGGGTGGGTATTGCACAAGCGCTTATCGGCAACCCCAAGGTTTTAATTTTGGACGAGCCTACCGTTGGCTTGGACCCTAGACAAATTATTGAAATACGAGAGTTAATTACACGCCTTGGTGAAAACCACACTGTTATTTTATCCTCACATATTCTTTCTGAAATTCAGCAGGTTTGTGAGCGTGTTATCATTATAAACAAGGGCGTTGTTATTGCTGATGACACCTACAATAATCTTACTGCCGCTTTGACGGGTGAAAATTCTGTAACTGTTCGAGTTGCGGGACCCGAAAGCGAGGTTGTCTCACAGCTTGAAACCATACGAGATGTTGAGTCGGTTGAGCTTATTGCACAAAGAGAAAGCTCTGCAGTTGAGGTTAAGGTTATAGCAAAAGAGGGCGCCGACGTGAGAAAAGCAATTTTTGAGCGCATGGCATCTCGCAAATGGCCTATCATCATGATGAAGAGCAACGAAAACTCGCTTGAGCAGTTGTTCTTGCAGTTGGTTGAAGGCACGGCAGTTTATGAAGAAACAGAGATTGACCAAACAGACGAGGAAGGAGAGCAAGAGTAAATGATTGCGGTATTTAAAAGAGAGTTTAAAGCATATTTTACAAGCCCTATCGGTTATGTAACCTTACTTGTTTTGTTCTTCCTTACAGGTTTCTTATTTTCGCAAATGTTTGCAAGTGGATATCCGTATATTGATTATTTGTTTTCAAGTTCTGCCATTATAGCAGCATTTATTATTCCTGTTATAACAATGCGTTCCTTTAGCGAAGAGCGCCGCAACAAAACCGACCAAGCGTTGTTTTGCGCTCCTGTTAAGTTGTGGGAAATTGTTTTGGGCAAGTTTTTTGCCGCTTTGGCACTTTTTGCTGTTGGTTTTGCACCTACAATTATTTACCAGTTTGTAATTTCATTATTAGTAAGCACAAACTGGCTGTATTATATAATTTGCTATGTGGGTATATTGCTTTTTGGCGGTGCTTTGATTGCAATCGGTTGCTTCATTTCATCGCTTACCGAAAGTCAGGCGGTAGCGGCAATAATGGGTCTTGCGGCAACGATTATTCTTATGCTTGTTGACACATTTACATCGTTAATTTCTGTAAGTTGGCTGTCGGGCATACTTTCGGCAATTTCCGAACATTCATTTTTGCACAAACTGGCTGCATTTACATCGGGCGTTATAAGCCCATCAAGCATTATTTACTTTTTGAGTTTTATAGCATTGTTCTTGTTCTTTACAGTGCTTTCGCTTAATAAGAGAAGATGGAAATAAGGGGGATTTTAAAGATGAAAGAATTTTTTGCAAAATTATTTAAAAAATCCGCCCAAGAAAAAGGCCCTAAGAATATTCTTGCTTTGCGTTACGGCTCATATACGGCGGTTATTGCGGTTATTGCGGTTGTTTTGCTTATTGGCGTTAACATTTTGGCAACCTTGCTTAGTGACAGATTGCCTATTGATATTGACGTTACTGCCGAAAAAGAAAACACTGTAACACAACAAAACCTTGATATTATTAAAGATATTAAAAATGACGTTACCGTTACTGTTTGCGCATCGCAAGACGGATATATCGGTGAATATATGGCATACTATGCCGAAAACGTTTATCAGGCAGAAGACTCAACAGTTGGCTGCAAATATTATCAGCAGACGGTTAACCTTGTAAAAGAGTATGCAAAATATAACACAAAAATTAAGGTTAAATTTATTGACGTGCAAGACCCCGCTTTTTCTGAGATTGCCGCCGCTTATCCCAATCATTCGTTTGTTTATGGCGACATATTGGTGGAAAGTCCTGCTTTTAACGCTGACGGCACAGAACGTGTTGATGAGAGCGGCGTTCAGATTATAAACTCGTCTTTTATACAGTATGACGATATATACGCACTCTCTGACCCAACAGGTTACGCCGCATACGGTTACAGCAACTATACCGTTGCCGGCAACAGTATTGAAACACAACTTACCAGCGCAATTTATTCTGTAACCTCTACCGAAACGGTTAATATGGGCGTTATCACCGGTCATGGCGATATAACTGCTTTTGAAGCCTTTGGAAACAAGCTTTCAATGAACAATTATGAGTTCTATGAAATTTCGGACACTATTGTCACTGCCATTCCCGAAGATATTGACGTGCTTACCATTGTTGCGCCTACGGCAGATTTTACCGCTGCTGAAATTTCGGTTATTGAAAAATTTCTTGATAACAACGGCGAAAAGGGAAAAGGACTGCTCTTTTTTGCAGGCACATATTCGCCCAATTTGCCCAACCTTTACTCGTTTTTAAAAGAGTGGGGCGTTGATTATGATGCCACTCAAGTTATGTTTGAAACCAACGAGCAGAATTATCTTGAATCACCTGCCGTTATCGGTTTGACACTTAGCGAATCGAAGGTTGTTGAAAAAATTGCAACCAATAATTACATTTATATTGCATCTGACAATATTTATATGAAACCCGCCTTTGATGAAAACGGCAACCGTACAACAGAAGAAATCGTTAAAACCTCTGATACCGTTGTTGCTGTACCTAAAGGCTCTGCAAATGATATTGACACATCAAAACGAGAAAAAACACAAACTTCAACCGTTATCCTTACAACCGAAACGGTTGAAGACCAGGATTATAATGTGCATTACAGTTATGTTGCATGTTTTTCTTCAATCGATTTTATCTCTTCATCTTGGGCAGAGTACAGCACCATTGGTAATATGGATGCGGCAATAACTGTTACAAACTTTGTTGTGGGCAGAGATGAAGATGCAGTTTATTTTTCACCCAAAACCATTACAAACGAAAGTTTTACAGACAAAATTTCGCAAGCAGGCGTAAACGCTGTTAAGATTATTTCACTTGGTGTTGTTTCGGTTTCGGTTATTGTAATTGCCTTTGTTGTTATCATAAGGAGGAGACGCAAATGAGTCAAGAAAACAAAGAGTTTGAAGCAAGCCAGCAAGAGTCTTCCTCAACCTTGTTTTCCGACCCCAATAGTTTTTACGTTGACGAGAAAACGCCGGTAAAGAAAAATTTGCTTAAAAGTGCGGCAATGGCTTTATTGGCAGTTGTTGTGGTTGTGGGCGCGGCAGTTGCGGTTAAATTTCTTATTCCTGACAACAGCGCAAACCAAAGCAGCAGCAACAGCAAGGTTATCATTCCTGTAACAGAATATGCAAGTGATGATGTTGAAAGTTTTTTACTAACAACAAAAGACTATAAAACCCAACTATATTCACAGATTGAAGAGAGCACTGACAACACAACTGCTGTAAAGTGGTATGTCGATGGAGTTGACGGTGAATTGACCGATTCGTACTCGATTTCAACGGCGGTTGATGGTGCGGTAAAGATGAGCGCCATTCGTAAAATGAACGGCAACGAGGACGACTTTGGTTTTGCAAATCCGACTGCAACTGTTGAAATTAAAAGCCGAAACGATAAGTTTGCGGCATATACCATTACGGTTGGCAGCATTGCGCCCGACCGCAGCGGATATTATGTAAAAAACAGCCTTAAGGATGAAGTTTATCTTGTTGCTAAAGAGGATATAGAAGGTTTTTGCAAAGACATTTATGCTTATGCAAACACTACAGTTGTTTCGGCGCTTACAGATGGCGATGCGCCGGAGGGATATATAAGTGACGGCAAGTTGCTAAAGGTTGATTATATTAATCTTTACGGCGAATATTTTGGCTCGGCAAATATGAAATTTGAGTTAAATGCGGACCAAAATACCGCTCCGTTTATGACCTATGTTATGACACTGCCTTACAAAAGGTATGCAGATAACGATGCGGTTAAGTATTTGATTGCGCCATTTGTTGACGGAATTTATGCAGAAAGATGCCATTCTTATAATGCAACGTCAGCAGAAATTGAAAAATTTGGTCTTGACAAACCGCAAATTGTGTTAACCTTAAGGGTAGGAAATATTGAGCACACAATAAAAGCAACCAGATATGATGATGGATATTTTGCTGTGATGGTTGACAACAACCCCGCAATTTATCAGGTTACAAGGTCATATCTCAAGTTAAACGACAACTATTATCCTGCAAACTATATAAGCAAAGTTGTGTTCACCGAAATGCTTAAAACCTTTACAGATATTGACGTAACTTTTGATGGCAAAACGTACGATTTTAATGTAAATGTTGTTGAAAGTGAAGATGAGGGCGACGTTTATAACGTAACGGCAGGCTCTGTTCCGATTGAGGCAGAAAATTTTCAAAATTTTTATGCACAGTTGCTTGGAATGACCGTTACCGAAATAAGCCTAAGGATGCCTGATGCCACGACGACAATGAAGGTGTCTTTAAGACGAAAAGACGGTACACGCACAACCATCGAGTTTGCAAAAACTGAAGACCGCCGTTACCACGTAAGCGTTGACGGCACCCCCGGCGGATATATTTCGACCACCACTTATGAAAACCTGCAAAATTATGCACAGTTGGCATATACAGGCAAAACTGTTCCCAGCGTAACACAAAGATAAAAAAAGCGGCGAGATTTCGCCGCTTTTTTATGCATTTATAATTTTATTTATAGCCTTGTGTTGCAAGTTTATCGCAACGCTCGTTTTCGGGGTGGCCCTCGTGGCCTTTAACCCAAATAATCTCAACATTATGGATTGAAAGCTGAACAAGCAATCTCTCCCATAAATCTGCATTTAAAGCAGGTTTTTTATCGGCTTTGCGCCAACCGTTTTTCTTCCAAGAATAAACCCAACCTTTATTGACACCATCGCAAAGATAACGCGAGTCGCTGTAAAGTTTGACGTCGCAGGCGGTTTTTAAGGTTTCAAGCCCAATAATTGCGGCGGTTAATTCCATACGGTTGTTGGTGGTGTTAGCCTCTTTGCCCGAAAGTTCTTTTTCAACACCCTTATAGCGCAAGATTGCGCCCCAACCGCCGGGACCGGGATTGCCTGAGCATGCTCCGTCAGTAAAAAGTTCTACCTGTTTTCTTTGCTCCATTATTTTCTCCTTGTTATAGCAAGTGCATCTTCAATATCATCAATGATGGGGCGGCGGCTGTCAAAGGTGTCAACCGTGATGTCAACTACGTTTTCGTTTATGCTCACCATCTTTTCGTTAAGCCAGAAAACTACGGCCGTATCGGCGTGATTTTCCCAATAAACGTTTTTAAGTGTTTTTGTTTTGTCGTCAAACAGTTCTCCTCGTAAAGCGACGCCCATACTGTTTTCAACCTTATACATATTAATGGTAAACCGTCCGTCTTTCGAGGATGCAGAAACCAGATGCTCACCAACAGGCAGTTGATTAATGTTATAAAAGAAATTGTCATAAGCAAAAAGCGCAATGTTTGCTATAAATGTGAGAGCGGTAAGCAATGCAACAAGCGAAAAAATAATTTTCTTTGCTTTCATAAATTTCACCTTTAATCTTTTATATTGGCACCAAAATCTTCAGCCGGTGGGGTGTATGTGGTGCCTTTATCATTGAATTTATTATTGTAAAAATTGATTGCATAACGGCAATGTACTGTTATGCTAACAATAAAGTAGGGCAATGTGTATAACATTGGAATAATAAGTAATGATAAAAATGCCCAGCCTATAAAACCTAAAATTAACTGCAAAAAAGCGCCAAAAGAAACCTTGCCTATGCGGTGTGACATATAAATGGCTTCACCCGGTGTAATGTCGCCGCCAACAACAAAAAGCAAAGGGGCAAGATAATAACGCGAGGCAAAAAACAATGATGCTGATATGCCGATAACCTTTAAAAAGTTTTCAAAAATTAAAAAGTTTGCCGTCCAAGCAGGAATCTGACTGCCAAAAAACTCATAAAGTTCGGGTGCAGAAATAAGTTTTATAAGAGCATATGGTAACATAAAAAGAATAACAACACCAACAAGACGAACAACAACCGTAAAAACAAAGTTTAATGTTCTAATATATGTAAAGCGTGTTGAAAACGGGAAAAATATTTCACTAAGAGAAGAATCCTTCAACACTGTGACACGCCAAAGCCAAAAGATGACGCCCATGAGCATTGGGCTGGTAATAAAAACAAAATAGGCAATGCCAAAAACAGTTGCAACAAGGTTTGACACAAAAAGAGACAAAACCGACTGAATGCAAGTTGATAAAAGCGCTACTAATCCCATTATTGCGCAAACCGCAATACATTCGGGCCAAAGATGTTTAAGGTGAGCTTTTGCGGTGCTTTTAACCGCTTCATTGTTTGGCATCAAAATTGCATTCACCTCCAAAAGTGTTTTGCCGTCTTAACTATTATAACAAATTGAAAAACAAAAAGCAACCAATGCCGCTTGACAGTAAAAACTTTAATGTGTAGAATTAAATCATATTATATAACATAAACGGAGATAAATTATGAAAAAATTTTCAAAAATAGCATCCTTATTAATATGCACGTGTTTAATTTTTTTGTTATCAGGTTGTAAAGGTGAGCCCATACAAACCGGATATCCCGTAACACAGGGGGAAATTACCCTTGATAAAAAACCGACAAAGGTTGTTTGCATTACTGCGGGTGCGGTTGAAACCGTCAAATTTTTGTCGGGCGAGAGCGTACTTGTTGGAGTGTGCGATGATGCTGTAACCAATATGGAAATTCAAAAAATTGGCACTGCCCAAAACCCTGATGTAGATAAAATTATTTCGCTTTATCCTGATATTGTTTTTACAAACGAGGCTTTAAGCCAGGCGGCAAATCAAAAATTAACACTTGCGGGTGTTAAGGTTGCCGTATTGCCTGTGCCGGTTTATTCCAATGAGCTTGACCCATACTATAACGCTTTTGCAAATTTGCTTTTTGGTACACAGGATGCGCCGCAAAAGGTTGAGGCTGCAATGCAGGTGTTTAACGACACAACAAACGAGCAGTCAATGACAGCACTTTTGCTTGTTTCTAACGACAAGGTGGCAACGCCCGATACGGTTATGGGACAACTGCTTGTAAGTGCGGGCTTTAAAAATGCCGCACAAGGACTTTCAAATTTTGCAATGGTTGATTGGACAACCGTTGCAGCACAGCCTGACCTTATTTTTTGCCCGAAAGGCGAGAAAGAAAAAATTATGGCAGATGCAGTTTTATCAAAACTGCCTTGTGTTATAAACGATAATGTTTACGAGATTGATACCGATTCGCTTCGTTTGCCCGGCAACCGCTTTGTTCAGGTTGTTGAAGAAATGAAAACGGCTGTTATTGCAAAGTCTTTTAGCGAGTCTCAAACAAGCTCAATAGGGGAATAATTTGCCATAAGTTTTTTTGTTCCCACGCTGTCAAAGGCAATTTCAAGCAGGGTATCGTTACCCATTGGTGTTGCTTTAACAACCAGCCCTTCACCAAATGTTTTATGATTAATGCGCTGACCGGCACTGTATGTGACACTCGGCGCTTTATTTTTTGGAGCGCTTGTAGGTTTTTTGATGGTATGTGGGCGAGTGTATCCGATATCCACTTTTTGAGAATAACCAAAGCCGCCAAACGACATAAAAGAGGTGTCTTTTTGCTCGTCAACATCACAATACTGTTTAGGCGTTTCCTCTAAAAAGCGAGAGGGCGCATTGCGGGTGGTTGCACCAAAAAGCATACGTAAAGAAGTATGTGTCATATAAAGTTGTTCTTTAGCACGTGTGATTGCAACATAAGCAAGACGCCGTTCCTCTTCAATATCGGCGGTTGAGAAGGTTGAGCGGGAGGAGGGGAAAATGCTTTCCTCAAAGCCGACAAGGAAAACATTTTTAAACTCCATACCCTTGGCGGCGTGGATTGTCATCATAACACACAGGTCGCTGTCGGCGTTGTAGGAGTCGATGTCGGTTATAAGCGCAACGTCCTGCAAATATCCCTGCACACTGGGCTCTTCGGCATTGGTTTCATACTGCATAACGGCAGATATAAGTTCTTTTACGTTTTCAAGGCGCTCTTGTCCTTCGGCACCTTGTGCATAAAGGCTTTGAGCATATCCGGTTTTATCTAAAATTAACTCTATCATTTGATGTGGTAATGTGGTTTTGGCGGCATCTACCAACTCTTGCATCATAAGGGCAAATTCTTTGAGTGCAGTAGTGGCTCGTGCAATATCTTTATATTGCGCGGCATTTTTCATAATTTCAAGGGGCGCAATACCGGTTAAGTCGCAAAACTCGTCCACACGCTCAATGGTTACGTTACCGATGCCGCGTTTTGGCTCGTTAATTATGCGCTTTAGGCGAACTCGGTCATTAGGGTTTGCGGCAACGCAAAGGTAAGCCAAAATATCTTTAATTTCTTTGCGGTCGTAGAAGCGGTGACCGCCGATAACTCGGTAAGGGATACCGCTTCTTGCAAAGGCGTTTTCAAAACCTCGTGAAAGTGCATTAACACGGTACAAAATTGCATGGTCTGAAAATTTACCGCCCTTGCGCACATTTTCTAAAATTTGTTCAGCAACAAATCGAGCCTCTTCTGTTTCGTTGAGGGCTTTATGTACCACAATTTTTTGTCCGTCACCCTTGTCGGTCCACAAGTTTTTGCCCTTTCTGCCGCGGTTGTTTGCTATAACTGCATTGGCGGCATTAAGAATGTTTGCGCTTGAGCGATAGTTTTGTTCCAAGCGGATAACGGCGGCGCCATATTCTTCTTCAAAGTTTAAAATATTTTCAATGGTTGCACCACGGAAGCGATAAATGCTTTGGTCGTCATCACCCACAACGCATATATTGCGCCATTGGTGAGCAAGCAGTTTAACCAGCATATACTGTGCGTGTGACGTGTCCTGATATTCGTCAACAAAAATGTATTTGAATTGGTTTTGGAACAGGCTTCTCGCCTCGTCAACAGTTACAAGCAACACAACGGCGTTAAAAATCATATCATCAAAGTCCATTGCGTTGGCGGCTTTCATACGCTTTTGATACTCGGCATAAATGTCCCCGATTTTTGCGCTGCGAAAATCACTCTGCTGGTTGTTTTTATATTGTTCGGGTGTAATAAGAGAGTCTTTTGCTCGGCTTATTTCGTGCGACACAGTATTGAGCGGCAGCATTTTTTCGTCAATATTAAACTTTTTATAAATATCTTTCAGCATACGCTTGCGGTCATCTTCGTCATAAATGGTGAATTCTGACGTGTAACCCAATTTGTCGGCAAAGCGGCGTAACATTCTGCCGCAAACCGAGTGGAATGTGCCTGTCCAGACGCCTTGGGCATTTTCGCCCATAACCGAATTTAATCGGTCGGTTATTTCGCCTGCCGCTTTGTTTGTAAAGGTTATTGCAAGAACCTGCCAAGGTTTTGGGGCGCCAACCGAAAAGGCGTTGCTTTGCAAAATGTTGGCTTTGCCGTCAAGATAATCGTATGCGGCGGTAATGTCGGTGTCGTTATACGGGGGCACAAAATCAGAGTTATATGCGTTGCCAAAGCGCAAAACACAAGCAACACGGTTAACAAGCATGGTAGTTTTGCCGCTACCCGCACCCGCAAGTACCAGCATAGGACCGTCAACCGTCGTTACGGCATCAAACTGCATTTTGTTAAGCTTTCCAAAGGTCTTTTCGATAACCCTTTTTCGTAAAGCTAAAAACTCGTTTTTATCAACCATTTTTATCCCCCGAGAAAAGTCTTATTATACTAAATAATTGTAGCAGAAAATATAATAAATAGCAATCAAAAAAGCGACCGTAGCGGTCGCTTTTTTATAATTCATTAGCAATATCTAAAATTAATTTTTCGGTTTTTTCCCAACCAAGACAGGGGTCGGTTATTGAACAACCAAAGGTGTGCTCATCTGCTTTTTGAGCGCCGTCAACAAGATAACTTTCAATCATAAGACCTTTTACAAGATGCTTTATATCATTGTTTTGGCGGCGAGAATGAACAACATCGCTCGCAATGCGAATTTGCTCAAGATATTTCTTGCCCGAATTGCAGTGGTTTGTGTCGATAATAACGGCTGGGTTAACAAGACCGGATTCGTTGTAAAGTTCGTTAAGTTTAACCAAGTCTTCATAATGATAGTTTGAAACGCTTTTTCCGGCAAAATCAAAATAACCTCGCAAAATTGAGTGAGCGTGGGGGTTGCCTTTGGTTTGAACCTCCCAACCTCTGTATATGAACATATGACTGCTTTGCGCCGCATGAATTGAGTTCATCATTATGGTCAAATTGCCGTTTGTTGGGTTTTTCATGCCAACAGGCTCGGACAAACCGCTTGCTGTAAGGCGGTGCTGTTGATTTTCAACCGAGCGGGCGCCAACCGCAACGTAACCCAAAAGGTCGGACAAATAACGGTGGTTTTCGGGATAAAGCATCTCATCTGCACAGGTAAAGCCGTAATCGCGCACTGCCGCCATGTGCAAATTGCGAATGGCAAGAATGCCTTTAAGCATATCGGGTGCGTTTTCGGGGTCGGGCTGATGCAACATACCTTTATAACCCTCGCCTGTGGTGCGAGGCTTGTTGGTATAAATTCTCGGTATGATAACAATTTTGTCTTTAACCTGCTCTTGCATAATTTTTAGCCTTGAAATATATTCGAGCACAGGCTCACTATGGTCGGCAGAGCAAGGGCCGATAATAAGTAAAAATTTGTCTGATGTGCCTTCAAAAATCGCTTTAATTTCTTGGTCGCGCTGCTGTTTTATTGCCAACATCGCATCACTTGCGGGATTTTCTGCTTTAAGTTTGCGAGGCACAGGCAGTTTACGGTAAAATTCCATGTTTTTCATAATAAAGGTCACGCTTTCTTGTTGAATTTGCGGCGGCGCTCGGTTGATAGGCGCATCATTTCGCGCATATTTTCTCTTTCGCCGTTTTTTATATGTTCATAAAGCTTGTCAAAGGTTGAACGGTAGGCATCCATCTCTTGTAATAATGCCTGTTTGTTTTCTAAAAACAACTCACTCCACATTTCGTCGTTTATGTCGGCAATGCGGGTTAAATCTCTAAAAGAGTCGCCTGTGTATTGCACCAGATTTTCATTGTCGTTTGCGCACATTAAAGAAACGGCAATGCAGTGTGTAAGCTGGGACAAAAAGGCAATCATTCTATCGTGCTCTTTTGGCGAAAGCACCGATATACGTGCAAAGCCTAACGTTTTGCCTAACTCTTTACAAGTTTCAATGCCTTTTTGGGTGTTTTTTTGCGTTGGTACAACAATATAGTTTGCACCATTGAAAATACAATCGTCACTATTTTCGACACCGGCAGTTTCTTTACCTGCCATAGGGTGAGCCGAAATAAACTCAACATCCTTAGGCAGAAAGTTTTGAATGTCATAAACCACCGATTCTTTGACGCCCGTAACGTCGGTAACCAGGGTGTGCGGCTTTATAAGGTGTCCGTTTTGCTTTATCCAGTTGACAAAAATGTGAGGATAAAGCGCAAAAATTATAATATCGGCATCGGCTATCAGTTGTTCATCAATTTGGGTTGTGCCTTTATCAATAAGGTTGTTTTGCAAAGCGTAATCGATACTTGATTGTTCTTTTGTTATGCCAAAAACCGTAAAACCTTGTTTTTTAAGCGCCATTGCATAACTGCCGCCCAAAAGGCCAAGTCCTATTATTAAAATTTTGCTGTTTTTATCAAGTTGCATCTGTAACAAGTCCAATCTCTAAGATCTTTAAAAGGTCAAAAAAGTTAGGAAAGCTTTTTTGCACGGCCTTTGCACCCAAAAGAGTGCCGCCGAATTTTGTGCAAAGCAGTGAAACTGCCATTGCAATGCGGTGGTCGTTGTGACTGCAAAGGATATCGTTGGGTGCATGCAAATTGCCACCATTTATAATGACTGAATTCTCTAAAACTGTAACTTTTGCGCCAAATTTTGCAAGTTCACTTGCCATTGCAGCGGCGCGGTCACTTTCTTTGATTTTTAAGCGTGCAGTGCCCGTAAAGGTGGCGTTACCCAAATATGCCGCAAGGGCGAAACATACAGGTGCTAAATCAGGACAATCGGACAAATCAAAAGTTGTTTTGCCGTTTTGCAAACCGTCAAAAATCTGTTTATACACTCTGTCACCCTGCAAGGTTTGAGGATTTAAGCCCTGTGTTAAAACCTTGCCGCCCATATAATTAAAAGCGTCTAAAAATGCGGCGTTAGAGCAGTCACCCTCAACTGTATAATTAATGTTTTTATATTCTTGGTTGCCTTTTATGTAAAAAATGTTGTTTTCTCTTTTTATTTTTATACCGCTTTGATTAAGCACACTAATAGTTAAATCAACGTAAGATGCGCTTTCAAATTTGCCCTCAACGCTTAAAGTGCTGTTACCGCTAAGGATGGGCAAAACAAACAAAAGTCCGCTGATAAATTGGCTTGATATATCGCCACGTACGTGATAATTGCCGCTTTTAAGTTTGCCGCAAACGGTAAGACTGTCCTTGCCTTTTTCGAATATAATATTTTGTTCTTTGGCAATATCTTCGTAAACAGAAAGCCCACGTTCAAAAAGACGGTCGCTGCCGCAAAGGGTAATTTTTTTATCAGCGCACATACAAAGGGGAATTAAAAAGCGCAATGTGCTTCCGCTTTCGTTGCAAAAAAGAGTTGTTCCGTCAAGCACGTTTTCAAGGCTCATGCCGCCTAAAACGGCTTGGTCGTCTGAAAGGTTACAGTTTGCACCAAGTTTTTTAAGACAGTCAAGAGTTGCTGTAATATCTTTTGAAAAAGCAAGGTTTGAAACCCTACTTTCTTTTGAAAAGGCGGCACATATACATGCCCGATGAGCCATGCTTTTCGAGGGGGGTGCTGTAATGGTTCCCCTTGCCAAAGAGGGTGTGAAGGTTACTCGCATTCTTCCGCCTCCGAGCAAAGAATGTTCATTGCTTCCAAATATCCCGAAAAACCGTGCCCCGAAATTGTTGCAAGGCAATATTCACGTACATAACTTATCTGTCTGAAATCCTCTCTGCTGGATACGTCGGAAATATGTACCTCGACAGTCGGAATGCCAACGCTTTTAAGAGCATCAAGCAAGGCAACGCTTGTATGGGTGTAGGCGGCGGGGTTTATAACTATACCGTCAAACTTGCCATAAGCCAACTGTATTTTATCAACAAGGTCGCCCTCGTGGTTGGACTGAAAAATTTCAACCCCTATACCAATTATTTTTGCGTGGTCTTTAATAAGAGAACATAAATCGGCATAGGTTTCGTTGCCGTAAATTTCGGGCTCACGAATTCCTAACATATTAAGATTGGGTCCGTTAATAACTAACAACTTCATACATTTTGTATCCTTTCAATCTCGTTTGCTACCGCCTGTGGCGAACCGTTTCCATCAATTTTTTTGTCACAGCAAGTGCAATATTTATCATATCGCTCATTATAGCGCATTGTTAAAGCTTCTTTTGTTGAAGAAAGGGGTCGGTCAGACGTTGAAATAAGCAGTTCTAATTTGCGGTCAATAAAATATAAAATGCCGTTTTGTTTTAGAGCCGCAACATTTTGCTCTCGCAAAATGGCGCCGCCGCCTGTTGCAATAACAAAGCCTTGCTTTGCGGCAAGGTTTTTAATAACCTGGCTTTCAATATTTCTAAAAGCTTCTTCGCCACGTTCTTTGAAAATTTGGGGTATTGTACACCCCTCTTGTTTTTCGATTTCGGTATCGGTATCAACAAAGGGCATATTGAGTTTTTGCGCCAATATTTTGCCAACGGTTGTTTTGCCGCTTGCGGGCATACCAATAAGCACAATGTTTTGTTTTTTTGCCAGAACACCGTTATATACACGCTCAATCTCGCTTATTGGCACCGTCTTGCCAATAAACTTTTCGGCGGCAAGGGCCGCTTGTGCAACAAGCATATAAAGACCGCCTGTTGCCTTAATGCCTTTTTGTTTTGCTTTGCACACAAGAGTTGAGCAAAGAGGGTTATAAATGGCGTCAACAACGCCCTCTAATTTTCCAAAAGCGTCTATATCAATAGGGCAATCATCAAGGTTTGGGAACATACCGCAAGGGGTAGTGTTAATGATAATTTGCGTGTCTTTCATTTGCAAAGCCTGGCTATAAGAAAGTTTGCCGTCGCCGCCGTTTCTTGAAACAACGTTAAGGCTTTTGCAACCAAGATGCTGTGCAACGGCCTTGCTTGTTTTGCTTGTCCCGCCGCTGCCTAAAATCAAAACGTTTTTATCCTTTAGTGCAATTTGGGCTTTTTCAATAAGCGAAATCATACCAAAAAAATCAGTATTATAGCCGTACAGTTTGCCGCCGTCATTTACTATTGTGTTTACGGCGCCGATGTTTTTTGCCACATCACTGACATAATCAAGATAAGGAATAACCGCCTGTTTGTAAGGAATTGTAACGTTTATAGCCTTAAAATCCTTTTTTTGCATAAAGGTTTTTAATTGCTCAACCTCAAGCTCTAAAAGTTCGTAATCATAGTCAAAAAGCATATTGTGTACAATTTTAGAAAAACTGTGCCCCAGCTTTTGCGCAATAAGTCCGTAGTTCATTTATTCACCCAGCCAATCCGTGCCAAAACGGCCGCTCAGCATATCGGCAACAACCAAAGCGCAAACGGCGTCAACAACAACACGTGCTCGGTGAACGATGCAAGGGTCGTGCCTGCCTTTTGCGGCAAGTTGAGCGTTTGTATTGTTTGCCATATCGACTGTGTCTTGCTCTTTTGCAATGGTGGGGGTGGGGCGCACGGCACAGCGTAAAACAACAGGCATACCGTTGGTGATACCGCCGTTTATACCGCCCGAATTGTTTGTACGGGTGCAAATTTTACCGTCTTTGATGCAAAAGGCATCATTGGCAAGAGAGCCGCTCATATTGGCAAAGCCAAAACCTGCACCAAACTCAACACCTTTTATTGCGGGAATAGAAAAAAGTGCGTGGCTCAGCAAACCCTCAACCGTATCAAACCAAGGCTCACCAAGACCCTCAGGCAGTCCTAAAATAACGCTTTCAAGCACACCGCCAAGGCTATCGCCTGTTTGTTTTGCGGCTTTAATTTTTTCTTTCATTTGTTCGCCTTTGGCGCTGTCGAGCACGGCATAGTCGGTTTTGTTTAATAATTTAACATCGTCTTCCAAGTTGCAAAATTCGCGGTCGGTTATACCGCCGACGTTTGCAATATGGGTTGCAATTTTTATACCTTTTTTGTTTAGAGCGGGCATAACGATACCACTTGCGGCAACAAGCGCCGCCGTAATACGTCCGCTAAAATGTCCACCGCCGCGATAATCCTGAAAACCGTGATATTTACAAGCCGCCGTATAGTCGGCATGAGACGGACGTGCCAAATTTTTCGTTGCGGAATAATCTTTGGAGCGGGTGTCCTCGTTTTTTATAACAAGGCATAAGGGCGTTCCTGTGGTTTTGCCCTCGAAAACACCGCTTAAAATTTCAAACTTGTCCTGTTCGCACCTTGCGGTCGAAATTTCGCCGCTGGGACGGCGAAGAGACAGCATTTTTTCAATAACAGCATAGTCAACGTCCATACCGGGTGCAAGACCGTCAAGTACAGCGCCGATTGCTTGGCCGTGGCTTTCGCCAAAAAGGGTAACGCTCAGATTGTTTCCAAAAACGTTTTTCATTATTTAATCACCTGCATAACAAGTTTTTCATATTCACTAAAAGGAATGCTTTTGAGATTGTACTGCCCAACTTTATCAACCGTTACTACCGTAATATTGTCGCCAAAAGCTTTTTTATCGTGGCGACAAGCTTCAATAATGCTGTTTGCATCACCGCTAAAATGTGTGGGAAGCCCTAATTTTTCTAAAACGGCAATAAGCCTTTTATTTACCTCTTGAGAGCACATAGGCAACATGCCTAAAGCCACACATTCGCCGTGATAATAGTTTTGCATTTGGTTAATACTCTCGATAGCGTGGGCAAGGGTGTGTCCAAAATTTAATATTTTGCGAAGGCCGCTTTCGTGCTCATCTGCCTGGACAACCGAGCGCTTTGTGAGTAAGGACTGCTCAATAATTTTATCCAGCGTGTCGTCATCAAAAGCATTTTGACATTCAAAAAGCTCAAAAAGTTCGGCATTGCTTGTAAGTGACATTTTAACAGATTCGCAAAGGCCGTTTGCAATTTGTCTTTTTGGCAAGGTTTTTAATGTGTTGGGGTCAATAATCACACACTTTGGTGCATAAAATGCGCCTACAATATTTTTTAATCCCATAAAATCAACTGCGGTTTTACCGCCGATTGACGAGTCAACCTGTGATAAAAGTGTGGTGGGAATGTTGTAAAAATCAATACCTCTCATAAAGGTTGATGCAGCAAAACCTGCCATATCGCCCACAACGCCGCCGCCGAGGGCAACAACACAGTCAGAGCGGGTAAAGTTGTTTTTTACCAAACTGCTTAAGATAAATTGCCAGTTTTCAAGGTTTTTTGAGGCTTCTCCCTGCTTTATTTCAACAATAACAGGGCTTTTACAAGCCTTTGCTACGGTGGCGCAATATTCCTTTGGCACACCGTCGTCGGTGACAATTAAAACACGTCTGTCAAGATTTATATGTTCGTTTACATTTTGCAAAACGCCACGCTGTAAAACAATATTGTATTTACCGCTTTGTGTCAAAACGGGAATAATCATTTTTTTCACCCTAAATATGTATTTCTTTTTCAAAGCTGCCCAATACTTTTAAGTGGTTGCAGCATTTTTTAAGTTCTTTAAGCATTTGTTTGCCTTGTTCGCCGTTAATATTTCCTTCGCCCTCAACATAAAAATAATAATCCCAAATAAGTTCTTTTGTGGGTCGGCTTTTTAATGCACGAAGGTTAAACCCATGCTCACCGATAACCGATACCGCTTTACCAAGCGAACCCGCCTCGTTTTTAACCGTAAACAGCATAATAAAATGGCGGTCGGTAGCGCTGGGGGTTTTGTCTGCCCTCGTAAATACGGCAAAACGTGTGGTGTTAGAGCCGCTTTCGTTTATGTGGCTTTCAATTTTTTCAAGCCCAAACTTTTTTGCCGCCTCTTCGCTGCCGATTGCGGCAATATCGTGACGGTTTAAAGATGCAACCTTTTTGGCGGCAACAGCGGTGTTTACCTCTTCAACTGCCTCAAAGCCGTGTTTTCTTATAAAAGCGGCGCATTGGCCCAAGGCTTGCGGGTGGCTTATAACCTGCTTTATATCTGAAATTGCGGTGCCTTTTACGGCAAGTAAATTTTGAATAATGTCAATTTCATAAACGCCGGTAACAAAAAGAGGACCGAAAAATGCCAAGTCTAACACCTGACCGACATCACCGTTATGGCTGTTTTCAACAGGCAAGAGCGCACAGTCGCATTCGCCGTTTACAACGGCATCATATGCCGCCTTAAAATCACGATGCGCAACGGCTGTTGCATTGGGGAAAATACGCTCGGCTGCAATGTTTGCGAAAGCGCCCTCAACGCCGCTGTATGCTACACGCATTCCGTCAAGTAAACGATGCTGATATTTTTTGGAAAGACCGATAAGGTCTTGCAAAAAATTTATGTAATAAGAACGCAAATCTTCGTTTTCAATATATTGAGAATTGCGTTTTATAATTTCTTGCTCACGAGAAAAATCGTCAACAGGTAAGCCACGCTCTTTTTTATAGGCGGCAACCATTGCGGCGGCGTTCATTCGCTCTTCAAAAAGACTCGCCATCTCTTTGTCGGTTTTGTTAATAATTTCTCTTATATTTTCAAGTTCGCTCATTTACATTTCCTCCAATAAAAAAACCGCAATCCTCTTGTGCTGAAAACAGCAAAAGCGATTGCGGACTGTCCGTTATTTTTTAACCGAAAAAACCTTTTCAGTGTGCAAACGGGCAGCCCTGTTTAAAATAAAAATAATAATATTCATACTTAAAGAACATATCCCGTTACACCTCGCAAAAAAATAGTACACATAATTTATATATCAAAAGATAAAATATGTCAAGCAAAAAATGAAAATATTGTCAATTCTACCGTCTGTAGAGAGGGTGTTTTTGTCAGTAGAGCACTTTTTTATACAGTAGGTTGCAAAAGATATGTTATGGCACTTAAAATAAGGTGGTAGCTTTTTAAAAGGAGAAAATAATATGACTGATACAAACTTTGTTATTTTTACAGATTCAGGCTGTGATATTAATGGTTCAATTTTAAAAAAATGGGACGTTTTAAGCCTCGACCTCACTTTTTGCTTTGAGGGTGAGCAAAAGGAATATAAAAACTCTGATATGAGCGCAAAAATGTTTTATCACAAAATGCGTGGCGGTGCCGTTGCAAAAACATCTGCCATAAACACAGGAAGTTTTGTAGAAGTCTTTGAAGAACTTTTAAAGCAGGGTAAAAATGTGCTATATCTTGGTTTTTCTTCGGGACTTTCAACAACCTACAACTGTGCTAAAATGGCGGCTGATGAATTGAGCGAAAAATATCCCAACCAAAAAATTATAACCGTTGATACCCTTGCGGCATCTGCGGGACAGGGTATGCTCGTTTATTTGGCTGTGCAAAAAAGACAGGTGGGCCAAAGCATAGAGGCTGTTGCAGAGTATATTGAAAGCATCAAACTTAATCTTTGCCATTGGTTTACGGTTGACGACCTTGTTTACTTAAAACGTGGCGGCAGGGTTAGTGCCGCAGCGGCATTTGTGGGTACAGTGCTTAACATAAAACCGGTGCTTCATGTTGATAACGAGGGACATCTTATCAGCAAGGCGAAGGTGCGCGGCAGAAAAGCAACATTAAAGTACATTTGTGATAAGTATGGCGAGTTGGCAAAAGATAAAAAAGACGGCACGGTATTTATAAGCCATGCCGACTGTGAAGATAGCGTAAGTGAAATTGAAAATATGTTAAAAGAGCAATACGGCGTCAGGGTAGAAATTATAACCGACGTTGGCGCAGTTATCGGCGCCCATTCGGGACCCGGCACACTGGCACTGTTCTTTATAGGAACCCAAAGATAAAAAAGCGACCATACGGTCGCTTTTTTTAATGTGAAAAGATTTTTTGTGCTATAACGATAATAATTTTAATTGCCACGCCGACGGCTATTGCAACCACAAGGTCGAAAATTACCGTAAGCGCAAAGGTTACAAACAGCAGAATAATATCCACTGCGTTTTTGGTTTTTACAATCTTTACAAAACCGCGCCACTCGCTCATATTATAAGCAACCATAAACAGTATGGCGGCGATTGTAGGCATTGGAATGAGAGCGGCATAAGGCATTAAAAAAAGCAAAACAAGCAACAAAATTAATGCGTGAACCATACCTGCAACGGGGGTTTTACCGCCGTTTTTGGCGTTTGCAGAGGTTCTTGCAATAGCGCCTGTTGCCGGAATGCCGCCAAACAGCACCGATGCGATATTGCCAAAGCCTTGCGCTACAAGCTCTGCGTTTGAGTTGTGCTTTGAGTTTACCATATTGTCGGCAACCACGCAGGAAAGCAAAGATTCAATAGCCGCTAAAATTGCAATGGTGACGGCGTTGGGTATAACTACAACAATTTTTTGCATACTAAAATCCATTGCACTAAAGTTAACCTTGGGTAAACCTTGGGGGATGGTGTAAAGTTCACCAATGGTGTAAACGCCATCGTTTAATGCAGGGATGAGTCCTACCAAAGCGGCGCCTACAACAACCGCAATCAATGATGCGGGGATGCGCTTCTCAAGTTTGGGATAAACAATAAGTATTGCTAGCGAAATAGCACCAATAAGTAACGATTGAGGGGAAAAAGTGTTAATAAATTCAATGTTTGCTTCAACCTTTTCCAATGTTTCAATAGGACGAATGCCTGCCGCATAGGTTAAACCTAAAAAGTCTTTAATTTGACCAAGCAAAATTGTGACTGCAATACCGCCTGTAAAGCCCACGGTTATAGGGTGGGGCATAAACTTTATAAGTGAGCCGAGTTTCAGCACACCCATAATTATAAGCAAGATACCCGCCATAATGGTTGCAATAAAAAGACCGTCCATACCTTGTGTTGCCACAACTCCCGCAACTATGGTTGCAAAAGCGGCGGTAGGACCCGCAATTTGTATGCGGCTGCCGCCAAGCAACGCTACAACGAAGCCGGCGGCAATGGCGGTGTAAACACCGCAAGCGGGCTCAACGCCGGATGCCAATGCCAAAGCGATTGATAAGGGCAGGGCGATTATTGCGACGATAACACCTGCAATAAGGTCGTTTACAAATTGATTTTTTGTGTAACTTTTCATTACAGAGAAAAATTTTGGTTTAAGATAAAATTCGTTCAATTCAATCGTTCCTTTTTAGCATTGTTTTATTAGTCTTATAAAAAATTCGACAGATTTATAAAGTGTTTCAAGACGGATGCGCTCATTATGTCCGTGAATGGTTGCACGTTCTTCGCTTGTTAAGTCCATTGCCGAAAAACGATAAACCTTGTCGGAAATTTTGCCGTAATGGCGGCTGTCGGAGCATTGTACCATTAGGTAGGGCGTTACAATGGTGCCTTTCCAAGTGGAGGCGACGGCGTTTGCTACTCAATCCCATCCGTCGTAATCGGTAATCGAAATGCGGCTGGGATTCATACCGTGAAGAGCGGTTACCTCAAAGCTTTCGTCATCGACAACGTAACGCAGATATTCAAGGGCACTGTCGATAGTATCGTGTGGGTTGAGTCGGATGTTGGAGACCATAGTTGCCTCGGGTGCGATAACGTTTGAAGCAGAGCTTCCGTTCATCTGAGTTAACGCTACGGTGCAGCGCATAAGAGCATTCA
>JAZSLU010000041.1:0-2533 GCA_045535505.1 Acutalibacteraceae bacterium | reverse complement strand
TATCAACGCCCACAGCAGATTAATTTGTTGAAAAGAATTGATTAAATAATAGGTGTTTTCCAAAATCGCAAAACCGATTCCCAATGACATAGCAAGTGGTAACACGATTTTTTTATCATCACTGAACAGAAACGCATAAGCCAGCACAGGCAATGCCTTCATACATTCTTCCGTCACGGGAGCAATTCTCACCGACACGTCATAAACAGGCAGTTGAAACAACAGGCTCAACACGCCGTTGATTTCGGACGCGCTCACCGCCATAAAAGCACCGATAAGCATAAACAAAATCAACGAACGAGATTGCCCCTTTATAATCGGGAGCATCAACGCCAGGGGAACTGCAAAGCAAATGAAAATTATATAGACCATCGCTTGCACCCCCAATAAGCGGTTATCACCGTAGCCGCCGACAACAAAGAATGGAACAAGATCGGCAAGGTCGTGTGTTCACGAGTGAGCATAGACACCAACATAATAGGCTGCATCAAACAGAACAGCAAGACAATAATATGATAAACACGCATGGCATAGGCATATTCACCGGCTTTTGACGGAATAAGCAGCCCCAAAAACGCGTAATATGCAGTCAGCGCAACAGGAATCAATAATAATTGCGAAAGAATGCTATGCCCGTTTGTTGTATTCCATACACCCCACGCAATGATAACCAGAGCAGGTATCATTGCCAGCACTTTTGCGCGTGTTTTTATTCCCTTAAAAGTCTCTTTTGGCTCGGCAAAAAAGCCGCTGAGCAAAAACAAAAATGTGCCTGCATAGGTTAAATACCCTGCGTGAAAGGCGGGAACGGGTATTAAAATCGCATAAAGAACCCGATAGATCACCGCCAACAAATACGAGCCTGCGGAAAATACAACAATTTTATAAAACAACCTGGTTTGTTGCTTAAAAACGGTTATCACACCGAATACGACCGCGCAAAAAGCAACAATTAAAGCAAAAATATTCACTGTTTTTTCTTACGGCGAATATGCTGAACCAACAAAGTTCCGCCGATTCCCAATGCAATTCCGATTAACAATGTTGTAAATAAAAGTCCGCCGTTTTCTTTTAACATGGTGATCATCGGGGGTTGTATACCGGGTTTAATTATTTGGTCACTGGACGGAAAACTATCTGCAAATGCAGTTAAAGATAATGTAGTGAGCGTTGCTATACAGAGTAAAATTGTCAAAAAAACTTTTTGGGTTTTTTTCATATAAACACCTCATTTCTTATGTTTACCATCATAATATCACAAAGCAAATCAAAAGTAAATATAAACATAAAAATAGCTCTCGACGATAGTCGTATAGCTTCGATACATGATTGGTTTTCGCGGTGTCCGTATTTTTGCTCGCCTGCGCTTTTTCGCTTCGGCGGAGAAGGTTCGTTGCCCTCGGTTTCCCACACGATTTTGTTGTTTCATCTTTATTCACAAAAAATTTTGAGGTTGGAAGAATCTTTTGAGAATTTTTAATTGCTTGATTCGTTCAACCATTTTCGAATAATAGTTATTGTAATCTAACGATATTAAATAGTCATGTTCATAGTATCTTCCTCGTTTGTTTTAAGTAGCCGATTTCATATGAGTCAAGAATACATAAATTTATTCCATTCCGTAAAATCATAAGAAAGTTTGCTTTTTCCCCATACCTTCTTCCAAATCAATGTTTGCACTTCCTTGTATTTATCAATAGAATTGGCATCGTCATCTGTTCCCAATTTGTTCCATTTCAAGTAGGGTTTGCTCAAACTTGCAAGAACATAATTATCGATAGGGCAATCGGCGTTTACTATGTTGTCAATAATCTCCATATCGAAAATCTCTGCTTTGTCGTGAGTAAAAGGTAAATATGCTCTACACATATAAATGCAAAGATACATCTTTATTGCCATATTAAACATTTTTTGAATATGGCCAAAGCATACCTGTTTTTCTCCCTCAACTTCTTTATACTTTCCAATGAGTTCTTTCAAATCGTCCATACGGCTGGTTACTGCTTGTATTTTTTCGTTTGCGTATTTCGCCTTGGCAAAGGCGCAAAATGTGCTATAAAGGCGCTCATCACTCAATATCGCTTCGTTAATGAAACATTCGTTTCGCCATGGGCTTTTTGCGGCTTCTGTTTCCAAAACGCTTTTGTTGGTTTCTTTGTCTATTACGTTTTTAGAGGTGTGGCGAAAAGCATCATCCCACCCCATACGCAAGCAAGCAATGATTATACCTTTCTTATTGTGGGCACGTATCACATCCTCGTATTGATATCCCAATATAAGATGAGTTTGATAACAGATTACATCCGCAAAACTAATACCGCCAATTGTTTCGTTTACCATATACTTTAATAACTCCTTTTCAGATAATCTTTACATGATTGTATAATCTTTTTCGTTTCTTGCAAATAATTATAATCATTTACTTCTGTAAGTCAATGATACCACAAACCATGTACCAATTTAGGTACACCAAAACAAAAGGACAGGCATCGCCTGTCTTTTTGTTTTGGCGGAGAAGGAGGGATTTGAACCC
>JAZSLU010000011.1:0-11125 GCA_045535505.1 Acutalibacteraceae bacterium | reverse complement strand
ACGCAGAACAAAGAGATTGAGGGGGAGTAGGGAATGAATAGCGTATATGACGATATGTTTGAATTTTCGGAGGTTGTTATTCGTTGCAATGACACGGTAAGAAAAAACAAGTGTTCTTATTGCCCGTTTTTTTGACCGTTGCAAAACAGACGAAGCGGAAAACAGACATATCCAATGCGGAGAAATTGAAACAAACGCCACCCACACGAAAGGAGAAGATGATTGAATGAGTAATTGCCCTTGCGTACCTTATGGCAAAAAATGTGTTTATGAAGAATACCACAAAGATTTATTAGGGTGTTGTTGCCGAATTATCAATTATCGGTTGCAAGAATTAAAAATGGAATTGCCTTTAATTGGCGGTTTATTTGAGCCGTATATTTGCGATAATTTTGAAGAATACACCACCGAGGAGGACGGATAATGAAATTATATGTTGAACCTGAAAATGATGAATTGTTTTGCTCGTTTAGTTTTGCAAAGGCTTTTTATGAAATTTGCAAGAACAGTTTTGTTGATGTGGAAACCGTTGCAAATATGATGTTGTTAGAAGAAAAAAACCAAAAAGAAAGCGTGATGCCAAATGACAAACTTTGAACGAATAAAGGAAATGAGCGTGGAGGAGTTAGCTTTTTTCTTGCATAAAGTCAATTTGAGTCTATCGGTTGTTATGAAATTGGGCAGAGAGTTCTATACCGAAAATGATATAATTGATTGGCTTGAAAGTGAAATTACCCCTTGACTTTCCTGCGTGGGTGGGGTATAATATAGAAAAGGTTGTTGTTGAAGTAGAGGTCAGCAATGACGGACAATTTAATAACAACCAATAGACCTTGTAGGTTAAGTGCCTCTACCACTTGACTTGCAAGGTTTTATTTTACCCGAAAGGAAGATTTTATGTATAAAAAGACAATAATAATAAAATATGGAAAAGAAAAAATAGAAACAGATATTTATAGTTGTGATTTTTGCAAGTGCGAATTAGATGATTGCACGCCACACATAAAAATCGGAGAAGATAAACATATTTGTAGAAATTGTGCTTTTATAAAAGGGTTTATTAACGATAAAACATTTTTAAGTTGGTGTGGTGTTAATTTAGACACCGCAAGAGCAGTTGTAAAAGATGGAGAAATACACGCTATTTTAAGTGGCAAATTTCCGTGGGAAAAGAATAAAAACGCAGACAGATTTACAAAAGAATATAAAGAGTGGAGAAATTCAGTATTTGAAAGAGATAATTATACTTGTATGGTTTGTGGTAAAGTTGGTGGAGAATTAAATGCTCATCATATAAAGCCTTATGCCAAATATGAAGAATTGAGATTTGATATAGATAATGGTATAA
Organism: Acutalibacteraceae bacterium; assembly: GCA_045535505.1. Classification (GTDB taxonomy): domain Bacteria; phylum Bacillota; class Clostridia; order Oscillospirales; family Acutalibacteraceae; genus CAKSST01. The sequence goes on along the minus strand of JAZSLU010000011.1, from coordinate 9,777 downwards.
CACTATGCAAAGAATGTCATAAAAAGGCACATAGTAAAAAGGATTGATATTATGCGTATAAATGCAGTACAAACAATTAAAGATAGTTTAACAATGCGTGAAGTGTTGGAACGTTATGGGTATCAAGCAGACCGAAAAGGGTTTATGTGTTGTCCGTTTCACAACGAAAAAACGCCTTCGATGCGGATATATGATAAAGATTTTCATTGCTTTGGGTGTGGCGAACACGGCGACATTGTTTCGTTTGTGCAAAAAATGTTTAATTTACTTTTTACCGACACATTACGAAAAATTGATGCAGATTTTGGACTAAATATTTATGGTGACCACACTTTTGAAGAATTAAGGCGGTCGCATTATAAACAAAAGGCAATTAAGGCGGAGCGAGAAAGAAAAAATCATCAAAAAGAAAAAGCAAATAATGAATATTGGGCGGCGTTTGACGAATGGAAAAGGCTCGACGATAATCGCCGTATTTATAAGCCAAAATCACCCGATGAAGAATTGCATCCGCTTTTTGTGGAAAGTTTGCAAAAATTATCATACCAAGAATATTTAGTAGATTGTTTAGATGAAAGGAGAAAACAATATGCTTGAAGAAGGTATTAAATATATGGAAATACCCGACTTGTTAAAGCAAGAAAATGTTTATGCTATACAAGCCGAATCTGCGGAAATAAGGGAACAATTAAAATCATTATATTTTGCTCGACTTGCAGAACTCAAAGCGGATAAAGAGGTAAAAGACCAAGTTAAGCGAATGTTCAAAGCGTTTGACCTTGCAGAAAGGGAAATGGCTGATGCTTATGCGAGAGAAAACGCAAAAAAGAATGGAAATATTGAACTTTCTTTTGACGGAAAAGGCAGACCTTTAGCAACCATTGATAATTTTCTTCTTATATTGCGTAACGATAAAACATTTGAAAGTCTGCGCTTTAATCAGTTGTCATATTCTCCTGAACATATTGTTGACGGTAAATTGGAACGTTGGCAAGATAAAGATGACAGTAAAGCAAGGTTTTATATTGAACAAAAATACAAAATTCACAGCAGAGAAAAACTTGACGATGCTTTGCGTATTTTGTTTGCAGAGCGTGAATATCACCCAATAAAGCAAATTATTGAAGCGGTAGAATGGGACGGCACACCAAGAATACAAACACTTTTTATAAAATGGTTAAAATGCGAAGATACACCATACATTAGAGAAGTTACACGCCTTGTTTTTGCGGGTGGCATCCACCGACTTTATAATGCTGGTTGTAAGTTTGATGATGTTGCTGTTCTTATTGGTACGCATCAGGGCGAAGGGAAATCTACTTTTGCTCGTTGGTTAGCAATTAAAGACGAATTTTTCACCGAAGTAACAGAAATCGAGGGACAAAAGGGCATTGAAGCCATTGAGGGTGCGTGGATATGTGAAATTGCTGAACTTTTGGCAGTTACAAAAACAAAAGAGGTTGAAGCAGTAAAGTCATATATCACAAAATTAGTTGACCGTTATCGCAGACCGTTTGACCGCCGCACCACAGACCATAAAAGGCAATGTGTATTTATTGGAACGACCAACAAAGAACAGTTTTTAACCGATAAGACAGGCAATCGCCGTTGGTATCCCGTAAAGGTAAATTCAAGCGGATATGACCTGCACGACCACAAAGAAGAAATACAGGCTGATATTCTGCAAGCGTGGGCGGAAGCAAAATATTTATACGATAAGGGCGAATTACAACCTTATGCAGACCGCCGGTTGCTTGAGGATATAAGAGCAAAACAAGAACAAGCCGTCGAAGATGATTATAGAATTGGTATGATAGAAACATACCTTGATAAAAAAGACAAAGTTTGCATTATGGAGCTTTGGAAATTTGCTTTAGATAATGAGTTTTCAAAACCAACTCGCAGAGAAAGCAACGAAATCACCCTAATTTTGCAAAGCATAGGTGGGTGGGAGCGAGGAAAAGTTGAGTATCATTCATCTTTTGGCAATCAAATGTTTTGGTATAAAAAAGAGCCGAGAAAATTACCTGAAATTGACGATGGCGACCTTGAATTTTAATTATTTATATTGTTATTTATGTTCTATTTATATGTTATTTATGTTGCTATTTATATAAGAAACCCTTTATTTATCGGGGTTTTTGGGGTTTATATAAATAATAATTAGCATTTTTAAGTAAAACTTTTAAGAATTGCATTTTTATATATTGTTTTTGGGGTATATAGGAATTTTGTTTATGTTATTTATGAAAATGCCGTAAACCCTTTATTTATCGGGGTTTGCGGTATAAATAGCATAATAAACAAGTTATTTATGAAATCAAAAACATTATAAAATTATTTCAAAAATTTTATAAAAAAGTGTTGACAAATATAAAAAAGTATGTTAATATATAATCACAGCAAGGGCAACAGCCCATAAAACTTGGAGGTTTAAATTATGAAATACGGAGTAAACGCAAGAGTTGGTAACAAGATAGTTTTCAGCCGTGAGGGGGCTATTGAAGCATATAAAATTTTTGTTCGCTTGTTTATTAAATATATGAACATGGAGGCATCTATTGTTTTAGGCGATGCTACAGAAGATATGATTGCACTCGGATTCACTTATGCCGAATGCGAGGATATTGAAAATCTTGTTCATGCGGAGGGGTGACATAAAATAGTTTATCGTTTTGGCTATGATTTTTGACTATAGGTGGCAAACACCTGATATTGATTAGGAGGCAATGAGATATGAAGAAAAAGTGCGTTATTGTCCACAACGGTCACTATCTCAAAGGAATTGAAACCGTACCGCTGCTTGGTCGAACAGCCGTGTGGGTGCCAGATTTAGGTCGTGCAAGAGTCTTTGAAAGCAAGGCTTGCGCAAATGACATTCTAAAAGGTTATTGGTTTGACGGTTGTCGCAAAAGGTGCGGAATTAGAACAGTAGAATAAGGGCGGCTAACAACAGCCCACAGATAAAGGAGGAAATAATAATGGGATATGAAAGCAAAATTTATGTGGTAAGAAAAAGTAATTTTAACGGTACGGGCGAAAAGAAGTTTGCGGAAAAAATTGCAGAGTTTAATTTATGCAAAGTTTACGGTGTAAGCAATATTTTAAGAAATATGCCGAAAACTAATTGCTATATTTATGCCGATGATGGAAATACTGAAATTATTGAAGATAGATATGGCGAAAAACTGACCGAATGTACTCCTGCAAAACTTTTGGAAATCATCGAAAAAGAAAAGCAAAAAGATGATTTTGGATATTGGCGATATGATATGATTTTAGCCGCTTTAAGAGAGTTGGTAAAATTGAAAGACGAAAGATTGTATTGTTTGCATTTTGGGTATTAAGGAGGAAACAAAATGAGGTTATGGCATTACAAACTTTTACCCTATCTGCCTGATGCACAATTCAAGGGGCAGTTAAGAGAACTGGTTGCGATTATGCACGATTGGAGAGATAAGGGGACTACAAACCACTTGTTGATTAATCGCGTGATGGAATATCACCCTATGGAATTAAACCAATATTTCTGCTATTATTTTTATGAGTATGAAAAGAGATACGGAAAACGGCTTGAAGAATATGCGAAAGACTTTTGCGATTTTGGCTTTTCTAAAAGCGGGACAGTAAACCTAAAACCTTTCAAAGATTGGCAAAACAAAGAATATTTCCGTGTCTGTATGGCTAACCTTTACGAAAAGCATCATTTTGGCATTGGCAAGAGCCGTATTACTGACGAGGAATGGGAAAGGTTGCTTGACGGATATAAAAAGATTACAGGGGAGGAATATGTGATATGAGAGACGTTTTATTTCGTGGAAAACGAGTAGATAATGGCGAATGGGTGCAGGGTGCATATAGTCATCATACTTCGCTGAATCGTGGGTTTATTGTGAATGTCGGTGTTGACCATATTTCACCTATTGCTTGGACTTGTGAAGTCGACCCCGAAACCATAGGACAATACACAGGGTTGACCGACAAGAATGGCACAAAAGTATTTGAAAACGATATTGTTATGTTTGGCTTTTCGCCTTGTGTGGTAAAATATGATTTGCCGAATGGTAGATATATGTTTTATGAAAAAGGCGTATATTTAAAAAATGGCTTTAATGTTGATACAATGAAAACAAAAGAGATTATTGGCAACACGATAGACAACCCAGAACTGTTAAAAGGTGAATAATGGAACGCAAACGATATTTAGAGTTATGCCAAAAGTATGCGGTTGGTTGCGATGTAAGGGTTTTATACAAAGAAATTGAATATCACCCTTACCGATATGAGTTAGGATTTGATAATGGCGGCAAATCAATTCACACGGCGATATTGAAAGATATAAAAGCAAATAGTATTGTTTATGTAAGAATTGAAGATGTTAAGGAGGATTTGAAATGAAATTTATTAAATTTTTAAAAGCAAATAAACGTTTTATTTTTAAGTGGTTTTTGGTAGGTGTTTTAACATTAATTGCATTTGTTGGTTTACATAAATTAGCAACTATTGAAAGAGGGTATAATGCAATAGGCGGCGAAATGTTTATGTTTTTAATACCTTTATTTGTTTGGATTGCACCCGAAATCAAAAAATCAATAAAGGAGATTAAAGATGTGTTATTTAGATAGACTTGCAAGATATGAGCAAGAGAAAAAGAAATTGCAACAACAAAACTTGACACCTGACGAATATATGCGTGAAATTATAAAATTAGCGGATAAATGGAGGATATGATTATGGGTGAAAACGTTAGTTTAGTAAACGGGCATATAGACGGAACAAACACTTGTGTTATATGTGGTCGAGAAATACCCGAAGGCAATCAAGTTTGCGTGATATGTGGAAAAGTGCCAAGCAAATTGCAAACAAACTATGACCGCATAAGGAATATGAGTGTTGAGGAAATGGCAAAATTACTCGCACAACGCAATTTTTCTTGTATGAGGTTTTGCAAAAATTGTGAGAGTTGCAATCAAAACACATTTTGTTATCCGTTTTGCATTGACGGTATAAAGAAATGGCTTGAAAGCGAGGTAACGAAATAATGGCTTGTAATTTCTGCAAAGTGCCGATTTATATTAAAACTGTTCAATACACAGCACCTTTACTTGCGCCAATGACAGAAGCAGAAGAATTAAGGCAAAGATTAACTGACATTACAGGCGAGGTCTACTTGCCAATGTTAAACCGCTATTGCCCTATGTGTGGGCGAAATCTTGAAAGCGAGGTTGATGCCGAATGACACCACAGGAAGCATTAGAACTTGTTAAACAATGCGGATTGAACATAGAGGGAATTAAATATGCCGAATGTGAAAAGGTTGTTTTGACCGCCCTTGAAAAGCAGATACCGAAAAAGCTGAGAAAAGAAATTTGGGTTGATGACGAAAAGCGTAAAGGCGATGTTAGACTTGCAACAAAAGATGATGTTTTAACGAAAGATAATCACGACATAATTACTCATTGTCCGAATTGTGATGAATGGGTAACAGTGCAAAAATACTTATCGCCACCGAAATATGATTTATTTTGTAGAAATTGCGGTCAAGCATTAGATTGGAGTGATACCGAATGACCGATAAATTAAAACTTTGTCCGTTTTGTAGTAGTGAAAAAGACTTGTTTGTTGAAAAATCGAAAAATAGTGATAATTCATATCGAATTTGTTGTTTAAAATGCGGTTTGCGTACCGATTGGTATAGTGAAAACAAACTAAAAAGATATTGGAATACGAGGTGTAAATTATGACCGATAGAGATAGGCTGATAGAGTTAGTTGACAAAGCCAAAGAGGAATATGCAGGTGATGTTACCGACCATACAGAAACAGATTACATTGTTGAACGTTTACTTAACAACGCTGTTATACTACCGCCTTGTAAGGTTGGAGATAAAATCTATCAAACTGACGGAATAAGGATATACGAAAGTACAGTAATGGAAGTGACTTAAGGAGTGTGAGCAAAATGCCCGATAACAAACTAACCGATAAGGAAATTATAAAGGCTTTGGATATATGTTCTAAGTCTACTAATGGTTGTTCACACAGCAAGTATACTTGCAAAGATTGTTACTTAAACGGTCAACCTATGTGTTCGGCAATTCTTCTTCAAGATGCAATCGACCTGTTTGACCGCCTACAAGCAGAGAATGATGAAATGTTTGACACACTTGATTATCGTCTTAAAAAAATTTTAGAGTTGGAAGATAATCTTAAAATCGCTGAAGCAGAGAATGAGAATTACAGTAAAAACAATCAACAAATGACGAGTGATATTCTCAAACTGTATAAAAAGTTAGAACAAGCAAAGGCAGAGAATGAGAGGTTAAAAAGAGAAATAGAGGATTTGGAAAGTGTGCAAGAAATATCACCTGAAGCAAAATATCTTGTAGATACAAAAGCCGATAAAGTAATTTCCCTTTTAACTGAATTAAACAAATCGCAAGAGCAAATCAAAGCCGAAGCATACAAAGAAATTGCGGAAATGCTACACGAAGAATTGCGTATATATGGGATAAAAGACAAGTTTAATAAAGCGGTTTTTCTAAACATAGTAGATAAAGCAAAAAAAGAATTGGTGGGTGACAATGAATAGTGTAAAAATTGCAAGTGTTTTAACAAGAAAGGGAAGTGACACTATCATAGCAACCGCACCTGATTTTTGGGAAACACTGACAGATTTTGTTAAAGAATTATGTAAAATTAATAAAAAACAAGTAAAGATAAGCGATTTTGAAATTTTGAGCGTTGGAGAGTATATCAACAAATATCCTAACACGGACTTTTCAATAAAAGTTAAAAAGCAATGGGAACAAGAGGGGGGCGAGGATAATGAATAACTGCGGTGATTGTATTAAATTTGAGCATTGCAAGAAATATGTTGACGAAAATGAAACTTTTCCCGAAATTAGAGGCGGTTGCAAAGCATTTAAGAAAAAACGAATAAAATTCTACCAATTATATTACAAACTACTTTCAATTACCGATAAAAAAGAATTTGTTAAGGTGTTGAGAAAAGCGAGGAAGCCACAACATTGACAAACAAAATTAAATATGATAAAATAGTGCATATAGGTTTATTGCCTTTGTCGTATGCTCAATCGGTTAGAGAGCGGAGCGGTAGAGTTAATCTCGAAACCCCGTGCGTGTTGGTTCAAGTCCAACCGATAAGGGCGATAAATCTGTATGCACTATTTTTCTGTTTGGAGGCACGGAAATGGAACTAAAAATTGAGTATTTGCCGATTAAGGCATTGAAGCCTTATGAGAAGAACACCCGAAAGCATCAAAAGAAAGATGTGGACAACATTGCACGGAGCATTGAAAAGTACGGAATGTGCGATGCCATCGGCATTTGGGGCGAGCAGAATATCATCGTTGAGGGTCACGGCAGAATGTTGGCTTGCAAGCAGTTGGGTATGACCGAGGTGCCTTGTGTGAGGCTTGACCATCTGACCGATGAACAGCGGAGAGAATATGCGATTGCCCATAACGCAACGGCTGAACTGTCCGAGTGGGATTTGGATATTCTTCCCGATGAATTGGCGGAATTGGATTTGAGCGATTTTGACTTTGATTTCGGCATTGATGACGAGGAAGAAGAAACCGAGATTGTGGAAGATGAAGCACCCGAAGTTGACGAGGATGCAGAGCCGATTGCAAAGCTGGGCGATATTTGGCAGTTGGGAAGACACAGGCTGATGTGCGGTGATAGCACAGACAAGGCAACCGTGGAATTGCTGATGGACGGCAAGAAAGCGGATATGGTGTTTACTGACCCTCCGTATGGCATTGATGTTGTTCAAGGCGATAAAATCGATGGTGATAAGCCTTTTGGAAGTGTTGGTGGAAACAACATTGTAAAGACCAACAAATATATGGCTATCAAAGGCGATGAAACAACCGACACGGCAAGGCTCAACTTTGAGATTGTAAAAGAACTGTCCGAAAATCAAATCATTTTTGGCGGTAACTATTTCACCGACTTTCTACCTCCCAAGGCTTGTTGGTGTATTTGGGATAAAGAAAACACGGGCAACTTTGCCGATGTTGAAATGGCTTGGACTTCTTTTGACAAGGGCGCAAAATTGTATCGTTGGCTTTGGAACGGTCTTTGCCGAAAAGGTGAAAGAGCCGTTGAGGGCAAGTCAAGAGTGCATCCGACGCAGAAACCTGTTGGCTTGATTGCTGAAATCCTTAAAGACTTCACAAAGGAAGATGACGCTATCCTTGATTGCTTTGGCGGTAGTGGCTCAACGCTGATTGCGTGTGAACAGATTGACCGCACTTGTTATATGATTGAGTATGAAGCACATTATGTGGATGTCATTATCAAGCGATGGGAAACCCTCACGGGAAAAAAGGCGGTGCTTATCAATGACTGACACAAAGGCAGAAATCGCAAGAGTTGAAAAGGCACTTGCTACAACTACAAGTCCGTTCTTGAAAAGGGATTACGAAAAGTATTTGCGGAAACTGCGTAAAAGATTAAAAAGCGAAGTGAGATGAATGGCGAATGAGCAGAATTTAAGACCGTGCGAACACAAGTTTACCCAAGAGGAAGCCAAGAGAGGCGGCATAAATTCCGCTATCGCAAGACGAGAAAAAAAGACCGTTCAAAAAATACTGAATGACTTTCTATCCACGGCGGCAAAGGATAATCCGCAAGTGTCGAAATTGGCGGCGAAGATGGGGTTGCAGGACGATGGGAGCATTAAAGATTTGTTTACCATCGTCTGCACCCTTAACACTCTGAAAGATGGCAACCTGTCCGACCTTGAACGACTTTCCAAATTGCTGGGCGAACAGACCGAAATTGCCGACACCGAAGCGCAGAAGCAGGCGGCTTTCCTTGATGCGGTTAAAAAGGCGGTAACAGATGCAGATTGATAAGTTTTCAAAGAAGCAAGCGGAGATTATTAAATTCGCTTATAGCGATGAGGGTGTTTTAATCTGTGACGGTGCTGTCCGTAGCGGTAAAACCATCGTTATGTCTTTCGCTTTCGTTCTGTGGGCAATGGAAAACTTTGACCGCACCAACTTTGCAATCTGTGGCAAGACCGTTTCCAATGCCGAAAGAAACATCCTGCGACCGTTCCAACAGATTGAGGGGATGCCGTTCAAAACGCAGTATAAAATCAGCAACCGAATGTTGACGGTGCGATGTGCCGATAGGGAAAACTATTTCTATCTGTTTGGCGGTAAAGACGAAAGTTCGCAAGCGTTAATCCAGGGTTTGACTTTGGCTGGCGTTCTGTTTGACGAGGTGGCATTGATGCCGAAATCGTTTGTTGACCAAGCAATAGCAAGAACTTTGTCGTTTAAAAATGCTAAATTATGGTTTAACTGCAACCCCGAAAGCCCGAACCATTGGTTTTACAAGGAATGGCTGACCGATGACCGAAAGAAGAAAAAGCACCTGCATTTCCTTATGCGTGATAACCCCATTTTGGGAGATGCGGAAATAGCAAGAGCCGAAAGTTTCTTCGCCGGTGTTTTCTATCAGCGGTTTATTTTGGGTGAATGGGTGCTGTCCGAGGGCTTGGTCTATGACTTCGGAGAACCGAACATCGTTGACGAAATCCCGTCAAATGGAGAATACTACATTTCCACCGACTACGGCACAATGAACCCGTTTTCTGCCGGTCTGTGGTGCGTTTTGGGTGACAAAGCGACACGCATAAAGGAATATTACTACAACGGCAGAGAAAAGGCGGTACAGCGGACGGATGAGGACTACTGCGATGCCGTGGAGGAATTGGCAAAGGGGTATAACATCCGTC
>JAZSLU010000030.1:0-20952 GCA_045535505.1 Acutalibacteraceae bacterium | reverse complement strand
CTGCGGGCGTTACCGAAAAAATTGCTGTGCTCGAGACTTTGGCAGTCTCAAAAGGCTATCGCGCCTTTTGAGCTGCGTCGCCGAACCGATGGTCCATAATCAAACATTCTCTCCCACCAAAACAAAAAACCAACCCTATTGGGTTGTTCGTTTTGGTGGGAGAGAATGGATTCGAACCATTGAAGTCGTTGACAACAGATTTACAGTCTGCCCCCTTTGGCCACTCGGGAACTCTCCCATATTAAATTTATATGCTGTGGAGCTGGTGGACGGACTTGAACCCCCGACCTGCTGATTACAAATCAGCTGCTCTACCAACTGAGCTACACCAGCGTTTTCTACAGCGCCTAAATAATATACCACAGGTGTTTTTACTTGTCAAGCAAAAAATGTTTAAAACACCTGTGTTTTTTTATTTTATACTACCAACGGCTCGTTTGATACATATTCAAGCTGATTTATGACGTTGCCAAATGGGTCGGTTACGGTTTTTGTTACATATCTTTCGGGGTAAATTAGGCTGCAAACGGCAATATAATCATAAACACAAGTGAGTTTAAATCCACGAAGTTTATCAAGTTGATTAATTTTATCAACCATTATACGCATAAGCTCGTCTGTTAATGGATTCTCGTTATAGAAATTAAGGCGGTCAACATGACAGGTGTCAAGCGTTGCAACCGTATGGGGATATTTAAAGCATGCGGCAAAGGCAGGCGGGTTAATGCCGTAATTAAACTCAAAACCTTTATAGTTTGGTTCGGCTTTAACGTGTCCGCCCATAAGCAAAAGTTCACACTCGCCTACTCTTTCTAAAATGATTTGTGTGACGGTGCAAGGACCCAAACTTACAATAATGCTGTTTTCGGCGCTTACCGTTTTAATCCAATCGCCAAACTTTACAACCGGTATATCGTTTTGCTTTGGCATATCAAAAAGCGCACCCATTCCGTCTGCACCATGTATATCGGCAAGGTATGCTGAAGGTTGTTCAATTTCGGACGTATCAACTACTGTTACTCCGCTTTTATCGCCCTTATAAACCGAAAGCAGACGAACGGCATTGTCAAACGACGCACGCTCGGGCACATTGCCACCCACAGCCAATATATCAAAGCGGCCAAACATATTTTTGTTTTTTAAAAGCGCCACGGTTGCTACTGCATCGTCAAGACCATAATCACACAGTAAAATTAAATTTTTCATTGTTATCACCATTTATAATATTACCATATTATTGACATTGTTGCAATATTATTGCTTGACAAAAGGAATTTCACTGTCTATAATAAAAGTGTACCAAATGGGACACTTTTAAAGGTGGTGATAGTATTGTTTGACCTAAAAGAATGGTTTTTGTTTGACGGCTTAGATAGCCAAACAATAAACAATATTATAAAAATATTACCTACGGCAACGCATTTTAATAAAGGTGATTTCATCTTCACTCACTCAAAATTTTCTCAATGTCTGGGAATAATAATTTGTGGCGAGGCAAAGGTAAACTTACCGTCAAAGCAAAATGACGGTGCGGTTATGAAGCGATTGTATGAGGGTGACATTTTTGGCGCTGCAGCTTTGTTTGAAAAAGAGCGCTACGTTACTGATATTTTGGCTCAAAAGTCCTGCGAGGTTTTATTTATTCCCCAAGAGTTACTAGTTGAAATTTTTGAAATGTATCCCACAACCGCAATAAACTACATTAAAGCTTTAACCACTCGCATTTGTTTTTTAAACGACCGTGTAGGCTCACTTTCAGCAAAAGATGCCTTAACTAAGGTGCGTGACTTTTTTGAATTAAACGCCGACAATGACGGTCTTGTTGTTATCAGCAAAGGAATGACCGAACTTTCAAAAACATTAAACATCGGCCGTTCGAGTCTTTACAGAGCAATTGAAACGTTGGAAAAAGACAAAATAATAGTCCGTAACGGACAAAATTTTATATATCGAAAGGAAAATAAAAAATGAAAAACACATTAACCAAAATTTTTGCCGCAGCACTTTGCCTTGTAATGATTTTAAGCCTTGGCGCTTGCGGTAAGAAGCAGGAAGAAACGGCATCTTTAAACATTTATTGCCTTAGCGGTCCTACCGGTGTAGGTATGGCTGACCTTATAAACAAAAGCGATAATAACCAAACAAAAAACGACTATACCATTACGGTTGCCGCCGCTCCGGAGGATGTAACCGCACAGGTTATTAACAAAACAGCAGACATCGCCTGCATTCCCACCAACCTTGCGGCAAACCTTTATGCAAAAACCAACAAAGAGATTGAAATTCTTGCCGTTAATACTTTGAGTGTACTTTATGTTCTTGATACAACAGGCGAGGTCAAAAGCTTTGCCGATTTAAAAGGCAAAACCGTTTATATGCCCGGTCAGGGTTCTAACCCCGAGTATATCGTAAACCATCTTTTAAATAAAAACGGCATCGACCCAACAAAAAATATAAAAATTGAATTTAAAGTTGAAGCGCAAGAGGTTGCTACCCTTATGGCATCAGGCAAGGCTGAAATTTGCATTGTTCCCCAGCCTGTCGCAACCGTTATTAAAACAAAGGCTGATATAAAAAATGTTATCAACCTTGCTGATGTTTGGGAAGATGTTGGTGAAGACAGCTCTATTATGATGGGTTGCGTTGTTGCACAAAAATCTGTTATAAAAGAAAACCCCGAGGCTATTAAAACCTTCCTTGACGAATATAAAGCTTCTATTGAAGCAGTTAAAGCCGACCCTGCCGCAGCAGCCGCAATTTGCGAGAGCAAAAAGATTGTTCCTACCCCTGCAGCCGTTACCACTAAGGCTATTCCCGACTGCGGTCTTGCATTTGTAACCGGAGATGAGCTAAAAACACAGCTTAGCGGCTATTTGAAGGTTTTATTTGACGCAAAACCTGCATCTATTGGCGGTGAAATGCCTGACGACAATTTCTGGTATGAAAAATAAAATTTTTAAATTTTGCATTAGTCTGCTGTTCTGGCTTGCAGTATGGCAGATTGCTGCAATATTGATAGGCAAAGAGGTTTTATTGCCTACTCCCATTTCGACATTAAACACACTTATAAATTTTGGTGCAACCTTTTCATTTTGGCATAGCACCTCAATGAGTTTGCTACGCATTTTAGGTGGCTTTGTTTTGGGTGTTGTTTTGGGTGTTTTAGGGGCTGTTTTGTCAGCAAATATTAAGTTGTTTGACCTTCTTTGTTCACCTCTTTTAAAGACCGTACGAGCCGCACCTGTTGCATCATTTATTATTTTGGCTTTTGTATGGCTTCGTGTTGGCGCAGTCCCCACTTTTATTTCTTTTTTAATGGTTATGCCTGTTGTGTGGACAAACGTGCGCCAAGGCATTGACAGTACCGACGTCAACTTAATTGAGATGGCAAAAATTTTTAAAATTTCAAAAGTAAAACAAATTTTCAACATACACATTCCTACCGTCTTGCCCTCTTTTATATCTTCCTGCGTTACGGGTTTGGGTTTTGCCTGGAAATCGGGCGTTGCCGCAGAGGTTATATGCCGACCCAACGTTGCTTTAGGCAGTTTGTTGTATGAAGCAAAAATTAATCTTGAAACCCCACAGGTTATGGCGCTGACAGTTGTAATTATTATTATAAGCGCCGCCTTTGAATCGGTTGTTAAATTGTTGGCAAGGAGGTTTCAAAAATGATTGTTTTAGAAAACGTAACCTTTTTGCGAAAAGACAAAATCGTTCTTGAAAACTTTAACCTTGCTGTCAAAAAAGGCCAAAAGGTTTGCCTTTTTGGCGAGTCGGGTTGCGGTAAAACCACCGCTTTACGTTTAATTGCCGGGCTTGAAAGACAAGACAGCGGCAACATCACAGTAAACGGTGATATTTCTTACGTTTTCCAAGAACACAGACTTTGTCCACACATAAATGTATTGCAAAATATTATGCTTGTAACCGATGATAAAAGCCAAGCACTTGCTGTACTTGATGCATTGGGCATTGCCGAGTGTACAAACAAAAAGCCTGACAAAATGAGCGGCGGTCAACGTCAACGTGCTGCCATAGCGCGAGCGCTTTGCGCCAAAGCTGATATATTGTTGCTTGACGAGCCATTTAGTGCCATTGATAAAGAAAACGTGCAAAAAGTTTCAAGCGAAATTTTAAGACTTTTTGACGACAAAACAATAGTAATGGTTAGCCACGATATTGCTCATGCTGAAATTATGGGCGCAAAAATTATTAATATGTAGTAAAAACAGCCAAACTTAATGTTTGGCTGTTTTTTTGCGGAAAAAATAAAGACTAAATATATCCCCTATTGTGCTACCTTTTAAAATATAAATTTCACAAAAGGGGATAAAAAATGTTTACACACAACCTAAAAGACCATTTTGGAGGTGTATGGCTATGCGGCGCCACACAAAGCGACAGAAGCAATACACTTTTTGACGGCAACCAATTAATTTCTTTGTTTTATAATCAGGACAACATTTATGCCGACCTTAATTTATATGATGAGGGAGAATATACATTTTCAGCAGACTTTAACCGTCGAGGCGGATGTGACGTGTTTGTGGGATACTGGTATATGGATAACGGCTCTTTTGAGCCACAACTCGAAACTGTGAGCCAACTGTTTTGCAACCACCCGCTCACTTTTGTATATAAAAAAGCAATAAAAGACAGATATTACGGTTCGCTTGTATTGTTTGCCGACCCCATCAATCCCACCGCCGACTATATTGCACAAACCTTTGAGGGTGCTATGCTTGACGTAACTTTCAATAGCTTTGCAAAAAGCGTATTAAACCCCATTGTTCTTATTACCGACAACCTCACTAACAAAACCCAACGACATCGCATAAAAAATTTGATATTGCGAGGTGTGCGCCTTAGTGACGGCAATGTGGTTTGCGACAAATTAGAACTGCGAAGCGGTAAACTTTTAAGATTTATTAACCCGCTAATTGACTATGAAACGGCTCTTTTAAAAAACGCTCAAAATTATATTCTGCCAATTTGCTCAACCGAATTTTTTGATAAAACATTTCTTCCTACACTGGACAAAAACTGCACATTAAGTTCAAACGTTGAGATTCAGTTGTTTTTGAGATAAAAAACAGACTTTACATCTTGAAAAAAGACATAAATTCAGCAAATGGCATATTATAAAAACCGATTAGATGCCAAAAATGACCGAACAGACAAAAAACAACATTTCTTCTTTTTAATTTGCTATTATGGTACTGCTAACGATAAAGGAGGATGACATATATGCAAGAAATAAAAACATCCCGGCTTGTCAAGCGGTACAAAAATCTGACTGCTGTAGCCAATCTCGATTTAGAAATTCGGCAAGGTGAATTGTTTTCTCTGCTCGGCATAAACGGCGCCGGAAAGACTACGGCTATTAAAATGCTTTCCTGCCTGACAAGACCTACCCAAGGAGATGCCGTTGTGGGTGGATATAGTGTTACCAATCAACCCGAACAAGTAAAGCGTTTAATTGGTGTATCACCTCAAGAAACCGCCATTGCGCCCAACCTTTCCGTAAAAGAAAATCTGGAGTTAATCTGCGGCATCCATGGTTTTTCCAAAGAACAAACCAAGCTGAAGATACAAAAACTTTCTTCTCAGTTTTCTATGAATGACATTCTTTGCAGAAAAACCTGTAAGTTATCGGGCGGCTGGCAGCGGCGTGTCAGCATTGCTATGGCATTGATTAGCGAACCTAAAATTCTATTTTTGGACGAACCCACTCTTGGTTTGGACGTACTCGCAAGGCAGGAGCTTTGGAAAGTTATTCGCTGTTTGAAAGGCAAAATAACTATCATTTTGACAACACATTATATGGAAGAAGCCAAGGCGCTTTCTGACCGCATCGGCATTATGAAAAGCGGCCATCTCCTTGCAGTAGGAACAATAGAAGAACTAAACAAGAAAGCTGGAACTGATGATTTTGAGACAGCCTTCGTTTCTATAATAAAGGAGGCGCAAATATGAGAATGATAACTTTTTCCAAGAGATGCGCCAAAGAGATTTTGCGAGATCCAATCAATCTTGCTTTCGGATTGGGGTTCCCCTTGGTCTTATTAGTCCTTTTAAGCGCTATTCAAGCAAATATTCCGGTAAAGCTGTTTGAAATTAACACCTTGACTCCGGGTATTACAGTGTTTGGGCTCTCGTTTATGACGCTGTTTTCAGCGACTTTGATTGCTAAAGACCGTGAAAGCGCTCTGTTACAGAGATTGTACACAACACCGCTTACAGAAATTGACTTCATCATAGGCTATATGCTTCCGATTCTGCCCATCTCAATCGGGCAAACTGTAATTTGCTATTTATTTGCAATTCCTTTCGGTCTCGAAGTCAGCATCAACATTATTTATGCCGTTATTGGTATCATCCCTATAGCAATTTTTTATATTGCACTTGGACTTTTATGCGGAAGTGTTTTGGGCGTCAAGCAGATTGGAGGTATTTGCGGCGCTTTACTGACAAATCTTTCCGCCTGGTTTTCGGGTGTATGGTTTGATTTAAATCTTGCAGGCAATGCTTTCAAAAAAATAGCCAACGCACTTCCGTTTGTTCACGCTGCAGAACTGGAAAGGGCATTATTTAACGGAACTTTTGAGAGTGTAGTTTCACACATCCTACCCATTCTTTTGTACAGTGTGTTAATAACGGCGGTGGCTATATTATGTTTTTTTAGACAAATGAGAAAGCAATAAAACATCCTCTATTATAAATTCAAAGTAATCTGATTTTTCGACTTATTGATTTGAATCACAGACGCACCGAAACTTCTTCACTATTACTTATTACTTGCCAAAATCGACTTTTAAGAGAATAGTGAAAAGTGAATAGTAAATAGGTAAAAAGTAAAATCGACAAACCTCTGTCGAGATTTGTCGATTTTGGTGGAAGCGAGGGGAATTGAACCCCTGTCCAAAAATGCGTTCCCATAGTTTTCTCCGAGTGCAGACAGTCTATTTAGAAAATTCCCTCAATGCAACGCCGACAGTCAGGCTTTGCATTTTGGTAGCTCTTTGAGTTCATGACACAGCGCAAAGCGACGCTGTGTTCACGTTCACCGCTAATTCGACGCCCTTATCCGACCGCGGTAGTTCGGACTCGGACGAGCAGCACTTAGGCTGCTAACGCAACTGTATTGTTGTCGTTTATTTTTAAGTTTGCGGCTGATTAAAGTGATTCCGCCTCACTACTCGCTTACCGTGGTTCAGCATCCCTGTCGAACCCTTTACGCCCCCATATATAATTTGCTTGATAGGTTGTATTTATTGTCTGTTCTGCTCTTTTATAGCACGGTCAATGGCTCGGTCGGCATCCTTTTTAGCAGCAACCTCACGCTTGTCGTACAGTTTTTTACCTTTACAAAGACCAAGCTGAACTTTTACAAGTGAGCCTTTAAAATAAAGCGACAAGGGTATTAGCGTGTAACCCTGCTGTTTAATAAGACCGAACAGTCGTAAAATTTCTTTTTTATGCAGTAAAAGTTTTCTTGAACGAAGTGGGTCATGAGCAAAATATCCCTTTGCTTTATCGTAAGGGCTTATATGCATTTGCTTTACCAAAACCTCGCCATCATCGATAGAGCACCATGCTTCTTTTAGGTTAACTGAGCCTGCTCGTATTGACTTAACCTCGGTGCCGCGCAAGGATATGCCCGCTTCAATGCTTTCTACCACAAAATAGTCATGAAAGGCTTTTTTGTTGGTTGTTATAGTTTTTGTTTCTGACATTGCTTTGCGACACCTCCCTTTTACATTTTAAATATATCATTATACAAACTGTATGTCAACAAATGACGGTTGACAATTTTTTGCATTATTTTTGAAAAAAATTAAAAGCAAAATCAGCATCTTTTTTAATTTGCTGTGACAACGCATCAGCACTTTCAAAGGCTTTTGGCTCTCTTATAAATTCAAGCAGTTCAATCTTTACAAGTTTGCCGTAAAGGTTGGCTTTTTTATTTATAATAAAGGTTTCACTGGGCGGTGTATCAGTGGGGTACGTAGGTCTTGCACCTATATTTGTTACACCCATATACTGTTTCTTGCCCACAGTAACTTTTGTTACATAAACGCCGTTTTTAACCTTAATTTTATTTTGGGGATACTCGACATTTGCGGTTGGAAAACCCAAGGTTTTTCCCCTGCCGTCACCTTTTTGCACCCTGCCTGTAAAACTGTAAGGTCTTGTTAGCATAGCAGCTGCCGCCTTGACGTTGCCCTGTTTTAAATGCGCACGTATTGCGGTTGAACTTACTGCAGTGCCGTCAACCTCAACCGGCTGGGCTATGCGAAGTTCTATACCGTTTTGCTCACACAAGGCTTTAAGAATCTCGGTTGTCCCTTCGGCACCCTTACCAAATCGATAATTAAAGCCACAACAAATTACCGACGGATTGAATCTATCAACAAGAAAGCGAAAAAAACTTTCGGCAGACATATTTTTAACCTCATCAAAGTTTAAAGACAAGGTATGTTTTACGCCATACTCTGCAAAAAGCTGCAAACGCTCTTGGTAATTTGTAATTAATTCTTTTGCACCACAGGTTGTTGGCGGAATGAAAAAATAAACCGCCGCAGGAACAGTTTTGTTCCCGTCGGCAGCTAAAGATATTACCTTTTGATGGCCCTTATGAACACCGTCAAACGAGCCTAAAACCACTGAAAACCTTTTCACGTTTTTTCTCCTTTTAGAGAATATTATTTATAACGCATTTGATTTTTATTTGACCATCGCAAACAACGCCTATACCAACAAGCGTATCTTCAAATTTGATGCGAAGAACTGTCCCCTCATCGCTTGAAAATCTTACTCGGTTTAAATCAAGGCAGCCGCCGTTTGAAAAACGCACAGCCTGCGGTTTCGTAACCTGTACAAATGGTAGGTGCGCAACCGCGATATCTTCATTTTTGCAAAAACTTTGAATGTTTTTCTCATCCAAATCATCAAGTGCAATGCAATCGTCTAGGCAAAACGAGCCTGTCATTGTACGCTCTAACCCAACAAGCGTTGCGCCGCAGCCGAGCATTTGCCCAATATCGTGACAAAGTGAGCGTATATATGTTCCTTTTGAGCAAAGAACGTCAATTTTAAAATCTGTTCCATCGAAATATTCAAGTGATAAACACTTAATGTCAACTTTTCGAGGCTCCAGTTCAATGCTCTGCCCTTTTCTTGCAAGTTGATACATTTTAACGCCATCACGCTTTATTGCTGAAAACATTGGTGGCTTTTGCATAACTTCGCCACGAAAATTGCAAAGCACAGCTTCCAAATTTTCTTTTGTAACATTATGTTCACTTTTGCTTACAACCTCGCCAGTAATATCATACGAGTCGGTTGTAATGCCAAGACGACAAACGGCAGTATAGCGCTTGTCGGCACATAAAACATAGTCCGACAGCGCCGCCGCACGTCCTACCAATATTGGTAACACACCGCTTGCCATAGGGTCAAGCGTACCGGTGTGTCCTACACGTTTTTGTCCAGCAAGGCGTCTTATTTTTGCCACAGCGGCAAATGATGTGGGGCCTTGCGGTTTATTAACAAGTATAATCCCCTGCACCGAATTCCTCCAAGGCGTTTTTAACCTGCTCTAAAACTTTTTCAATAACACTCTTAAGTTCGCCTTCAAGCTCACAGCCTGCGGCGCTTTGGTGTCCACCGCCGCCCAAATTTTGACATATTACAGATGCATTCAATGGTGGATATGTGCGAACAGAAATTTTGTAAGCGCCATTATCCTTTTCTTTTATGGTAACACCTGCCAAAACGCCCTCAACTGTGCGTGAAATTGCCGTTACGCCCTCAAGTTCGTCATCAGCACATCCCGTTTTACGTCGCATTTCGGCAGAAATGACCATAACTGCGCATTTGCCGCCAAAATGAAAGGTCATACCGTCAAGTGCGAGTCTTTCCATCTCGACACGGCCGCGCGACTTTGTTTCGAACATAAGGCGGTTTATATTTTCATAATCCACACCTAAATCAAACAAATCGGCAACTATGCGATGGCAGTTTGAGGTTGTATTTGAATATTTAAAGCAACCTGTATCGGTTGAAATTGCGCAGTAAAGCGCTGCAGCAATTATTCTGTTAACATCAACCTTTAAAGCCTTTAATACGGCATAAATCACCTCACCGCATGCCGATGCCTTTGCATCAAGCAACAGTTTATCGGCAAAGCGCTTATTTGAAACGTGGTGGTCAATACAAAGGTCAATTTTGCCTTCATATTTTTCTCTTAAGTTTCCTATGAGCACCAAGTCTGCAATATCACAGGCGACAACCGTTTGCTCCTCAAAACTCTTATCAACACAGCCTAAAGTGAAAAAGCCGTATTTTTCGGGAATTTGGTCTGAGCAAAGTATGGTTGCTTTTTTACCCAGCTGACGAAGACCCAAGCACAGCGCAGAAGCGCTTCCTAAAGTATCACCGTCAGGCTGAGCGTGGGTAAGCAACACATAGTTGTCGTGCTTTTTTAAGAATCGGCATACTTGTCTAATTGAAACATCTTTGCAATTACTCATCTTCATTTGCCTCTTCTTTTGTGTCTTTAAAGGATTCAATTATTTGCGAAATATCAGCACAAGCAGCAATAGACTCATCCGCAACAAAGCGAAGCTCTGGCACCTTGCGAAGTTTTAAACGCTGACCAAGCTGACGGCGCAAGTAACCTGCGGCGCTTTTAAGCCCGACAACCGACTGCTTTGTAGCTTGGATGCCCTCAACTGCGCTGACATAAATGGTTGCATAAGATAAATCACCCGAAAGATTGATTTTAACTATGCTGAGCAGCTGGCTTACTCGGGGGTCTTTAACCTCACGAAGTAGGTCTGCTAATGCAATTTTTATGTCTGCACTGATTCTGCTGATTCTGTGTTCAGCCATAAATTTCTCCTTATTCGGTATATTCTTCCATTATAAAGGCTTCGAAAACGTCGCCCTCTTTGATGTCTGCAAATTTTTCAAGACCGATACCGCACTCATAGCCCTGAGAAACTTCTTTTACGTCATCCTTAAAGCGACGCAAAGAGTCAATCTTATCTTCGGCAAGAACGATACCGTCACGAACAACGCGGATAGAACAGTTTCTGTTAACCTTACCGTCGGTTACGTATGCGCCTGCAACCGTACCAACGCTTGAAATGTGGTAAACTGTACGAACCTCGATAGAGCCAAGCTGTACCTCGCGATATTTAGGCGCAAGCATACCTTTCATAGCGGCTGTTATCTCTTCCAGACAGTCATAAATAACTCTGTAAAGACGAATGTCAATACCGTCACGCTCGGCAGAAACCTTTGCGCTGACATCAGGTCTAACGTTAAATCCGACAATAATTGCGCCCGAAGCGGCAGCAAGCATAACGTCAGAATCGTTAACGGCACCAACGCCCTCATGAATAACGTTTACTCTTACCTCTTCGTTTGAAAGCTTAATAAGATTTTCTCTTACAGCCTCAACAGAGCCTTGAACGTCTGCCTTTAACACAATATTAAGGTTTTTGAGTTCGCCGTCGCTCATGTGGTCAAACAGGTTATCAAGTGTAACCTTTTGACGAGCGTTGTTAATGCGATCTTTTTCGGCTTGTTTGCGGTCTTCAACAAGTTGACGGGCAAGACGCTCGTTTGAAACAGCGTCAAAGCGATCGCCTGCGGCGGGGGTTTCTGTAAGACCTGTAATTTCAACAGGTACAGAAGGTCCTGCAGTTTTTAAAACCTCACCGCGTTCATTTGTCATAAGACGCACACGGCCAACAGACGTGCCGGCAACAATGATATCGCCTTCGTTAAGTGTACCGTTTTGTACAAGCAATGTTGCAACCGGTCCACGACCCTTGTCAAGACGAGCTTCAATAACAACGCCTCTTGCACGGCGGTCGGGGTTGGCTTTAAGGTCCATAACCTCTGCAACAAGCAATATGCTTTCAAGCAGGTTATCGATACCTTTATGTGTTTTTGCCGAAACAGGAACACAAATTGTGTCGCCGCCCCATTCTTCAGGCACAAGCATATGCTCGGTAAGCTGTTGCAATATGCGGTCGGGGTTGGCTTCGGGTTTATCCATTTTGTTGATAGCAACAATAATTTCAACCTCTGCGGCACGAGCATGGTTGATAGCCTCAATGGTCTGAGGCATAATGCCGTCATCAGCAGCAACAACAAGAACAACAATATCTGTTGACTGTGCGCCACGCTGACGCATTGAAGTAAATGCGGCATGTCCGGGAGTATCAAGGAATGTAATTTCCTGATCGTTACAGTTTACTCGATATGCACCGATGTGCTGAGTAATTCCACCCGCCTCTGTATCGGTAACGGCAGAATTTCTTATAGCATCAAGCAATGATGTTTTACCGTGGTCAACGTGACCCATAACAACAACAACCGGGCTTCTGGGTTTTAAGTCTTCTGCCTTGTCTTCGGTTTCATCCATAATCTGCTCTTCAATTGTAACAACAACGGCTCGTTTAATTTTTGCACCCATTTCTGTTACAATCAGCTCTGCAGTATCGTAATCAATGGTTTGGGTTATGGTTGCCATAACGCCAAGTTTCATTAACTCTTTAATAACCTCTGCAGCTGTCTTTTTAAGAGCGGCAGCCAATTCACCTACCGTAATTTCGTCACCCACAGTAACTGTTATAGGTGTTTTCTTTATGCGCTCAAGCTGCAAACGGCGCATCTTATCTGCCTCGGTTTCACGGCGGGCATTCTGCGGACGCTTGTAGTCCTGAGATTTTTGCTTAATTTTCTGTTTTCTCTGAGTGTTATCCCTCATAGAATTTGCGGGGGCAATTTGCTCATAACGCTCGTTGTATTTTTCAACATCAAAATCTGATGAACGGGTATCAACACGACGAATCTGCGCAGGACCGCGGTTTGGAGCTTCGCCGGGAGTTTTGTTTTCTTTTGATGGCGCCTGTTTCGACTTAATAACAATAGGATTAACAGGCTGTGCAGGTGCTTCTTTTTTTGGTTTTTCGGCAGCCTTTTGCGGCTTTGCCTCAACCTTTGTTTCTGCCTTCTTTTCAACCTTGGGCTCTGGCTTTTGCTCTGCTTTGGGAGCCTCAACTTTCGGCTCCTCTTTCGGCTTTTGAGCGTTTTTAAGTTGCTCTAAAATTGCCATCTGCTCGGCAAGTTTTTTATCTTTTTTTGCCTGACGCTCAGCAGCGGCAGCCTCACGCTGCTCGGCACCGCTGTTAAAATATTCTTTGAAGTTTTTAACCTCTTTTGATTTTGTAAGCAGGTCAAAAACTACATCCATTTCTGTTTCGGTTAAGGTTGAAGAAGCCTTTTTCGTCACCTTGACGCTCTGCTCAAGTAATTCAATTAATTCCTTTGAAGAAATTTCAAAATCTTTTGCCACGTCGCTGACTTTAGTTTTTATCATAATTGGCATTTCCTCCTGTGTTCTTATAAAATGACTGCGCAAAACGGTCGTCGTTGACCGAATAAATTCCTGCATGTTTGCCGACCGCCGAAGACAACTGCTCGATGGTATAATTTACTCTTAAAACCTCTACACCGTCTTTGGCTGCAAACCTGATTTCTTTTTCGCTTTTTTGTGAAATATCGCAGGCTATTATCACAAGCTTTGATTTTTTCTTTTTTATAGCCTCTGCCGCAGCGCAGAAACCGCAGGATAACTTGCCTGCTTTTCGTGCAAAGCCTAAGGCTGTAAGTGCGCCGTCATTCACCGTCGTTTATCTCCTTTTTCAACTGCTCATAAAAGCTGTCGTCAAGACGGCATTCAAAGGTGCGCTCAAGTCTTTTTGAGCTTTTTGCTTTTTTTAAACATTCTTGGTTGCGGCAAATGTAAGCGCCTCTACCCGCTGCTTTTTGTGCAGCCTCTAAAGTGTTTGTGTCTTGTTTTTTTACAACGCGTATAAGTTCCTGCTTTGGTTTCATTTCGCCACAGCCGACACACATACGCATAGGTATTTTCTTTTGGCGCATACTGTTCACCTCTAAACTCAAAAAATATTATTCAATGTTAAGGCTTTCGGGATTGAAGAAACCGCTTTCGGGTTTGATATCAATTTTCCAGCCGGTAAGACGTGCCGCAAGGCGAACGTTCTGTCCCTTATTACCAATTGCAAGTGAAAGTTGCAAATCGGGAACGGTAACGTGGCAAACCTTGGGTTCTTGGCTTTCTACCTCAACCGATATAACCTTTGCAGGAGAAAGAGCCTCTGCAACAAAAATTGTAGGATCGTCGCTGTAACGAACGATGTCAATTTTTTCTCCGTCAAGTTCTTCAACAATCTGGTTTACACGCTCACCGCGAGGACCAATACAAGCGCCGACTGCATCAATGTTTTCGTCTGCAGACCAAACCGCAAGTTTTGTGCGGGAACCTGCTTGACGTGAAACCGCACGAATTTGAATTGTACCGTCAAAAATTTCAGGAACTTCTAACTCAAACAAACGCTTTACAAGACCGGGATGTGTACGTGAAAGCATTGCTTTAGGTCCTTTTTCTGTTTCTTTAACGTCAACAACGTAAACTCTGATATGGTCGCCCTCAACCAATATTTCTTCGGGCACCTGTTCGGTTTTGGGCAACGTTGCCTCAAGTTTGCCGATGGTAAGAGATGCGTTGCCTGTGCGTGGGTCTATACGCTGAACAACCGCTGTAACCAACTCATGCGTCTTGCTCTGGAACTCTGCCAAGGTTTGATCACGTTCAACATCACGTATGCCTTGACGGATAACGTGCTTTGCAGTTTGGGCTACAATTCTGCCAAACTTTTTAGGCTCAAGTTGAATGTCAAGCTCATCGCCAAGCTTAGCTTTTTTGCTAACCTTTAAAGCCTGCTCAAGTGTTAACTCACTAATAGGATTTTCTACCGTTTCGACAACCGTTTTCTTAACGCTTACCGAGAAAACCTCGTTTTCGCAGTCAATAGTGCAAGAAACAGCCTCATCGCCGTAATCCTTTCTGAGAGCAACAACTATTGCGGCAGAAATTTTTTCTGCAAGATAAGTATCAGGGATTCCCTTTTCTTCACCCATTAGGCGAAGTGCCGCAAAAAACTCTGCGTTGTCGTTTTTCTTCTTAGCCATTTTTTCTTTCTACCTCCGTTAAAACGCGCAAAGTCTTACTGATGCGCAATTCTTTTTACTTATATTAATTTCGGCACCGTCAACCTCAACGGTAATATTCTCACCGTAAGATTTAAGTTTGCCTATAATTTCCTTTTTGCCGTCAATCGCCTTATAAAGTGACAATCTTAAATTTTCACCCATCATGCGTTCATAGTGCCAATCTTTTGTTAAGGTGCGCTCTATTCCCGGTGACGAAACCTCAAAGCAATAACTTTTGTCAATGGGGTCTTCCTCATCAAGAATGGGGTCAAATGTGCGTGAAAAAAGTTCGCAATCGTCGGTTGTAATGCCATCGGGTTTATCGATATAAACCCTCAAGAACCAGTCTGTTCCCTCTTTTACAAACTCAACATCCCAAATGTCAAGCCCCATCTGCTCGGCAATGGGCATCGCCAGTTTTTCTACCGTTTGAGCAATATTTTTTGCCATAAAAAGTCTCCTAAAAAAATTAGTGAGCGGGTTGACGTCAACCCACTCTCCTTAAAATGAACATCTTTTGCATAGCGTAGTATAACACAAAGTTTTCACAAATGCAAGTATTTTCTTATACGTTTGTATTTATATACATACTAATATATTTTAGCAAGTTTATATTGACAGAAATTATTTTTCCGTATATACTGTTATGTGAGCGTTTTGCAACCGCAAAACAGTATAAATTTAGGGAATTTGGTGATTAAAGTGTTTAAATCAATCAGCAATCAGCGTATGGAGAAAGTCCATTCCGACATCCGCGGTCCTTTGTTTCAACAGGCCGTTAAGATGAAAGCGGAAGGCACAAACGTCCTTATGCTTAATACCGGCAACCCCGCCACCTTCGGTTTTGGTATGCCAAAAAGCGTTAAAGATGCTCTTGTTGCTAACCTCGACCGTGGCGTAGGCTACTGCGACCTTAAAGGTATGCCCGATGCACGTGAAGCAATTTGTAACTATGAAACCTCTAAGGGCATTATGGGTCTTACCCCTGACGATATATTTATCGGCAACGGCATTAGCGAATGTGCCGAAATGCTTCTTTTAGGTATGCTTGAAGCAGGCGATGAAATTTTGATGCCTTCACCCGGCTACTCATTGTGGACCAACTCTGCACACCTTGCAGGCGCAACACCTGTTTTGTATCGTTGCGATGAAAAAGCAGACTGGAACCCCGACATTGCCGACATTAAGAGCAAGATTAACAACAACACAAAGGCTATTGTTATTATTAACCCCAACAACCCCACCGGCGCTTTATATTCAAAAGATTTCCTCGAGGAAATCATCAAAGTTGCAAGAGAGCATGGTCTTGTAATTATTTCTGATGAAATTTATGACCGTCTTCTTTATGATGGTGCAATTCACGTTTCAACCGGTAGTCTTTGCGACGACCTTTGCGTTGTAACACTTAACGGTCTTTCAAAATCACACTTTGTTTGCGGTTTCCGTATCGGTTGGATGGCAATCAGCGGCAAAAGCCCACAAAGCGATGTTATTCGCAACGCTTTAACCAAACTTTCTTCTATGCGTCTTTGCAGCAATGCTCTTTCACAACCTGTTATCCCGGCTGCACTTAACGACCCCGAAAGCACAATGGCTCAGATGCAACCCGGCGGCCGCCTTTATGAGCAAAGAAAAGCAACAATGGAAGAACTTGCAAAAATTGACGGCATTTCTTTTGTACCCACAAAAGCTGCTTTCTATGTGTTCCCCAAGATTGACCTTAGCAAGTTTAATGTTGAAAGCGACCGTGCTTTTGCTAAAGGTTTGCTTGAAAACAAACACATTCTTGTTATCCCCGGCAGCGGTTTCGACTTCCCCGAACCAGACCATTTCCGCATTGTTATGTTGCCTCAACCCGATATGCTTGCAAAAGCCGTTCGCGATATGGGCGACTATCTTGACAGCATTAGAAAATAAATTCTTTAAAACCCGCATTAATTTGCGGGTTTTTTGTTTCAAAATTTAAATAAATAAGGAAATAATTGTATGGACTTTGGTAAATTTTGTGCTTATAATTGAAAACAAGCAATTTACATTTTTAACGTGGTGATTATAAATGAATTATTTTACCTCGGTACTAACACAGGTCCTTGCTTTATTTGCAATAATTATTATAGGCTACATTCTTTTTAAAATAAAAGCACTTCCCGAAAATGCAGACAGGGCTCTCTCCCGCGTACTTGCTGTGGTGGTTTCACCCGCATTATGCTTTAATTCTTTTAGCAAAAACCTCTCTTTAGAAGTAATTTCTTCTAAACTGCCATATATTCTTTTTGGGCTTGGTACCCTTGTTTTTTCGTTTATAATAGGTATTTTGCTCTCACGCTTTTTTGCAAAAGATACCTACTCAAAAATAATTTATACCTACTCGCTGACCATTTCAAACTTCGGATATATGGGCTACGCTCTTATAGGGGGCATTTTCGGCGAAGAAATGCTTGCAAATATGATTATTTTTGCACTTCCCTTCAGCATAGCTATATATGTAATAGGCTATCCCGTTTTGACAGGACACAATAAAATTTCTGCCAAATATCTTATAAACCCTGTTTTTATCGGAACATTAGTCGGTGCCGCAGTTGGATTATCAGGCATAAAGCTGCCGAACTTTGCTGTAAACGTTGCGAGCTCTTTAAGCAGTTGTATGGGACCTCTTGCCATGTTGGTTACGGGATTGGTAATTGCCAAATACGACATTTTATCGCTCATTAATAAAAAACGCATTTACCTGGTATGCCTGATAAAAATGGTTGTTATGCCTGCGATTATTGTTTTAATTATGAGATTGCTACATGTTGAAAATGATATAATCATCATAGCGTTGGGTACAACCGCAATGTCGCTTGGTCTTAATACCGTCGTTTATCCCGCCTCTTGCGGACAGGACACCACCATGGGCGCAAGTATGGCTTTAATATCCAACGTTTTGGGCGTTATTACAATTCCCATAATGTTTATGCTGTTTTTGCAATAACCGCGTGTTTTTCTTTGAAAAATACCGCTTTTTTCTATTGACTTTATTAAATCTTTTAATTACAATAAACACATATATTACCCTAGCGCGAATCAGGTGATTTTAATGGGTTACTTTACATCCACCTTAACACAGGTGATTTCCCTTTTTGCAATCATTATAATAGGCTACATACTTTATAAGGCAGATGTTATTCCCAAAAACACTGACAAGGTTTTGTCACGCCTTTTATCAATGGTAATGCTTCCTGCATTATGCTTTAAAACGTTAATTTCAAATCTTACCGCAGACGTCATTTCTTACAAATGGCCTTTTCTTGTATTTGGTCTGGCTGCGGTAAGTTTTTCTTATTTTATAGCCCATTTTTTATCCAAGGCTTTTTCAAAAGACCGTTACCAAAGACACGTTTACACATATTCCTTTACAATAGCAAATTTAGGTTATATGGGCTACACTCTTATTGAATGTGTTTTTGGCAGCGAAATGCTGGCTGATATGCTCATTTTTGCCGTACCATTCAATGTTTTCATTTATACCATCGGATATTCCACCCTGACAGGCAATGAAAAAATAACCTTCAAGGCTTTGGTTAATCCCGTTTGTATCGCCTTGCTTGCAGGCGCTGTTATAGGTCTTACAGGCATTAAGTTGCCAACCTTTGTTGTTGACGTAGCCGATTCTTTGGGTAAGTGTATGGGACCTACCGCAATGCTTATTACAGGTTTTGTAATTGCTCAATACAAGCCACTTAATCTGCTTAAAAATTACCGTGTTTACATTGCCTCGTTTTTAAGGTTGATTATATTACCCGCTATAATCGTAATATTGTTCAAGCTTTGCGGGGCAAACAAGGAAATTATAATTGTAACACTTGGCAGTACAGCAATGCCGCTTGGGCTTAACACTGTTGTTTTCCCCGCTTCGTGCGGACAAGACACTACCACAGGCGCAAGTATGGCTTTAATTTCAAATATTTTAGGTATTATTACAATACCCATTATGTTTATGTTATTTGTTAAATTTTAATATTTCTGTTTGAAAAATTCTTGACAAAAAGCGTAGGGTTGCTAAGGACAGTAAAAAGGATGCGTAGAAATTCTACGCATCCTTTTAGTTTTGTCACATACCGTAACAAGCAGGGAACTTGTATATCCAGTTCCTCTCGTTAGTAGAACCTAAGACCCTTTTACCCATCTCAAAAGAAGTGATATTAAAACCTTGCGGGTTTAGTGATATTTTATTAGCCAAAAACTGCCGAAGGCAATATCACTTGTCGCAAGACAAATACAACTGCGAAGCAATATAACTAGCCGTAAGGCGAATAAAACTAGCCAAGTGCCCTTAAGAACACTTGGCTAGTTTGGCGGGAATTTTTTATTTTGTATTTGTTGACTGGGACAATTCAATTTTGTATAATGATATTAGTATTTATTTTGGGTGGTTATTATTATGGTTATAAAAGGTTTTTCAAAACTTACTGCTTTAGATTTTCCCACAAAGGTTGCCTGTACAATTTTTACGGGCGGTTGTAATTTGCGTTGCCCTTTTTGCCATAATGCCTCACTTGTTGAAAACCGCACCGATACTATTTTACCCGATGATATATTTGATTTTCTTAAAAAAAGAAAAGGTCTTCTTGACGGTGTTTGCATAACCGGCGGTGAGCCCTTGCTTCAACCCGGTATAAAAGATTTTATAAAAGAAATTAAAAATTTGGGCTACGCCGTAAAGATTGATACCAACGGCACATACCCAGACACACTTATTGATATTGTATCAAGCGGTCTTTGCGACTATGTTGCAATGGACATTAAAAATTCACCCGAACTTTATAAAAAAACCTGCGGTACAGATAATTTCGATATAAAAGATATCATAAAAAGTAAAGACTTTTTGTTGCTTGGCGACATTAAATATGAATTTCGCACTACTGTTGTTGCCGACTATCACACGGTTGACTCAATACGTAAAGCGGCGGCTTTTATTGCAGGAGCCGACAATTATTATCTGCAAGCCTTTAAAGACTCGGGCGATTTGCTTTGCGACGGTTTGCAGGGGTTAGATAAGCCGGTTATGGAAGATATGCGCACAGCCGCACTTGAATATGTTAAAAATTGTCATATCCGTGGTGTATAGATATTGTGTTTTTTAAAAAAATTACACAATATATGGTTTTTGGTGTTGACAAGACAATCAATATATGGTATTATTTGCGTACGCCAAAAAAATTGAAGAAGGGATGATTATATGTATCAGGTTATTAAAAGAGATAAGAAAATTGTTGCTTTTGATATAAAGAAAATCAGCGATGCAATAATTTTGGCTTTTGAAGCCTGCGAGAGAGACTATGCACAAAGCGTAGTAGATTTTCTTGCACTTAAAGTTACGGCTGACTTTGAGCCGAAAATAAAGGATCATCTTATTGCTGTTGAAGATATTCAGGACAGCGTTGAGTTTGTTTTGCTTCAGGCAGGTTATGCCGATGTTGCAAAAGCATATATCCTTTACCGTCGTCAACACGAAAAGTTGCGTAATCTCAACTCCACAATATTAGACTATAAGGAAATTGTTAACAGCTACGTTAACGTTACCGACTGGAGAGTTAAAGAAAACTCTACCGTTACTTATTCTGTCGGCGGTCTTATTTTAAGCAACTCGGGTGCGGTTACTGCTAACTACTGGCTTTCGGAAATATACGATGAAGAAATTGCTTCTGCTCACAAGAATGCCGATATTCACATTCACGACCTTTCAATGCTCACAGGTTACTGTGCAGGTTGGTCTCTCAAACAGCTTATTCAGGAAGGTCTCGGCGGTGTTGCAGGCAAAATCACATCGGCTCCCGCTAAACATCTTTCAACTCTCTGCAACCAGATGGT
>JAZSLU010000010.1:0-14613 GCA_045535505.1 Acutalibacteraceae bacterium | reverse complement strand
ATAATATCTTTGGTGATGTTTTATGAAAATTTTTGTTTGTATAGATAAATCTAACGGCTTGACCTTTTGCGGCAAAAGACTAAGCCGCGACAGTGTTGTTTGCCATAAAATTTTAGAGATTATCGGGCAAGAGAAACTGCATTTAAACAGCTATTCTGCAAAGTTGTTCGAAAGTGCCGACCGCCTTGCAATAAACGATAATTTTTTATATCTTGCTAACGACGGATATTGTTTTGTTGAAAACAATGCCGTTCCAGGCGATGCCGATGAATATTACATTTTCAACTGGCGTCGTAACTACCCCGCCGACACATATTTTGAGCTGGATTTAAAAGCGCCAAAATACAAAAAAATCAAAGCTGAAAACCTTGTTGGCACATCTCATAAAAAAATAACCTTGGAGGTTTATAAAAGGGTATGAAAAAATTATTAAGCCTTTTTATTTGCGGCTTATTATGTTTATCTCTTTGTTCATGCAATTTTAAGGCAAACGAACAAAGCAATTTTGATAGCACGTACGATTACATAAGCAGTGCCACGCAAACAACAGATGCTTTGTCAAGCAACGAACAGTCATCAACACAACAAAACCCTTCAAGTAACGAAAGCAACCCCGCCCAAAGCAATCTTTCGCTTTCTTCTATCCCCGCATATTCGGGCAAACCGTACGCCGTTTTAAATAACAACAAGCCAAACTTTGACAGCCAAATTTTAAATAAGGGTGCCTTTGAGCAATATGGTGCGCTCGACAGTTTAGGCCGTTGCACTGTTGCATTGGCGGTTTGCGGCAAAGAGATTATGCCCAAAGAAAACGAAGATCGCGGCAGTATAAGCGGCATTAAGCCAACAGGCTGGGTACAAGCGCAATATGACAATGTTCAAGGCAAATATCTTTACAACCGTTGTCACCTTATTGGTTGGCAATTATCGGCAGAAAATGCAAACAACCGCAACCTTATAACAGGCACACGCTATTTTAACACAAAAGGTATGTTGCCTTTTGAAAATATGGTTGCTGACTACATAAGAGAAACCTCCAACCACGTTGCATATCGCATTACTCCAATATTTTCAGGCAATAATCTTCTTGCAAGCGGTGTGCAAATGGAAGCATATTCAATAGAAGATGACGGCGACGGCATTTGTTTTAACGTATTTGTTTATAACGTTCAACCCGATATCACTATAAACTATGCTACCGGCAAAAGTTCGGGACCAAAAGTAACACAAAGTTCAAAGCCTCAAACCTCTTCTCAAAACACAGTTGTCACCCAGCCCGAAAACAATGACCAGCAAACAAGTATGGTGTGGATACCAAAAAGCGGAACAAAATATCACTCAAACTCATCTTGCAGCGGCATGAAAAACCCAACACAAGTTACAATTTTTGAAGCAAAAAGCCAAAATTATGAACCCTGCAAAAAATGTTATAAATAACAGGTCAATACCCACATCGTGCCCTGCTTCATTATTTCGTGCCATAGGCACACCTTAATTTTACATTTTGCATTTTGAATTTTGCATTAAAAAAAAGAGCCTCCAGGCTCTTTTTTAATATCCGTATTTTTTACTTTTTGCAAAAACAAATATTGCAGCAACTGCTACTGCAAAGGTTTCCGAAACGGCAACAGAATACCACAGCCCGTCAGCACCAATGATAAGCGGTAACAACATTACGGCTGCAAATTGGAACACTAGCGTTCGCATAAAAGAAATTATTGCTGATGTAACACCGTCATTGAGAGCCGTAAAGAAGGAAGATGCAAAAATTGCAAGACCGCAAGGCAAAAATGACAATGAATAAATTTTAAATCCGTACACCGTCATGTCAAAAAGTTCTTTGTCATAACTAACATAAATTTTTGAAATTGGCACAGCAAGTAACACACCTGCCGCCACCATAACTATACCGCCGGAAATTAAAATTTTAACACTTTTGATTAAAATATTTCTAATTTCGCTACTGTTTGAGGCACCATAATTAAATCCAACAATCGGCGCTGTGCCTATTGAGTAACCTATGAAAGCCGAAATGAAGAAAAAGTTTAAATACATCATAACGCCATAAGCCGCAACACCGTTTTCACCCAAATATTTCATAAGCTGAATATTATATAACATTCCCACAAACGACATTGAAATATTGTTAAGCAGCTCTGAAGAACCGTTTGTACAAGCCTTTAGCAACGCTCTCGCATCAAAGCTCGGTTTTACAATTTGCAACAAACTGGTGTTTGGTCTGGCAAAATATACAAGGGGTATAAAACTGCTTACAAACTGGCTTAAAACAGTTGCCACCGCAGCACCAACAATACCCCAACCGAAAACCGCCACAAAAAGTGCATCAAACACTATGTTTGTAAGACCTGCCGCTATTGTAACCTTTAATCCTAAAGATGGCTTTTCTGACGTAACAAAAAAGCTTTCAAAAACAAAATGCAACATCTGCGGTATTGTACCAAGTACGACAATCCTGCCGTACAATACACTATAATAATGCATATCACCTTCGGCGCCCATTAATTTTGCAATGTTGGGCATAAAAACGTAAGCCACAACCGTCAAAAAAGCGCCCACCAAAATGGCAATATAGCAAAACATCGAAAACAACTTATTTGCTTTTTCTCTTTTTCGTTGCCCCAAGGTTTTCGCAACAAGAGCGCTGCCGCCCGTACCAAGCATAAAGCCGGGAGCTGCAAGTATCATAATAAAAGGCCATATAAAGTTTAACGCCGCAAAGGGTGTTTTCCCCGCATAGTTTGAAACGAAAATGCCGTCAACCACACCGTAAACCGATGCAAAAATCATCATTGCTATTGACGGCAGTACAAACCTTGCAAGACGCTTATATGTAAAATGATCTGAAAGTTGAATTTTATTCATTAGTTATTTAATCATTCCCTGTCAAAAATGTTAACCTATTGATTATACATTAACCGTTGCATATTTACAAGACAATTTACATTAAAAAAGAGCCTTTCGGCTCTTTTTTTATTCAGTCCTCAGTGCAACAACAGGGTCTTTTTTAGCAGCGCTTCGTGACGGAATTAATCCCGCAACAAGCGATAACAATATGCTTATTGCAACTAAAATTGTTGCTGCTTTGATGGGTAAAACAGCATTAAGGGTTGCAATGCCCGTTACTGCATGCAATATAGCGTTAATTGGTATGCAAAGCAAATAAGTCACACCCACGCCAAGCAAACCCGATGCAAAGCCAATTATAATAGTTTCGGCATTAAACATACTTGAAACATCACGCTTTGAAGCACCTATTGCACGTAATATACCAATTTCTTTAGTGCGCTCTTGTACAGAAATGAGCGTTATAACACCAATCATTATTGAAGAAACAATAAGCGAAATCGCAACAAATGCCAAAAGCACGTAGGTTATAGCGTCAATAATGGTGGTGATTGAAGACATCATTATGCCGATATAATCGGTATATTTAATTTGCTCTAATTCGTCCCTGCCCTTGTTATATTCGGCAATTTTTTCTTCTATAATATCTTTATTTTCAAAAGAAGATGCAAAAATATTAATTTTTGATGGAACAGACAAATTTACATATCCAATCTTCTTTAGGTTTTCTTCATAGGTCGAGTCAGAGAACTCAATAATCTCGTCATAATATGTCGCACATTGCTCGGTTGTATAACCTTTAAGCGAAGTATTAAGGGCAGCGGCAAGTTGCTCGGTAGTCATCATTGACAACTGCATTTTTATATTTTCTGCATACTGTGCTTTAATTTGCTCTGCAACAGACTCGGCAAACAAATCCTTTAATTCTTTATCGTCCATATTCTTAATATAATCTTTAATCTTTTCTTTATCCATATTAAGATTTTGCGATAAACCATCAATCATAGTCTGCTCAATTTGTTTGCGGCTGTACTGTGACACCGCATTATCAACCATTTGTTGCAACTGCTTTTTATCGGGTATGCTCATAATTTTAACATAAGCATCTGCCTTGTCTTTTGTTTTTAAGCCTTTAACATAGGCTTTAAACTCATCTTGCTTTTGCTCATCGGTTAAATTACCTGTGTTAGCCTCAAACGGCAAGCCGCTTATAACATCTGTGGTTTTGTCCTTAAGTTGTGCATCTACAACTTCAGACTGCTGCGACTGCTTAATAACATATTCAGTCAGTTGTTTTGTATAAGCAATGGAGCCGGTAAGCATAGCACTTTGTGTTTTTTCGCTCGGTCGTATAATACCGGTTACTTTAAGTTTTAATGCATTCTCATATAGATATTGTAAACCGGCATCTGTATCTCTTAAATCGTTGTATAAACCCGTTGTTTTGTCCTTGTTATAGCAACTGCTGTTAAGTATAACCCTAAATTCTGTGTCGCATATATCTTTATACGACCAACTAACATTATCATTTTCAATCTCAGCGCCATTAAAGGCTGCGTCCATTACGGCATCAACCTTTTCTTTCGATTGCAATCCTAAGGCATAAAGGGTTAAATCGTCAAGCTCGTTATTTTCATCAAGCACAAGAACAATCTCGTCATATTCATTAGGCCAAGTGCCATATACCACGTCATATTGGTTTTTAAGCAGTTCATTAACGGGGCTGCCGTCCCGCTCGGTAAGCATTTCTTGCCACATAGCAGTGGACATCATCGAAGACTCTATCTGTGAAAACATAGAGTTAGAGCCAAACGACGAAGGCTTTAAAGCCGACATATCCATACCCATATATTCAGTCATAATTTCTTCCAATAACACTTCGGTATTAGACTGAATAATGTCTCCGTCAATATTTTTTGTGTAAACAAGCAAACCTAAATCATAGGAATATTGTAAACCGTTAATTTGCTGCGAAAGTCCGTTTTCACTATCATCGTTATATTTTTCTTCAAGATACTTTTTAAAGCTCTCAAGGTCGTTTTCACTGCTTTCAATATTGTTCCAAGCAGTAAGCATATCATATATTGCCGACTTTTTGTAAACCGCATCATCACCGTGCTGAACATCAGGATTATTAACATTCATAAAGGTTTCCATCAACTGCGATAAATCTACAGTTGTTTTCTCAATAGTTAACGGATAAGACGAAAGCGAGTCTTCCTGTACGGCGTTAATATAAGCGGTTGTTCCCTGTGACACAGCCAATATAAGAGCAATACCCATTATACCGATACTACCCGCAAAAGCCGTTAGCATAGTTCTTCCCTTTTTTGTAAAAAGGTTATTAAGCGACAACTTGAAAGCAGTGAAAAAAGACATTGATGGCTTTTTTGTTTTGCGGTTTTTCTCTCTTTGCACATCTTCTTTCTGCTTAATTTGTCCATATTCGTCATTCTCTATCGGCGCAGAATCGTGTGTAATTTCGCCGTCAAGCATATTAATAATGCGTGAAGAATATTTTTGCGCAAGTTCAGGATTATGAGTAACCATAATTATAAGGCGATCTTTTGAAATTTCTTTCAAAATTTCCATAACCTGTACGCTCGTTTGTGTATCAAGCGCACCTGTTGGCTCGTCAGCAAGAATAATTTTAGGATTGTTAACCAAAGCACGCGCTATTGCCACACGTTGCATCTGTCCACCCGAAAGTTGATTGGGGCGTTTTTTCAACTGGTCACCAAGCCCAACATCAATAAGCGCCTGCTTCGCCATTGCGCGTCGCTTATGTTTAGAAACGCCCGACACTGTAAGAGCAATTTCAACGTTTTGCAAAACCGACTGATGCATAATAAGGTTATAACTTTGAAACACAAAGCCTATCGAATGATTACGGTATGTGTCCCAGTCTTTGTTTTTATAATCTTTGGTAGAAATACCGTCAATAAGCATATCACCGCTTGTATATTTATCAAGTCCACCTATAATGTTAAGTAATGTTGTTTTACCGCAGCCCGACGGACCCAGTATCGATACAAACTCATTTTCTCTAAATTTAAGGTCAACACCGCAAAGCGCACGCACATTACCATCGCCGGCGGGATAATCTTTAATAATATTTTTCAGTTCTAACATATCTGACCTCACAAATAATAGTTTCACAACTTATATTATACAGTTAATATACTCCCAAAAGATTAACAAATTGTTATAATTGTTTAAAAACGTCAACAATCCGCAAGTTTTTCCCATCAACCTTGAATTTAATCTCTAAATCAGCAAATTTTAATCCGTAAATACGCTCGCTGTCATTTTGATATGACGGTCGAGGGTCTTGTGATAAAATTTCAAACAAAGCCTCTCTATGCTCATCCTGAATTTTTTGTTCAACATCAGGTGCACAAACAACATTAAGCTTATAATCCATAACGTCTGTTGCAAAACCACAAACAGCATCAGTATGACTATCGGTAAAACTAAGATAAGGTTTTATATCAAAAATGGGAGTTGAGTCAAGCAAATCTGCACCGCGCACGTGCAAAACGGGGCCATATTCTTTAGAAAACTCAATCCTTTCAAGCCGTACAGCCGAAAGACCAATCGGGTTTGGCCTGTAAGGAGATCGTGTTGCAAAAACCCCCATACGCTTGTTGCCACCCAATCTTGGCGGACGCACAGTTGGACAAAAAGATGTGTTGCCATTTAAATCTGAAAACTGCCACAAAATCCATATATGTGAATATCTTTCAAGTCCCCTAAAAGCTTCGGCGTTTCGGTAAGGCGGCAAAAACACAATCCTTGCTTTAAGTTGCTCTGCCAACCCACTTTGTCGTGGTATGCCGAATTTTTGCTTAAAATCGGTTTTAATGTGGGCAATAATCTTCATATTAATTTCATTATTTTGCATGGCAAACACCTCCCATTTAATATATTATACCAAACCTTTTTAAAAAACAAGCGCCGTTACAAGTTAGTAACAGCGTTATTTTTTTAATATTCTCGCTTCGCCGCTGGATACAGCAATCTTTTGACCGTCATCAAGTAAAATTTCAAGTTCACAACTTGTACTAACGCCTTTACAAACACCGCTCAAAACCTTGCCGTTTGCTTCAACCGTAATTTCTTTGCCAATATTAATACAAGCGCTTATATATTCTTGCAAATAGTCCTTTGCATCTTTGCAATAACACAAGCACATTTTATCAAGCTGTTTTATAACCTGTCGTATCAATTTTTTTCGGTTTTGTGTTTTATTCGTCTGCTCTTTAATTGAGGTTGCAATTTCATAAAGTTCTTGACCAAACTCTTGCTTGTCAGTGTTAACGTTAATGCCGATACCAATAATTATATATTCGGCTTTTGCATCCTTTGTGGCAGACTCACACAATATGCCACACAGTTTTTTGCCGTCTGCAGTCAAGTCATTAACCCATTTTATATCAACATTTAATTTGCACACTTTTTTTATTGCACGTTTTACGGCAACCGCAGCATAAGCTGTTATTTGTGTAATATCCGCTATATCGGCATTTGTGCGCATTAAATACGATAAATAAATGCCTTTGTTTTTAGGAGATACAAAGGTTCGGTCATATCTCCCCTTGCCCTTTGTCTGAGCGTTGGCAATAACAACAAAGCCGTGTTTGGCGCCGCATTGTGCCAAACGCTTTAGCTGTATATTGGTGGAATCCGTTATATTTAATTGTAAAATTTTCGACCTTTTAAAAAACAAATATTCCACCCCTTTTTGAAAAAACTGACGTACTGTTTTTTATTAAAGTACGTCAGTTGATTTTATGCTTTTAATTTTTTCTTGCTTGTATGAACAAATGTGGCCTCGCCGCCGTTAACTGTATTTGCAGTTATAATAACTTCTTTTATGGTAGTGTCGGAGGGTACGTTAAACATTATATCCTGCAAAATTGATTCAAGCACACTGCGTAAACCACGAGCACCTGTTTTAAGTTCAAGAGTTTTGTCAGCAATTAAAGCCAACGCTTCATCCTCAAACTTTAGTTCTACGCCGTCCATTTTAAGCAATTGGGCATACTGTTTTAAAACCGAGTTTTTAGGCTGCTTCATAATGGTTATTAGTGCGTCTTTGTCCATAGGTTGCAAGGTTGTAAGAACGGGCAAACGACCAATCAGTTCAGGTATAAGACCAAATCTTACAAGGTCTTGAGGTGTGGCAAGACTGCAAAGTTTGTTTGCTTCAAGACTGCCTGACGATTTAATCTCGGCTCCAAAACCAAGACCCGAACCACCTGTGCGCTTTTCAATAATCTTCTCTAAACCGTCAAAAGCACCTGCACATATAAACAGAATGTTAGACGTATCAATCTGAATAAATTCTTGTTGAGGATGCTTTCTGCCACCCTGCGGCGGAACGTTAGACACCGTTCCTTCAAGAATTTTTAATAAAGCTTGCTGAACACCCTCGCCGCTTACATCGCGTGTTATTGATGCATTTTCAGACTTTCTCGCAATCTTATCAAGCTCATCGATATAAATTATACCGCGTTCTGCCCTTTTTACATCATAATCAGCAGCCTGTATAAGCCTTAACAAAATATTTTCAACGTCTTCACCAACATAACCGGCTTCGGTCAAGGTTGTTGCATCCGTTATTGCAATCGGTACGTCAATAATACGTGCAAGAGTTTGTGCCAAAAGGGTTTTACCAACACCGGTAGGGCCCAAAAGCAAAACATTACTTTTGCCAAGCTCAACCTCACTATTTGCGCCTCTGTATATACGTTTATAGTGGTTATAAACCGCAACAGCAAGCGTCATTTTTGTCTGGTCTTGACCGATAACGTAATCATCCAATCCGGCTTTAATTTCAGCCGGTGTAGGCAGATAAATATCGTCATCAGCCACATCTTTTGCGGCTTTGTTTTTCATTGACCCAAGGCTGTCGGCAAGAAGCGTCGAGCAAAACTCGACGCAACTGTCACAAATAAACACTCCGTTGCCTTCGATAAGGCGAAGCACTTCATCCTTTGTTTTTCCGCAAAAAGAACATCTTATTTCGTCTTTATTTGCCATAATAATCCTTTCAAAGCTTAACGCTTTTCAATAACCTTGTCAATAAGACCATATTCCATAGCCTCGGCCGCAGTCATAAAGTTGTCACGCTCGGTATCACGCTCAATAACATCAAGCGGTTTTGACGTAACCTTAGATAAGATGTTGTTTAAGTTAGAACGAATTCTTTCAATGTGTTTAGCATGAATAAGAATGTCGGTCGCCTGTCCTTCGGCAGAGCCAAGCGGCTGGTGAATCATAATCTCGCTGTTAGGCAAAGCATATCGCTTACCCTTAGCGCCTGCGGCAAGTAAAAAGGCACCCATACTTGCAGCCATACCAACGCAAATGGTAGAAACATCACATTTAATATACTGCATTGTGTCATAAATTGCCATGCCTGCAGAAACCGAACCGCCGGGACTGTTAATATAAAAATTAATGTCTTTTTCGGGATCCTGTCCTTCAAGATAAAGCATCTGAGCAATAATCAAGTTTGCGCTGTTGTTATCAACCTGGTCATTAAGCATTATAATGCGGTCATTCAGTAAGCGCGAAAAAATGTCATAAGAGCGTTCTCCGTGTCCGGTCTGCTCTATTACATAAGGTACCATATTCATAATTATTGTTAGTCTCCTTTTTTCTTTACCCGATATATTATGAACAAAATTCCAAAAATATAATCAATTAAATATTATTCTGCTTTTTCCTCTGCTTTTGCAGTTGTTTTCTTTGCTGCGGGTTTTTTAGCAGTTGTGGTTGTTTTTTTAGCAGTGGTTGTTTTCTTTGCTGCAGACTTTTTCTCTTCAGCAGTTGCTTCCTTCTTGGTTTTTTCTTTAACCTCGGTGATAACAGCCTCGGCCTTTACAAGCTCGATAGCCTTGCGTGAAGCAATATCTTTCTTAATCATATCAGCAGAGAAAGCAGCCTTAACCTTGTCTTCCTCAACGCCGTATTGTTCAGCAATCTTCTTAATTTCTTCTGCAAGTTCGTCTTCGGTAACCTCAAACTTTTCAGCAGCTACAACTGCATCAAGAGCCAAGCGAACCTTAACCTGTTTTTCGGCTTGAGGACGGAAGTTTTCAGCAAATATTTCTTCTGTAGCACCTGTATATTTGATGTAGTCTTCCATTCTGAGACCCTGCATCTGCAAACGGTATGCAAACTCTTCCATATTCTTTTGAATAGCATCTTTAATCATAGCCTCAGGAATTTCAACATCCAATGTTTCAAGCATAGCATCAATAAGATCGCTTTCAAGTTCATTCTCAGAAGCTGCTTTCTTTTTCTCAAGAGCCTTTGCCTTTATGTCTTTCTTAAGAGCGTCTAATGTATCAAACTCACTAACGTCTTTTGCGAATTCGTCATCAAGTTCAGGAAGCTCCTTAACCTTAATTTCATGCAATTTGCACTTGAAAACAGCAGGTTTGCCTTTAAGTTCTTCTGCGCCGTAATCTTCAGGGAAAGTTACGTTAACGTCAAACTCATCACCTACGTTATGACCTGCAACCTGCTCTTCAAAGCCGGGAATAAACTGGCCTGAACCAAGTACCAATGAGAAAGACTCTCCTTTGCCACCTTCAAAAGCCTTATCATCGATAAAACCCTCAAAGTCAATAACAGCGGTGTCGCCCATAGCACTTGCACGGTCTTCAACTGCAACCATGCGTGAATTACGTTCTGCCAATGCATTAAGTTCAGCATTAACCTCTTTTGCAGAAACACTTGCTGTAACCTTTTCAACCTCAAGGCCCTTATACTTGCCAATTTTAGCAGTAGGGACAACAGTTACCTTAACCTTAAAATCAACGCCGTCTTGCTTTGAAATTGAAACCATTTCAAAATCAATTTTGTCGTTAACAAGCTCAACGCCTGCTTCAGCGGCTGCAGCCTCAAGAGCATCCGCATAAAGCAAATTCAATGCTTCTTCATAGAAAAAGCCTTCGCCGTATTTTGCTTCAATAATTGACAAGGGAGCCTTGCCCTTACGGAAGCCGGGGATGGCAATTTTCTTTACTTCTTTTTTGTAGGCTTTGAGTATAGCCGCCTGAAAGCTCTCGCCGTCGATAACGATTTCAAGCTCATAACGATTGTTCTCAAGCTTTTTGGATTCCTTTAACATTTTGTACCTCCGAAAATATTTAAAAATATTTATGTATCACACAACACTATAACATATTAATACAAATTTTTCCACTATTTTTTTAAAAAAACACAAATAATTCTAAATTGCACAAATCAAACTATGCGATAAGGGTTAAAATCTATACAATCGCACGAAACAAGTCGCATATTTACCCCTTTTACACACTGGGTTACGGGGTGTATGCCGTTACCGTGCATATGTCCGTAATAAACCTCTTTTACGTTATATTTTTCAAAAATATCAAAAAATTCATTACAAACCGTCTTGTCATAGGCGGGCGGATAATGCATAAACACAATTGGTTTTAAGCCGCTGCCTTGTGCGCTTTTAAGTGAAGCCTCAAGTCTGCCTGCCTCGCGCATTAACACTTTTTGTTCTATTTTGCCCTCAAACATCCAGCCTCGTGTTCCACACAAAGCCAAATTTTCAACCTCAAAATGATTATTATGCAAAATGTGTACCCTGTCAATAGCATTTTGCTCAAAAAAGGTTTTCATTTTTGAAACCGTGCACCACCAAAGGTCGTGATTGCCCTTTAAAATAATTTTTTCACCGGGCAAACTGTTTAAAAACATAAAGTCTTGTAATGTGTCTTCAAGTTTTAACGCCCAAGAAAAATCACCCGGCAATACAACAGTGTCATTTTTTGACACCAAGCGCAACCAGTTAGACTTAATACGCTCAACGTAGTTATCCCAGCCTTTAAAAATATCCATAGGCTTGTCGCTTGAAAAAGACAAATGCAAATCTGAAATTGTAAAAAGTGCCAAAAAATCACCTGCTTTACTAAAAAATCAAACCTGAATTTTAAAAAAATATCGGGGCAAAATAATTATAGTTCTTTTTAAAAAAGAACGCAAAATTTGAAAGGATGTATTTTAAGATGGATTGCAACGGTTCAAACTGCATTCAGGGTATCAAGTGTGAGGTTACAAACTGCCAATACCACACAAAAGATAACCATTGCACCGCTGGCGCTATCGAGGTTGGCAATATGAATGCAACCGAAAAGCGTGAGACACAGTGCAAAACTTTTAAAACCTGCTGCTAAAACAGCAAGATGCCGATTGGTCCAAACACTTTTTACGCAATCGGCATCGCTTTACATATTTAGTCTATGTTTAAAAACTCCAAAACAGCATCTGCCAACTGTTCTTTTTGGCAAACCTTATTAAATCTGGGTTGCTTGGTTTTAAGCTGGGCAATAGGTGTAGGAATATCAAAATTGCAAACCTTAGCAAGATTATCAAGGTCATCAAAACAATCTTCGCCTTGGTCTTGGCCAAGTGCTTGCAGTACGCTCTTGGGGAACTTGTAAGGACTTGCCGTTGAAGCAATAACACAAGGCCTTGCATCTTTTGTTTCCTTCTTATACTTTTCAAATACATTAACGGCAACCGCAGTATGCGTATCGCAAACATAATCATATCGTTTCTTTATGTCAGCAATAGTTTGCATTGTCTGCTCTTCATCGCAAAAGCCGCCATAAAACAATTCTTTAACCAATTCGCAAATGTCTTCACCCGCAAAATATTTTCCTTGGTTAGTAAGTGCTGATTGCAATGCAGCAACTCTATCGCAATCGTGACCGCTAAGTTCATAAAGCAAACGCTCAAGATTGCTGGATATGAGAATATCCATTGACGGTGAAACGGTTGTATAAAACTCACGGTTGCGGTCATAAACACCTGTTTCAATAAAGTCAGTCAATACACGGTTAGAGTTTGAAGCACATACAAGCTTGTTGATGGGTGCGCCCATCATTTTTGCATAATATGCTGCTAAAATGTTACCAAAATTTCCGGTAGGAACAACGACGTTAAAGCCCTCGCTCAAATCGGCGCCATTGTTCATAAGGTCGCACCAAGCAGAAACATAATAAACAATCTGAGGGGCAAGTCTTCCCCAGTTAATCGAGTTTGCGCTTGAGAATTTTTTGTTAGCGTTGTTAAGTTTTTGGGCAATCTCTTTGTTTGTAAAAATGGTTTTAACACCTGTTTGCGCATCGTCAAAATTTCCTTTAACCGCACAAACAAAAACGTTGTCACCGCTTTGAGTTTGCATTTGCAATTTTTGCAAATCACTAACACCGTTTTGGGGATAAAAAACAACAATTTTTGTTCCCTTAACATCACAAAAGCCTTCTAATGCTGCTTTACCGGTATCACCAGATGTCGCAGTCAAAATAACTGTTTCGCGTTCTTCACCGGTCAATTCAACCGCATTTGTCAACAAATGAGGCAACAATTGCAAAGCAAGGTCTTTAAAAGCGCAAGTGGGACCATGCCACAACTCCACAATATACATACCATCATCAAGACAACGCAAAGGCGCCGGTTGTTCGTTTTCAAAACTGCCTGTATATGCAGCCTCAACACATTGTACAACCTTGTCATGACCATAGTCTGTCAAAAATTTATCAAGAACTAAAACGGCTCTTTGCTTATAGTTCATGCCTTTAA
Source organism: Acutalibacteraceae bacterium (assembly GCA_045535505.1). GTDB lineage: Bacteria > Bacillota > Clostridia > Oscillospirales > Acutalibacteraceae > CAKSST01. Next base: position 1,116 of record JAZSLU010000010.1, on the reverse strand, counting down.
GGCTTTCAATCTCTTGGCTTGTCAAAACAGGTATGCTCTGGGGTACGTATAAACCGCCGTCGCTCGCAATACCTGCCGCAATAGCAGATGCAGATGTAACCTCTGCTTTACTTCTTGTGCTGTTATATTTCACTTAACATCCCACCTAAAAAATTTGTCAACTAATTTATTTTATACTATTAATTATATTTTGTCAAAAGTTGTATATTTTTTATATTTCTAAAGCGTTTTCAAAATATTCAATTTCATAATTATCATGGTCATATTCCACCTGAGCCACATCAATTCTCACCAAAAAATCCGGCATTTTTGCGCGTTTGTAATATTCAACGGCACAACGTCGCATGGTTTCGGATTTTTTAGCACTTATTGACTCAGCGCCCGAAACCATACCGCCTTTTTTTCTCAGTCTCACCTCTACAAGCAAAATCGTATCGTCATCCTCTGCAACAATATCAATTTCGCCGCAAGAGCACATAAAATTGCGATGCATTATGGTATAACCCTTTTGTTCTAAATAACGGCATACCAGCGTCTCTGCTTGGCGGCCTTTTGTTGTCGTATTCACCATTTTACGCCTTGTCCTTTAAAATTTTACCCAAAAAGCTCATTCGGTGAATGTCGCTTGGTCCATACTGTTTTATAAGCTCACAATGCAACTTTGTGCCATAACCTTTATGTTTTTCAAACTGATATTTAGGATATTCTTTGGCATATTCCAACATCAATCTATCACGCGAAACCTTTGCAAGAATTGATGCCGCAGCAATAGAACAGCTTTTTGCATCTCCGCCGATAATGGTTTGACTTTGCACCTTTATATTGGTCGGTGTGCGGTTGCCGTCAACCAAAGCAAAATCTGCTTTAACAGCAAGACCGTCAATAGCACGGTTCATCGCAATAAATGTTGCCTGTAAAATATTATGTTCATCAATTTCTTCAACCGATGCAAAAGCAATGCAATAAGCCGTCGCTTTTTCTTTAATTTCATCAAACAGCAATTCCCGCTTTTTTTCGCTCAACTTTTTAGAATCGTTTAAGCCTTCAATATTACATTCTTTTGGCAAGATAACAGCCGCCGCACACACGGGTCCGGCCAAAGGGCCTCTTCCCGCT
>JAZSLU010000052.1:0-55014 GCA_045535505.1 Acutalibacteraceae bacterium | reverse complement strand
ATCTATTATTTAATTCATAAAAAGGACAAAAATCCTTATAAATCAACTGGGAATATTGCTAAAGATACTAAGAAAATGTATAATGCCGCCCGAAAAATTCATAAAGAAGCGTCATCACTTTGGCATGATTGGTGGCATGCCCTGTATGTTAAGCGAAGCAGAATATTAAAAATTTTAACAGCTTTAAGCTGTTGCTGTATTGTATTTTTAAAGGGATACTTTAATACTGACAACAATATACACCAAGTATTTAATAAACTTGGATTATTTTCAGAAAAAATAACGAGCAACAACTTTGTTGTTTTATGCTTGCTTACATTAGGTTTTGCTTTGCTCACATATTTTATGTTATGGATGGTGTTTTATTTTTCCGACAGAATGATTTTAGCTACACAAGTGAGAATTTCGGCACTTAGTCGGTGTGAAAAGTTCGAGGAGAAGTTTTATGACTATTGGCGAGATAACGATCCTGTGGAAAATAAGCGCTATTGGGATGAAATTCACCGACATGCAGAAGAACGTGCACGAGAGGAAAGTAGGCGTTCACCATATACCCCATCTTCCACAAATTCTGCCCCTGACTACATTATTGTTCCTAGAATAGATGTTTCTGACATGTAATTGACATATAAAAGAAAAACTAGGTTTTCAGGCATATTTAGTTCGTGTCATTGAGTTCAAACTACCCAAAATTCCCGTTCACGCAAGAGGGCGGGATTTTTGGGAAATAATAAGTAATAGGTAATAAGTTCGGTGTGGCTTCGCCACGCATTATACACCCCTCCGCATTGATTTATCTCCGTTTTTATGCTATACTACACAAAAAGGCGGCGATTATATGAAGAAAATAATATGCTTATTAATGTCAATAGTATTGGTTTTTAGCCTTTCGTCATGTAGCAACAACGAAACAGACAAAGGTTCTGTACGGCCCGAAAAGGTTACCAAAATATATTCATTTGAAAACCATTTCAAAGAATCTCAAGGCAAAAAAGATGTTTTTAATGACTCTCAAAACGGTAACAGTCTGCCTTACACGTTATATATGCCGATAAACTATGATGCTTCTAAAGAATATCCGTTAATTTTATTTTTACATGGTGCGGGTGAGATAGGAAGCGATAATGAAAAACAGCTTTCTAACATGAATTATATGTTTACGCGAAACGGCGATTTGGTTGCAAATGCGTTTGTTTTATGCCCTCAATCGTATGAGTGGTGGAATTTAGACAAATATTATGACGGTGACCAAATGGGAACATTGGGAAGCGTGTTACATTTGTTGGATGAAATAAAGCAAGAATATTCGTGTGATGAAAACAGAATTTATGTGACCGGACTTTCTATGGGTGGATACGCAACTTGGGAGTTGCTTGAAAAGCATGGCGACATTTTTGCGGCGGGCATTCCGATTTGCGGCGGGGGCAATTCATATAACGGAGCGGCTTTTACAGATATTCCTATAAGAATTTTTCATGGTACGCTTGACGATATTGTGCCCTTTTATAATTCGCAAAATATGTATAACGCTATAATTGCTGCGGGCGGCGAAAAGGTTGATTTTATTGAGCTGCCCGACGTGGGTCATACCGCTTGGAACGATGCGTTTACTGACCGGGATACATTCTGTTGGCTGTTTGCTCAAAACAAGGCTACCAACCCAACGTGCGAGTATGATTACATTCCTTATTTTAAAGTTGTAGATGCAAAAGGTAATGTTATAATAACTGATAAAGACATTATGACCACAAGTTGTACATATGATAGTTTGGAAGACGGAACAATTACGTATGATATAAATTTAACCGAAAAAGGATTAAAAAAGCTTAAAAAAGCCTACACATCACGTGGAAATAAGCGGTTTACGGTTTATTGTTCGACTCATAAATTATATACATTTAAAGCAAAAAAACCGCCTGTTGACGACGTATTTTCCATAGTGGGAATTTTAGATGACAAAACCATAATGTATTTTGACGATGTCATTAGCAATTATTGTTTTACAAGAGAAATATAATTAATAAATAATAAAAGAATTAGGGTATCCTTCTTCAATAGATTACTCCACGGCTGAATACAAAGGTGAAATCACTATTTCGACTATACAATTACGTTATGATTTTTCTAACAAAGAGTATAACGGATACACGTATATAACAGTAGAAACCTTTAAAAATCAGACTGGTGTAAAGAAAAATCTTATCTTTTCAATTGCATACGCAATTGAATTTCCTACAGAATAATTTTTTGACTTTCAGGCACATGTAATTCGTGCCATTAAGTTCGAAATACCCAGAAAGCAAAAGCACACCATCCGGTGTGCTTTTTGTTATTGCTTTTGTGTGCGTATTAAAATCCTCTTGATTTTTTGATTGAATGTGTTATATTGTAATCATAAGTGATACTTTGTTTTCATTTATAGACATCATTTATTTTCGGGAGGAGAAAAAGATGAAAAAAATTATTGCTTTATTGGCTTTGGTTTTGGTATGCACTCTCTGCTTTGTTGGATGTGCAGGCGGCGGCAAGACAAATGACGTTGAGGTTGATTACAGCCAATATGAGTTTGTTAACACCTCTTGGACACGAGATGCTGAGAACGACATCGAAACCATTCGTTTTGGTGAGGACGGTAGCTTTACATACTATTGCAGTTGCGGTAACCCTGTAAACGATTCTGACTTGTGCGAAGGTTACGTATATGATGATGATACAAAAACCATCACTTTAGATTGCCTTGAAGAAACCGACGAAATGGTTACTGTTATCAAGATAGTAAAATGTGAAGGAAACGAACGTCAACTTGATTTTGACGGTGATATTCGCGTTTTCACAAAAGAGTAAGTTTATAAAAACGGTCCCGAACGATGTTTTTCGTTCGGGACATTTTAATGCCTGAAATTGATTTCGCAAGAACTTTATGCTACAATGCACGTGGGTGGTGAGAGAGTGAAGAAGGTTATTGTAATTGGTTGTCCCGGTAGCGGCAAAAGCACTTTTTCAAAAAAACTGGCAGAAAGGACCAAGTTGCCGCTTTATCATTTAGATTTACTGTATTGGAACGCCGACAAAACGACGGTGTCCAAAGAAATTTTTTGCAAGCGGCTAAAAGACGTTTTGCAAAAAAGCGAGTGGATTATTGACGGCAATTATGCTTCAACACTTGAAATCAGAATAAAAGAATGTGACACAGTTTTCTTTCTTGATTATCCGCTTGACGTATGTTTGGACGGCATACGTTCGCGCCAAGGAAAAGCGCGCTCGGATATGCCCTGGGTTGAAAACAGTGACGAAATTGACCGTGATTTCTTAGAGTTTATACAACGGTACGAGACAGACAATAAGCCCGAAGTTGAAACTTTGTTGCAAAAGTATGCAAGCCGAGAAATTTATTTTTTTAAGACACGTTTGCAAAGCGAAGAATTTTTGGCAAGAATTGAAAACCGTTAAATTTGCCAAACACTTTTTCTTGCTAACGAAAAACGGCTGTGGTATAATACTTTGCGGTGATAAATAGATGCAGATTAAAACGGCAATTTTTGATATGGACGGCACACTTGTTGAGTCACTGGGCGTTTGGGAGTACGTTTGGGAAGGTATTGGAAGAATTTACTTTGATGACCCCAACTTTTACCCCAAAAAACAAGACGATAAGGCGGTGCGCACATTCTCGCTAAACGACGGAATGGCGTATATCTATGAGCGTTATGACATTGGCGGCACACTACAAGAGCTTATTGATGCGGTTGACAAAATTATTGACGATTTTTATGCCGAAAAAATAAGCTTAAAGCCGGGCGCAATTGAATTTTTGGAATATTGCAAGCAAAAGAGTGTTAAAATGTGCATTGCATCGGCATCGACGCCAAAGCTGGTTGAAGGTGCTCTGAAGCGCTTTGATATGGAGAAATACTTTGAAGCGTTTTTTTCGTGCAGTGTGCTTGGCAAAAGCAAAGATAAGCCTGACATTTTTTTGTATGCAGCGGAGCAAATGGGTTCAAACGTTAGCGAAACGTGGGTTTTTGAAGATTCGCTGACTGCCATAGAAACCGCATCAAAAATTGGCATGAAAACGGTTGGAATATATGATAAATATAATTTTGGACACGAGCAAATGAAAAAAATAGCCGATTTTTACGTTGGCGAGGGTGAAAACCTGACAAAAATGATTGGATTGATTGACTAAAAAAGCGACCCTTAAGGGTCGCTTTTTTAAATGCAAAATTAATGTGCTTCGCACAAATTCAAAATTTAAAATGCAAAATGCAAAATTTAGGTGTGCGCTAAAGCGCACGGATTATAAAGCAACATTACACTGCTTTTTTAATTATTGAGGTTATGACGGTAATATCGTCGTTATGGCCGTCATCACGCTTTTGCTTTGCACAAAGGGCAATTTCTTCACTCAACTGTTGTGCGGTACCGCCCTGCCATTGTTCTAAAAAAGCACATATCCAGTCGGTGCCGCTGTGGGTGGCGCCGTCTGACATTAAAATAATGATGTCTTCTTCTTTTAGTGAAACGGTTGCTTTGTCAAAGCCTACGTCTTGCAAAATTCCAGCGGGCAGGGATGTGCTTTGCGCTTTGCCTGTTTTGCCGTTTTTGCGCAAAAGTGTGGGGGCAGCACCCGCTTTAAGCAGCTCGGTTTTGCCTGTAAAAAGGTCGATTGCGGCAAGGTCAACCGTGGCAAGTGATTCGTCAGACGATTTGTATATCATAGAAGAATTTACAATGTCTAACGAACAGTCGTAACCAAACCCTGCTTTAAGCAACCGTGTCATCATACCCGACACCATTGACGAGTCAAGCGCCGCACGGCTTCCGTGACCCATTCCGTCTGACAAAACAACAAACATTCTGCCTCTGCCGTCAAAAAACATATCATAAGAGTCGCCGCAGACCGTGCTGTCGGGGCAACACAACTGAGCAACCCCTGTGTCAACCGTGAAAACAGTGTTTTCAGCGGCGGTTATAAGCAAATGGTTTTTAGAGCGTATAACCAAGGGGACCGCAAACTCTCTTTTGCAGACGGCATTTAAAACGGCGCCGATTTTTGTGCGGTTAACAACCGCATTGGCATCAGATTTTGCCGAGATTTCGATATACATTCGCTCAAAGGCGTCAAGTCGGCAACAGCAGTTTTCGACCGTAAGACCTAAATCAAACATAGCTGACGAAATTTCGTTTGCGAGTTTTAAATCGAACTTGGTGCGGTCGCAAAATTCACAGGATAAGTCGCAAAGCATACGTGAGATGCCACTGAACTGACTTGCAATGGTTTTGCGCACCTGCTCGGCTTGTGCGTGGGCGCTAACGTTTGCAAGATAGTTGCTGTAATGATAGTTTAGAGATTTCATAACGGCATCCATTCGGGTGCATCTGCCGCCAAACTCCATTGTTTTTTTAGAAAGTTGGGGTTTTTCGCCCTCACGGGCAAAGCGGGCAAGTTCAATTATTGCGTCAACAGTTTCGCCACGCAAGGTGTCCCAACAGCGAGTGCGCATAAGGCAACCGCAACAAGCGTCTTTTTGTGTTAGATTAATAACTGCGTTAAAATCGGGTGCGTTACGCTTAGCAAGGGTTGTGGCAACCTCGTCAACCGCATCGCATACGTCATTTAATGTTTTTGAGGCGAAGTCCAGCCTTATGGCAAGGGCGTTTTTCATACCGTCAAAGGATGCGGTATCTGTTGGGGGAGAAAGCAGTTTGCCAACGCGCAAAGTCAGACGGTTTGGTGTTACAAGGTAGAGCGCCGCTCCAAAAACCGATTCGGCAACCAGGCTGACGGCTGAATCTGTAACGCCAAAGATGAGGGCAATACCGCTAGCCGTCACGGCAAAGGACAAGGATGTGAGAACCTTGCCGTTTGGGGCAAATAAACCGCAAACCAGACCCGCAACACAAAACAACGCAAAAGGCAATGGGTCATCGGGGTTGAAAAGCAGATAAGCTGTACCGGCCGATACAGAACATACGGCTGTACCGCCAAGCCCAGAAAAAGCGGCAGAGCAAAGAATGACGGCGCAAATTATAATGCGCCCAATGTTTAAACCGCTTATTGAAACCGAGTACATAAACATATAAATTATGTTAAACGAAATTAAAATGCAGGCAAGCCGCCGTAAAGGAAGGCCCGAAACGGTTTTTGACAAACTTTCGGCACCAACCGAAATTGTAAAGGCAAAAAGTGCGGCACATAATCCCTGAAAAAATGAGATTGCGAGATTTGTCGCATTAATAGGGTAGGTTGCAAGTTGAATTATAAAGCTCATAACAAAGGCTGTTATGGAACCAAAAAGGTGTGAACGACAAAAATTTTTAAAGTCACGAGTTAAAAGCTTAACGGTACAAACGGCAAAAACTACCATTATGTATGAAAAAGTTGCGCTAACGTTTTTGTTAAAAATATATCCCGCAACCGCACCAAAGGCACTTGCGGCAGCAAATGGTGACGGAACACCCGCACAAAAGCCAACACCAAAAACAAACAGCTTGTCCGCAATACCGCTTTGCGCACAAAGAAACGCCATTACGGCACAAAAAGCGTGTAGGCCTATACCTCTTAAAACACTAAAATTTTTTAATAACGTTTTTGTTACAGTTCTGGTCATTTTAAAACACCTGCCATCATTTGTGGTAAAAATAATTATATAACTTTGGTTGCAGACTATTTTGTCAAAGTAGCAAGTAAAATTAAATGTATATTTGCCGAATAAGGTTTAAATTTTGAAAAAAATATAGTATAATAAAATATGGTGATAAAAATGACGGACATAACACTTAACAAAAAGGAAAAATTGGCGCTGGAAAAACTTTCTGGCAAAGGTTTTTATGCCTTTGTTGTGGGTGGATGTGTGCGTGACAGGCTGATGGGTATAGTACCGCTTGACACCGATATCACCACCTCGGCAACACCTGAGCAGGTCAAAGCGGTTTTTGAGGGCTACAAAGTGGTTGAAACGGGCATAAAGCACGGAACGGTGACCGTTTTGGTTGACTCAACCCCCCTTGAGATTACCACTTTTCGAACCGATGGCGAGTATAAAGACAACCGACATCCCGAAAGCGTTAAGTTTACACACAACATAGAACACGACCTTGCCCGCAGAGATTTTACCGTTAATGCAATAGCTTATAATGACCAGCGTGGAGTGGTTGACCTTTTTGGTGGCATACAGGATATAAACAACAAGATTATTCGCTGTGTGGGTGAGCCTAAAAAGCGTTTTGAAGAGGATGCGCTTCGCATTATGCGGGCGGTGCGTTTTGCCGCAACGCTTGGGTTTGAAATTGAGCCTAAAACCGAAAACGCCATGAGACAGTGTGTGCATTTGTTAAAAAATGTTTCTGTTGAGAGAATTTTTGTTGAGTTGAAAAAACTGCTTTGCGGCAAAAATGCAGGTAAAATTTTAGAGAAATACAGTTTTGTTATTGAGCAGATTATACCCGAACTTTCTGACAGCATTGGTTTTTTGCAACACAATTTTCATCACGTTTTTGACGTTTATGCCCATACGGTGAGGGTGGTTGACGCAATAAAACCCAACGAGGTTTTGCGCCTTGCCGCATTACTTCATGACGTTGCAAAACCCGCTTGTTTTAGTTTGGACCAAAACGGCGTGGGACATTTTAAGGGTCACGCACAAAAAAGTGCCGAGATGGCACAACAAATTTTGTGCCGACTCAAATCTGATAAATTTACACGGCAGCGGGTTTGTTTGCTGATTCAATACCATAATGACAGATTTAAAAATGATACCGCACAGCTTTCACGCCTTGTCGGCAAACTGGGCAAGGACACGGTTTTTGAGCTTTTTGATTTGCAGGATGCCGATAACAGTGCTAAAGCCGAAAAAGAAAAAGAGCAAATTAAGCAAACCGAGTTAATGCGAGAAACGGTTAAAAACATTGTTGACGGCGATGTTTGTGTTAGCATAAAACAACTTGCCGTTGACGGCAACAGCCTTATTGCTTTGGGTGTACCAAAAGGTGAGCAGGTTGGCGAAATGTTAGAGAGGTTGCTTATGGCGGTTATTGATGGCAAGGTTGCAAACGATAAAGAACAGCTTTGCTTGTTTGCCAAAAAGCTTTTGGGAGAATAAAATGCAAAAGTGTAATTTGTGTCCCAGAAGATGTGACGCTCAGCGCAAAACACAAAAAGGCTTTTGCAAGGTGACAAATGATCTGCTTGTTGCTCGTGCCGCACCGCATTATTGGGAGGAGCCTTGTATTTCGGGAACTCAAGGTTCGGGCGCTGTGTTTTTCGGTGGTTGCAATTTGGGCTGTGTTTATTGCCAAAACGCAAAAATAAGCAAGGGCGCAGGTAAAGCGCATACGGTTTTGCAACTTGCCAAAGTTTTTGAAAAATTGCAAGGGCAGGGGGTTCATAACATAAATTTGGTTACCCCCACGCACTATACAAAGCAAATTTTAAGGGCGCTTGAAATTTTTAAACCGAGTGTGCCTGTGGTGTGGAATTCGAGCGGGTACGAACTGCCCGACACCATAAAAAGTCTTGAGGACAAGGTGCAAATTTTTTTGCCCGACTTTAAATATTCAAGCCGTCAACTTGCAAAAAAATATTCCTTTGCTGAGGATTATCCCAGCGTTGCAATGGATGCCATAAAACAAATGGCAAAGCAAACCGGCAAAGCGGTTTTTGATGCTGACGGTATAATGCAAAAAGGGGTTATTATAAGGCATCTTGTTTTGCCTAACAACACAAAAAACAGTATAGAGGCTTTAAAAATGCTTTTTGATAATTTTGGCAATGAGGTTTATTATTCTATAATGGCGCAATACACTCCCATGGTAAATGTGCCGTTTGAAGAACTAAGACGCGGCGTTACGCAAGACGAATATGATGAGGTTTTATATGCTGCTGAAAAATTGGGCATAGAAAACGGCTTTACGCAAGAGCTTGGCTCGATAGGTGAAAGTTTTATTCCTGAATTTGAGATATAAAAAAACAGCGACGAATTTCGTCGCTGTTTTCATTTATAATTTTTTATTTTGTACCGAAAATTCGGTCACCTGCATCACCGAGGCCTGGAACGATATAGCATTTTTCGTTAAGCTTTTCGTCAACGCAAGCACAGAAAACCTCAACATCGGGATGAGCTTTTGTTAAAGTTTCAATTCCCTCGGGCGCTGCAATAAGGCACATAAATTTAATGCGTTTGCCGCCACGCTGCTTGATAAGCTTTATAGCGTCTGCAGCAGAGCCGCCTGTTGCTAACATCGGGTCGGTAACAAAAATAAGACGTTCGCCAATGTTGCTGGGCAGTTTGCAGTAATATTCGTGAGGCTCAAAGGTTTCCTCATCTCTGTAAAGACCGATGTGACCAACCTTTGCGGTGGGAACAAGGCTTAAAACTCCGTTAACCATACCAAGACCTGCACGTAAAATGGGAACGATGGCAATGTCGTTGCCGTCAAGCATTTTGGTTTTAGTTTTGGCGATAGGGGTTTGCACCTCGACCTCTTTTAAGGGCAAATCACGCATAGATTCAAAGCACATTAAGGTTGTGATTTCTTCAACGAGCTGACGAAAAAGGCTTGAGCCTGTGCTGGCATCACGCAATATTGAAATTTTGTGCTGAATAAGCGGATGGTCAAAAATTGTTACGTTTTTCATTTTATTACCTTAATTCTTTTTTAAAATTAGTCTTCCTTAGCATCTTTAACAATAAGGTTAACAATTATACCAAGGATAAGTGCGCAAGCGATTGATGTGATTGTAACTGCACCAAAAGAAACTGTCAGGCCGCCGATACCGCAAATGAGTATGGTTGAAGCAACAAACAGATTTTTGTTTTGGTTAAGGTCAACGGGTTGGAGCATCTTAAGACCTGAAACAGCAATAAAGCCGTAAAGTGTAACGCAAACGCCACCCATTACGCAGTTGGGGATTGATGAGAGGAAAGTTACAAAAGGTCCGAAGAAGGAGATGATGATTGCAAGAATTGCAGTTGCTGAAATGGTGACAACAGAAGCGTTTCTTGTGATAGCAACGCAACCAACGCTCTCACCGTATGTGGTGTTGGGGCAACCGCCAAAGAATGCACCTGCTATAGAGCCAACGCCGTCACCAAGTAATGTTCTGTGCAAGCCGGGCTCTTCAAGAAGGTCGGTATCGATGATTGTAGAAAGGTTTTTGTGGTCGGCAACATGCTCTGCGAAAACAACGAACGCAACAGGAATGTAAGCTGCGGCAACGGTTGCAATAAATGTGCCGTCAATTTCTTTAACGCCTTTAAGTGCCTGAATAAAAGTAAAGTCGGGCACAGCAAATACGGTCATATTTTTGAAAACCTCAAAGTTAATAACCTGTAAAGAAACATTGTTTGTTTTAATGCCGATAACCGTAAAGACGGCGGCAACAATATAACCTGCGACAATACCAATGATGAAGGGGATAAGCTTAGCGGTTTTCTTGCCGAAAACCGAACTTATAATAACGCCAAGCAATGTTACGAGGCCGCAAATAAGACAAACGTAAACAGATGTGCCTTCAACCTTGCTTGTGCCAAGGTCGGCAACAGCGTTGCCTGCAAGGGATAAACCGATAATAGCAACTGTGGGTCCGATAACAACTGCGGGCATTAATTTTGAAATCCACTTAACACCTGCAAACTTAACAACGATAGCGATAATAACGTAAACAAGACCTGCCATTATAGCGCCCAAAATAATACCTGCGTAGCCTGCCTGTGTGGAAACAGCACCGGCAAAAGCAGCACACATTGAGCCGATAAAAGCAAATGATGAGCCGAGGAAAACAGGGCTTTTAAATTTGGTGAATAATTGATAAACGATGGTACCAACACCTGCGCCGAAAAGGGCTGAAGACTGTGACATGCCGTTACCTACAATTGCGGGAACAAGAATTGTTGCTGCCAAAATTGCGAGCAACTGCTGAATGGCAAACACGATGGTTTGACCAAACTTGGGTTTGTCATTGATTTTGTAAATCAGTTCCATTTTGAAAATTCCTTTCGTTTTATATTAATATTTTTTACAATAAAAAAACTGACAGTCAAAAAAGACAGTCAGTTAAAAACAAAATAAAGAGAACAAAACAAAAGGGCAAAAGCCCTTAAAGTATAGAGTGTTTGATTGTGAGTGACTAAACATTTTCATAATGCTCACCTACAATTTTTACTACATATTATAATACCAAAATTCGACGGATTTGTCAATTATTAAAAAGAACTTTACATTTTCTTGCAAAAAACTTGACATTTTAAAAAAAGGGGTTATAATGTATTGGTAAATTTAATATTTACTAGTTGATTCTTGCAGAAAGAAACTGACTGCAAGCGGATAGTACTCTGGAGAAGTCCCGTTTTATGTTCGGGGTGCCGAAGGTGCAAGTACATTATATATAATGTATGAATCTCTCAGGCAAAAGGACGGAGAAAATAAAAAAGCCAATGCTTGTTTATTTTTAGCAGAGTAATTTAAAAAGGTTACTCTGCTTTTATTTTTTATTATGAAAGGAGTTTTTAAAATGGAATTTTTAAAAACGGTAGGCAATGCGATTTTGAATTTTGCTCAAAATGAGCTTAATACGGTTGCATGGATGTACATCCTTTTGCCTTGCGTATTCATAGGCGGCTTGTATTTTACAGTACGTTTAAAGGGTATGCAGTTTGGCAAGTTTGGACATGTAATGAAAAACACACTTGGCAAGATGTTCAAAAAGCAGGAGGCAGGAAAGGGTGCGGTTACACCTTTTCAGGCAATCACAACAGCTCTTGCCGCAACGGTTGGTACCGGTAATATTATAGGCACAACACAGGCAATCGCAATGGGTGGTTACGGTGCTGTGTTCTGGCTTTTTGTTGCCGCATTGCTTGGTATGATTATCAAGTTTTGCGAAGTAACCTTGGCTGTTCATTTCCGTGAGCGCAACGCCGACGGCGACTGGGTTGGCGGTCCTATGTATTACATAACTAATGGTATGGGCAAAAAATGGAAATGGCTTGCGATTTTGTTTGCAGCATTTGCTGTTTTGGCATCCTTTGGTATCGGTAACTTGTCACAGGCAAACAGCATCTCTGGCTCAATTAACACTGCAATTACTGCTTTCTTCCCCCAGGCTGAAAACGCTCACTTTATTATCAGCCTTATTATAGGTATTGCAATGGCAATCTTTGTAGGCTTCTCACTGCTTGGCGGTATCAAACGTATCGGTAAGGTTACAGAAATTCTTATTCCCTTTATGAGCGTTCTTTATATCGTTTTTGCTTTGATTGTTGTTTTTGGCAATCTCTCAAGCCTTGGCAACGTTTTCAAGCTTATATTGAGTGAGGCGTTTACCTTTAAGGCTGCTGCAGGTGCCGCAAGTGGTATTGCGTTAAAACAGGCAATTGTTTGGGGTTTGCGCAGAAGCGCATTCTCTAACGAAGCAGGTCTTGGTTCTGCTGCAATCGGTCATGCCGCTGCTGATACAAAGAGCCCGGTTGCACAAGGCCTTTACGGTATTTTTGAGGTGTTTATGGATACAGTTGTTATCTGCACCCTCACAGCAGTTACGGTTATTATCAGTGGAGTGGATATCAATTTTGGTGTAAAACCCGGTTCAGAACTTATAACTGCCGCTTTTGCAACTGTTTTCGGCAACAAGTTTGCTGCCCTCTTTGTTGCAATTTCGCTATTCTTCTTTGCCTTCTCAACCATACTCGGCTGGTCACTTTACGGCACACGCTGCATGGAATATCTCTTTGGCAAAAAAACTACCAAAGTTTATCAAATAATCTTTGTTATAATGATTGTTGTAGGTGCTACAACCACCATTGAGGTTGCTTGGAACCTTTCAGACACCTTTAACGGTTTGATGGCAATACCTAACTTTGTGGCATTGTTTGCACTGTCAGGTGTTACGGTAAAGCTTGTAAAAGAATATTTTGCCGCACAGAAAAATCCGTTGCAGAAATAAAACAAAAATCGCAGTCAAATTTGACTGCGATTTTTTAATGCAAAATGCAAAATTAAGGTGTGCGCTAAAGAGCACTAAAAAACGGGCTGAAAATTCAGCCCGTTTAATCTTTTATATATTCTGCAATATCTTCTAATTTACCTTATAGAAAACAACGGGGTAACAACATTTTATGTAGGGCATCAGGGTTCGTTTGATGCTTTAGTGCGTTCTGCATTAAAAAGCGTTCAGCAACAGCTGAACGCTTTTTGTTTTATTTTACGCTGAACATAATGTCGGCATAAGAGGGATAGGGCCAGAAGTCTTTTGCGGTAAGCCTTTCGGTCTTATCAACAACTCGTCTTAAGTCTTCCATTGCAGGAATAACGCTTTTTTGGAAAATTCCGATTTTCTCGTCAAGATTGGTTTCGGCTTTTGCTTTTGCCATAGCCTTTTCGAGTTTTTGCACGTTTGCAAAAATGCGAGAAGTAAGTGTTGAAAGTTCTTTAAGCTGTGTACCCTCATAAGAAACCTCTGCATCAACGCCTACGCCGTTTACCGCATTGATTGTTTCGGCAAGATGACGGCGGTAATTTGTTGCGGCGGGCAGAATATTAGAGCGGGTCATATCAATCATTGTAAGCGCTTCAATGCTTACCACCTTGCAATAGTGGTCAACCATTATTTCGTGGCGTGAGCGCATTTCGGTTTCGCTAAAGACCTTGTTTTGTGTAAACAGCTCAATATTCTTTTTGTCAAGGAAACGTGCAAGGGCATCGGGGGTTGTGGGCAGATTTAAAAGTCCACGTTTTTCGGCTTCCTGTGACCACGATTCGTCGTATCCGTTACCGCTGAACAAAATGCGCTTATGATTGCGAATGGTGGTTTTAACAAGATTGTGAAGTTCTTCTTCAAAGTTTTCGCACTTTTCAAGTTGGTCGGCAAACTTTCGCAAGGTATCTGCCACGGCGGTGTTAAGCACAACGTTAGCATCAGAAACCGATGCCGAAGAGCCAATCATACGGAACTCAAACTTATTGCCTGTAAAGGCTATAGGAGAGGTGCGGTTTCGGTCGGTGGTATCCTTTGCAATTTTCGGCAGAACGTGAACACCGACACGCAACATTTCTTTTTCCTTTGTATCATAGTTTTCGTCGTTTTCAATAGCATCAAGAATATCCATAAGTTCGTCGCCAAGATATATTGAAATAATGGCGGGAGGTGCCTCGTGACCGCCTAAACGATGGTCGTTGCCTGCCGATGCAACCGAGATGCGAAGCAGGTCTTGATATTCGTCAACCGCTTTTATAACAGCAGACAAAAAGAGCAAAAATTGTGCATTTTCAAAGGGTGTTTTACCGGGGTCAAGCAGGTTGATGCCTGTATCGGTATCAATAGACCAGTTGTTGTGTTTACCACTGCCGTTAACACCTGCAAAAGGCTTTTCGTGAAGAAGACAAACCATATCGTGATTGCGGGCAATTTTTTGCATCAGTTCCATAATAAGCTGGTTATGGTCAGCCGCAATGTTTGTTGTGGTAAACATAGGAGCAAGTTCGTGCTGAGCGGGAGCGGCTTCATTATGCTCTGTGGTGGCAAGAATGCCTACCTTCCACAGCTCTCGGTCAAGGTCTTCCATAAACTCTTTAACGCGGGGCTTTAGTGTAACAAAATAATGGTCGTCAAGCTCTTGCCCTTTGGGTGCGGGTGCGCCAAAAAGAGTGCGGCCTGAAAAAACAAGGTCGGGCCTTGCGTCAAACATTTTTTTATCAATAAGGAAATATTCCTGTTCAACACCCGCAGAGGTTTTTATGCCGTTAGCATCTTTGTTTCCAAAAAGGCGCAACACACGCAAAGCTTGTTTTTGAATGGCTTGCATTGAACGAAGCAAGGGGGTCTTGTTGTCAAGCGCCTCTCCGCCGTGTGAACAGAATGCGGTGGGTATGTAAAGTGTTTTATCTTTAATAAAAGCGTATGATGTAGGGTCCCAAGAGGTATAACCACGTGCTTCAAAGGTTGCACGTAGTCCGCCTGATGGGAATGACGATGCATCAGATTCACCGCGTACAAGCGATTTACCTGTAAATTTCATTATAATTTGTCCGTCTTTTGCACGTGAAATAAAACTGTCGTGCTTTTCGGCGGTAATGCCTGTCATAGGCTGAAACCAGTGTGAAAAGTGGGTGGCGCCTTTTTCGATAGCCCACTGTTTCATTGCCTCAGCAATAACGTTGGCAACGTCCAACTCAAGACGTTTGCCCATACGGATTGTGTTTTGAATTGCACGGTAGGTTGCTTTGGGCAGTCTTTTTTTCATAACTGCATCATTAAAAACCATTGAACCGAAAATTTCCATCATATCTTCCATGCTTTTTCTCCCTGTGTAGAATAATAGTTAATTATACAGATTATATAAATATTTGTCAATTATTATGCAATATTTTTATTGCGTTTTTATTGACAACAGAGCCAAAAAAGAGTATATTTTTAATATTAAAATGCGAAAAAGTTTTGTTTTTTTAAAAAAGGGGCGAAAATATGATAGCAATAGTTGATTACGGAGTGGGAAATCTGTTTTCGCTAAGTTGTTCGCTTGAGGCGATTAATGCAAAAACGGTTATAACAAGCGATGCAAAAGTAATTGAAAATGCAGATAAAATTATTTTGCCGGGTGTTGGCGCTTTTTGTGATGCGGCTAATAAACTGCGCGATTGCGGTCTTGCCGACGTTGTTTGCGAACAGGCAAAACTGGGCAAAAATATTTTGGGTATATGCCTTGGTATGCAACTGCTTTTTGATAAAAGTTTTGAGTTTGGTGAGCATAAAGGTCTTGGCCTTATAAAAGGCGAAGTTAGAGATTTAAAAGATGTTGTAAATCCAGAACTTAAAATTCCCCACATGGGTTGGAACGCTTTAAACATAAAGCAAAAAGACCACCCTTTGTTTAAATATATTAAAGAAGGCGACCACGTTTATTTTGTTCATAGCTTCCATGCGGTAGAATGCGAGGAATCGGTTATTGCAACCAGCGAATATTCCTTGCCTGTTACCGCTGCAGTTGCAAACAAAAACGTTATGGGATTTCAGTTTCATCCCGAAAAAAGCGGCAACGTAGGTCTTGCTTTGCTTAAAGCTTTTTGTGAAATGTAGGTAACGCCGAAATGATTAGTAAAAGAATTATTCCTTGCCTTGATGTACGTGACGGCAGAGTGGTCAAGGGTGTAAATTTTAAAGGTCTTAACGATGTTAACGACCCCGTCACCTTAGCAAAATTATATTCTGACAGCGGTGCAGACGAGCTTGTTTTTTATGACATTACAGCATCGGCAGAGGGCAGAAAAATCTTTACCGATATATTGGTAAAAGCGGCAAAAAACGTGTTTATTCCATTGACGGTCGGCGGAGGCATATCCTCGGTTGAAGATTTTGACCGTGTGCTTAAATGCGGCGCCGATAAGGTTAGCGTAAACTCATCTGCTGTTAGAAACCCACAACTTATATATGATGCCTCACAGCGTTACGGCAGTCAATGTGTTGTTTTGAGTGTTGATGCGGGTAGGGTTGACGGCAACTATCATGTTTTTGTTAAAGGCGGCAGAGAAGATACAGGTATTGATGCTATTGAGTGGATTAAAAAAGGCATCGAGCTTGGCGCAGGTGAGATTGTTCTTAACTCAATCGATGCCGACGGTGTTAAACAAGGCTTTGATATTGAAATGCTGAGCGCCGTTTGCGATATTTCAAGCGTTCCTGTAATTGCATCAGGCGGTGCGGGTAAGATGGAAGATTTTTCTTCGCTTTTTAAAACCTTGCCAAAGGTTGATGCAGGTCTTGCGGCTTCGGTTTTCCATTTTGGTGATTTTACTATTGCCGAATTAAAAACCCATCTTGCGAAAAACAACATTCCTGTCAGGTGAAAAAATGATAAACGTAAGCGAAATGAAAACAACTGTACCTGATGTGTATAAAAACGAGGTACAAAAGAAAGCGTTTGAAACGTTAACAGAGTTAAAAATTCCTTTTTATCGGGTTGATAATGACCAAGCGATAACCATGGAAGATTGCAAAGCAATTGATGCTCGTCTTGAAGCAAAAACAGTAAAAACTTTGTTTTTGTGCAACCGCCAACAAACAAACTTTTATTTGTTTGTAACCCCCGGCGACAAGCCGTTTAAAACAAAAAACTTCGGCGCAGCTTTGGACATTTCACGTGTTTCTTTTGCGCCGAGTGAGCTGTTGCAGCAAATGCTGGGCACAATAATTGGTGCAACAACGGTTTTTAGCATTTTGCAAGATACTGCTAAAGATGTTCAGCTTGTAATCGATAACGAAATTTTGCAAAACGAGTGGTACGCCTGCAGCGACGGTACCACTACGGGATATATGAAAATACCAACGAAAAATTTAATTGACGACATACTGCCTTACAGCAAACATACCGCAAGGTTTATTACTGTATCGGCAGAGTAATACACGAAAGGGAAAACGGTGAAAAAAATGGAAATTGTAAAAAGACCCGAAACAATGGAGCGTATAACAACAAAAGCACTTGCCGACAAATTTATTGACGAGCAGGTTGCCGAGGTTCGCGCACAGGTTGGCGACAAAAAAGTTCTTCTTGCGCTTTCAGGCGGTGTTGACTCATCAGTTGTAGCGGCATTGCTTATAAAAGCAATCGGCAAACAACTTGTTTGTGTTCACGTAAACCACGGTCTGATGCGTAAAGGTGAAAGTGAGCAGGTTATTGAGGTTTTTGGCAAAGAGCTTGATGCCAACTTAATTTATGTTGACGCAACCGACCGTTTTCTTGATTTGCTTGCAGGAGTTTGTGAGCCTGAGAAAAAGCGTAAAATTATAGGCGGCGAATTTATTAAGGTGTTTGATGAAGAAGCAAGTAAGTTAGAGGGAATCTCTTTCTTGGCACAGGGCACCATCTATCCTGATATTTTAGAGTCTGACGGCGTTAAAGCCCACCACAACGTTGGCGGTCTGCCGGAGGATATGCAGTTTGCTCTTGTGGAGCCTGTTAAACTGCTTTATAAAGACGAGGTTCGTGTTGTGGGTGAAGCATTGGGTCTTCCTCACGCAATGGTTTACCGTCAACCCTTCCCTGGCCCCGGCCTTGGCGTTCGTTGTCTTGGCGCAATCACTCGTGACCGTTTGCATGCGTTAAGAGAAGCTGATGCAATTTTGCGTGAAGAGTTTGA
The DNA here is from genome assembly GCA_045535505.1 of Acutalibacteraceae bacterium. Lineage (GTDB taxonomy): Bacteria > Bacillota > Clostridia > Oscillospirales > Acutalibacteraceae > CAKSST01. The sequence continues at coordinate 36,885 of JAZSLU010000052.1, read as the reverse complement.
TAATTGCGGTCTTTCAGAGTGTGTATGGCAATATTTTATTGCCGTGCCCGATTTTAAGAGTGTCGGTGTTAAAGATGATAAACGTTACGAGGGCTGGCCTGCAATCATTCGTGCGGTTAACACAACCGATGCAATGAGCGCAACCATTGAAGAAATTCCTTATAACGTTTTGCATCGTATTACCGACCGTATAACCGCAGAGGTTGAGGGCATTAACCGTGTGCTTTACGACCTCACACCCAAGCCAATCGGCACTATAGAGTGGGAATAATTTTTTGTGGTGACGACTATGTTTGATGCACAAAAAATTAAAGACCAATGCGTAGAGTGGATAAGAGATTTTTTTGAAAATAACGGCAATGACTGCAATGCTGTCGTTGGCATTTCGGGCGGCAAGGACAGCTCGGTTGCGGCGGCATTGTGCGTTGAGGCGCTGGGTAAAGAGCGTGTTATCGGTGTTTTAATGCCGCAAGGTGAGCAACATGACATTGATGCGGCTTACAGTTTGGTAAACCACCTTGGCATTAAGCATTATGAGATAAATATAAAATCGGCGGTTGATGCACTCACCGTAAGTATGCCTAAGGATATAGAAATTACAGCACAGGCAAAACAAAATTTGCCGCCAAGAATTCGTATGTCAACTTTGTATGCCGTATCCCAATGCGTTAACGGTAGGGTATGCAACACTTGCAACCTTTCAGAAGACTGGGTAGGTTATTCAACCCGCTACGGTGATTCGGTTGGCGATTTTTCGCCGATGTCGTTTTTGACCGTGACCGAGGTTAAGCAGATTGGTTCGCTTTTGGGTCTGCCTGATGCGCTGGTTAATAAAACCCCAATCGATGGTCTTTGCGGAAAAACCGATGAAGAAAATTTGGGCTTTACCTATGCCGAACTTGATAGATATATCCGCGAGGGTGTAATTGAGGACAAAGCCAAAAAAGAAATTATAGATAGAAAGCATAAGCAAAACCTGTTTAAATTACAGTTTATGCCCTGCTTTAAGCCTGAAATATAAAAATAAGCGCTGAACAAAAAGTTCAGCGCTTATTTTTTTACATTTTAAAAATTATACCCGCTATGGCGGCAAGAGCAATAAAAATTATCGGATGCAACTTCTTTGTTGGTTTTATAAGGTTTGTCAGCAACCATATTACAATCGCTAAAACCCAGCCTTTTAGGTTTATTGCATCAAAAGTAAAGCCTTTTTGTGCAAAAAACAGGTTTGCAACGATAACCGTAAGACCTGCCGAGGCAATCAATCCCATTGATGCGGGGCGAAGGCCGTAAAAAGCGTTTGAAACAAGCGTACTGTCTTTGAAACGTACAAGCATTTTTGCAACTATCAAGATGATAATGATTGATGGGGTGATAAGACCCAAGGTTGCAATAACAGCACCGAGTATGCTGCCAAAAACGCCGTATTGACCGCCCGAAATATAACCAACGTAGGTTGCCATATTAACACCGATGGGGCCGGGGGTAGATTCGCCTACCGCAATCATATTAGCAAGGTCGCCGTGTGTAAACCAACCCGTCTTGTCAGAGATATCATACAAAAAGGGTATGGTTGCCATACCGCCGCCTATTGCAAAAAGACCTGTTTTGAAAAACTCATAAAACAACCTTAAAAACAACATCATTTTTTCTTACCCCCAATAGCTTTGAGAGTAATACCTGCTGCTGCCGCAACAAGCACGAAAACGACAGGGCTCAAAGGAGTAAAATATGCCAAAAGTGCTACACATAAAAAAATGATCAAGGTTGGTATATCAACAACCGCTTTCTTAAAAAGTTTTATTACTGCGTTGGCAATAAGTACGCAAACGCAAACCCTTATACCGCCAAAGGCGTGCTGTACCCATTCAATGTGTGAAAATGCGGCAATAACGCCCGCAAGCAAACTTATTATAACAAGGGAAGGGAAAACAACGCCGAGTGTGGCTAAAATGCCGCCCAATACGCCTTTATTTTTGTGACCGATAAAGGTTGCGGTGTTTACGGCAATAACGCCCGGTGTGCATTGGCCTATGGCAAAATAATCCATAAGTTCTTCGTTTGTTGCCCATTTTTTATTGTCAACAATTTCTCGTTGTAAAATGGGTAGCATAGCATAACCGCCGCCAAAGGTCATAACCCCCACCTTTGCAAAGGTTAAAAATAAATCTAATAACATAAAAGTTAGGTGGCACCCTCTTTCTTTAACAGATTATATAGCAACATTATAAATATGTCAAAAATAATTATATTATATTCTTATGTGATTACAAAAAATTTCGCCGTTATAAAAATCAACCACAGCGTAGGACGCAGGACTGTCAAAAGGCAAGGCGGGCGAGCCGGGGTTTAAAAAATGGATGCCGTTTTCGTAATGGTGGTATGCCGTGTGAGTGTGCCCAAAAAGGCAAAGGTCGGCTCCCACCTGGACGGCGTAATTTTTTATGCGGTCGAGTGAATGTTTAACACCAAAACCGTGTCCGTGGCAATAAACAATTTTCTTGCCGCAAAGGGTAATTTGCTTTACCTCGGGTGAGGGCGAAAAACCGTCACAGTTGCCGTTTGTTGCATAAAAAGGCATATTCGGATAAAACGCCATAACGTGCATAGCGCTGTCCATACCATCACCCAAAAAGAAAACTGCATCGGCACTTTGCTGCTGTTCAATAATTTTTTCTAAAGCGCTTGAACGACCGTGCAGGTCTGAAAGGACAATTATTCTTAAATTTTGATTACATACATTTTTTACATCTTTCATAGTATGTATTATAGAACATTCTTGGAGGTAAATCAATGAATAATATGCCCGATAAAAATAAAATTGCCGATGCTTTAAAACAAGCAGGAGAAAACAATGCTGCCGACGCAGTCAAAAACGGAAAACTTGATTCATTGCTTGAGTCGCTTTCGCCCAATGAACAACATAAAATAAAAACCATTTTAAATGACAAAGAGGCAACAAAAATGATTCTTAACTCGCCTCAGGGCAAAAGGCTTTTGCAACAGCTTTTCGGAAGTGGTAAAAATGGATGATATAGCCGATAAGATTTCATCTTTGCTTGAAAGCAAAGATGGTATGGAAAAATTGAAAACTATGGCGCAAAGTTTGCTTGGAAACCAAGAAAACGAGCAGTCGTCAGGGCTGGGAGATTTACTTTCCGGTATGCCCTTGCCTGACAATATGGGTGCGCTTATGGAGGCAGCCAGTGCGATGAGCGCAAGTAAAAACGACCCCAGAGTTAAATTGTTACTTGCGCTTAAGCCCCATTTGAGTGAGGCAAGGCGTGAGCGGGTTGATAAGGCAGTAAAAATTTTACAGCTTGTGAGCGTTGCACCGCTTATATCAAAAAGCGGTTTGTTTTGAGGTGACAAAATGGCTGAATATACCCGTGAGGATTTTGCAAAAATGAATGAGCAGGCGGCACAACGAGCGCAAAGGTCTGCTCCCAAAAGTGCACCAAAAAAAGAAACCGAAAAAAACCCGCCTACGCCAAAGAGCAAGGACCTGCTTGGGTTGCTTAATTTTAAAAATATTGAGCTTGACAGCGACCGCATAATTATTATTGCGTTGGCGCTTTTGCTTTGCGCCGATGAGGCGGATGAGTTGCTTATTATGGCGCTTATTTATATTATGTTATAAAAAATGCAAAGTCAAAAGCCGACTTTGCATTTTTGTTTTTATTTTAAATTGTCATTGTAGTGTGCTCTCTCGCCGCCGATAAATTTGGGACGCACCCTTGCAGCTGTAACAAAAGCTTCGCCTATGTGGTTATTATTAAGTCTTAAAGGTACGGCAACACTTTTTAAGTGCATACCTATAAGGGTTAAGCCAATGTCAAGCCCTGCATCAGCCTTAATGCTTTCTAAAGCAACCGGGTTTTTAAAAGCACTGTAGCAAGCGGTTGCGAAACTGCCGCCCGCTTTGGGCTGGGGAACAACGTTGACAATATCGGCAAAGGGGACCGCCTCGCGTTCGACGATAACGGCGCGGTTTAAATGCTCACAGCATTGTGCTGCGATAAAAATGCCTTTTTTGCCAAAAACGCTGTTAAGACCGTCGTAAATTGCTTTGCCAACCTCTGGGGTTGAATGACTGCCAACGGTTTTGCCCACAACCTCACTGCTTGAGCAACCAATGATAACAATTTGCCCTTTTTGTAAATTTGCCGCCAAAAGCAGTTCCTTTGCGGCAGCAGCAGCATCTGCTTTAATTTGTTTAATTAGGTCTTCGTTTTCAATTTTGAAAATGTTTTCTGCCATTTTTATCACCAAAAAATAATATTTACTCCAAAAATTAATCACCAAAAGGGAAGTTGAATGAATCTTCTTGTTGAGAAGGTGTTTGGTCTTTTATGTTTTGTTTTGTTGCGCTGTAACTTGAAGAACCTTTGTCTTCTCCCAAAACAATTTGATAAGTGAAATTGTTTTTGTTTTGATTTTCACCTGTTAAGGTGAGGGTGTCACCGGGTTTGCAACCATCAATAATATCAAGCATGATATCGTCGCTTGTTATTTGCGTTCCGTTTACTGTGGTGATTATATCACCTTTATTGAGTTTGCCGTAAGCACCCGAGGTGGAGTCAACCTCGGCAACGTACAAGCCTCTGGGATAATTGTTTATGTCGGCGGTTACCGCAGACACTTCATAATAAGATATACCAAGTTTTGCTCGGTCGGTTACGTATCCGTTTTTAATAAGCGACTCGGCAACGCGTTTTACCATAACCGAGGGTATTGCAAAACTCAAACCCTCATATTCTTCCCCCGCAATTTTTGCAGAGGTTATGCCTATAACCTGACCGTACATATTAAGCAAAGCACCGCCTGAATTGCCTGGGTTAATTGCCGCATCGGTTTGAATGTATTTGAGTGAATAGCTTGAACTGATTGACAACCTGCGGTTAAGTAAAGAAATAGTGCCGCTAGTAAGATTTGAGTCTGTATCGGCGGCGATAGGTCTGCCGATGGCAACAGTGTTTTCGCCGATGTAAAGTTGGTCGGAGTCGCCGAAAACGGCAGGGGTGAGTGAAACCTTTTCGTTAATTTTGAGTACCGCAAGGTCGCTTCGTGTGTCGCCCGCAACAAATGTTGCAGTATATTCTTTTTGGTCACTCGTATAAATTATAAATTTAGGCGAAGCAATATCTTCGTATATATGGTCGTTTGTTATGATATAACCGTCAGCCGAAAAAATTACTCCCGATGCCGTTGATGCGCTGTCATCATTATATACTTGTATGCCTACAACATAAGGGTTGGCTTTTTTGTAAACTTCAGCTTTTGTCAACTCATTTTTGTCGGTGGGCTTTGACTGTAAGTTGAGAGATATATTATTGTTTGTTTTTCCAAACGAGTTTTGTCCCATTTTTTGTCCCAACAAATAGCCGCCCGCAGTACAGCAGGTTAACACAATTATTGCGCAAAGGGCGATGATGAAAATTTTAAGACCACGGTTAGATTCGTTCAGAGGCATACGACGAATTTCAGTCATATGAAAAAACGGGTTCTCGTAATCCTCGTCCTGTTCAATTTCATAATCGCTGAACTGACTTGTATTTGGAGAAGCTTGTTCTGCCTCGTCGGTTTCGTCCTCGTCAATTATAAAAGATGGCTGAATAATGGGCAGCTCTTTTTGGTCTTCATTATTATTGAAAAATTCGTTCAAAAGTTTCAATCCTTTCAAGAAATTTCGCTCGGCAGGGTAAACTCAAATTCAACATATTTTTGCTCTAAACTGTTTACGCTTATATTACCGCCGTGAATATTAACAATGGTTTTTGCAAGATAAAGGCCAAGTCCCGTGCTGCTTTTTTGCTGTGAGCGGGAGCGGTCCTCTTTGTAAAACCGCTCAAAAACGAGGGGTAGCGCTTGGGGCGAGATGCCTTGACCGCTATTTCTAATTTTAACTTGCACACCGCCTTTAACAGTATGCACGAAAAACTCAATATATCCGCCTTTGTTTGTGAATTTGACGGCATTGTCAACCAAATTATAAACAACCTGATGAATTAAGTCACGGTCAGCGTGTACAAAGGTTGGCTGTAAGTCGTCAAGACCGCGAACTTCAATGTCGTTTTGGTTGATGCTTTGCTCACGTGCAACCACCACTGCGCAAACAAGCGCCGACATATCAAAACGGTGCATATTAAGCGCCGCCTTGCCTGACTCAAGCTGTGCTAAACTTAGCATAGATTGTACAACACGAGAAAGACGTTTGGTTTCGTCTGAAATAATGCTAAGATAGTAAGGTTGCTTTTCGGGTTCGATGGTGCCGTCAATTATACCGTCAATAAAGCCGCTTATTGTGGTCATTGGCGTTTTAAGCTCGTGTGATACGTTTGCAATAAAACTTCTTCTTGTACCCTCAAGCCGAGACAGCGAATTCGTCATCTGATTAAATGCCGTTGCGAGTTCACCGAGTTCATCGTTGCTGGTGACGGGAATGCGGCGTGAAAAGTCGCCGTTCGACATTCTTCGAGCCGCTTGCGACATTTGTCTCAACGGACGTGTTATGCGGTAGGTTGAAATATATTGCACAGCAAGCATAACAATCATAGTTAAAACCGAACTTAAAATGTAAAGCCAACGCAGTTTTGCGTAAAGACCTACATTTAGAGAGTCTGCCGAGGAGATGCTGAAAACATATCCGGACAGGTTGTCTTTCTCGTCTTTGATGGAAGAAAGAGCGGTATAGTATAATCCTCTAAATGAACCTTTTAGGTTGCCAAACTCAAAATACGGCTCGGTTTTTGTGTTTGCAAGAAGTTTTTTATTAACCGGTGCAATCGAGTGGGAACAAGCGCCGTCTTGTTGCCATTCGTTGCAGCTGCAATACATAACACGGCCCAAAGCGTCGGTTACAAAAACATCCGCATCAGAAGAGCTTGAAACAAGCGCTGCAATATCGGGAAAGGTTTTTGCAATTTGCATTGTGTCGCCCTTGCAATACTGAGCAACCGTGCTACAACTGTTAAGCATAACTTTTTTCCGCTCGGTAGTGAAATGTGCTGTTGTTATAACGCTGAGTACAGTTACCGAAACAAGAATGGCTGCAAGCATTGCCACCGCCGTAGAAATAAACAACTTAGTAAACAGTCTGTTTTTTGGTCGCATAAAATTTACTGCCTTACCTCAAATTTATAGCCTACGCCCCATACGGTCTTAAGCGACCATTGTTCAGAAACACCTTCAAGCTTTTCGCGCAAACGCTTTACGTGAACGTCAACCGTACGCGAATCGCCGTAATATTCAAAGCCCCACACCTCGTCTAAAAGTTGGTCGCGGGTGTAAACACGGTTGGGGTTACTTGCAAGGTGAAAAATCAGTTCCATTTCTTTGGGTGGGGTGTCAACCGTTTTGCCGTCAACAACAAGCTCGTAGTTTGTAAGGTTGATTAAAAGCTTGTCATAACTAACAATTTTATTAACGTCTTCTTTTTCGCCGTAGCGACGAAGCACCGCCTTAATACGAGCAACGACCTCCTTGGCATCAAAGGGTTTTGGAACATAATCGTCTGCGCCAAGTTCTAAACCTAAAATTTTGTCAAAGGTTTCGCCCTTAGCGGTTATCATAATAATAGGCACATTGCTGTCTTTTCTAATTTCTCTGCAAACCTGCCAGCCGTCAAGAGTGGGCAGCATAATGTCAAGCAATATTATATCAAATGATTGGCTTTTGGCAGTATCGACAGCAACCTTGCCATCGTTTGCAACAGTTACCTCAAAGCCTTCCTTTTCAAGATAAAGGCGCAAAAGTTCGCAAATATTAAGGTCGTCATCAACAACTAATACTTTTTTGTCACTCATAAAAACGTTCACTCCCGACAAAATTTCATTCAAAATTATTTAATTATATAATAACACATATTTTATTAAAAGTGTGTAAAAACTGTGTCGAAAAAACAAAATAATTTAAAACAAGGTGTTTTTGTATGTGCAAAAAGGCACAAAAGCAAAGCTCTTGTGCCTTTAGTTACGCAAAATAATTTATTAGGATGTGAAAAAAGCGTTATTCAGCGTCTGCAGAGTCATTAGCAGCTCTCATTTTTTCAAAGCATTCACTGCAATATACCGGACGGTCGTCTCTGGGAATAAAGGGAACGCGAGCTACTCCACCGCAAGCATTGCATACAGCCTCGTGCATTTCTCTGGGTCCGCGAGCAGCGTTTTTGCGCTTGTCACGGCAAGCCTTGCAGCGCTGGGGCTCGTTTACGAAACCTTTTGACTCATAGAACTCTTGCTCACGAGCCGTGAAAACGAATTCCGCTCCGCAATCTTTGCAGGTGATTGTTTTGTCTTCGAACATTTTTTGTACCTCTCTTGATGGTTTTATTGCCCCGGACGGGATTGCACCGACATCTTTGTGAACAACGCTCTACTTACTTTAAGCTACTTGGGCATATTTAACTTTTTAAGTTTTGTGCGCATACGAAAAAGCGCATTGTTGACTGTCTTTAATTCTTTACTAAGAGTTTTTGCTGTCTCAGAGATTGAGCCACAGTCAACATAGGTCTTTAATATTTCAAACTCAAGCTCGGACAAAGCAGTTTTTGCACACTCCCAAAACAACGCTTCTTGTTCTTTTGAGATAAACTGCTCTTCGGGGTTGTCTGCAAGGGAATATACGAGGTCTGTGAGGCATACGACATGGTCTTGCGGAACGTTCCTTTTTAAATTGCGACGACGCAACACCCCTATAAGACGTCGGTCAACACAAAGTTTTGAAAAGGTTGAAAAACCGCAAGAAAAGTTGTAGTCCTGAATGGCAGAATATAAAGCAAACATGCCTTCTTGAAAAAAATCGTCATGTTCGCCTTGGGGCGAATAATGCAGAACTCTTGCGCGTACCATAGAAGTGTATGCGGCTAAAAGTTTATGGCAAGCCTGCTCGTCACCGTTTTGGGCTTTTTTTAAAAGCTCTTCTTGGTTAGAAAATGACTGCATTTTTTCCATAAATTCTCACCATATAACAAAAACAACATACCGAATATAACAATATTACAACAAGTTGCACAAAAAGTCAAGAACACATTGAGATAATTGTTATTGACAGTTGCTAAAAATAATTATATTATTAATATGTATAAAATACAAAAAGAAAGTGGTTACTCGTTATGGTTAATACTTTATATAGCCTTTGGAAAGAAAAAGCAATCGCCGATGCTGATTTAATAGAAGAGCTTAAAAGCATTGACGGAAAAAAAGAAGAAATTAACGACCGATTTTACCGCTCTCTTGATTTTGGCACGGCTGGTCTTCGCGGTGTTATAGGAGCGGGTACAAACCGTATGAATATTTATACAGTAGGCACTGCAACGCAGGGTCTTGCGCAGTATGTTAAAACGGTAAGCGAAAAACCAATGGTCGCAATAGGCTATGACAGCCGCATAAAAAGTGATGTGTTTGCTCGTCATGCCGCCTCAATTCTTGCCGCAAACGGCGTTAAAGTCATGATATACCCCGAACTTGTGCCAACTCCAATGGTTTCTTTTGCGGTGCGAACCCTCGGTTGTGATGCTGGTATTGTTATAACTGCAAGTCACAACCCTGCAATTTATAACGGTTATAAAGTTTACGGTCCCGACGGTTGTCAGTTGGGCGTTGAGGCAAGCCGAAGTGTGATGGAATATATTGAAAAAATTGATGCTTTTGAAGGTGTGCTTACTGTTGATTTTGATAAAGCGGTAGCAAATGGTACTATCAAATATATTGGTGACGATATATCTGAGGCATACCTTGACAATGTCGAAAGTCAAAAAATTGACCAAAACTTCGACGGCTCAAAGCTTTCAATAATTTATACTCCGCTTAACGGTGCGGGTAATAAACCTGTTCGCAAAATTCTTGAGCGCATAGGCGTTAAAAACGTGTTCGTTGTGCCCGAGCAGGAAAATCCTGACGGCACTTTCCCCACAACCCCTTTTCCAAACCCCGAAATACGTCAGGTTTTTGAGTGCGGCCTTAAATATGCCGAAAAAATCGGTCCCGACTTGCTTATGGCAACCGACCCCGACAGCGACCGTATAGGTCTTGCCGTTAAACATAACGGACAATATACCTTAACCAGCGGTAATGATGTTGGCATTCTTTTGCTGAATTACATTTTGCGCAGATTGAGTGAGCAGGCAAACCTGCCCGAAAACAGTGTTGCCGTTAAAACAATTGTTGCAACCCCTTTGGGTGACAAAATTGCACAAAAATACGGTTGCAATCTTATAAGCGTACTAACAGGCTTTAAATATATAGGTGAGCAGATTGCGATTTTAGAAAAACAGGGTCATCCCGAACGCTTTTTGCTTGGCTTTGAAGACAGCTATGGTTATTTGCGAGGCAGTTATGTCAGGGATAAAGATGCAGTTGTTGCCGCAATGCTTATATGTGAAATGGCTGCTTGGTATAAAGAGCAGGGCAAAACCTTGCTTGACGGTCTTTTTGAAATTTATGAAGAGTTTGGATATTGCCTGTGCGAACAGCGTAGCCAAAACTTTGAGGGTCAAAGCGGTATGCAAAGAATGGCAGAAATTACCGCAAATTTACGTTCTTGTCCTCCAAAAGATATAGGCGGTTTAAAGGTAGAGACAATTCGTGACTATAAAACATCCACGGTCTATGATATTGCAAATGACACTCAAAGCAAACTCACCTTGCCCTCGTCAGACGTGTTGGCTTATGAACTTTGCGGTGGTTCAAGCTTTGTAATCCGCCCCTCAGGCACCGAACCTAAAATCAAAGCATACATTTTCTGCCAAGGCAAAACAAAAGAAGACTGCCTTGCCGCAAGAGATGCTATTGACAAGGCAATAGGCGAAATTTTAGCATAGCATTTAAAATCTGATTCCAAGTTTGAATATTTTGGCAAAACTACAAAAATAAAGGAAGTGAAAGCATTATGAAGCGTATATGGTACAGTATCGTTGACTACATTCGTGAGTCGGATAAGCTGATGATTTTTATAACACTTGCGGCATCGCTGTACGGTTGCGTTATGGTGCTTTCTTCCACAAGATATACCGGCTCGACCAAACAGTTTATAACTCAGCTTGTTGCGGTTGTTTTGGGAATGAGCGCGGCAATTATCATTTCGGGCATAGATTATAAGAGAATAATGAAAATATGGCCTATTGTTGCCGTAATAGGACTTGTTCCTGTAATACTAACCTTTTTTATCGGTTTTGCCCCCTCAGGCACTGACGATAAAGCGTGGCTTATGTTACCCGGCAACGTAACTTTTCAGCCGTCCGAGCTTTTAAAGATTGCTTTTATTATTACCTTTGCAGTACATATTCGTGCCGTAGAGGATGACATAAATAGCTTTAAAAATCTGTTTTTACTGGCTCTTCACGGCGGTGTGCCGGTTGGACTTATACATTTTCAGGGTGATGACGGCACAGCCATAATTTTTATGTGTATAATGCTTTCGATGCTGTTTGCAGGAGGTGTAAAACCCCGCTATTTTGTAATTTTGTTTGCGGCTATTATAGTTGCAATACCAATAATATATTTTGTTGTTATGAACGACGACCAGCGCGCACGAGTGTTAACCTTGTTTAACCCTGAGAGTGATTTGCGTGGTATAGGCTGGCAACAATGGCGTGCTCGTATTGCACTTGCAAACGGCGGATTTTTCGGAGCGGGTCTTTTTAAAGGGCCCTTAACCAGTATTGCTGGTGTTCCCAAAGGATATAACGATTTCATTTTTGTAAGTATTGGCGAAGAACTTGGTTTGCTTGGCTGTACGGTGGCGCTTATACTGCTTGGCGGTATGTGTTTACGCGCTTTAAAGGTAGGCAAGCTTGCGCACGATAATGCGGGTCGCCTTATATGTACCGGTTTTTTTGCAATGATTGCATTCCAAACCATAATTAACGTTGGAATGAGCACATCGCTTTTACCGGTTATTGGTATAACCTTGCCTTTTTTTAGCGCCGGCGGCACCTCGCTTTGTTGCTTATATCTCGGTGTGGGACTGGTGCTTAGCATTTATCGTCACCGTAATCCCCATACTATCTACTTGCATGATGATTTCTAAATTGAAAATCTTTGGTTTTTTAAAGCGTGCGTTATTAAAATCTCGGTTTCGCGGCAGGCGGCAAGATAGTCAAGACTATCAGGCTCGGCTGCCGTTTGTTTTATGAGCGCAATGTGCAGTCCTATTTCTTGTACAATGTTGCGGTTTACAAAAATTGCCATGCGACGTTCTTTTTTAACCCACATATTTTCTAAATTTTCCGCCTTTTGTAAGGCGGAATTTTTATCTTGTGTAGTTTTGCATTCCTGCACGGCATCTAAAAGTATTTGACAGTTTGTTTTCACAACAAAGTTTCCAAAAATAAGAATAGCAACGAGCAAAAAACTCAAAACTGTCGCCCAAATAAGTCTTTTCATACCTTTTGTTCCTTTGTAACAAGTGTAAAATTTTTATATCGGTCGCAGGTCATCAAAAACACTTCTCTTTCGCTCACCTTTTTTTGTTTTAAGATTTTAGCAATATCCTTGTCGCTAATTTTAAGTACCCATAATGATTCTTTTATAACCTTGCCGTCGCTTATAACCGGCAGTTGCAGTCCCTCGTTTTTTTGCGTACCTTTAATATACTCATCAAGCGACATTTTGGTCAGAGTCTCATAATCGCTTTTGAGTTTTACGCTTAAATTGCCGTCGGTTTCAAGCACGGCAAACTCAACCTGTCCTATGTCAAAAACATTTTGCTTTCGCAGTTGCTCAATAAGGTCAATTACGGTCATTCTTACGTCTTTCATTGCTTTTTGGTCAACAGTTCCGTTTTTGATAATAACGATTGAACGTCCACTTATAATTCTTCTTAAATGAAAGCTTTTAAGTGCCAATACTGAAATCATAATTTCAACAATTACAAGCAGCATAACGGCTACTATTCCGTTTATTATAGGTTGTGTTTCGTCTTGAATGGGCACGGTTGCAATCTCTGACAGCAAAAAAGTTATAACAAGCTCGTTTGGTTGCATATCACCAACCTGACGTTTGCCCATAATGCGAAGCGCCACCATAACAAGTAAATACATAATAAATGTTCTAAAAATTGCATAAAACAAAAGCGTCACCTTCAGGTTTAGTTTAACCCAAAGGTGACGCTTTTATATTAAAATTTATTCCATGAAAAAAGAAAGTTGCAGAAGGCTTTGGTTTAAATCAAGGTTTTGTATTGTCACGCCATCAATTTCACAAAGTTCACAACCGCTTAAATTCCATATACCTTTAACGCCCGTTTTTGCAAGTTGATGAGAAATTGCAACGGCTGAGTTTGTTTGGCATATAATGGCTGCGCTTATTTTGTTTTCTCTGCAAAATTCATCTAAATTTGACAGGTGTCGTACCGGCATATCGCGAACAATTTGTCCGGTTATAGACTCTCTTTGGTCAAACAACGCTAACAAATGAAAACCGTATGCATCAAAGTTTAAACTTGATGCAACGGCTCTGCCTAAAGCGCCAAGCCCAATAAGAACAGTTCTTCTGTGTCGGTCGAAATGGCAAATATCGCCAAGTTCGGCTATTAGCTGGTGAATTTGGTAGCCATAGCCTTGCTGTCCAAAACAGCCCAAAGCATTAAAGTCTTGACGCACCGCACTTGCCGTAAGACATAGAGCGTCGGCAATCTTTGCAGAAGAGACCCTTGTTTCGCCCTTGTCACGTTGTTCACATAAAAATCTGTAATATCTAAAAATTCTTGAGAGTGTTGCGTTTGAAATTTGTTTTGCCATTTTTTGCCTCACCGCCTTTTATATTTAATATTATCCGTTAAATTATGTGGTTTGTCAATAAATTTCGCTTTGCGGGTCAGTAGTTACCAAGTTTTCATATTATGAATTAAAAAGGTTTTGTTTAAAACCTGCAAGGTTTGGCAAAAATAAAATTGTTAGGAAAAAATATCAACGAAAGGACTGTAATAATGACAGTTAGAAGAGGAGATATATATTATGCTGACTTAAGTCCCGTCATTGGGTCGGAGCAGGGCGGTGTGCGCCCAGTAGTGATAATTCAAAATGACGTGGGCAATAAATATAGCCCCACTGTTATTGCGGCTGCAATAACCAGTCAGATGGGCAAAGCAAAACTTCCCACTCATATAAATATCGGCGCTCAAGGGTGCGGTCTTGCAAAAAATTCGGTAGTGCTGTTAGAACAGGTGCGTACTATTGATAAACAAAGACTTCGTGAAAAAATGGGAACATTACCTGACGGCGCGATGAGCGAAATTGATAAAGCGCTGACAGTCAGCTTTGGATTGCCTACATAGCAATCACAAAAAAGCCACGACTTTGGTCGTGGCTTTTAATTTTATTTAAGCTATATCTTCAATTTTAACCTTTGATTCAACAGATTTCTTGGTTATGAATATCCAAGAGTTACCTGCGTTAAGCTCCAACTCGGTACCGTCGGTGTTGGTGAAGGTCATCTGGTTGTAAGCCGAGTTGCCTTTTTTCCAGTTGATTTCTTTATACTGGCCGTTAGAAATATAGTAACCCTTGCCACCTGTCAGGTCAATCTTTGCATATTTTGCAATAGAATAGTTTGAAACGTCGGTAAAGAGAACAAGCACGTTTGTTACGGCAATCTGTGCATTTGCACCGTAATCTTTATGTGCGCCGTTGCCTTGAGTTTTAAGGTATTTATTTGTATCGGCATCGTATGTAAAGGTGGAAAGGTAGGTTGAATCTGCCATAGGAACGGTCAACTTGTCACAAACACCGTTCATAGCAACGTTTGTACCCTCAGCCGCAAATTTTGCCCAGCCAACGCTTGTTGTGTTTTTATAGTTAAGTTTTTCGATACCCTCGGCAAGTTTTTCGCCGCTGGTGTACATGGTGTGCTCACTTGCTTTGCCGTTTTTAACTCTAAAACCATATTTTGAGCATCTGCCGGTGTTGATATCAAAATCGTCCATATTGATGTCGGCAATGTGTGGTTTGCAATAGTTGGGGTCAATACCGCAGTGAACGTAGATTGCGTTGTGTCCACCTGCAAGGTCAGCATAAACGTAACGTGCGCTGCGCACTGTGCCGATGTCGTCGGCTTTTGATACGTCTTTAAAAACTGCCATAAGGCGAGTAATGCCACCCTCAACATAGGTTTCGTAAACGATATCTGCCTGAGTTAAACCTTTTTGTACGTCCCAAGCGGTTTTAACGTTATTAACCATAACGGCAACGGGGCGGTTGTCCTTTTTAGAAGCATCAAGGTCCTTAACGCCTGTCAAAGGGTTAACAACCAAACCGCCTACAGATGTATCGGGCTGTGAGCCAATCTGCTCATAGTCGGTTGAAACAAATTCCTCTTTGGGTGAGCAACCCGCAAAGCCTAAAATCAAACATAATGACAATGTAACAGCAATAAATTTTTTAAACACCAAAATCACTCCAGAAAAATAATAACAAAATCATTATACTATATATTGCGACAACATTCAACACCAAACACAAAAAATATGGAAAAATTATTTAACAAAAAATGGTAAAAATTAAAGGATGCAAATTTTTTGCATCCTTTTTTGAAAAGTTATGTTTTTAATTCTGCTCGGCAATTTCTTCCTCGGGCAGGCGCTCGGCTAACACTTTTTCAATACGGCGTTCGCCAATTTCAATAACTGTAAAGCGGAAACCACTGCATTCAATAAACGCTTCCTCGCCGTCTTCGCCTGTAGGGATGAAGCCCAAACGGTCCATCATAAGACCGCCTATGGTGTCATAGTCACCCTCGGGCAGATGAATGTCAAGCAGGTCTTCAACCTCATCAATGTCGGTTGTGCCTTCAATGGTGAAAAGGTTTTCGTTAAACTGCTTAAACTCTTCTTGTTCGTCGTCATATTCGTCCTGCATATTGCCAACAATGGCTTCAAGAAGGTCTTCGATAGTTACAAGACCGGCAACGCCGCCATACTCGTCAGAGGCGAAAACCATTTGCAGATGTTTTTCGCTCATTTCTCTGAACAAATCGCCGCAACGCTTAGATTCGGGCACGAAATATGCCTGTCGCATAATGCTTTCGATTGTAATTTCAGATATGGTGTTTTTGCCAACGTAGGGCAAAAGGTCTTTAACGTAAATAACACCTACTATGCCGTCAAGATCATCTTCAAAAACAGGAATTCGAGAATAACCTTCTTCTACGGCTTTTGTTATAACCTCTTCAATAGGACTGTCAAGTTCGACGGCAACAATGTCTGTTCGGTGGGTCATAACGTTACTTGCGTCAATATCGTCAAATTCGAAAATGTTGTTAATCATTTCTTTTTGACTTTCTTCAATAACGCCGGTTTCCTCACCTGCGTTAAGAAGCATACGAATTTCTTCTTCTGTGACGTTGTTATCACTTGCGTTGGGGTCAAAACCAAGCAAACGCACAATACCGTTTGTGCACCATGATAACACCTTTATAAAAGGCGAGAACGTTGTGTTAACAAAAAGAAGAATGCCAACAACGCTGTAAGAAATTTTTTCACTGCACTGCATTGCAATGCGTTTGGGAGCAAGTTCACCAAGAACGAGGGTGAAAAATGAAATTATAATGGTTACTATCACAAGCGAAAGCGAAACAAGCCAAGAAACTTCTGAAAGCTCGGCACCAAACCAGCCTGCAATTGCACTTGCTAACGGAACAGAAAAAGATTCTGCTGCCGAAGCGCTGGTTAAAAAGCCTGCAAGGGTAACACCAATTTGAATTGTTGATAAAAATGAAGCAGAGTTTTGGGTAAGTCGGAGAATTTTGGCGGCCTTTTTGTCGCCCTCCTCCGCTCTTGAGTGCAGCTTTGCATCGTTAAGCGTAATAATTGCAATTTCGCTCATAGCAAAGAATGCGTTTACCAGAATAAGAATCAACAAAAGTGCCAGTTTTAACAAAATACTACCGGGATCGGGGTCCATTTTTAAATACTCTCCATTCAAAAAATAATATTTGTGCAAAGGTGGTTTGCACAATGCGTATTATATAGTCGCTGTCCCGAAAAGTCAATAGTAATGAATAAATGTAACATAAATTTAAAATATAATAAATAAAAGGGTTTACATATTTAAAAAAAAGTGGTATTATAATTTGGAACGTTTTAGTATATAAAAACTTTTTGTGTATATTCTCAAGGAGGAAAACAAATGAAAAGACAAACCAAAACAATGGACGGTAATACAGCTGCCGCATATGTGTCATACGCATATACCGACGTTGCTGCAATTTACCCCATTACTCCGTCATCAAACATGGCAGAGGAAACAGACAAAATGGCAACAGCAGGTGTTAAAAACCTGTTCGGCCAAACCGTAAAGGTTACAGAGATGCAGTCAGAAGGCGGTGCAGCAGGTGCTGTTCACGGTTCACTTACCGCAGGCGCACTCACCGCAACCTACACCGCTTCTCAGGGCCTTTTGCTCATGATACCCAATATGTATAAGATTGCCGGTGAGCTCTTGCCAGGCGTTATCAACGTTTCTGCTCGTGCAATTGCTTCACACGCTCTTTCCATATTCGGTGACCATTCTGACATTTATTCTTGCCGTCAGACAGGTTTTGCAATGCTTTGCTCCAATAATCCTCAACAGGTTATGGACCTTGGCGCAGTTGCTCACCTTGCTGCAATTAAAGGCAGAGTACCTTTCGTTCATTTCTTTGACGGCTTCCGCACTTCACACGAAATTCAAAAGATTGAATGCTGGGACTATAAAGATTTAGGCGATATGCTTGACTGGGACGCAGTTAACGAGTTCCGTCGTCGTTCTCTCAACCCTGAGCATCCCGTACAGCGCGGTACTGCTCAGAACCCCGATATCTTCTTCCAGGCAAGAGAGGCATCAAACAAATATTACAACGAATTGCCTGACGTAGTAGAAGAGTATATGAACAAGGTTAACGAGAAACTCGGTACCAACTATAAACCTTTCAACTACTATGGCGCTGCCGATGCAGAATATGTTATCGTAGCAATGGGTTCAGCTTGCGGCACTATCGAAGAAACTGTTGATTACCTTAATGCAAAAGGCGAGAAGGTTGGCGTTGTTGAGGTTCACCTCTATCGTCCTTTCTCTGTTAAGCACCTGCTTTCAGTTCTTCCCGAAAGCGTTAAGAAGATTGCTGTTCTTGACCGTACAAAAGAGCCCGGTTCAATCGGCGAACCTTTGTATTTGGACGTTGTTGCAGCACTTCGCAACACCAAGTTTGACAAGGTTTCGGTTATCGGCGGCCGTTACGGCTTAGGCTCAAAAGATACAACTCCCGCACAGATTGTTGCAGTTTACCGCAACCTCGAGGGCGCTATGCAGCATCCTTTCACCATTGGTATCGAGGATGACGTTACAAACTTGAGCCTTGAACTTTGCGAAAACCCCGACACCACACCCGAAGGCACAACCTCATGCAAATTCTGGGGCTTGGGCGCAGACGGTACAGTTGGTGCTAACAAAAACTCAATCAAAATTATCGGTGACAATACAGATATGTATGCACAGGGTTATTTTGATTATGACTCTAAAAAATCAGGCGGTATCACAATTTCTCACTTACGTTTCGGTAAGAGTGAAATCAAGTCAACCTATCTTATTAACAAGGCTGACTTTGTTGCTTGTCACAACCCCTCATACGTTGATAAGTATGATATGGTACAGGATATCAAAAAAGGCGGTATATTCCTTCTTAACTGCAGCTGGGCAGCAGATGAGCTTGACGCTCACTTGCCCGCAGCAATGAAAAAATACATTGCCGAAAACGATGTACAGCTTTACACAATCGACGCTACCGCTATTGCTAAAGAGCTTGGTCTTGGCGGTCGTGTTAACACAATTTTACAGGCTGCATTCTTTAACCTTTCAGGTATTATTGAGTCTGACAAGGCTGTTGAATTGATGAAAGCCGCCGCTCTTAAGTCATACGGCAAGAAGGGCGAAAAGGTTGTTAATATGAACTATGCCGCTATCGAGCGCGGTATCAGCGCCGCCGTTAAGGTTGAGGTTCCTGCAGCTTGGGCAAATGCTACTGATGCAGCTGCCGCTAAGAAGGAAACCGAAGGCGATGCAAAAACAAAGGATTATGTTGATAACATCCTTACCGCTGTTAACGCACAAAAGGGTAACAAGCTTCCTGTTTCTGCATTTGAAGATTACGCTGACGGTACTGTTCCGCTCGGCACCTCTGCTTATGAAAAACGCGGTATCGCAGTTGACGTTCCCGAATGGCAACCCGAAAACTGTATTCAGTGTAACTTCTGCTCATACGTTTGCCCCCACGCCGTTATCCGTCCTGTTGCAATGACTGAGGAAGAGGCAGCTGCCGCTCCCGAAGCAACAAAGACAATTGCTATGACAGGTCTTGCAGGTCTTAAATTCGGCATTACTGCTACCGTTCTTGACTGTACAGGTTGCGGCTCTTGCGTAAACGTTTGCCCCGGCAAGAAGGGTGCAAAGGCTCTCGTTATGAAGCCCTTGGCATCACAACTTGCTCAGCAAGAGGTTTATAACTACACTCAGAAAAATGTTTCAGAGAAACCTGAAGTAAATGAGAAATTTAAGGTTACAACCGTTAAGGGTAGCCAGTTCAAACAACCCTTGCTTGAGTTCTCAGGCGCTTGCGCAGGTTGCGGTGAAACACCTTATGCAAAACTTGCAACACAGCTTTTCGGTGATAAGATGTATATCGCAAACGCAACAGGTTGTTCTTCAATCTGGGGCGGTTCATCACCCTCAACTCCCTACACTGTAAACAAAGCAGGTCAGGGCCCCGCATGGCACAACTCACTCTTTGAGGACAACGCAGAGTTCGGTTATGGTATGTACCTTGCAAACAAGGCAATCCGCAATCGCCTTGCTGACGCTGCAAAGGTTATATCAGAGCAGGCAAACGGCGCTCTCAAAGATGCAGCTGATAAGTGGCTTGAAACAATGGCAGACCGCGAAACAAACGCAGCTGCTACCGAAGAGTTTAAAGCACAACTTGATGTTGCAACCGGCAACGAAGCTGTTATGAATGCAGTTGCCGAAATTAAAGCAGATGCTGATTACCTCGCAAAGAAATCCTTCTGGATTCTCGGCGGTGACGGTTGGGCATTCGATATCGGTTTCGGCGGTCTTGACCACGTTCTCGCATCAGGCGAAGATGTAAATATCCTTGTGTTCAACACAGAGGTTTACTCAAATACAGGCGGTCAGTCTTCAAAGGCTACACCTACCGGCGCTATTGCACAGTTTGCAGCTGCAGGTAAAGAAGTTAAACAAAAAGACCTTGCAGCAATCGCAATGAGCTACGGCTATGTATATGTTGCTCAGGTTTCACAGGGTGCGGACTACAACCAGTGTATCAAAGCCTTCAATGAGGCTGAAAGCTATAAAGGCCCCTCAATCATTATTGCTTACGCTCCTTGTATCAACCATGGTATCAAGGGCGGTATGAGCCTTGCTCAGACCGAAGAGAAGAAAGCAGTAACCTCAGGTTATTGGAACCTCTTCCGCTTCGATCCCAGAAAGGTTGAAGAAGGCGCATTTGCACTTGACAGCAAAGCTCCCACAGAGGACTATCGTGAGTTTATTGCAAATGAGGTTCGTTACAGCTCGTTGATGAGAGCTAACCCCGAACGTGCTGAGAAGTTGTTTGCCGAAGCAGAAATTAATGCTAAGAACAAACGTGAGCATCTCGAGCGTTTAGAGAATATGTACAAAAACTAATTAAAAAAAGCGGTGAGCTACGGCTCACCTCTTTTTTAATGTAAAATGAAAAATTGAAAATGCAAAATAAAGGTGTCGGCTTTGCCGACGATTTATAATTTGTGCGAATACCGAGTTCTTGCTCTTTTACGTAAGCTTATATTTGCATACCATAGGCAATAAGCGTGTATATTTCGTTTTTATTGACAATAAAATCAATATCAAGTATTATAATATCTAAGAAAATATTAAAAGGTGGCAAAACAAAATGCAAAAAATAGCACGTTTTGAACACGTATCTAAAGAACAGTTTGAAAAAGACTTTGCAGATAAAATTGGCGGTAATGTGCCTGATATTTTGAAGATTTCTCTACCCAAACGAGCAACTCAAGGCTCGGCAGGGTATGACTTTTTCCTGCCTTGCAATTTAACTCTTAAAGCAGGTGAAACCGCATGTGTACCCACCGGTGTTCGTTGCGGCATGGAAAACGGTTGGGTTTTGCAACTTTTTCCACGCAGCTCTTTGGGTTTTAAGTTCCGTTTGCAGTTGGATAACACAGTAGGCATTATTGACAGCGACTATTATTTTGCAAAAAATGAAGGTCATATAATGATAAAAATAACAAACGATTCTAAAGCCGATAAAACGGTAGAACTAAAAGCGGGCGATGCATTTGCTCAAGGCGTGTTTATTCCGTTTGGAATAACGGTTGATGATAACGCAACCGAGCAGCGCACAGGCGGTTTTGGCAGCACTAATAAATAAAATAAAAAGCAGAGCAAACAGCTCTGCTTTTTTATATGTATTATTAAAGTGTTTTTAAGCGTTTTCCTCATCGGTCCACTGATTGTATTTTTTCATAATCTTATTGATTCTGTCAGCGGGGTTGAGAAGATTGCTTATAGAGTGGTCGCAGTTGATGGTTGAAACCAACAAAGCAATGTATTTTGACATATTAACGCTGACGTACCATTCGCGTTCCAAAATTTCGGGCTGGGTGTAAATGAGGTTGGTGGTGAACACCTTGTCAATAATGCCGTTTTTATAAGCTTCATCAAAGCGATCGGGTCCTTCAACAAAAAGACCAAAGGTTGAGAAAATGAAAATGCGTCCGCAACCCATTGCTTTAAGTTTTGATGCGATGTCAAGCATTGAATCGCCCGAAGAAATCATATCGTCAACCAAGAACAAATCTTTACCCTTGATATCACTGCCCAAAAATTCGTGAGCAACGATAGGATTTCGTCCGTTAACAATAACCGAATAATCGCGGCGTTTGTAGAACATACCAAGGTCAAGCTTTAAAATGGATGAATAGTAAATGCAACGGCTCATACCGCCCTCATCGGGAGAAACAACCATACAGTGATCGCGGTCAATCTTAATGTCGGGTACATTTTTAAGCAATGCCTTAATCATTTGATAGGTGGCTTGTACGTTGTCAAAACCGCCAAGGGGAATAGCGTTTTGAACTCTGGGGTCGTGTGCGTCAAAGGTAATAATGTTTGAAACGCCCATTGCGGTAAGCTCTTGCAATGCCATGGCACAATCAAGAGATTCACGCGATACTCTGCGGTGTTGTCTGCCTTCGTAAAGCATAGGCATAATAACGGTAACGCGCTTTGCTTTGCCGCCCAAAGCGCCTATAACACGTTTTAAATCTTGAAAATGGTCATCGGGACTCATAGGAACGGTTTTGCCGTACATATTGTAGGTGACGCCGTGATTAAAGCAGTCACAAATAATGTAAACGTCAAGACCTCTTGCGGTGTGATGCAGGGTGGCTTTGCCTTCGCCTGTGCCAAAACGGGGGCAATGTGCAGAAACAACATAAGAGTGATCCTCCGGCATACCGCGCCATTGTAAAAGATAATAGTCCACCATTGCAGAAATATCTTCGCAACCGCGCATGCTTATGATGGCAAGGTCCCCATAGGGTGAGTGTGTGAAGTTCACTGAATTCATCCGACAACCTCCAAAGCGATTTTTACGTAATTATAATATCATATAATCTATCAAAAATAAAGTAATTTTTTGTTGTTTTTACAATAATTATTAATATTTGACAAAATATAACTGTTTATATATTAATTTATGATTGATAATGTATTGTTGGTTTGGTATAATGTATTGGTAAAAGTGGCATTTGATGTGCTAAAATTTTTTTGATGAAAAGAGGAGTATTATGGCAACCGTAACACTCATTTCACACACACCCGACCCCGAAAAAACTGTGGCAGCCGCCGCAAAACTTTGTTATTCACAAACAGGCGTTATAAACATTCTTGACGGCTTGACCGAAGAAAAAACAGCGTCGTTTACTCGTATGCTTGCCGACATGGGACACGAAAGCCCCTTAGAACACGTAAGTTTCACCTTCGGCATAGAGGGCGTATCACGCGCGTTACTTGCTCAGATAACCCGTCATAGAATAGCATCCTATTCCGTGCAGAGTCAGCGCTATGTGCGTAACGGCAGTTTTGAGTTTGTTTTGCCGCCCCAAATTGAAGCAGTGCCCGAAGCGTTAGAGATTTTTAATAAGGCAATGCAAAAAGACCAGGAATATTATGATAAATTGACCGAAATATTGATGGAAAAACATAAAGCAGAATTTATAAATCAGGGTATGGAAGAAAGTGCTGCACGTAAAGCCGCAGAGAAAAAAGCGATTGAAGACGCCCGCTTTGTTTTGCCCAACGCTTGTGAAACCAAAATGGTTGTTACAATGAATGCCCGTAGTTTACTTAACTTTTTCCACCATCGTTGCTGCACACGTGCACAATGGGAAATTCGTGATGTTGCAAACAAAATGTTGCAACTTGTAAGTGCGGTTGCGCCAAATCTTTTTGCCGCAGCAGGTCCTTCTTGCGTGGCGGGTGCTTGTCCGGAAGGAAAAATGTCTTGTAAGCGTGCACTTGAGATGCGTGAATTTTATAAAGAATTAAAAAGTGGAGAATAACCAATGGGAACGCTTATTGTTATTGAAGGTCTTGACGGCTGCGGCAAATCAACCCAGCTTGAAATTCTTTGTCAAAGGTTAATGCAGGTGGGCAGACAGGTTAAAGAGGTGTCTTTTCCTGATTATGATGCGCCTTCTTGCGCACCCATAAAAATGTATCTTGCGGGTGAATTTGGCACAAAACCGGGCGATGTTAACGCTTATGCCGCTTCGTCGTTTTATGCGGTTGACCGTTTTTCTTCCTATAAGAGAAATTGGGAGCAGTTTTATAAAGACGGCGGTACGGTTGTTTGCGGCAGATACGTAACCTCAAACGCCGTGCATCAGGCATCAAAAATGGATGCGAACAAGCAAGACGATTTTTTGGACTGGCTTGCAGATTATGAGTATAACAAAATTGGCATTCCGTCACCCGACCTTGTAATTTTTCTTGATATGCCTACCGAAGCATCAAGAAAAATGCTTGAAAATCGTTATAAAGGTGATATGGCAAAAAAAGACATTCACGAGCGGGACGAGGCTTATCGTAACGCATGTCAAGATGCCGCGAGATTTGCCGCAAAAAAATGGGGTTGGGTAACGGTAAAGTGTACAAACGGCGAGAATATTCGACCCATTGATGATATTGCTAACGAAATTTTCGAAACAGTAACAAAATATTTGAACGGAGAAAATTAAGTGATTTATATGTTTTTGGCAAACGGCTTTGAAGAAACCGAAGCCGTTACACCTCTTGATATATTACGCCGCGCTGACATTGAAGTTAAAACCGTAGGTGTAGGAGAAAAAACAGTTACAGGCGCACACGGCATTACCGTTGTGGCAGACCTTTGTGAAACGCAGGTTGATTTTGATAAAATAGACGGCGTTATTTTACCGGGCGGTATGCCGGGAACACTAAATCTTGCCGCAAGTCAAACCGTTGACAAAGCCGTTCGTTTGGCGGCAAAAAAGGGTGTTTTACTTTCTGCAATTTGCGCCGCACCCAGCGTTTTGGGTCAAAAAGAACTTCTTGCTGGTAAACGTGCAACCTGCTACCCCGGTTTTGAAGAAAAGTTAATAGGCGCTACCGTTACAAAAAAACCGGTAGAAAGCGACGGCAATGTCATTACTGCTTGGGGTGCGGGCGCCGCTATGCGTTTTGGTTTTGCATTGGTGGAATTTTTGTGTGGCAAACAAAAAGCTGATGCGGTGGAGGCATTGTTTAAATGCGCTTTGTGACCGATATAAGAGAATATAAAAAAGAAATTCGCACTAATGCAAGGCAACAAAGAGAACAACTTGACCAAAAGGTGCGTTGTGAGCTTGACCAAAAAATTGCAAACAATGTTCGCAGACTTTATCAGTACGGTCCTTGCAACACTCTGATGATATATGTTTCTACACCTATTGAGGTTAACACCATACCCATTATCGAGGCGGCTTTTGCAGATAAAAAGCGTGTTGCGGTGCCAAAATGCATACCAAACACGCGGGATATGGAGTTTTATTACATAAACTCGCTCGATGATTTAGAGCCGGGCTCGTTTTCGGTTTTAGAACCAAAAGAAAATATGCAAATGCTAACCGATTTTGATAAATGTCTTATGGTTATGCCGGGCATACAGTTTGATGCAAACGGATATCGCATTGGTTACGGCAAAGGCTATTATGATAGATATATGGCGAGATATACAGGCTTTTCGGTTGGTCTTTGCTACGATTGGGAACTACGCAGACATCTTTGCCACGGCAGGTTTGACCGTCCTGTAAACGCAATTGTTACCGATAGTCATATAAGAACCTGCAAAGTGCAAAAACCAACGGTAAGAAGGGATAATAATGGACGATAATAAACAGCAA
Source organism: Acutalibacteraceae bacterium (assembly GCA_045535505.1). Classification (GTDB taxonomy): domain Bacteria; phylum Bacillota; class Clostridia; order Oscillospirales; family Acutalibacteraceae; genus CAKSST01. Next base: position 11,430 of record JAZSLU010000052.1, on the reverse strand, counting down.
AATTATAATGACGATTTTGTTATAGGTTCGGGTTTCAAGGTTGACGATACTATTGAAATGGAGCAAAAAACAACCTATAAAAAGAAAAAAAGACAAAAAAGCGGCTGCTTAAAAGCGGCTGGTTGGCTTTTGTGTCTTGGTGTTATTGCAATAGTGCTTGCCACCACAATAATTTTGTTTATTTCAGATTATTTGGGCATTGGTATAGGCAGAGGCGTTGAATGCGTTGTTGAAATAAAGCAAGGCATGGGTACAGCGCAAATTGCCCAAGCGTTGAAACAGGAAAATGCTGTAACCAGTCCCTTCTTGTTTAGGGTTTATTCTAAATTAAAAGGCTATGACGGCACGTATAAATACGGCGTTTACACCTTTAATAACGAAATCGGTTATGAGGCTATTGCCTATATGCTGCAAACCGACGGCGCAAAAGCCGAAACCGCAACCGTTAAAATTCCCGAAGGTGCAACGGTTGACGAGATTGCAAAGCTTTTAGAACAGGCGGGGGTTTGTAGTGAATCACAGTTCCGCAGTGCTGTAAGAAACGCCGTCTTTAAAGACGAGATTATTGAACAAATACCCAAAGAAGAGGTTTATTATCGCCTTGAGGGATATTTGTTCCCTGACACATATAATTTCTATTCGTATGACGACGGCGCAAAATGTGCCGAACTTGCGGTGCGCAAGATGGTGGAAAACACCCTTTCAAAAATTACTCCCGAAATGCAAAAAAAGGCAGAAAATATGGGCTATAGCGTACACGAGATTTTAACAATGGCATCCATTGTTGAACTTGAAGCAAGTGGCATAAAAGACCAAATGCACAATGTTGCCGCCGTTTTCTATAATCGTTTATCGTGGGATGAGCCTAAACTGCTTGGTTCTTCACCAACGGCAGATTATCCTTACGGCAACGGCAGATATAACACCAATAAAACTCAAGGTTTGCCGCCGGGACCGCTTTGTGCTCCAAGTCTTAATGCTATAAAAGCAGCATTAGAACCTACAAAGGATTTTGCATACACATATTTTGTAACCGATTCTAATATGGACTTTTATTATACAAAAAGCCTTAAAGAGCATCAGGAAACAATAAAATCATTAAAACAAAAAGGAATGTGGATAGGCTGATGAACAAAATACCCGAACTGCTTTGCCCTGCGGGCGATGAAGAACAGCTTAAAGCGTCGGTTGAGTATGGCGCGAATGCAGTATATCTTGCGGGACAGGCGTACGGAATGAGAGCCGGTGCAGGAAATTTTGATGCCGAAGGTATGAAACAAGCGGTGCAATATGCGCACAGTCGAGGCGTTAAGGTTTACGTAACCTGCAACACTGTTCCTACAAACGATGAAATTAATCATATTGAAGAATATTTGCGCTCATGCGCCGATGCGGGTGTTGACGCCTTTATCATAAGCGATATGGGTGTGCTTACAGCTGCAAAAGCCGTAGCGCCTCAAGTGCCGATACACATTTCTGTACAGGCAGGTATTGTAAACTGGCTGTCGGCAAAAACATTTTATGAGCTTGGCGCAAAAAGGGTTGTGTTAGCCAGAGAACTTTCTTTTGAAGAGATTGCCGAAATAAGACAAAAAGCACCCGTCGATTTAGAGATTGAGTGCTTTGTGCACGGTGCCGTATGTGTTTCATTTTCGGCAAGGTGTTTGCTTTCGGCCTATATGACAGGAAGAGATGCTAACCGAGGTGACTGCGCACAGTCTTGCCGATGGAGCTATTCGCTTATGGAACAAACAAGACCGGGTCAGTTTTTTGATATTACCGAAAGCGAAAAAGGTACGCATATTCTTAATGCTGACGATATGTGTATGGCACAGTATATAGATAAACTCAGCAGTATCGGTATCGATAGCATAAAAATTGAGGGCAGAGCAAAAAGCGGTTATTATGCGGCTGTTTGTGCAAACGCTTACCGCTCGGCTTTAGATTCTTATGCTAACTCAAAAGGCGAATGGAAATTGCCCGACTGGATTGAAAAAGAACTTGAAAAAATAAGCCACCGCCGTTATTCAACAGGTTTTTATTTCGGCAGACCTACGGCGGCTCAAAATTTTGCCACCGCCGCTTATGTGCGCTCATATTCGGTTGCCGCAGTGGTTAGCGGTTACAAGGATGGCAAGATACAGGCAATCTTAAAAAACAAGTTTGCGGCAGGCACAGAGCTTGATGCGCTTATGGCGGGTGAAAAGCCTTATTTGTTTAAAGCACAGCCTCTTTTAGATGAAGATGGAAATGAGCTTGTTGATGCCTGTCATCCTATGATGACCATACAAATCCCCTGCGAGCGAGAACTTGCGGTTGGTACAATGTTAAGAATGAAAGCGCAAAGCGAACAATAATAATTCCCCCAAATTCTGTCAACAATACAGAAGTAAGGGGGAATTTTTTATGCAAAAAACCTATGTACACACCTTTTCACGCCGAACAGCCGCTCTGTTCATTTTTATACTGGTATTAATGCTTGTTTGCATATTAAGAATATACGAGCTTTGCAGTGATGCGCTCGAGGCAAATACAGGCGAAAATAATACCGTTGCGTTAACGGTATGTGAATTGAGAGGCAATATCTTTGATGCAAATATGGTGTCGCTAACCGGCAATAAAACTACAAAAATCGCCGCATTAACAAACACCCCACAGGATATAATGACGCTGACAAAAATTATGTCCGGAAGTCAACTGGAGCAAACTTTGGAACAACTTATCGCAGGCAAACCAATTTTGGTTGAAGCAACCGATAATTGTGGCGCAAAAGTTACGGTTGCAAGGGCCGAACACACAACCAATAATATGCTTGCAAAGCACATTTTAGGCTATGTTGGGGCAAGTTCACACGGTGTCAGCGGCATAGAGGCGGCTTGTGACAGTATGTTGTACACAGGTCAAAAACTAAAAATAGTATATTCGGTTGACGGACACGGACAACCTCTTTTGGGCGTTGCGCCGCAACTCCAAGGAGATTTGTCGGTCTATAATGACGGTGTTGCATTAACGCTTGACGCAAGAATTCAAAGCGCTGCTGAAAACGCAATGAAAAACGTTGAACGTGGTGCGGCGGTGGTTTTTGAGGTTAAAAGTTGCAAAATAAGAGCCATGGTAAGCCGCCCCGATTATGACCCTACAAATGTGTCTCAAAGTCTTGACAGTGATGACTCGCCGCTAATAAACCGCGCCCTCTATGCCTACAATGTCGGCTCTGTGTTTAAGCCCTGCATTGCCGCGGCGGCTATAGAACAGGCAAAGTATCAAAATTTAAACTATACCTGCACAGGCTCCAGCGTTATAGCGGGACGAAAGTTTAATTGTAACAGTGCCGACGGACATGGGCATATAAATCTAAAACAGGCAATAACCTTCTCCTGTAACACTTATTTTTATGAACTTGCGCAACGTTGCGGCGCAAATGCAGTTTTAAATATGGCAAAGCAGTTTAATTTTGGAAACTCTATAAGCCTTGCCGACGGCATAACAACCCAAAGCGGCAATCTAACAAAACTTGATGAGTTAAGTTCACCAGCCGCACAGGCAAACTTTGCAATAGGGCAGGGTGACATTCTGCTTTCACCCGTTTCGGTTGGCTATATGTATTGTGCAATAGCAGGCAACGGCACCTATAAAATTGCACCTTTGGTTGAGGGTCAGGTTAAAAACAAAAAAATCGTATCGCCCAAAACTGTTGCAAACGCCACCCGCGTTATGAGTGAGCAAACGGCGGCAACAATTAGAGAGTATTTGATAAATGCCGTAAATAACGGCACAGGAAAACTTGCACAACCCAAAAATTGCACAGCGGGAGGCAAAACCGCAACAGCGCAAACAGGTTGGTTAAGCGAAGAAGGGAAAAGCGTATCGCAAGGTTGGTTTTGTGGCTTTTTCCCGGCTGAAAATCCAAAGTATGTTGCTGTAATTCTTGCAGAGGATGCTACCTCGGGCGGCAGTGATTGTGCGCCTGTATTTTCTGCCCTTGCCGACTCAATTTGTGCGCTCAATTTAAGTTGACAAAGGTTAACTGCGAGTATATAATTATTAAGTAAATATTTATTATATATTAAGGACGTTTTGTATATGGAATGGACTTCACTTAACGATTTGAGAGAAATATATCTTTCTTTTTTTGAAAGCAAGGGGCATTTGCGTCTTAAAAGCTTTCCGCTTATTCCCAACGGTGATAAGTCTTTGTTACTTATTAACTCGGGCATGGCACCTATGAAAAAATTCTTTACAGGCGACGTAACACCACCTGCAAAGCGTGTTACAACCTGTCAAAAGTGCATACGCACTCCCGATATTGAAAGGGTGGGCAAAACTGCCCGCCACGGTACATATTTTGAGATGCTGGGCAACTTCTCTTTTGGTGATTATTTTAAAGAACAGGCAACCGCTTGGGCTTGGGAATTTTGCACCAAGGTTGTAAAGTTGCCGGTTGACAGATTGTGGGTTTCAATTTACGAAAATGATGAAGAAACCTTCAAAATTTGGACCGAGAAGGTTGGAGTAGCGCCCGAACGCATCGTTCGTCTTGGTAAGGCTGATAACTTTTGGGAGCACGGCACAGGCCCCTGCGGTCCTTGTTCAGAACTTTATTTTGACCGCGGTGTCGAGCACGGATGCGGTTCGCCCGACTGTGCGGTTGGCTGTGAATGTGACCGATTTGTTGAGTTTTGGAATCTTGTTTTCACTCAATTTGATTCAGACGGAAAAGGCAACTATACACCGCTCGAGCATCCCAATATCGACACAGGTATGGGTATTGAAAGACTTGCTTGTATTATGCAGGGCGTTGATAACTTGTTTGAGGTTGATACGGTTGCAAACATAATGAAGCACCTTAGCCGAATTTGCGGTGTTGAATATAAGCAGGATGCTACCAAAGATATTTCAATCCGTGTTATCACCGACCACATCCGTTCCACCACATTTATGTTGGGTGATGGTGTTAAACCCTCAAACGAGGGCAGAGGTTACGTGTTAAGACGTCTTTTAAGACGTGCGGCTCGTCACGGCAGATTGCTTGGCATACAAAAACCTTTTTTGTCAGAGCTGTGTGATACTGTTATTGCAGAAAACCTAACGGCATATCCCGAACTTAACGAGAAAAAAGATTTTATTAAAAAGGTTATCTCGGTAGAAGAAGAAAACTTTGCCAAAACAATAGACCAAGGTTTAGAGCTTCTTGCAAATCTTACAAAAGACGGCGGTGTATTGTCGGGCGAGGACGCTTTCCGCCTTTATGATACTTATGGCTTCCCGCTTGATTTGACTAAAGATATTTTAGAAGAAAAAGGCCTAAAAGTTGACGAGGAAGGCTTTGAGCGTTATATGAACGAGCAAAAAATCCGCTCAAGAGAATCACGCAAAAAAGATGACTTTGAGGCTTGGAAAGATACGGCAGATTTGTTTGCAGATTTTGATGCAACCGAATTTGTTGGTTATGAAAATATCAGCTCAAATTCAAAAATTGTCGGACTTTTTGTAAACTCAGAGCAAACACAAGAGGCAAACGAGGGCGATAGTGTTGTCGTTGTGCTTGACAAAACACCTTTTTATGCAACCTCGGGCGGTCAGGTTGGCGATATGGGTGTAATTTTTGCAAACGATTTTGAAATTTTGATTGAGAGTACCGAAAAGAATGCTGCAGGCGTTATTTCACACTCGGGCAAGGTGCAAAGCGGCACAGTAAAATGCACTGATGTTACTGCACAGGTTGACGTTTGTTACAGATATGACATTCGCCGTAACCATACGGCAGCACACTTGCTTCAAGCGGCTTTGCGAAGTGTGCTCGGTACACATGTTGAGCAGGCAGGTCAGCTTGTAAGCCAAAAGGCAGTAAGGTTTGACTTCACGCATTTTTCAGCTTTGACAAGTGACGAAATTAAAGAGGTTGAAGACTATGTGAATGGCGCTGTGTTGGCGGCAATAAAGGTTAAAAACCAAGAAATGCCTATTGAACAGGCAAAAGCTAAAGGCGCAATGGCTCTGTTTGGCGAAAAATATTCAGACATTGTTCGTACGGTTGACATTGAAGGTTATTCATTAGAGCTTTGTGGAGGAACACATGTTGAAAACACAGCCGAAATCGGTTTGTTCAAAATTATGTCAGAAAGCTCGGTTGCATCGGGCGTTAGACGTATTGAAGCCGTAACAGGTTCGCATACCGGCGCTTTGATGGATAAATATAAACAAATGCTTGACTCGGCAGCAGCCGCATTAAAGGTTAACAAGGTTGAAGACGTTGCTAACCGCATAAAAACCTTGCAGGCAGAGCTTAAAGAATGTCAGCAAAAATTAGACAAGTTAGAAGCGCAAAACGCAGGCGCAAAGGTTCGTGATATGATAAACGGCGCAGTTGACTGCAACGGCTTAAAGCTTGTCAGCGGCATTGTTTCGGTTGCGTCTGATGCCTTGCGCACAATGTGTGATGAAATAAAAAATTGGGATGAAAATGCAGTTGCAGTGGTTGCAAGTGTGTTTGACGGCAAACTAACATTCTGTGTTGGTTGCGGTCCACTTGCGGTTAAAAAAGGCGCTCATGCAGGCAATCTTGTTCGCAATGTTGCGGCAGTTGCAGACGGTAAAGGCGGCGGCAAACCCGACAGCGCTATGGCAGGTGCAAAAGAAATTGACAAAGCACAGGATGCAATAAATGCAGCAAAGCAACTGCTTTGTCAGATGATAGGAGAATAAAAAATGCAAGACTGTTTGTTCTGTAAAATCGTAAGAGGGGAGATACCCTCAACAAAGGTGTACGAGGACGAGTTTGTTTTAGCGTTTAAAGACATTGCTCCCCAAGCGCCTTTTCATGTGGTTGTTATACCTAAAGAACATATTGCTTCCGCAGCAGAGTTTGACGACATAAACTGTGATGTTGCCGCAAAAATATTTAAAGCGGTTGCAATTATTGCAAAGCAAGAAAATCTCAAAAAAGGTTTTCGCGTTGTAACCAACTGCGGAGAAGAGGGCGGACAAACCGTTTCTCACTTGCATTATCACATGTTAGCCGGCAGGCAGCTTGCTTGGCCTCCAGGCTGATAAAACACAATGGAGGAAAACAAAAATGGGTAAGACGTATAAAATGATAATTGCAGGCTACGAGCGGGAGTTGCCCGTATGCCCTATAAATGAAAAGCTTGATATTGCGGGTTTTATTCTTTTCGGTGATGTTGAACTTACAATAGCCTGTGCAAAAGAGCTTATTGCAAAATCACCCGAGTTTGACGTTATTGTCACGCCCGAGGCAAAAAGCATTCCCTTGGCTTACGAAATGGCTCGTCAGAGCGGCAAACCATATATTGTTGTAAGAAAACACCCCAAGCTTTATATGAGCAATATGCTTGATGTTGAGGTTAAGTCTATCACTACAGCTGCTGTTCAGCATTTGTATATTGACGGTGCTGAAGCTCAAAAAATAAACAATAAGCGAGTTCTTATTGTTGACGACGTTATCAGCACGGGCGAATCGCTTATAGCGGTTCAAACTCTGGTTGACCGCGCGGGCGGCAATACGGTTGCAAGTTGCGCTGTATTGGCAGAAGGCGATGCCGCTAACCGTGACGATATCATTTTCTTAGAACCCCTTCCGTTGTTCTTTAAATAAAAAAAGCCTCCGGTAAAAAGTGTGTCTTTGCCGGAGGCAATTATATAAAAATTATGTTTGAAGATAAAAGACCGGCACTTGTAGTATTGGTTTTTGCCTTGCTTGCAGCAATAATTTCTTGTTTTAGCAACGTAGTTTATTTTATTGTAGCTATGGCTTTGTTATTGGCGGCAGCAGTTTTTGCCGCAATTTACAATAAAATAATTTTGTTGGTATCTTTTTTGGTTGGTATTGCGGTGTTAGCTCAGGCGATAACAATACAACTTTGTGCAGTTAATAAACTTGAAATTTATGATGCGAAAAATGTCGAAATTTGCGGTACGTTTTGCACCTCGCATACTGCGGGCGACGGCTACGTATCACAAATTTTAAAGGTTTCTCAAATTGATGGTGAAAGTGTTGCTGTTCCTATAAAAATTCAACTTATTAATACTAACGGTTTTATAGCAAAACAGGGTGACAAGGCAACCATTTTAGCAAGTCTTGACGTATCACAAGGCACTGCGTATCAAAACATAAATTTTTCGCAAGGCATATATGCATCTGCAAGAAACTATAAGATTATAACCTGTGAAAGCAACAAAAATATTTACAGCGTTTCAGGTGACGTAAAAGCATTTGTAAAGAGGACGATAGAACATTACCTGCCTTATGATGAAGCAACCTTGCTAACGGCAATAGTTATAGGTGACCGTGTCAACATAGATGACAGTTTTTATAACGATGCCGTTGATAGCGGTGTTACACACATGATGGTTGTGTCGGGTATGCATCTTGGCATTATTTGTTATTCACTTATTAAATTGTTAAGACGTATAATGTCAAACAGACTGGCGGCACTGCTTGTTTTACCCTTTGTTATGTTTGTCAGCATTGTTTGTGATTTTGGTTATTCAATAATACGTGCCGCAATATCTTATTTAATATTTCTTGTGGGAAGCATATTGCTTAAAAGAAGCGACCCGCTATCTTCACTTTGTATAGCGGTTGTTGCAATTTTGGTTTACAATCCCTTTGCGCTTTTTAGTGCATCGTTGCTGTTGTCCGCAACCTCAACGGCGGGCATACTTATAGTTTCGGTGCCGCTTACCGACAAGATAAAGCCAAAATTTAAAAACGACAGTTTAATTTTCAAAATAATAATCAGCGCATTTTGCACAACGCTTGGTGCTACGTTGTTTAGCCTTCCTGTATCAATGCTCTTGTTTGGCAGGGTATCGGTTTTGGGCATTATAACAAACGTGCTCTCAAGTTATGCCGTTACAGTTGCACTTTGCGCGGCAGTTTCAGCAATAGTTTTGTGTGCTGTTTTGCCAATACAGCCAATTGTTAATCTGTTGTTTAGCGTTACAGGCATTTGTATAAAATATTTTTGTGCGGTTGTGCGTTTTATAGCAAATTTTAAATTTGCGTCGGTTGATGTTACACATGCCTATGCCGTTTTCTGTTCGGTTTTGTTTGTTATTGTTGCTCACCTTTGCGCCGTTTTAACAAAGCGTGGCAAAAATCACATCCTTAAACGTATTTTGGCTGTAGCGCTTGTACCGTTTGTGATTTTGACGGTTTATCTTAACACAAGCCGTACCGAAATTGTTGCAGTAAAACTTAAAAAATCGCAAAGTGTTATAATAAGCAGCCGTAATTATTCGGTTGTGATAGGTTCGGGCGGCAATCTTGCAGACAGTAAAAGGGTGAACGACGCTCTCAAAGAATTAAATATTAAAAAGATAGATGCACTTTATATAATAAACCCAAATGAATCTTTTGCGGGTGCAAATTACCTTATAAATAACAATCAAATTGCGCAAATTTTCACCTCGCAAAGCGAGGATGTACAAAATAAGCTAAAGCAACTTTGCGACAAGGTATATCCATTGTTCGAAAACTACTCTTTTGACACAAATACAAGAATAAAATGCTTTGACGGCACGGTATATGTTGACATAGGCGGTTATTCTATGTTTATTGGCAACCCTCAAGACCCATCGCCCATTGAAACCTTTTGCTACCAAAGCGCAAATGTTTATGTCTATACCGAAGACGGTGCAACATGCGTTAAAATTGCCAATAACATTTACAAAACAGAGTTGCGTAATGTTCGTGCAAAAATCAAAAACGATTACGCTTTAATTTCTAAATAACAAAAAGGGGGAATTTTCAAAAATGCCGATTTTAGATGAGGCTGCTCTCAAAAAACAGTTAAATCTTGGTTTGTTGCCGATTTATATGATTTTCGGCGAGGACGATTATCTTGTAAAACTATACGAAAAGAAAATTTCCACCCTTGCCGTCGGTGATAATCCCGATTTCAATTTGCATTGCTTTGATTGTCCAAAAGGTTTACAGGCGGTGTATGATGCTGCGGCGCAACTGCCCATGATGAGTGACCGCAGTTGCGTGTTGGTCAAAGACTTTGACCTGCCAAAATGTAAGACAGAAGAGCTTTCTCGCCTTTGCGAAATTGTTTCGGCAGGGTTTGATACTACGGTTTTGGTTTTAAGCTTTACATCGGTAGAAATTGATGCAAAAAAGAACAAAAACTGTATAAAGCTTATCTCCCAAATTGAAAAAGCCGGCGGTGCTGTAGTGCAACTCAATCACCGCCGTGTTGAAGATTTAATTGCTTTGTTGTCCTTGGCGGCAACAAAACGCGGTTGCAGTATGAACACAAGAACGGCACGTTATCTTATCGAGTCGGTAGGGCAGGATATAAACACGTTATATTCAGAACTTGAAAAGTTAATCGGTTTTGCATTGCAAAACGATGCCACAATTTCTACAGATACTGTTGATGCGGTATGTGTTAAAACTGTTGAGGCATCGGTTTATAAAATTCAAAACGAACTGCTTTGCGGCAATGCCGAGGGTGCTTTAACCCTTATAGGACAGCTTATCAGCGCAAAAACCGAACCCACCATAATTTTCAGCACAATGGCTTCGGCTTATAATGAAATGTATATTGCACGTGCATCAATCGCCGCAAATAAAAGCGCACAGCAAACCGCGCAAGACTTTGGCTATGGTAATCGTCGTTTTGTTATCGAACGTGCCCAAAATACCTGCCGAAAATTAACAGACGAGCAACTTAAAAACAGTATGAGAGCCTTGTCGGTTTGTGATTGCACCATAAAAAACTCTAACACCGCTATGGCACAAAAAGCAATTGAGCGCCTTGCTGTTGAACTTTCTCAAATTGCAAAAAGCAGGTAAAAGAAAATGATAAAATTAAAACAAGCCGTTGTGGTTGAGGGCAAATATGATAAAATAACCCTCGAAAACCTGCTTGATACGGTGATAATCGCCACCAACGGTTTTGGCATTTTTAAAGATAAAGAAAAACAAGCATTTTTGCGTACTATTGCTCAAAAAAGCGGTGTTATCATTATGACCGATAGCGACTCGGCGGGGCAGTTTTTGCGCACAAAGCTTAAAGGAATTTTGCAGACGGACAACATAATAAACGTTTATGTTCCGCAAATCAAGGGCAAAGAAAAAAGAAAAAAAGCCCCATCAAAAGAGGGGTTTTTAGGTGTCGAGGGTTTGTCTGTAGAGATTTTGCAAAAAGCTTTGCAAAAAGCAGGGGTTGTTAGCGAAACTGCCGTAATAAAAACTGCAGGGTTAACCAAGGCAGATTTATATGAAGCGGGTCTTACAGGAAAAGCCGACTCATCTGCTCGGCGTAAACAAATTTTGCAACAAAACGGATTTCCGCAAAATTTAAGTTGTAATGCATTGCTTGATATATTAAACCATTGTTATACCAAAGAACAAGCATTAGAAATTATAGGCATATAAAAAAGGCGACCTTTCGGTCG
>JAZSLU010000028.1:0-89917 GCA_045535505.1 Acutalibacteraceae bacterium | reverse complement strand
CGTTCGAAAAAAGCTGAGCGCAGAGTATCCATTTAACCAAAACGACCAACCCAATAGGGTTGGTTTTTTGTTTTGGTGGGAGAGAATGTTTGATTATGAACCATCGGTTCGGCGACGCAGCTCAAAAAACACTCAAAAGGGTTAGCTTTTGTTTGCCTTGCCTACTTGCAAATTTTATGATAAAATAACTTGACTACATAAAAAAGGATGAAAACAATGAAACCAATAGAAATTATTGCGCAATGTATCGGCATTTTGGCGATGGTGTTCAACATTATTTCATATCAAGGCAAATGTCAAAAAACCGTCATAGTCTTGCAACTGGTTGGGGGAACACTTTTTGCCGTCAACTTTTTAATGCTTGGTGCTACGGTTGGGGGGTTGCTTAACATTATTGCCGCTGTTCGTGCAATATTATTTTTATTTAAAGAAAAACTAAAAACCGATAACAAGTATTGGTTTGTCGGCTTTATAATTTCTTATGTTGCGGTATATGTTCTCAATTTTACGATTTTCGGTAAAGACTTGACGGCATTTAACTTAATAATAGAACTGCTGCCTGTTATTGGGATGACAGCCCTTACAATCGGATTTAGATTAAAAAATGCATCAGACGTCAGAAAATGCGGTCTCGTCAGTTCACCCGCTTGGCTTATATATAATGTTGCAGCAGGCTCTATTGGCGCAATAGTTTGTGAAACACTTACTCTTATTTCAATCTTTGTGGGAATGCGTCGTCACGATAAATAAAATGCACCTTAATAAAATATTGACATTATGCAATATTTAATGATAGAATAATTAAGGAAGTTGCAAAGCAATTTTCAAAATATTTTTCAGGGGGAAAACATAATGGAAAATATGGAAACAAACGTTGTAGTAGAGCAGAATCCTATCGAAGAAATCAAAAAATTGCCCTCGTATTTTGATGGCAGACTGATTGCGTTGATTGGTATTAACCTTCTTACAATACTTGTTACTACTATTACTCTCGGTTTTGCTTATCCTGCTATGTATTGCTTCAAAAAACGTTGGATTTATGCCAGCACCGTTATTAATGGTTATCGTATGAAATTTACCGGCACAGGTGGACAGTTGTTCGGCAAATATATTCTTTGGACATTTTTAACCATCATAACAATCGGCATTTTCGCACTTTGGTTGCCAATTAAATATCAAAAATGGGAAACCAAACATGTTGTAATTGACTGCAAGGTTGATTAATTTTTAAAAAATAAGCCCCGTGTCTTTTGATGCGGGGTTTTAATAAATAGGTGATAATGTGGAACATTTTGCGTATTACGAATATTTGCCGTTTGATAACGAGCGCTTTTTCACAGTGGTATTACTGCCTCAAAAGGACGGCAAGTTTCCCTGCGTTATTATACGCTCACCGTATGTTAGTGCAACGGTTAAGCAAGACGAGCAGACAATAACAAACGGTTATTGCACCGACTATTCACGTTGGCTTGAGCGTGGCTATGCCGTTGTAATTCAGCATTGCAGGGGGCAGGGTAAAAGCACAGGCGGTTTTGTACCCTACGTTGGCGAACACCAAGACGGTATCGCCCTGCGCCAATGGATAAGACAGCAATCATTTTATAACAAAATTCTGTTGCTTATGGGTTCAAGCTATACCGCTTCACTCCACTACACTACCGCCCCGTTTGAAGATGACATAAAAGGCGCTGTTTTTGAGGTGCAAGACACTAACCGCTACCGCCTTTGGTATCGTAACGGTCAAATGCGCAAAGGTCACGCCAACTGGCATTTTTCACTTTACAAACCAAAATGTAAGCTTAACAAAACTCATTCGATGCAATCGTTTTCTTCTCTGCCCCTAAAAGGCCTTTCGTCACGAGTGCTTGGCGAAAAAGCAGATGATTTTGAGCAGATGCTTAAAGCTCCAAACCCCTCAGATGAATTTTGGCAAACCCGAAACGGCGGGGCAGAGGCAAAAGATGCGACCGATAATATAAATTTTCCTGTTTTGTTTACAACGGGATATAATGACTATTACGTCGGCGGTATGTTTGATATGTGGCGCCGCTTGAATGATAAAATAAAACCTGACTGTGCAATGCTGGTGTCACCCTATAATCACGGCGACGGATACAACGAAAAAACAGGTATTTGCTTTGAAAACGGTCGCAGACGTGAACAGTTTGGAGGCAACTATAGAATAGACTGGTTCGATCATATATTAAAAGGTGCCTTTCTGCCGTATAAGACTGGCGTTATAACATACTATCGTACTTTTGAAAACACATGGCAAAGTGATTTTTACGGCACAAAAACAAAAGAACTTCGGTTGCCGTTGGGTGAAAATGCCGCCACATTTGATTACGACCCCCAAATGCCGCCGAGCTTTTGTGAACATGGAAACTTTCAAGGCGATTTTAGCGGCAGAAATGACGCAGTCACCGTTTATACCAAACCATTTGATAAAGATGTTTTCATAAAAGGCGCAATCAAAGCAGAACTTACAGTTAGCTCTGATTGTGATGATACAACCTTTTATGTTAATATAAGTATCGAAAAACCGCAGGGTGACTATCGCTTACGCCACGATATAACCTCCCTTTGTTATCAACTTGGGAGTTACGAAAAAAACAAAAAGGCTATTTTGAATTTCACCTTTGATGAGTATGCTTTTTTACTTAAAAAAGGCGAAAGACTGCGCATAGATATTACCTCAACCGATGATAACACTTATGTTTGCCATACTAACAATGCGGGTGAGTATCATTTGCAAACAAACACAAAAACGGCAAAAAACACGGTATATCTTAATAAATCATACATTGTTTTGCCAATCGAATAACAAAAACGCTCTGATAAAGCAGAGCGTTTTTGTTATCTTTTTATTTTGCAAACTCAAGGAATTTTGCGGCATCAAGCTTGTCGTAATTTTTAACAAACTCGGCAAGTTCTTTTGCAATAATCTTTGCGCCGCCAATGCTGTTGCTTTCAATGTTAAGGGGAAGCAACGGGTCGTGCAAGGATAGACGAAGCAAGAACCAACCGTCGCCGGTGTTAACGCGAACACCCTCATAGTTGTTGGGTACCAATTCCCAGTTTTCTTTGCTTTGGGCATAAGCAGTTAAATCACAAATAACCTTCTCGCCGTAAGCCTTAAAATCGTCAAGCATAATGTTCATTCTAAATCCAACACTTTCGGCGGGCTCTTTAAGTGTTGCAATAAGAGATTCTAATGTATAACCTTGCTTTTTGCCGCGCGCCAATTCAATAAGCAACTTTGTTACAAGGTAAGCGCCGTCATCAAGGAAATAGTTTTCTTTAAGTGCGCCGTGGCCCGATGTTTCAATAGCTAACTGGCTGTCTTTACCCTCGTTGTTAAGACGGATAGACTCATTGATAACATTTCTGTATCCTCGCTTAAAGCGATGATGAACGCCGCCCTTCTCGGCAATAAACTCGGCAAGACCGGTTGAGGTGATAGAGTCGGTAACAATAGTAGTACCGGGATGCTCACGCAGCAGTATTGCGGCAAGCATTGCAATAATGCGGTTGCGGTTTAACTCACTGCAATCGCTAAGCACAGCACCTGCACGGTCAACGTCGGTGTCAAAAATAATACCAAGGTCAGCCTTTGCCTCTTTAACAGCTTTTGTAATACTTGCCATGGCGGCCTCGTCCTCAGGGTTGGGGATATGGTTGGGGAAGCTGCCATCGGGCTCGAGATAAAGACTGCCGATAGTGTCAGCGCCTAAAGGTTTTAATACCTTGTCAACGAAAAATCCGCCTGCGCCGTTGCCTGCGTCAACAACGATTCGAAAGTCCTTAAGAGGAGTATCCTCGCCTGTAGCAGTACGAATTTTGTCTGCAAGAATTTTTGCATAGGTATCCATAAACTCGTCGGTTTTAAGAGTGCCTTTTGCAAAGCCTGTCTGCTCGTTGCTTGCGGCAAATTCCAAAATTTCTTTAATATCGCCTTTTTCCAAACCGCCGTTTGCAGTAAAGAACTTAAAGCCATTGCGGTTAAAGGGTAGATGACTTGCAGTTATCATAACGGTACCGTCAAATTCGTACCCTTCGGTTACGGTTGCCATAAACATAGCGGGTGTACTTGCCATTGCAAAATCGGTAACGTTTATACCTTGCTGGACCATAGCACCGCATATCCATTCGCAAAGAGCGGGACCTGAAAGACGAGAGTCACGGCCTACTGCAACGCGCAAATCAGTTTTACCTGTTTTTTTAGCAAGCCAAAGTGCAAAGCCACGTCCAATATTGCGGCAAACCTCTTCGGTAAGATTAACCGACTGTCCCTCTATACCTTCGAGTGCAACGCCGCGTATGTCACTGCCGTTTTGTAACTTTTTATAATCCATCTTCAAACTATTCCTTTCGTTTGATTATTTTCTACTACATTTTAGCACGACATTGTCAACTAATCAATAATTAATATAACAAAAATATCTTGAAAGTTTAAATAATATATAAACGAGTGTTGCAATTTTGCAAGATAAAGTAGTAAAACTATTGACTTATATTGCTGAAAAAATATAATAAAATAAAGCAAAACAATGGGGTTAGTGGTGTCAATACGATTTTGTTTTTCGCACTGGAGTGGTAGTAATATGAAAACAAAGTTAAACTTAATGATTTTAGGCAATGCCTTAATGCTGATAGGCATATATTTAAGGGTTATATACATAGAACATATATCTAATAATTTTGTTGAAATTTTATGGAAATGGTTGCCTGTTATCGGAATTATAGCATTGGTTTTTTCTTTTTTTTGGGATGAGAAATAAAAACTTTCAACTTCGCATGTTTTATGTAAAAAAATATGCGAAGTTTTTGTATATATTTATCTTGAAAAATTAAATACTAGGTATTATACTGACCTTGGATATTAAAAAGAAAGGGTGAAAAACTTGCAAACAGTGACCAAAAACCGTTTCGTAACAGCTGTTTTTACAGTTTCACTTTTTCTTTTTATCATAACCTTTTCAATAGCCTTGCCTATATATTTTCGTCCCTTTTACTACTGGCACATAAAGCCCTTAGGGCTTGAAGCAATAAGTGGCTTTTCGGCATCGCAAATAAAGGCGGCATATAATGATGTGCTTGATTATCTTACAATACCCTGGAACAACACCTTTTTTTGCGGCGATATGAAATTTTCAAAAAGCGGTGCTGCCCACTTTGCCGACTGTAAGGCTCTTTTTAATTTAAACGGTGCCGTGTTGCTTTGCTCGGCGGTGATAATTGTGGCTTTGCTTATCATAAATAAGCGCAAAAATATGGGCGGTTTTTATATTGGCAAAGTACCTGCAGCTTTGTGTGTATCAGGTGCTGCGGCAACCCTTGTTGCAACTATCGGCACACTTATCGCAATAGATTTTGAAAGTGCATTTTATTTTTTTCATTCGATGTTTTTTTCGGGCAAGGACAACTGGCAGTTTTACCCTAAAAAAGACCAGATTATAAACGTTTTGCCGATAGAATTTTTTGCAAACTGTGCTGTATTGATAGCGGCGTCAATCATATTGTATTTTATCGTGTTTTTGGCTATATACATTACAAACAAGAAAAGAGGTGGTCGTTGTGGCAAAATTTGAAAACCAAAAACTGCTTCCTTATGTACTTGATATATTGCAAATAATGGTCGAATCGGGAGCAGAAATTTACCGTGTTGAAGAAAGTGCCGAGCGTATGCTTAAAGCTTATGGTTTTCAAAGGGTTGATGTGTATGCAACTACATCGAGTATCATATTGTCGGTTGAAGACCAAGAGCGCACCATAAAAACCCACACACGAAGAATAAAACAAATAAACAATGACCTTGAAAAAATACATTATCTTAACAATTTGGTAAGAACAATTACCGCCAATAAGCCATCACTGGAAGAGATTGCCGCATCGCTTGAAAAAATAAAAGATATACCACACTACAAAAGTATTGTAAACATTGTTTTTTACGGTATAATAGCGGGTGCGTTTTATCTTTTTTTCGGCGGAAGAAGTATAGTTGAATGTTTGCTATCAACCGCAATAGGTTTTGTCACAGGTATTATTTCAAAATTGCTTGATGAACGTAATGCCAACAAAATTCTTGTTAAATTTTTCTGTTCCTTCACCGCAAGTTTTATATGTTATTCGCTTTGTAAAGTCAACCTTGTCAGCAGTGTTGACTATATCATTATAGGTAATATAATGACCCTTATCCCTGGTATTGGTCTTACAAACGCCTTGCGCGATCTGTTTACAGGTGATAGCATTACAGGCGTTCTGCGCTTGATTGAGGCGGCATTACTTGCCTTTGCTATAGCCTGCGGCTATATTATCACAACAATCTTGTTTGGGGGTGCCGTAATATGATAGACGCAATCATTCAGATTGCAGCGGGTTTTGTCGGCACAATAGGATTTGGTGTTTTGTTTAATGTTCGTGGAAAACGTCTTTTCTGGACGGCGCTTGGCGGCTTGTTTGCTTGGGCGTTGTTCTTGGCTTTAGGACTTTTTATTCAAAGCGAACCCTTGCGATATTTGATAGTTTCAATCTGTACTACTGTATATTCTGAAATTATAGCAAGAAAACTAAAAACTCCCGTAACCACCGCTTGTATCATTACGCTTATTCCGTTGGTGCCGGGCGGTGCACTCTATAATGCTACAACAGCGGCGTTAAGCGGTGATATGGAACTTTTTTTGCCTCGCCTTATTAATACGGCAGAACTCGCCGTTGCAATGTCTTTAGGCATTGTTGCAGTTACGGCATTTTATACTCATGTGTTTAGTAAAAAGTAATCGTTTTATATTATTGTTGAAAAAATAATAGTTTTATGGTATAATCATTTTAACGTCTAAAGCATACCGCTTTTAAGTGAGATGGTTTTATTGAAAAGTTTTCTACAACGTGTAAAACACGTGTTTTTATCTAAAAAGTTTTTAAGTTATTCTGTTATAGGCACCATTGCTACACTAAACGTTGCATTGCTTTCAACCCTTTTTGCTATCATTATAGGGGGTACAGGTACGCTTGCATCGGCACTTGGCTATGTTGCCGCTAACATTATATCTTATTTTATGAATTCATTTTTTACCTTTCATAAAAAGTTTAGTTTTTTTGGATATTTTCGTTTTGCAGTTACATACATTCCAAACTATATAATATATCAGTTGGTAAGTATTATAGCACTTCACACATTTAATTGGCCGCCTTTTTATGCGACGGTTATTGCCGCAATAGTGGGCGTTCCGCTCACCTTCATAATTATGAAAGTTTTTACCTTTAATAATAAATTTAAAAAGTAATAAAAAAGCCGCGATTTTTTAATCGCGGCTTTTTTATTATTTGTTTTGTTCTTTCAAAAGGTCTCTGATTTCGCAAAGAAGTTGATTGTCAGAAGGTCCTGCAGGTGCTGCCTCTTCGGCAATTTCTTCCTTTTTCTTTTCAAACTTACTTTGGAAAGCAAGAACGACCTTTAAAGTAATGAAAATTGAAAGTGCGATAATAAAGAAGTTTATAATCATTTGGATAAAGTTGCCGTAAAGCAGAGCGTTTTCAGCAACCTCTTCGGTGGCAGGGGTAATAACCCATTTCCAATCTTCTACACTAACTTTGCCGGTAAGCAGTGTGATAAGTGGCATAATAATGTCCTTAACCAAACTGTTGATAATGTTGTTAAAAGCGGCGCCCATTACAACGGCAACAGCCATATCAAGCACATTACCTTTTGCGATAAATTCCTTAAATTCGTTGATAAACTTTTTCATTTTTATGTACGTCCTTTCTTTTTTAAGGTTAGAAAGATTAATCTTCATAACCTTTTTAAACCGCGCGTAATATTACCGCAGATATTATTACAACACCGATTATTATACGGTATATTGCAAACACCTTAAAGCTTGACTTGCTCAAAAAACTCATAAGAAATTTTATAACAAGCATACCCGAAACAAAAGAGGTAACCACACCTAAAATAAAAGCAACTGTAAATTCAAAATCAGGCAACTGTAAAAGCACTGCAGCAGCAACAATAGGTGCAGAAAGCATAAATGAAAGTTTTGCGGCTGATGTGCGGTCAATTCTTAAAGCACGTGCGGTGGTCATAGTGATGCCCGAGCGTGAAACACCGGGAACGGCTGCAGCAAGAGCTTGCGAAACACCCACTAAAAAGGTCTGCTTGAAATTTGACTGTTCATAGCTGATTTCGGATTTTGCTTTTTTGTCGGTTATGTATAGTATAACACCCATTACAATTAGTGCAACAGAAATTATTATCATTTCTGTGTTTAAATTACCTTTTGTTATAAATTCAACACCTTTTTCAAGCACTAAACCCAAAATGCCGGCAGGAATGGTTGCGGCGATTATGTACCAAAACATTTTTCCCTCGGTAGATTCTTTCTTTTTAAAAATCAGGTTGAATCCACCGCAAACAAGCGAGAGCCAGTCTTTAAAAAAGAAAACCAAAATTGCCAAAAGTGTGCCTGCGTGCAAAGCAAGGTCAAAACTGTCAGGAATGTCTTTCCATTCTAAAAGCCACGGAAAAATGTTAAGATGAGCCGAGCTTGAAACGGGCAAAAATTCAGTAAGACCTTGAATAATGCCCAGTATGATTGATTGTATAGAATTCATTGGTTATCACCTTTTTGTTAAAGAGTTATAAAGATTAATGTATGCTCCGGCAGATTTACCCCAACTGTTGTCACATTCCATTGCTCGTTTTGCGGTTGCTATGTGGGTTTGTTTATCCTTATAAAGCTCAAGCGCTCTGCAAATAGCAAACAGCAAATCGTTAGCATTGTACGAAACAAAGGTGAAGCCGTTGCCCTTACCGTCACCGCAATCAAAAATTGAATCATTTAGACCGCCTGTTTTACGCACAATAGGCAAAGTTCCATATCGCAATGCAATCATTTGAGATAAACCGCAAGGTTCGGATTTTGACGGCATCAAAAAGAAATCGGCACCCGCATAAAAACGGTGAGATAATGCGGGGTTAAACTTCTTTTCAAAAGCAACCTTGTCGGGATATTTTTTTGCCATTTCTTCAAAAAAGTTTTCATACTGCCATTCACCTGTACCGAGTATGGCAATCTGAACTTCTTGTTTAATAACGTCCTCGAAAATCTCTTTTACAAGGTCGAAACCCTTGTGTTCAACAAGCCTTGAAACAACACAAAATAAAGGGGTACTGTCTTTTTGAGGCAAACCGAGTTCCTTTTGCAAAGCGTGTTTGTTTTTTAGTTTGCTTTCAATAGTATCGGCGCTAAAAGGCGTTAAGATGTATTGGTCGTTTGCGGGGTCATAAACCTCCGTGTCAATACCGTTAAGAATTCCGCAAAGTTTGTTTTCGTTATCCTTCAATATGTTGTGAAGACCATGCGAATACCAAGGGTCTTTAATTTCGTTAGCATAAGTGGGGGAAACCGTGTTAATAAAATCACAAGCTTCAATCCCGCCCTTCATAAGATTAACACATCCGTCATAATCAATCAACCATTTATATTCCCAAGGCACACCAAAAACATCGTCAATTATTTCGTGGCTATATTTGCCTTGGTATTGAATGTTGTGAATTGTAAACAAGGTTTTAATATCTGAGTATGCGCCTTTTTGAGAGTACATCGATTTTAAATAAACAGGCACCAAGGCTGTCTGCCAATCGTTACAATGTATAACTTGGGGTTTATAGTCGATATAAGGTATAATTTCTAATACTGCACGCGAGAAAAAGGCAAAACGTTCTGCATCGTCGTAATGTCCGTATAAACCCTCTCTGTTGAAATAATATTGATTATCTAAAAGGTAATATATGACTCCGCCGAGCCTTGCTTCAAAAATGCCGCAATACTGCCTGCGCCATGCAACAGGGACGGTAATGCTGGTTAAAAAGGTCATTTTTTCTCGCAATTCTTGCGGTACACTTGCATAAAGCGGCATAACAACCCTGCAACCTACAAGGCGGCGGCGAAAAGCTTTTGGTAAAGCGCCCGAAACGTCTGCAAGACCGCCCGACATAGCGAACGGATAAGCCTCACTTGTGGCAAATAAAATTTTCATTAAACTTTTGCTCCCTTCCTGATGAAAAGATTAAAATCGGGAGAACCGCAAAGACGGCGCTCACTGGTTATGGTTACGTCCTTATCGGCGGTAACGTGTTTAACGTGTGAATTTTCCTCAACAAGCGTGTCTTGCATTAAAATACAATTTTCAACAACAGTGTTTTTTTCAACGTGAACGTTTCTGAAAAGAATGCTGTTGCGAACCTCACCCTCAATAATGCAACCATCGGCAATAAGGCTGTTTTCAACCTTAGAGTTGGGTCCGTAACGGGTGGGCATACTGTCGTGCGGTTTTGTGTAAATAGGGCGTTCGGGATTAAATAAATCGTTTCTTATATTAATGTCTAAAAGGTCGTGATTTGCTTTTACAAAACTTTGAGGACTGTCCATAACGGCGGCGTAGTTTGTAATTTCGTAACCAAACATTTTATATTTACCTAAACAACGCTGAAAAACATCGCGAGAAAGGCTTGTGCCGCCTCGTGAATAAGCATCACTTGCAAGTTCTACAAGAAGGTCTTTTGAAATAATAATTATGTCAAGGCAAAAATCACATTCTGCCCCTGAATCGTTGTCTATGCGTATTTCTTTGATATAGTTATTTTTATCAAAGTCAAAAGACATAATATCACGGTGGCTTTTTGGCAGAGCACCGTGCTTGTAACAAAAGGTTATATCGGCATCGGCTGCCTTGTGCGCTTTGAATACTTGATTTAAATCAATGTTGCTTACAACGTCGGCATCGCAAAGAACGGCATATTCCATCGGACAGTTTTTAATAAAATCTATACTGCCGTTAAGTGAGTCAATATGCCCTACGGAATATCCTGCTCCTGCAACGTTAAAGGGCGGCAGAATATAAAGACCGTTTGTTTTTCTGTCAAGGTCCCATGCTTTTCCGTTTCCAAGGTGGTCCATTAAGGAGCGATAATTTGTTTGGGTCATAACAGCAACGCGAGAAACGCCTGCATTAACAAGGTTGGAAATAGAAAAATCTATAAGACGGTATCGTGAACCAAAAGGTATAGATGCCATATTGCGAACAG
The DNA here is from genome assembly GCA_045535505.1 of Acutalibacteraceae bacterium. Classification (GTDB taxonomy): domain Bacteria; phylum Bacillota; class Clostridia; order Oscillospirales; family Acutalibacteraceae; genus CAKSST01. Next base: position 78,828 of record JAZSLU010000028.1, on the reverse strand, counting down.
CGGTCAACTCGCTGATAAGGTCGTCGTGAACGTTGGCAAAAACTATGCCGAAAACATCGTTTGCTCTCATACGATATCATTCTCCTTAACGTTTTGTGTAACCATTGTTTTGGCTTTTACTTTTGCACCTTTGCCAATTTTAAGACCTTCGCCTATAACGGCAACATCCCATTGATTGCGGTCTGTAAAATTTTCGGGGCTTTCGCCTATGGTGGCGTCACACTCAATAATAGAGTTTTCTGCAACTATTGCGTATTGCACGGTAGCACCGCTTTTTATCACAGCGCCCGGCATAATCAGCGAGTAGCCAACCTTTGCGCCCGGCTCAATGGTGACGTTGTTAAATATAACCGAATAATCAACACTTCCGTAAATATTACAGCCCTCTGTAATCAGCGAGTTTTCAACAACGGCATTTGGCCCGATATATTGTGGCGGCAGATTCCTTATGCCCGAGTAAATTCTCCATTTCTTGTCTGAAAGATTAAGCTCAACAGCAGGGTTAAGCAAATCGAGATTGGCTTCCCAAAGTGAGCCTATAGTACCAACGTCTTTCCAATACCCCTCAAAAGCATAAGCGATAAGCTTCTCGCCACTTTTAAGCATTGTAGGGATAATGTTTTTGCCAAAATCGTTTGAAGAGGAGGGGTCTTGCTCATCATTTAGCAAATACTCTCGTAACTTTGCCCATTTAAAGATGTAAATACCCATTGAAGCCAAATTGCTTTTTGGATTCTTTGGTTTTTCTTCAAATTCATAAATTTGACCATCTTCTTTTGCGTTCATAATACCAAAACGCGAAGCCTCTTCCATAGGCACTTCAAAAACAGCGATAGTGGCATCGGCGCATTTTGCTTCGTGTTCACTCAGCATTTTTGAGTAGTCCATTTTATAAATATGGTCACCCGAAAGAACAAGCACGTGTTCGGGATTATAACGCTCAATAAAATGCATATTTTGGTAAACTGCATTTGCCGTTCCTTTAAACCAGTCGGCGCCTTGTGTGTGCTGGTAGGGAGAAAGCACGTGAACACCGCCGTCAACGCGGTCGAGGTCCCACGGTTTTCCGCTGCCGATATATTCGTTGAGCTCAAGCGGCTGATATTGTGTTACAACACCTACAACGTTTATGCCTGAATTTGCGCAGTTGGACAGGGGAAAGTCAATAATTCTGTACTTGCCTCCGTAAGGTACGGCAGGCTTGGCAACGTTTTTGGTCAACACACCTAAACGGCTGCCTTGACCACCCGCTAAAAGAATAGCTACACATTTTGTTTTTTTCATACTGCTACACACCTTGTTTGCAATTAATTCTTAATTTTCAAATAAACGGCGCTTAGACCGGGTAAACGCAAGTCTATACTTTGTTCAAAGCCGTGCATTGCAACGGCATTGCTTTTATATGTTGCAGGGTTTTCACCCTTGCCAAAAAAGTCTTTATTCTCTGTGTCGAGCACAACCTCGTATGTTGCGGCATTTGGTACGCCTATGCGGTAATGAGGACGGTCAACGGGAACAAAGTTAAAAACACAAATAAGCGAGTTTCCGCTGCTGTCTTTTCTCTCAAAGGCTACGACACTTTGGTCGCAGTCATCGCTTGAAATCCATCTAAAACCTTCCCAAGAGGCGTCAAGTTCCCAAAGAGATGGGGTTTTAAGATAAAGTTTGTTTAAGGTTTTTGCAAAATATTGCATTTTTTTGTGCGCTTCGTAATCAAGCAAAAACCAGTCAAGCTCTTTTTTATAGTCCCACTCAATAAACTGTCCAAACTCTTGCCCCATAAACATCAACTTTTTGCCCGGGTGAGCGTACATATATGCGAAAAACGTTCTAAGCGAAGAAAATTTTGCATTATAATCACCGGGCATTTTGTTAATGAGTGAACATTTGCAATGTACAACCTCGTCATGAGAAATTGCCAAAACGTAGTTTTCCGAAAAAGCATACATTAATGAAAAGGTAAGATTGTTGTGGTTGTGCTTTCTAAACAATGGGTCGAGCGACATATATTTGAGTATATCATTCATCCAACCCATATTCCACTTGTAATTAAAGCCAAGACCATTCATAAAAGGAGGTTTTGTAACCATGGGCCAAGCGGTGCTTTCCTCGGCAATCATCAAAATGTTTGGGTTAGCATCAAAAGCCGCTTGGTTAAGCCTTTTAAAAAACTCAACTGCTTCATAATTGTGGTTGCCGCCGTCGCAGTTTGCAATCCACTCGCCGTCTTTTCGGTTGTAATCAAGATAAAGCATCGAAGCAACTGCATCTACGCGAAGTCCGTCAATATGATATTCCTTTATCCAGAACATAGCGCTGGATATAAGAAAATTTACAACCTCATATCTGCCGAAATCAAAAACGGCGGTACCCCATTCCTTGTGTTCGCCTTTGCGGCTGTCGGCATACTCAAAACAAGGCGCTCCGTCAAATCTATAAAGCGAGAACTCGTCTTTTGGGAAGTGCGCGGGTACCCAGTCAAGAATAACGCCGATACCGGCTTGGTGCATAATGTCAATAAACTCCATAAAATCATGCGGAGTGCCAAAACGAGAGGTAGGGGCATAATAACCCGTCACCTGATATCCCCACGAACCATCAAAGGGATGCTCATATATAGGCAATAATTCAACATGCGTATATCCCATTTGTTTTACATATTGCGAAAGCGAGCGGGCAATATCCGTATAACTTTTTGTGGTGCCGTCAGCGTTTCGTTGCCACGAGCCCAAATGCACTTCGTAAATGTTAACAGGGTGCGCAAGGCTGTTTTGTTGAGTGTCTTGCCATTTTTTATCTTTCCATTTGTATCCGGAAATATCATAAATCTTTGAAGCGTTGTGTGGCGGTGTTTCAAAATGAAAAGCAAAGGGGTCACTTTTTAGTATTGTGCCTTGCTCGCTTGTTACGGCATATTTGTATGTGTCATATTGAGCTAACCCTGAAATCTCGGTTTCCCAAATACCTTGCATGGTGCGTATCATCGGGTTTGCGTTTTGTTGCCAACCGTTAAAATCACCCACAACGCTAACGCTGTGAGCGTTGGGCGCCCAAACTCTAAAATAAGTTTTGTCGCCAAGGGTATGTGCACCCATATATTTGTAAGCGTCAAAACGGTCTAAGCGGCAAAAGTTTGCGCTGTCAAATTTAAAATCGGACACAATATCACCCCTATCTCATAATTTATATTCATTATATAATAATATTATCAAAAAAAAGGTGTTAAATCAAGGGAAAATTAGCAAAAATAAAATAATAAGTTAGAAAAGTATCTTTGAATTTTAGTAAAAATGCACAAAAATAGACACAATTCGCCATATAGACAACAAAAATCGGGACGGCACAAACTGCCGTCCCGATTTACTTGATTTTTTAAATTTAATCTTTTAAAGCGCGCTCAAGCCAAATTGTTGCAATATCCATTGCGGCAAATAAGCCTTTTTTCTTGCTGGTTTTAACCACTCTGTCGTTGGGATGAGCCTTTTCATCGGAATAGATAAGGTCTATACGAACGTTGTCAGAAAGTTCAATCGCACCGTCCTTGTTGGTTGAAAGAATTTCCATCATAATGATGTATTTTTCACCGCTTGAACCGTAATAAAGTGTATTGCCGCTGCGAACTAACGGACGGCCCTGATAAGTAAGGAATTCGCTCTGTGCCATTTTGCAGGTCCTCCTCGTAAACAAAAATCTTTAACAACGAATATTTTAGCATATCGGGCAACAAAAGTAAAGTGCATTAATTGACTTTTTTAAAAAGGTATTGTATATTTTTTTTATTAAGGTGTAGGAGATGTTTAAATGCGTTGCGATAACAGAGAAAATAATATGCTCAGAAATATCGAAATTGTTCCTGAGTTTACAAATACAACAGGCGGCAGCGTGCTCATAAAATGGGGTGGTACGGTTGTTTTGTGTACTGCACTGTTAGAGTCCGGTACAATGCCCTTTTTAGAAGGTACAGGAAAAGGCTGGTTGACGGCTGAATATGCTATGCTGCCCTCGTCAACACAGGGTCGCAAAAAGCGCGAAACCTCAAAGCCTGACGGGCGCTCAACCGAAATTAAGCGTCTTATAGGTCGCAGTTTGCGTCATGCGGTTGATTATGAAATTTTAGGCGAAAACAAAATCTGGATTGACTGTGACGTTTTACAAGCGGACGGCGGCACACGTACGGCATCCATAACAGGCGCTTGGATTGCTTTGCAAATCGGCGTAAACAAATGGCTTAAAGAGGGCAAACTTTCACAAAATCCCATAGTGCATCAGGTTGGTGCCGTTTCAGTCGGCATTAATGACAACCTGCCTATTCTTGATTTATGCTATAAAGAAGACTCCTCTGCACAGGTTGATATGAATGTAATTATGGATGAAAGCGGCTCGTTTATAGAGGTGCAGGGCACGGGCGAAGAACGTGCATTTTCACAAGATGAACTCATAAGTTTGCTGAGCCTTGCAAAGAAAGGTATAAACGAGCTTTTTGAGATGCAAAAAGAAGCAGTAGAAAAGGTAAAATAATGACAGAAAAATTATATTACGAAAACTCGTTTTTGGGTGAGTTTAGTGCAAAAGTGCTGTCGTGCACTAAAAATAACGAAAATTTTGAAATTGTGCTTGATAGAACCGCTTTTTTTGGCGAGGGCGGCGGTCAAAGCGCCGACACAGGAACATTGAATGATGTTGAGGTCGTCGATGTTTTTGAAAAAGACGGCAAAATTATTCACAAAACCAAAAGTGCAATAAAAGAGCAAAGTTTGGTAAGCGGCCGTATCAATATGAATCAAAGATTGCGAAAAATGCAAAACCATACAGGTGAGCATATGATAAGCGGCGCGGCGCACAATCTTTTTGGCGCAAATAATTTCGGATTTCATATGGGGCAGGGTTTTTTCACCTGTGACCTCGACGTTGAACTTGATTGTGAGCGCATAAAACAAATTGAAGATACTGTTAATATGTGGATATTGCAAAATCATAAGGTTTTTGCGACCATTTACGAAAATCAGACAGTTATCGATAAAGAGTATCGCGCCAAGGTCGAAATTGATGGCAAGGTTCGTATTGTTACAATAGATGGTTGCGATGCTTGTGCTTGCTGTGCGCCTCATGTTGAGTGCACGGCACAAGTAGGCATAGTAAAAATCATAGACAGCATAAAATATAAAGTCGGAACAAGGATTACGGCTGTATGCGGTCTTGACGCACTTGACGATTATCGTATGATTTGTGAGCAAAACGATAATATACAACAGACGCTTTCTGCCAAGCGCAACCAAACGGCACAAGGGGTTGCTCGTGCGGCAAAAGAGCGTGACGATGCAAAGTTTGAATGTGAAAAATACAAAACACTTTATGTCCAAACGGTAGTAAAACAAGCCCAAAACAGAGGCGAAAAAACCGTATTGATTGAGCAAAGCATTGACGCAAACGCTCTGGCAGCAGGTGTAAACGCTTTTGAGGGTAATGGTGCGGTTTTGTGCCAAAGTGGCGATGCATTGAACTTTGCGGTGCGTGGTGAGGCTGAAAAAATGAACGAACTTATAAAACAAATTAAAACTATTCCCTCATCAAGTGGCGGCGGTAGGGACGGCTTTGTGCGTGGGCGTGTTTGTTTGCCGTATAGTGATGCGAAAGAACTGTTTTTAAAATATTTATAATTTGTTGACAAAGTTAAAAATTGAGGATATAATATGTAAGATACAAAAAGGCGTTGATCGGGAGAAGTACCAACAAGTATCGTTCAAAGCGAGTGCGGGATGGTGAAAGCCGCATAGAGTGACTTGTTGCGAATAACACCCGTTAGCCGCAATCTGAAAAGAATTTATCTTAGTAGGTGCGCCGTACCGTGCGTTAAGCGGAAAAGGGTAATTTGCCCTGTAAAGTTGACCGAGGTTTTTTCGGTAATATAGGTGGTACCGCGAGCAATATTTTGCCCGTCCTATAAAAATATAGGACGGGTTTTTATTTTTGTCCCGTCAGTAAGAAAGGAATATTTTTATGAAACATACCGACATTAACAAAATTTTATGCTCTGGCGAATTTTTGGGTAAAAGCGTTACCGTTTGCGGTTGGGTGCGCACCGCGCGCGACTCAAAAAATATGGCTTTTTTAGAGCTTAATGATGGCACGTCACTTAAACATCTGCAGATTGTTATTGAAAAATCAAATCTTGCTGTTGATGCCGCTTGTACACGTCTTGGCGCATCGGTAAAGGTTGTTGGTGACGTGGTCAAGGGTATGAATGGTGGTGTTGAAATTGCCGCAAAAGAAATTACTCTTATCGGTGACTGTCCCGGTGATTATCCTTTGCAGAAAAAATTTCAAAAACTTGAAACCTTGCGTGAAATTCCTCACATTCGTGTTCGTACAAACACCTTTAACGCTATGCTCCGTGTGCGCTCGGTAATGGCAAATGCATTGCACAATTATTTTCAGAGCAACGGCTATGTTTATATAAACACACCTCTTATCACAGGCAGCGACTGTGAGGGTGCGGGTGAGGTCTTTAAGGTAACAACCATCGGTTATTCCGATAAATATAAAAATGAGCAAGAATATTACGCTGATGACTTTTTTGGCAAACAGGCAGGTCTTTCGGTTTCCGGTCAGCTTGAGGGTGAGGTTGCCGCAATGGGTCTTGGCAAAATTTACACCTTCGGTCCAAGTTTCCGTGCCGAAAACAGCAACACTCCTCGCCATGTTGCAGAGTTTTGGCATATTGAGCCTGAGGTTGCCTTTGCAGAGCTTGAAGATATTATGGAAGTAGCCGAAGATATGATAAAATCGGTTATCAAAGAGGTTCTTGATAAATGTCCTGACGAGCTTGATTTCTTTGAGCAACGTTTTGAAAAAGGTCTTAAAGATAAGCTTAAAAGCGTGGTTGAAAATGATTTTGCGGTTATGGACTATACAACTGCTATACAAAAGCTTAAAGAATCAGGCAAAGAGTTTGAGTATCCTGTTGAATGGGGATGCGATTTGCAGACAGAGCATGAGCGTTATATAACCGAAGAAATCTGCAAAAAGCCCGTTTTCCTTACCAATTATCCTAAGGATATCAAAGCTTTCTATATGAAACAAAACGATGACGGAAAAACTGTTGCCGCAACCGACCTTCTCGTGCCTGGAGTTGGCGAAATCATAGGTTGCAGTGAGCGTGAAGCAGATTACGATAAACTTATTACTGTTATGAAAGAACGCAATATGGATATTTCGGCTTACGGTGATTATCTTGATTTACGTAAATACGGCTCTGTTCCTCACAGCGGTTTCGGTCTTGGCTTTGAACGTATTTTGATGTATGCTACAGGCATTTCAAACATCCGTGACGTCATTTTGTACCCCAGAACAGTTAATAATATAAGATAGGGTAGAGCAAATTATGAGAAACCTTACAATTCCAAAGGGTTATTCGTCAAAGCTGACGGGAAGAGAAACCCAAATTGCAATAAAAAAAATAAAAGACGTTGTCCAGTTAAAATTAGCAGAGGCATTAAAACTGGATAGGGTTACGGCGCCTATTATCGTTACGCAAGAAAGCGGCATCAACGATAATTTAAGCGGTGTTGAGCGTACGGTTGCTTTCACAATGAAAGAAATTGATGGTACTGCCGAGGTTGTGCAATCCCTTGCAAAATGGAAGCGTTGCGCACTTTATAGATATGGCTATCCTGCAGGGGAGGGCATTTATACCGATATGAATGCGCTTCGTCGTGATGACAGTGTAGATAACATTCATAGTATTTTTGTTGACCAATGGGATTGGGAGTCTGTTATAACAAAAGAACAACGCACCTTAGAATTTTTGTATGACACAGTCAAAAAAATTGTTGCGGCTATCGCAAGTGCAAAAGAGGAAATTAATAAGCTGTTTCCTGTTCTTGAACATAAAATAAGCAAAGATGTTTACTTTATAACCTCACAAGAACTTGAAGATATGTACCCGAATATGACGGGTAAAGAGCGAGAAAATGCTATTGTTAAAAAATATGGTACAGTATTTATTTCTCAAATCGGTTGTAAACTTAAAAGCGGCGCAAAGCACGATGACCGTGCGCCCGACTATGACGATTGGGCGCTAAACGGCGATATTTTGTTTTATAATCCCGTTTTAGATAACGCTTTAGAGCTTTCTTCAATGGGAATTCGTGTAGATTCCAAGTCTTTAATGAGCCAATTAGAAGAAGATAATAAAACAGACCGCCTAAAATATCCGTACCATCAAGATGTTTTAAATGATGTTTTGCCCCTTACAATAGGCGGAGGCATAGGTCAGTCAAGGGTTTGTATGCTGCTGCTTGAAAAAGCCCATATAGGCGAAGTGCAGGTTTCAATTTGGCCTGATGATATGATAAAGACTTGTGCCGATGCAGGCATACAGTTGTTGTGAGCAAAAATTTTCACCCCGAAAATCGATTTTTTCAGGGTGATTTTTTTTATTAATAAAAATGCAAAAATAATGCAATATTTCGTTGACTTTTGGCGACTGTTTTGATAAGATAAATATATATTTATATGTTGGTTTTATAACAAACTCCAAGGAGGGTTGGCTTTATGAAATTACTCGAAGAAAAAATTGTTTCTGAGGGCACTGTGCTCGGGGGTAATATTCTTAAGGTCGGCTCTTTTTTAAATCAGCAACTTGATACAGCTTTCCTTTTAAAAATGGGTGAAGAAATTAAGCGTATATATGCGCTTGACAAGGTTACTAAAATTTTAACGGTTGAGGCATCGGGTATTGCAATCGCAACCGCCGCAGGTATTGTGATGAGCGTTCCCGTTGTTTTTGCCAAAAAAAATAAAACCGCAAACGTTTCGGGCGAGGTTTACACTTCAAAGGTTTATTCTTTTACGCATAAAAAAGAATATATCATTTCGGTCCCTAAAGATTACATAAAGCCCGAAGATAAAATAGTCATAGTTGACGATTTTCTTGCAAACGGCAAGGCGCTTGAAGGTCTTATTGATATTATCGAGCAAGCTGGCGCTAAAATAGTCGGTGCCACTTGCGCTATTGAAAAAGGCTTTCAGGGTGGCGGCGATGCGTTAAGAGAAAAAGGCTATCGCATAGAATCACTTGCAATCGTTGACCAAATGAACGAAGGAACAATTAAGTTCCGCTAAAAATGCCTGTAAAAAAATTTACATAAAAAATTTCAGGAGGAAAACAAAATGAAAAAGATTCTCGCACTTGTTTTGGCTCTTGCTATGGTACTTGCATTTGCAGGTTGCGGCAAAGCTAACAACGACGAATTGCTCGGCATGAGCGGTTCACCCATCGAAGCAGTTGAAATTAAAGCAGATTACGAAGTTCCTGAAGACTTCAAAATCGGTTTCATCTGCCTCCACGACGAAAACTCAACTTATGACCTTAACTTCCTCAACGCAGTTGATTCTGTTAAAAAGGTTGCAGGTCTTAAGGATGAGCAGGTAGTTGTTAAAGTTAACGTACCCGAAGGCGACGAATGCTACGTTGCTGCAAAAGACCTTGTTGACCAGGGTTGTGACATCGTTTTCGCTAACTCTTTCGGTCATGAAGATTTCATGATTAAAGCTGCTAAAGAGTTCCCCGAAGTACAGTTCTGCCATGCAACAGGTACAAAAGCACATACAGAAGGGCTTGATAACTATCACAATGCTTTCGCATCAATCTTCCAGGGTCGTTACCTTGCAGGTATTGCAGCAGGTATGAAACTCAACGAGATGATTGAAGCTGGCAAATTTACAGCCGAAGAAGCAAAAATCGGCTATGTAGGCGCTTTCACTTATGCTGAAGTTATTTCAGGTTACACCTCTTTCTACCTCGGCGCAAAATCAGTTTGCCCCACAGTAACTATGGACGTTCAGTTCACAGGTTCTTGGTATGATGCAACAGAAGAAAAGAATGCTGCTGAAGCTCTTATCGCAAGAGATTGCAAACTTATCAGCCAGCACGCTGACTCAATGGGCGCTCCTTCTGCTTGCGAAGCCGCAGGTATCCCCAACGTTTCATACAACGGTGCAACCTATGATGCTTGCCCCGAAACATTTATCGTTTCTTCACGTATCGACTGGACTGCTTATTACAACTACATCATCGGTTGTGTAATCAACGAAAAAGCAATCGATGCTGACTGGTGCGGCGGCATTGCAGAAGGCTCAGTTGTTCTTACCGGTATCAACCAAGACGTTGCTGCCGAAGGCACAATCGAAGCTATCCAGCAGGCTGTTAAAGAACTCAAAGACGGTACAGTTAAAGTATTTGATACTGATAAAGAAGATTTCATCACTGTAGGTGGTAAAGCTCTTACTACTTACAAAGCAGATGTTGACACAGATGCTGCTTTCACAGCTGATACAGAGGCAGTTAGTGATGGCTTCTTCCATGAGTCTGAGTATCGTTCAGCTCCTTACTTCGATGTAAGAATTGACGGTATCACTCTCCTTAACGAGAAGTTCTAATCATTTGGAAATTTTTAAGGGCGGGGCATTATGTTTTGTCCCGCCCAAATTTCTTTTTAGTGCTTTAAAAAGTATTTTAATAATAAAGTGATTTTTAAATTACTAAAACATTGGGAGGAAAATAAATTGGCCGAAAAAACAGCTATTGAACTTAAAAATATTACTAAAACCTTCGGTAGCGTGGTTGCTAACAAAAACGTTAACTTAAAGGTTAACCGCGGCGAAATTTTGTCTATTTTGGGTGAAAACGGAAGCGGTAAGACTACCTTGATGAATATGATATCGGGCATTTATTTTCCCGATGAGGGTCAAATTTTCATTGACGGCCAAGAGGTTGTAATTCGTTCTCCCAAAGATGCCTTCAATTATAAAATCGGTATGATACATCAGCATTTTAAACTTGTTGATGTGTTCAGTGCAACTGAAAATATAATTTTAGGTCTTGATGAAAAAACAAAGTTCAGTATAAAAGAAGCTGCCAAAAAGGTTGAGCAGATAAGCGCAAAATACGGCTTTGAGATTGAACCGCTCAAAAAAATTCACGAAATGAGCGTTTCCGAAAAGCAGACGGTTGAAATTATAAAGGTGCTCTATCGCGGTGCAGATATTCTTATTTTGGACGAGCCCACTGCTGTTTTAACCCCTCAGGAAACCGAAAAATTGTTTGCCGTTTTGCGCCGTATGCGTGACGATGGCAAATCAATTATTATAATTACTCACAAACTTCATGAGGTGCTTTCACTTTCAGATAAGGTTGCCGTTTTGCGTAAAGGTGAATATATCGGCACGGTAAATACTGCCCAAACAAGCGAGTCCGAGCTTACCGAAATGATGGTGGGCAAAAAGATTTCACTCAACATCGAGCGCAGTGAGCCTAAAGGCACAGTTGATAGACTGATTGTTTCACATCTTGACTGTGTTAACCGCGATGGCATTAAGGTTTTGGACGATGTGTCTTTTACGGCACGTGCAGGCGAAATTTTGGGCATAGCAGGAATTGCGGGTTCAGGTCAGCGTGAGCTGCTTGAAGCAATCGCAGGTTTGCAACATATTAACTGCGGCGAAATACTTTATAACAACCCCAAAACAAACACACAGGATAATTTAAAAGATAAAACGCCCTTGCAGATTCGTGAGCTTGGTGTTCGCCTTTCCTTCGTTCCCGAAGACCGTTTGGGTATGGGTCTTGTAGGCAATATGGATATTGTTGACAATATGATGCTCAGAAGTTATAAAAAAGGCAATTCAATGTTTTTGGAGCGCAAAGCCCCTAAAGACCTTGCCTTGCATATCATCGATGAGCTTGAGGTTGTAACCCCTAACGAAAATACCCCAGTAAGAAGACTGTCGGGAGGCAACGTTCAAAAGGTGCTTGTTGGGCGTGAAATTGCGGCAGCTCCCACCGTTTTAATGGCGGCATATCCTGTACGAGGGCTTGACATTAACTCGTCTTACACAATATATAACCTGCTTAACGAGCAAAAAGAAAAAGGCGTTGCCGTCATTTTTGTCGGTGAAGACCTTGACGTTTTGATTGAATTGTGTGATAGAATTTTGGTTATCGGCGGCGGTGCTGTTACAGGCATTGTTGACGGTAGAACAGCCACCAAAGAAGAAATTGGTTTGTTAATGACCAAAACAAAGGCAAAGGAGGAATAAGTGGTGCAAAAGAAAATAACGCTGGGTACAAATTCTTTCCATATCGTTAAAAGAGAACCGCTTGCTTGGTATTACAGTATAGCCATTCGCATTGCGGCTGTTATTGCAGCCTTGCTTGTAAGCGCGGTTGTTATAGTGCTTTTAACAAACAAAAATCCTTTGCAAATTTATTCTTCAATGTTTAGCGGTGCTTTTGGTTCTGCACTTCGCAGATGGAGCTTGTTCCAAAACGTTGCAATGCTGCTTTGCATTTCCTTGGCGGTAACACCTGCCTTTAAAATGCGGTTCTGGAACTGCGGCGCAGAGGGACAGGTGCTTGTAGGCGGCCTTGCTACAATATCGGTTATGATGTTCTTGGGCGACAAAATGCCCCTGCCGCTTTTGATTGTTGTTATGATAGCGGCGTCAATTCTCGCCAGCGTCATTTGGGCGGTAATACCCGCTATATGTAAAGCATTTTGGAACACAAACGAAACGCTTTTTACCTTGATGATGAACTACATTGCTATTCAACTTGTGGCATTTTTTTTAAAGTATTTTGTAAAAAGCGGTTCGGGTGTTTTAACACCTATGCCCGAGTATGGTTTGCCGGTTATCGGTGAGATGCCTTATTTGCTTAATATAATTATTGTTGTTTTGCTTACTGTTGTGGTTTACATTTACCTTAAACAAACCAAGCAGGGTTATGAAATTGCGGTTGTAGGTGAAAGTGAAAACACCGCAAAATACATAGGAATTAATGTTAAAAAAGTTGTTATAAGAACGCTTGTTGTTTCGGGTGTTTTGTGCGGTATTGCAGGACTTTTGCTTGTTGGCGGAACAAACCATACAATAAGCACAACAACGGTAGCAGGACGCGGTTTTACTGCAATTATGGTTTCTTGGCTTGCAAAGTTTAACCCGCTGTTTATGGCGTTTACATCTTTCCTTATCGTTTTCCTTGAAAAAGGCGCAGGACAGGTTTCAACAGATTTCCGCCTACCAGGTGCAATTTCGGATATTGTTACAGGTATAATTCTTTTCTTCATTATAGGATGCGAGTTTTTCTTACAATACAAAATATCGGTTTCTAAAAACGCAAAGGAGGGTAAATAAACTATGTTAGCCTTTCTTATAAGCGCAATTCGTCTTGGTATGGCATTTTTGTTCGGCTCAACCGGTGAAACTATCACCGAAAAATCGGGTCACCTAAACTTAGGTATCCCCGGTGTTATGTGCGTTGGCGCATCTTGTGGATGTTATGCAGAATATCTTTATTTGGATGCGGCAAAAATTAACGTCAGCCCCTTTTTAGCGGTTTTAATACCAATAGTTGCTACAGTGTTTGGCGGTGCGTTAATGGGCTTAATTTATAGCTTTTTAACCGTAACCTTACGTGCAAACCAAAACGTTACAGGTCTTGCTCTGACCACCTTCGGCGTGGGTGTATCAGAATTTATGATTGCAAAAACAGGTTTTATTTACACAAAAGGCAGTCGCTATTTTACAAAGTCTTTGCCCTTTGCGGATGACCTTGGTTGGTTTGGCAAACTGTTCTTATCGCATGGTATTTTAATTTATCTTGCAATAATTATTGCTTTGGTTTCATCTTACGTTCTTACCAAAACCCGCATCGGTCTTAATTTGCGTTCGGTTGGTGAAAACCCCGCTACTGCAGATGCCGCAGGTATAAATGTGTCACGCTACAGATATTTTGCAACCTGTATCGGTTGCGGTATAGCAGGTCTTGGCGGTCTTTCATTTATAATGGATTATCTGCACGGCAACTGGGAATATTGCATTGATGCAATAGGTTGGCTTGCAATCGCTCTTGTTATCTTTACGGTATGGCGCCCCAACCTTGCAATAGTGGGCTCAATAGTGTTTGGTGCTTTGTATATTGCAAGTAGCTATATAACAGGTGTTAGCTTTGCAAACAAAGAACTTTTCAAAATGTTACCTTACGTTGTAACGATTATTGTTCTCATCTTTACAAGCATCAGAGATAAAAAAGAAAACCAACCCCCCGCATCACTCGGTCTTTCATATTTTAGAGAAGAAAGATAAGTATAATAAAACCGCTCAAAGCATTTAGCTTTGAGCGGTTATTTTTATTTTACGTTTGTTCCGGGATAATAGTGGGTTAAAATCTGGTCGTATTTCCAACCCTTTAAAGCGTATTGATTTGCGCCGTATTGGCTCATTCCAACGCCGTGACCGTAACCCTTTGTGGTAAAGGTGAAGGTATCGTTGTCTTTGTTATATGTAACAGTGATGGCGCTTGATTTCAAACTGAACATACTGCGTAAATCTTTGCCCTTGTAACTTGTTTTATCGTTACCGAAGGTAACGGTTTTTACGTAAGGGCTTGTGCCGTTATCGCAATAGGTTAAGGTAAACCATTGTGTCTTGTCTGCAACGGTGTTTAAGTTTATCCCGGTCTTTGACAATATAACACTTGCAACCTCGGTTGCACTAAAGGTTTTCAGGGTTTGGAAGTTTTTGTGGTTTTTGTCAACCGACGAGTCAACGCTCTTAAGATATGGGATAATGTTGTTTGCATTCCAATAATCAAAGCTGTTTGAGGTAACACCTGCAGAATAGGCGTAGTAGTAAACTTGAGCAATTTGACCGTTGTAATAAATGCATTTTCCCGCAACCTCGGTAACAGCGTTTATAATTTTTTGGTTAGCAGTTTTCATAGGCACTCTTGGATATTTGCCCGATGCGCCGCCGTTGCAAAGCATCCAGTTGTATGCGGCTATTGCCTGCGCTTTTAAGGCTTCAACCTCATATGACGAGCCCATTTCAGCCGCGCATATTTGTGCAATAATTTCAATAGCAGAACCTGAGAGTTTCGCACCGTCAGAATTTCTTGTTGCAGTAAGCGGCAACCAAGTGTTTTGTGATGGGGTGGTAGGTGTTGATGAGGTTATAGGGTTGCTGGATGATACTGTTGGTTTTGAAGACGATGCGGGAGTAGAACTTAAGGCAGGTGGTTTTTGAATATTGTTAAGGTTTTCCTTAATTTCAGCATCACTTAAGGGCTCATCCTCGTTTTCAATTTTAAAAACCGGTTTTTTAGATGAGGCAGAGTTGCTTGAAGATGAAGGTGTGCTTGAAACAATTATTTCTTGAATGGGATTGCTGCTTACAATCTCGCTTGAAGAAACGGCTGAGTTGTTTATTCCCGTTTGTCCACTAAAGTTTTCAGCCAAAACTGCGCCGTCAACGTCAACGGCAACCTCTTCGCCGACTCTTGTTTTTCTTGCAACAATAACGGTTGTTTTGCCGTCGGTTGCGGTGTTAACAAGGGTTAAAATTTCGTCATCGTCTGAAAGAGGTACGGTTGTAACAATACATGAAAGAGATGCAAGACCGTTTATGTGGTCGGCAAATTCGGCATCGTCAAAGAAAATGTCTTTTTCATAATATATTGGTTTGTCGCCGCTAAATTCAAAAATGCTGAAAATTTTCCAGGTATTTTCGCTATAAAGTGAATCAAAGGTGATAATAGGTGCTGATTTATAAAATTCAAGATTTTTATATTTTAATAAATCGCTGTAGTGGTTTGAAACCCAACTTGCGCTTGTGTAAACCACAATGTTGCGAAAATATGACGTGTTTGTATATACTTTGTTGATGTAAGGTGTACCGCAAAGGTTATATTCGCCGTTATATAAATGTTGACCATAATAACCATTTTCTTTGTTTGCACCACACATAACAGGTGTGCTGATATTGGTGCCGCCAATGCTTAACCAACCCGAAAAAGCGTTGTTTTGAGCGTATAATTTTCCAAATTTTGCAAGAGCGCTTTCGGGTAAATTTTCGCTGTTTTTTCCAATAAGTTGACATGCGTTTGTATTGACGTGGTTTGCACGAATGGGCATAAAGAATTTAAAATAAGAAAAACAGCCTACTGCTAAAATTAAAATGGCAATAACAAGGCATAACAATACTTTTAATGTTTTTTTGCCTTTCGGTTTTATGTAATTTTCTTCCTCGTTTTCGGCTTGTTCTTCCAAAACACAGTCAAGTTTTTCTTCTACGCTATGTGAAGAAATTTCAATTTCTTCTAAAATGGGTTGTTCTTCTAAAAGTTCAGTTTTTTCCTCAGTTTCAATTTCTTGAGTTGCGATAGCAACCGTATCGTTACCATCAACGGTTTCTTGCGTTTCGGCTTCAAAAAGTTCTTCTTCGCTTGATTGAACACTGTCGGTTTTTTTGTGGGTTGTAATGTCTGTAACGTAGGGCAAAACAAGGTCTTTCATAACGGCATCGCGTAAAGGTTTATTGTCGCCAAGCAAAATGATAGACTGAGCGCTGTTTTCAAGCAAACAACCGGCAATTTGACCGTTTGTTACTAAAGGTATTGCACTTTGCGGCAGCAAAATTTCGGATTCATCTGTTATGTTATAGGTTTGTTTATCTACGGCGCAAAGCGGCAAAGAGGTGGATTTTGCAATTAAGTCGCACAGTTCTAACTCTCCATCTAATTTGCCAACAACCATTATAACACGGTTACGACTTGCGGCGTTAGAGAGTGCACTAACGAATTCTTGGGGTGAGTGGGTACGGCAGGTTAAGGTGCGTGATTTGTATTTGTAACCTACTGTAAACTTAAATTCCATTTCATAGTCACTTGGAATTTTATAATATATTATTTCCAATCTTATATCTGCCAAAATGCCCACATCCTTTCTTTTTTAATTAATTATAATCAGTCAATAAAAACTCTTCTTACATTGTCACATGCTCGTTGCACAAGTTCATCTATGTTTAAAGTTTTTTCAGCAGCCTCACATTGCTCTATTGTGGGGCGAGTTTTGGGGTGTTTTGGTGTAAACACCGTGCAACAATCTTCGTAGGGTAAAACCGAAATATCAAAGGTGTCAATATTGCGTGCGATTGTGATGATGTCTTTTTTATCCATGCCGATAAGAGGACGCAAAACAGGAATGCCGCTTGTGTTGTCGGTAACAGTCAAGGCGGGCAAGGTTTGGCTTGCAACCTGACCTAAACTTTCACCTGTTATAAGTGCGGCACAGTTATTGCGCCGTGCGAGTTCGGTTGAAATGCGCATCATCATTCGGCGCATAATAAGCGTAAAAAAGTCCTCGGGACAATGCTTTGCAATTTCTTCTTGAATTTCGGTAAAGGGGACAATATCAAGGTCCATAGGACCGCTGTAACGGGCAACCTTTTGCAAAAGTTGTTTAACTTTTTGCTCGGCTTTAGGACCTGTATAAGGGGGACTTGCAAAATGTATGCCGTAAAGCCAAAGCCCTCTTTTTGCCATTGTCCAAGCGGCGACAGGGCTATCGATACCGCCCGAAATGAGAATAGCTGCTCTGCCTGCGCTTGAGGCGGGCATACCGCCTGCGCCCTCGTGCTGACCTGCGTGTATAAAAGCAAAACTGTCGCGAACTTCAACGTGTACGATAACGTCAGGGTTATGTACGTCAACACTCAAATGTGGGAAGGTGTCAAGAATTGCACCGCCCGTTTCAACACAAATTTCGGGAGATTTTAATGGAAAACGTTTGTCTGAACGGCGGGCTTCGACCTTGAAGGTTTTTGCATTGGTTAATTCTTGTTCAAGATAAACCGGTGCCTTTTGCAAAATATCTTCAACTGTTTTTTCGGCAACGCAAGCACGACAATATGCGGCAATACCGAATATACGCGAAACGCGGTCGAGCGCTTGGTCAACATCGTAGTCATCACTTTTGGGTATAATCTGAATGGTTGACTGTTGGCGCATAATTTCAATTTCGCCCAAGTTTTTAAGACGATGGCGAATGCATTTAACAAGTTGGTCTTCAAATGTGCGGCGGTTTAGACCTTTAAGCACGAGTTCACCATTTTTTATAAGAATAATTTCTTTCATTAATCGGCTCTCCTTAATTTACCGAAAATCTCGTTTATAGCTGTTGCAAGAGCATCAATGTCTTGCAAGGTGTTATAGCGGCAAAAGCTGATTCTAAGTGCGCTGTCGGCAATTTTTTTATCAAGCTTCATAGAAGTTAATACGTGGCTTTGCTGTCCTTTTGAACAGGCGCTGCCTGAGGACACATAAATGCCTTTTGATTCTAAAAAGTGTAACAAGGTTTCGGAACGGTAACCTGTGATTGAAATATTAAGAATATGAGGCAAAGCGTTTTGCGGCGAGTTAATTACAACGCCGTCTATGCAAGAAAGTTTTTGTCTTGCCGCTAAATTAAGTTCGGTTATATGTTTTGTTTGTTTTGTAATATCAAGTTCTTGTAAGGCACCCAAAAGACCTGCTATTGCAGGGGTGGCTTCGGTGCCTGAGCGCAATCCCGATTCTTGATTACCGCCATAAAGCAGTGGCTCAATGTGTATTTTTTTAGATTTATAAAGCAAACCAACGCCTTTGGGCGCATGAATTTTGTGACCGCTTGCTGTAAGCATATCAACCTTTAGAGCGTTTACGGATATCGGCATTTTGCCGAAGGCTTGTGATGCATCACAATGAATTAAAGCGGGGGATTTTACCTCATCCACAAATCCTTTGATTTTTTGAACGGGAAGTATAGCACCGGTTTCGTTGTTGACCAGCATACAACTGACTAAAATGGTGTCAGGTGTTATAGCCGCCTTAAGATTTTCCTCTGATATTGTGCCGTCACTGTTTGGCTCTATGAGAACAATCTCAAAACCCTCTTTTTGTAAAAACCCGAGTGTATTAAGCACTGAAGGATGCTCAATAGCGGTTGAAACAATACGGTTGCCACGGCGCTTTTTTGCCCGAGCGCCGCATATAAGAGCGGTGTTGTTACTTTCCGTTCCGCAAGAGGTGAAAAAAACTTCATCCTCACGGCAAGAAAGGTGCTTTGCGGCAAGTGTTCTTGCATCGTCAACCAACATTTGCGCCTCTACCCCTAAACCGTAAAGGGAAGAAGGGTTGGCAAATGTGACATTTAAAGCCTTATTTATTTGGTCAACAGCCGATTTACATGGGGCTGTGGTTGCACTGTTATCAAGATAAATTATGTCTGACACAAAAACCCAACCTTTCTCGGTAGCAATAATTATATATATTATACTATAATACGCCTTTTTTCTCAACTGTTATTTTAATGCAGTATAAAAGCAAAATTTTGGGGTAATTTATTGTTAAAAAGAAAAAAGGAGCATTTTTATGCGCACAAGAACAAGGGTAAGAATAGTTAGTTTTTGGTTGGCATCTTTGCTTATAGCCACAAGCTTTGTTTATAATAAAAATACGAAAGCGCAAAGTTATAAAGCAACACTTGCAAACGTATATTCCGCAAGTCTTGCTCAACTTAACGAAGCGATGTACGACGTATCTGCAGAACTGCAAAAAATTGTATATTCATCTTCATCGAACAAAATGGGCGAAATAGCTGTTAATTTGTCAAAGAGAACTGCTATTGCAAAAACTGCACTGGCATCGTTGCCGACAGGTCAACAAGAACTTGACGCTATAAACAAATTTTTATCACAGGTTGGTGATTATGCAGCATATTTGTCGAGCAAAGCTTCAAATAATCAAGAAATTACAGATAGCGAAAGACAAAATCTTGTAAAACTGCGCAATATTGCAGAGCAACTGAGCCAAACGGCAGATTCCGGCAGTACAAATTTTTCCCAATTAGAGTCATGGCAAGATGACATTGACGGCACAGAAAATGCCGGTAGTTTTGGCGGCAGTATGGCCCAGGCACAAGACCAGATGGAAGATTATCCCACTTTAATTTATGACGGACCTTTTTCAGACGCTATAGAACAAAAAACTTCAAAAATGCTTGAAAGCGAAAAAGAAATTTCGAAAGAACAAGCAAAAATTATTGCAGCATCAGCGGTATCAAAAACGGTTGACGAGTTGCAGTTTTTATCTGAAGAAAACGGCAAAATTGAGGCGTATTGTTTTGGCTCGAACGATTGTTATATTGCAATAACAAAGCGTGGCGGATATGTTTTGTATTTTAGAAAAAGCCGAGATATAGGGAATATGCAGATAAATCAAGACCAGGCTGTAAGTTTTGCAAAGGATTATCTTGACGGATATGTGCAACGTCTTGGCGGCACGTTTGTTTCAAGCTATTATTTTACCGACGAAGGTGTGTGCACAATTAACTTTGCTTTCGCGCAAGGGAAAACCGTTTGCTATACCGACCTTATAAAAATTGGTGTTGCTATGGATACGGGAGAAATTGTGTTAATGGAGTCGAGAGGGTATTTGATGAATCACTACGACCGTAGTATTATAGCACCCAAAGTTTCTGCCGAGCAGGCGCAAAAGGCATTATGCAACACCTTGTCTTGCAAAAAGGTATCGTTGGCGCTTATTCCTACCCAAAGCGGCGATGAGGTGCATTGCTTTGAAATGCTTTGTGACGGAATTGATGCACAAGAGGTGCTTGTGTATCTTAACGTGACGACCTTGCAAGAAGAACAAATTTTAATTTTGCTTAAAACTGATGGGGGAACGCTGACAAAATAAAAAATGCAAAATGCAAAATGCAAAATTAAGGTGTCGGCTTTGCCGACCGACCATTATAACAAAACCCTCTGCCGATTATCAGCAGAGGGTTTTGTTTATTTGCGGGTTGGTTTTACATTTGAATCTGGTGTGATATCTCCGTCAATAGTACCATTTGATTCTTCAAAATTCTTAATGTTTTCTCTTATTAAAACAAGAACTTGACTATTTACACTTCTTCCCTCATATTCGGCAATATATGCGATTTTATTGAGCATTTCTTCTTCAATTCTAATAGATACACTTTTAATAGCCATAAAAACACCTCACAATAAATACATTGTGTATTTATTTTAGATGTATTATGTGATATAATGTTAATAATAGATATACAGTATATTTAAAAATATGGAGGTGTATTTATGAAAACAAATGAGAATATATTACACACCTGCTGTTTTATTGGTCATAGGGAAATTGATGAAAGCGACCAATTAAAAGAGCGTTTAAGAAAGGAGATTGAAAGATTAATTGAAAAAGAAAATATCGATACATTTTTGTTTGGCAGTAAAAGCCGTTTTAATGACCTGTGCTATCAAACGGTGACTCGGTTAAAAGACAAATATCCGCACATAAAACGTATTTACGTGCGGGCAGAGTATGAGCATATTAATGATAATTATACTGCTTATCTTTTAGGTGCGTATCAGCAAACATATTATCCTAAAAATATAATGGGTGCAGGGAAAGCGGCATACGTAAAACGCAATTTTGAAATGATTATAGACAGCCGTTTTTGCATATTTTATTATGACGAAAACTATAATCCTCAAACCCGCAAAAGCGGTACAAAAATTGCGCTTGATTATGCTATAAAGTTAAATAAAGAAATTATAAGGCTTTAGTGGAAAGACAGCGTAATATATGTTATAATTTTTTTATAACTCAACCAACAGTATGTTTACTTTTATCCTATATTGCGTACACTTTAATTGAAAGGAGATGGCGCTAAATGAATCAAGCGAAAATAGGGCGGTTTATTGCCCAGTGCAGAAAGGCAAAAAACCTTACGCAAATGCAGTTGGCGGAAAAATTGAATATTACCGACAGGGCGGTGTCTAAGTGGGAAAGAGGAAAATCTATGCCCGATGCGGCGATTTTGCTTGATTTGTGCGCCCTTTTGGACATTGGTGTGAACGAGTTATTGATGGGGGAGTTTGTTATGGAAAATAAAAACCAAAAAACAGAGCAGTTATTGATTGAAATGGCAAGGCAAAAAGAAAGGACAGACAAGCAACTGCTGTCTTTGGAAATTGTTGTGGGAGTTATGTGTATAACGGTTTTGCTTGCGTTGATAATTTTTGCATCTTATGTAGAAATGAAAGAATGGTTACGAGTAGTGCTTATATTGATTGGCTTGGTACCGTTATTAATTGCAACCCCGCTTATGTTAAAAATTGAGCAGACGGCGGGGTATTACGAGTGCAAGGAATGCTCACACAGATACGTACCTACTTACCGCAGTGTTTTTTTGGCAATGCATTCGGGCAGAACAAGATATATGAGATGCCCTAAATGCAATAAAAAAAGTTGGAATAAAAAGGTTTTGACAAAATAAAAAAACGGGCAAATGCCCGTTTTTTTATTTAATGCAAAATTTAAAATGCAAAATTAATGTGTCGGCAAAGCCGACGGATTGTAAATGCGGGAGGAAAAACCCTCCCCTACAATTATTTTTTTCTCGACCAGGTTGACGGAATTATTAAGAAAAGCATGGGATACAGTTCTAATCTGCCTAAAAGCATTGTAAAGGAAAGTACAAGTGTGCTAAATGGTGAGAATGCAGAATAACTGCTTGCGGGACCTGCAAGTGAGAATGCCGGACCGACGTTATTTATACAAGAAGCAACGGCGGAAATACTTGTTTCAAAATCGAAACCGTTTAAGCAAATTATAAGCAATATGATAAAGAAGCAACTAAAAAACAATGCAAAATAACTTAATGATGCGTGTAGAACATAGTTGTCTAAAAGTTTGCCTTCAAACTTTGCAACAGAAACACTGCGGGGGTGAAGCATACGTTTAAGTTCTCGTCGGATTGCTTTAAATAGAATCATTATTCTTGAAACTTTGAGACCGCCGCAGGTTGAACATGCCATTGCTCCCACAAACATTAAAACAAAGATGATGGATTTTGAGAATGTGGGCCACATATTAAAGTCTGCGGTGGCATAACCTGTTGTTGACATTATTGAAGCAACTTGAAAAGCCGAGTGTTTTAGGCTTTCGCCAATGCTGTCATATATTGAGAAAATATTTTTTGCAATAAGCACTGCACTTGCTGCGAAAATGCCAAGGTAACACCAAAGTTCGCTGCTTTTGATTGCGGTTTTGAAATTTTTTAAAAGAATAAGATAATAAAGGTTAAAGTTTACGCCAAATAGGAGCATAAAAACGGTTATAACAATCTGGCAATAGGCGTTGTAGGAGCCGAGACTGTCTGCTTTTGTACCGAAACCGCCCGTACCTGCTGTACCGAAGGAATGAACAATGCTATCAAAAAGTGACATACCGCCAAACAAAAGCATTATAATTTCAATCATAGTTAACGCTATATAAATTAAGTATAAAATTTTTGCGGTATCTTTAATTTTGGGAACAAGTTTGCCCTTCATAGGACCCGGGACTTCGGCACGCATAATGTGTATTGAGCGGTCGCACAGTGAGGGGATAATTGCCATAATGAAAACGAGCACACCCATACCGCCTATCCAGTGGGTAAAAGAGCGCCAAAAAAGCAAACCCTTACTCATAGCCTCTACGTTGTCGAGTATTGAGGCGCCTGTGGTGGTAAAACCGCTTACCGTTTCAAAAAAAGCATCAATATAAGAGGGAATTTCTTTACTTAAATAGAAAGGCAGAGCACCTATAGCCGACAAAAATATCCAACTCAGAGCAACGATAACAAAGCCCTCTTTTGCAAAGATAACCTTTTTTTCGGGTTTTATGCCAAAAAACAAAAGCGAACCCATAACAAAGGCGACTGCAATAGCTACGATAAAATGTACGGCGCAAACCTCATTATAAATTATTGAAACTGCCAAGGGCAAAAGCATTAATACGGACAAAAGAAGAACATTAAGCCCTACAATGCGAAAAACCATTTTACGATTCATAAATTATCACCTTAAGATATCGGTAAGGTCTTGCAGACGTTTACCTGCTGCAAGAACAATAACGCGGTCACCTTTCAAAATGCTATCATAACCTGAAGGAATAATTATTTTTCTGCCTCTGATAATGCCTGCAATAAGAGTATTTTCTTTTGTCTTGATGTCTTTAAGGGGTTTATTTGTAATCTCTGATTCAGACGAAACCTTAAACTCGACGGCTTCGGCTTTGCCGTCCATCAATTTATATAATGTTTCAATGTTGTTGCTGCCCATAGAGTTTTGCAGAGCTCGTGCATATTGAACAACCCTGTTTGACGTTGCGGTTACAGGGGAAACTATGGTTTCAATACCAATTTTTTCTGACAGGGAGGTTAAGTCTTCACTATTAATTTTAGTGACGACCTGAGGAATGTTTTGTAGTTTTGCAAAAAGGGATATAAGAATATTCTCTTCATCCATACCTGTCAGCGAAACGAAAGCGTCCATATCGTTAAGGCCCTCTTCTACAAGGACGTCTTGCTGAGCGCCGTCACCGTTGATTATAACGTTTTTGGGCAATAGTTTACTCAAATTTTCACAAGCGGTACGGTCTTTATCAACAATTTTTGCGTTAATGCCAATTTCGTTAAGCATTCGTGCCAGGTAATAAGAGGGTCTGCCGCCGCCGAGAACCATAACGCTTTTTGCTTGTTTTTTAAGTATGCCAAGCATTTTAAAAAGTTTTTGAATTTCGCTCGGTACGGCGCAAATGCCTATGAGGTCACCGCTTTTTAGCATAAAATTACCATCCGGTATATATACGTCTTTGCCTCTTTGAACGGTGCATATAAGATATTTTGCCTTATATTTATCACGAAGTTCACGCAAGGTTAAACTGTCGAGCGCTGAGTTTTCGGAAAGTTTGATTTCCACAAGTTCGAAATTGCGTGAAAAGGTTTCAATTTTAACTGCAGAGGGAAGTTTTAGCAGATTGAGCACGTCTTTGGCAACAAGCTGTTCGGGATTGATTGTAACATCAATATCAAGGTTGCCTTTAATAAAAGAAAGACTTTTGTCGTTATATTCTGGATTTCGAATGCGGGCAATTGAGTTTTTTGCGCCCATTTTACGTGCAAGAAAACAAGAGAGCATATTGTTTTCATCAGAGTCGGTACAGGCGATAAAAAGGTCGCACTTTTCGGTACCCGCTTCACTTAACACATCGCTATCCGCACCGTTGCCGCAAAGAGTCATAACATCAAAGGTGTTTGTGATATCTTCTAAAACCGATTGATTTTTATCAACAACAGTAACATTGTGTTCTTCGCTAAGCAGATTTGAGAGGATTGATTTGCCGATTTTACCGCAGCCGACAATAGTAATATTCATATACTCTTCTTCTTTCATAAATGTTGTTTGACTTTATAATACTGCAAAACAATATAATTTTCAATAAAAAAAATAAGCCTGCAACGAGTGCAAACTTATTTTTTATTAATCAAAAGTATTTATTTTTTTGTAGGGCAATTATCAGAAGCGGGCTGATAATTGTTTTTGTCGTTATCCTTTTTATCAGTAGGTTTATTGTTCTGCTTGTTCTTTTCGTTTTTATTCATGGTAGAAGTTCACCCCTCTTTCGCAAATATTATTTGCGAAAAGCGGCTGTTTATACTCAATTTGACAGTGAGAACAAACGATAGGCGTTTTGTTTGCAAATTTTTAAAACCGATGAGGTGTCGGTATTTTTTATTTCGGCAATTTTTTGTGCAACAAAAGCAATCATACCCGAATGGTTTTGTTTGCCGCGATAAGGCGAGGGAGTAAGATAAGGCGCATCGGTTTCGAGCAAAATGCGCTCGAGCGGGATTGAGTTTACAACCTCTATTGTTTTGCGGGCACCTTTAAAAGTGAGAGTGCCGCCAATGCCGATGTACATTCCTAATTTTATGATTTCTTTTGCAGTTTCGGCACTGCCCGAAAAGCAGTGGACAACACCGCTGGGTTTTGTTGCTTTAAGAATTTCAAGAATGTCGCAATGGGCATCTCTATTATGAACGATAATGGGCAGATTATGTTCTTTTGCAATTTTGATTTGGCGCATAAAACAGTCTTTTTGATAGTTGTGGTCGAAAGAGTTCCAATAATAATCAAGACCGATTTCGCCAACAGCAACAACCTTTTTGTTGGACAAAAAGGGAACAATGCCGTCAATTTTTGAAATTGCATCTGGCAGATTTTCGGGGTGAAAGCCTGCCGCAACATACCAGTTTTGTTCATCCTTTACAAGTGAAATTGCTTTTTGGATGCTGTTAATATCACAACCGCTTATAATGCCGCCCATAACACCGAATTGCTTTAATTGACCAAACAAATTTTCCTCATTTGAAAATGATTTATCGTTGTAGTGGGCGTGTGTATCAAAAATTTCACCTTTAGGGCAAAAGTTTTCAATTTGGGTTAACATTAGCTGATTTTACTGCCGGGAGTTACGCCGTCAATAAAGATTACTTTAACAGCGTCACCGTCGGTGGCGGCAAGTATCATACCGTGGCTTTCAACCGAGCAAAGTGTAGCGGGTTTTAGGTTTGCGACCAGCACAACCGTTTTGCCCACAAGTTCTTCAGGCTTATAATGCAATGCAATACCCGATGCTACTGTTCGGGGTGTTCCTGTGCCGTCATCAAGTGTTAATTTTAACAGTTTTTTAGCCTTTTTTACGGGCTCACAGGCGATAATTTTTGCGGCGCGAAGGTCGGTTTTAACAAAATCATCTATACCAATTTGGGCAATACCTGCCATCTCCTCGGCTATTGGGTTGGGCTTAGAATTTTTTGCCTGTTCGTCTGCAATTTCTTGCAGAGTTTTTTCAAGGTCTATACGAGCAAACAAAGGCTCGGCTGTGCCGACACAATATTCTGTTTGTGCGCCGAAATCAAAACTTGTATTGTCGCTGTTAAGCTGTGCTTTGATTTTCTCGCTTGAGGCGGGAATTATAGGCAACAACATTACAGAAAGCAGACGTATGCCTTCGAGCAGGTTGTAAAGAACGTTTTCAAGCTGGGCACGTTTAGTTTCATCTTTTGCGAGTGCCCAAGGAGCAGTTTCGTCAATGTACTTATTGCAACGCTTTGCAAATGCCATTACCGTATTAACAGCATCGGCGTTGCGGTATTTATCCATAAGGTCATAATATTTTTCGACAGTTTCCTTGGCGGCATCGGCAAGTTCTGCGCCCAGAGCATCATTTTCACCTTTTTTAACCTTACCGTCAAAATATTTATTTGCCATTGCAATACTGCGGTTTACAAGGTTGCCAAGAGTGTTTGCGAGGTCGCTGTTGTAAAGGTTTATAAAGCTTTCGTAGGTGATGTTGCCGTCTTGTGCAAAGGGCATTTCGCAAAGTAGGTAATAACGAACTGCGTCTGTGCCGAAACGCTCTGCAAGTTCGTCAGCGTAAATAACATTTCCCTTTGATTTGCTCATTTTGTCCTCTGCGAACAAAAGCCAAGGATGTGCCAAAACCTGTTTAGGCAAGGGCTCACCCAGTGCTAAAAGAATGATAGGCCAATAAATTGTGTGGAAACGAACAATGTCTTTGCCGATAACGTGCAAATCTGCCGGCCAATATTTGTTATATTTTTCGCTGCTGCCGTTTGGATGGTAGCCAAGACCTGTAATATAGTTTGAAAGAGCATCTATCCAAACGTAGATTACGTGTTTATCGTCAAAATCAACCGGAACGCCCCATTTGAATGATGAGCGTGAAACGCACAAATCTGCAAGACCGGGTTTAATAAAGTTATTTACCATTTCGGCTTTGCGGGATGCGGGCATAAACAAATCGGGAGTGTTATTGTAATAATCAAGCAGTTGGTCCTGATATTTTGAAAGTTTTAAAAAATATGCTTCTTCGCTGGCATCTTTTACCTCTCTGCCACAGTCGGGACATTTGCCGTCAACGAGCTGTGATTCGGTAAAAAACGACTCACAAGGAACGCAGTATTTGCCTTTATATTCGCTTTTGTAGATATCACCCTGCTCATAAAGCTTTTTGAAAATGGCTTTAACTGCATCTTCGTGATAATCGTCCGTAGTGCGAATGAATTTATCGTAGGTTACGTTCATACTGTCCCAAACGGATTTAATTTGGGCGGCGATACCGTCAACATATTCTTTTGGTGTAATGCCGGCTTCTTTAGCACAGTCTTCAATTTTTTGGCCGTGTTCGTCAGAGCCTGTTTGGAAAAGCACATCGAAGCCCTGCATACGTTTGTATCGGGCAATCATATCTGCAAGCACGATGTCATAGGTGTTGCCTATGTGGGGCTTGCGGGAAGTGTATGCTATTGCGGTGGTGATGTAAAACTTTTTGTTATCCATATAACACTCTCCAAAGTAAAAAAGTTCATAATTATTTATATTATAGCAATATATTGCCGAAAAAACAAGTTGAAAAAACTTTAATTTATGATAAAATTAATTAACATAAGGGAGGTGGCAAAATGTCGGTACTTAGTGTTAGCGAACTTACAATGAGTTTTGGTGAACGATTTTTATTTGAGAAGGCTTGTTTTTCTATTGAAAAGGGCGAAAAAGCAGGACTTATTGGCGCTAACGGTACAGGCAAAACCACCCTTTTTAATCTTATTACAGGTGAACTTTCGGCAGACAGCGGTGACATAAGCATACCGTTTGGCAC
Organism: Acutalibacteraceae bacterium; assembly: GCA_045535505.1. Taxonomy (GTDB): domain Bacteria; phylum Bacillota; class Clostridia; order Oscillospirales; family Acutalibacteraceae; genus CAKSST01. Next base: position 50,426 of record JAZSLU010000028.1, on the reverse strand, counting down.
CAAGGTTGGTATTTTAAGCCAGTTTGCCTGTCGTGATTCACAAAAAACTGTTTATGAAGAAACGTTATCGGTTTTTGATGATTTGATGCAAATCGAAGCTGAGCTTGATTACATTAACAAGGCACTTGAAACTCGGTCGGATGCTGCACTTATTGAAAAGCAACAGTTGTTGCGTGAGGAGTTTTTGGCAAATGGCGGCATGACCTATAAAAGTCGCGTTGCATCAACGCTTGCGGGTTTGGGTTTTAGCGATGCTGACCAAAAGCTTTTTGTGAGCACTCAAAGCGGGGGGCAGAGAGCGAAAATCGGTCTTGCAAAACTACTTTTGGCACAGCCCGATTTATTGTTGCTTGACGAGCCGACAAACCATCTTGACATTGCAAGTATTGAGTGGCTTGAGGATTATATTAAAGAATTTAATGGCGCCGCAATAATTGTGTCGCACGACAGATATTTTTTGGACAAGGTAACAAACAAAACAATAGAAATTGAAAACTGCAAGGTTCACAGTTTTGCGGGGAACTATACACGTTTTGCCGAGCAAAAAGAGTTGCGGCAGAAAACCGTTGGCCGTCAGTATGAAAACACCATCAAAGAGGTCGAACGTATTGAGGGCATTATCAAGCAGCAACGGCAGTTTAACCGTGAGCGCAATATTAGAATGGCTGAAAGCAAGCAAAAGCAGATTGACCGTCTGATAAAAGATTTAAAAACTCCGGATGCTGTTCAAAAACAGGCTCGTTTTTGTGTGAAACCCATCGCTTTTTCGGGTTTTGACGTGCTTAGCGCTAAAAATTTGACGGCAAGTTTTAAGGATAAAACCCTTTATGAAAATGTGGATATTTTGCTAAAAAAAGAGGAAAAGGTTTTTCTTTTAGGTGATAATGGTGTTGGAAAAACCACATTGTTGAAGCAACTGCTTGACCGACGGGGAAGAATAACCTTTGGTGCGGGGGTCAAGGTGGGATATTTTGACCAGCTTGGCGCAACCCTTAATGATACCGAAACGGTACTTGAGTGTATGCAAAACGCATATCCTTTAATGAGTCTTACCGATATAAGAAATTCTCTTGCGGCATTTTTGTTTGTAAATGATGATGTGTTTAAGCTTATTGGCGATTTGAGCGGTGGTGAAAAGGCACGTTTGATGCTTTGCAGATTGCTGTGTTCCGGCGCAAACCTATTGCTTTTAGACGAGCCCACAAACCATCTTGATATCAATTCTCGCACGGCGCTTGAAAATGTTCTTTTAGAGTATGAAGGCACCATTCTTGCCGTATCGCATGACAGATATTTTATTAATAAAATTGCTTCTCGTGTGGCTTGGCTGACAAAAAGCGGTATTGTTATGTACGATGGCGGTTATGATGCTTATAGTGCGGCACGTGCCAATCAACAGCAAAATGCTTTACAAAAGCCAAAAAAAGAAATGGGACTGGGCGGAAAAAATTATCATGAGGCTAAACAAAAGGCTGCCGCTTTAAGAAAACTCAAAAGCGAATTTGAGCGAACGGAAAAGCTTATTGAACAGGCTGAAAATGAAAGTCAACAAATTCAAAAAGACATTCAGGCGGCAAACGCTGACTATGAGGAAGTTATGCGTCTTTCTGCCGTTTTGGAAGAAAACCGTCAGCAAATTGAAATGCTTTATGAAAAATGGACAGAGCTTTCCCAGCAACTTGCCGACGAGGAGTAGTTTATATATAAATATATTGAAATTAATAAATTGTTGTTGTATTATATACTAAACGCCTACCGAAAAATGAAAAACAATGTATGCTTTTAACTTTGCTTTCAAATAATAATTAAAAAAGCAAGGATGAAGGCAAAATGGATAACATTGAAAACGAACAGATTGAACAGTTGAAAGAGTTTGGTAATCAAGGCGTTACAAACGGAAAGCACAAAATATATTGTCTTACCATAATCGGTGAAATTGAGGGGCATACCGAATTACCGCCGCAAAGCAAAACCACAAAGTACGAGCACGTGATACCGCAACTTGTTGGCATTGAAGAGGACCCTGACATTGACGGGCTTTTGGTGCTGCTTAATACGGTTGGCGGTGACGTTGAGGCGGGTCTTGCCATTGCCGAGTTAATTGCGGGTATGAAAAAGCCGACTGTTTCTATGGTGCTTGGAGGAGGCCATTCAATAGGAGTACCTTTGGCGGTTGCTGCAAAAAAGTCTTTTATCGTGCCGTCGGCAACCATGACTATACACCCAGTGCGTGTTAATGGTATTGTTATGGGTGTGCCGCAAGCACTCAATTATCTTGAACGTATGCAACAGCGCATAACAAGTTTTGTTACAAGTCATTCAAAAATTTCTGCAGATGAGTTTTTGAGGCTTATGATGAACGTGGGACAGCTTGTGGCTGATGTTGGCACGATTATTGACGGCAGGTGTGCGGTTGATATAGGGCTTATTGACAATTTAGGTGAATTAAAAGACGCAATAGCGTGTTTGTATGAAATGATAGAAAAACAAAATTAGTAGGAGTGTAAAAAAGAGTAATGGCAGCTAAAAGGGGAAGACCGAAAAAAAGCAGCTCGACAGCGACAGCAATTTCAAAAAACAAAAAAGAGATGACTGAAAGCAAAAGACAGATGACCTCGGTTATGCTGTTTGCTGTTTCGGTTTTTCTGCTTTGTGTAGTTTTTATTAAAGGACAGAAGGTTTGGATGTGGATGCACAATGTGCTTTTCGGCATTTTTGGCTTCTGTGCTTACATATTACCGTTTTTACTTGGTTGGGTTGCCATAATGTTTGCACTTAACAAGCTTTCGGGTTCAATACGTAACAAAATTGTCGAATCATCGGTATTTTTAGCTCTTATATGTGCTTGTGTTGATATTTTTTCGACTGCAGCTGATACTCAAGTAAAATTCTTTGAGCATCTTGCAAATGCTTTTTCTACTGCTTTTTCGGGCACGGTAAACGGTGGTTTTGTAGGTTCTTTAATAGGCCATTCGTTGTTTAGCCTTTTTGGCAAAACAGGTGCGATAATTACGGTTATTTTATTATTGTTTGTATTTTTGATGCTTATTACCGGAACGACCTTAATAGGCTTTTTTAAGACGGTTGCAAAACCCGTACAAGAACTTGAAAAACACGCTGAAGAAGCATACATAAGACATACAGAAGAAAAAGAAATTGAAAAGGCAGAACAAAAAGCCAAAAAGCGCAATGCTTTTGACGTGCCTGAGCCGTCGCCCGAACCCGAACAAAAAATTGAAGAAACTGTTGAAGAAAAAAGCCAAAAGGTTGTTGCGGCTTACAACGATGAGCCTATTGACGTAGAGGTTGCGCCTAACCAAGAAACTAAAGAAAAGGTTGAAATTCCAAAAGAGTTTGAAGATATTTCGTCTTCAAGCACTTCTGCTCAAGAGGTTGCAAAAGAAGATACATACCGTTTCCCACCTGTTACTTTGCTTAAAGACAACGAGGGCGGTGGCGCTCAGGCATCTGCACAAGACCTTGATGCAACTGCACAACTGCTTGTTGACACCCTTAAAAGTTTTGGTGTTGAAACACGAATTGTAGATATTTCTCGCGGTCCTGTGGTTACACGTTATGAACTTCAACCCAGCGCAGGTGTAAAAATTAACCGTATAACAAATTTAGTTGACGATATTACTCTAAATCTTGCGACAGCAGGCGTTAGAATTGAAGCGCCTATTCCTAACAAGGCGGCGGTTGGCATTGAAGTGCCTAACAAAAAGTCGGCTCTTGTTACGGTGCGTGAAATTATTGAATCACCCGCATTCGTTAATTCAAAAAGCAAACTCACAGCAGCCCTTGGTAAAGACATTGGCGGTAACAGCGTGGTATGTGACATCGCTGATATGCCTCATGGTCTTATTGCGGGTGCAACAAACTCAGGTAAGAGCGTTTGCATAAATTCTATAATTATCAGCATTCTTTATAAATCAAGTCCCGATGACGTTAAACTTATTTTAATTGACCCTAAGGTTGTTGAACTTGGCATTTACAACGGCATTCCGCATTTGCTTGTTCCTGTTGTTACCGACCCCCACAAAGCCTCAGGCGCATTGTCTTGGGCTGTGCTTGAGATGGAAAGAAGATATAAACTTTTTGCTGACAACAATGTGCGTGACTTAAAGGGTTATAATGAACTTGCTGAACTTAGCGACGATATGCCTAAGATGTCACAAATTGTTATAATTATTGACGAGTTGGCTGACCTTATGATGACCGCTGCAAAAGAGGTTGAAGAATCAATTTGCCGTATTGCACAAAAAGCACGTGCGGCAGGTATGCATTTGATTATTGCAACACAGCGTCCGTCGGTTGACGTGGTTACAGGTCTTATTAAAGCAAACATTCCCACCCGTGTTGCTTTTGCGGTTTCTTCACAGATTGACAGCCGTACCATTCTTGACGTGGGCGGCGCAGAAAAATTGCTTGGTAAGGGTGATATGTTATATAGCCCCTTAGGCGCTTCGAAGGCATCACGTGTGCAGGGCTGTTACGTAAGCAGTAAAGAAATTTCTGCTGTTGTTGAATATATTAAGAGCAATCATGACAATAATTATGATGAGGCCGTTATGGACGAAATTGAAAAACAGGTTGAGGCTGCACAAAAACCCTCAAAGGGCGGAGGCTTTGAAGCCGATGGTGATGACGGCGCTGATGTAATGCTTGACCAGGCAATCGAAGTGGTTGTTGATGCAGGGCAAGCATCAACTTCATTGCTCCAACGACGTCTTAAACTTGGTTATGCAAGAGCGGCACGTATTATTGACCAAATGGAAGAACGTGGTATAGTCGGTCCTTATGAAGGCTCCAAACCCCGTAAGGTTTTGATAACTAAATCGCAACTTATGGAAAAGCAAGCGGCCGAGGAGTAATTTATGAGCGCAAAGAAAAAGCGCATTATAATAACGGCTGTGGTTTTAGCGGTAACCGTTTTGTTTTGCTTTAGGCCAATAGTTGAGTTTTTTAAAGATATAAACCTTCTTAAAAGTGACCCGAAAGGTGATTTCCTTTGCGTACTTTCAGTAGGCGAAGCCGATGCGATTTTAGTGCACAGCAAGGGCAAGACCGCTTTGATTGATACAGGCGATGCCAAAGATGCGGGAAACTCACTTGCGGTTAAGCTGAAACGTATGGGGATTGAAAAGATTGACACGGTTATTTTAACCCATAATCATACCGACCATATAGGCGGTTTATACTCGGTGCTTGGGCAGTTTGATGTGGGTTGCTTGTATTATCAAGACCTTTATGAAGAAGATGCTTCTCAAGAGTTGTATTTTTCATCCTTGCAGGACATAATAAGCGAAAATAAAGTAATAACAGGTTTTATTAAAGAAAATATGACCTTTAAGATTGGCAATTTTTCCTTTTGTGTTTTGGCGAGTGGACAAATTAATCTTGACGGTGATTTGCTTAATGATGCGAGTGCTGTTATAAAAGCTGAATGCAAGGGCAAAAGTTTTTTGCTTATGGCAGATGCAGGGGAATATATTGAAAGATATATTATTGAAAAATATAAAACACTTAAGTGTGATGTGGTTAAGGTTGGTCATCACGGAAGCGCCACGTCTTGCAGTGACTTTTTTATAAATAACATAAAGCCCAAATATGCCGCAATATCTTGCGGCGACCAAAATACCTATGGCCATCCGGCGAGTAAAACACTTGCGATACTTGAAAATTATAATGTTCAAGTTTTGCGTACCGATAAAGATGGTGACATATATTTTCGCCTTGATGACTATAAAAATTTGTGGGTTGAAACGATAAAATAAAAAAACGGGTGGTAAACCACCCGAAATTTTAAAAAAGCAGAGCACCTTATTAATCGTGGACCATGTGTGCATTTCTTTTGAACAAAAGCGATATACACCATATACCTGCCAAGAAGATTACCACGTAAACAATGCGGCTTAATATGGCGTCTGAACCGCCGAAAATCCAGGAAACAAGGTCAAATTGAAAAAGACCAACAAGTCCCCAGTTGAAAGCGCCGATGATGGTTAATATAAGGCAAAGTCTATCAAACATTTTTTCAACTCCTTTACTTTTTCAAAAATATTTTGCACACAGATTATTCGAATTATACATTTTTAAAATAATTAACACACGAAAGGAAAAAATAATTATGAAAAGCGGAAATGTTCTGGCATTTGATTTTGGTGCGTCAAGCGGACGTGCGATGATTTCAGGTGTAAAAGACGGCAAAATTTTTATGGAGGAAGTTCATAGATTTTCTAATGACCCCGTAATGATTAGAGGTTGTCTTTATTGGGATGTTTTAAGGCTTTTTCACGAAATTAAGCAGGGAATAACAGCTGCTGTGAATTCGTCATATAAATTTGATTGCATTGGTATTGACACTTGGGGTGTTGACTTTGGTTTGATTGATAAAAAAGGCAATTTACTTGCAAACCCAGTTAACTATCGTGACCTGCGTAACGAACCTATGCCTGCCGAGGTTGATGAAATTATTTCTAAACGTGACCTCTATGCCCGCAACGGTTTGCAAAGAATGGCGTTTAATACTGTTTATCAGCTTTATTATATTGCGAAATATGAGCCCGAATTGCTTGAACGTACAGATAAAATGCTTTTTATGCCTGACCTTTTTGCGTATTTTCTTACGGGCGAAATGCGTATGGAAAATACCATTGCGTCAACATCGGGTTTTATAAATGCAACTACCGGTAAACCGGATAGTGAACTTCTTAAAATGCTGAACATTCCTGAGCGTATTTTCCCCGAAATGATAAGCCCAGCACAGAGTTATGGTATGTTATCGGCAGAAATTTGTGAAGAATTGCACTGTGAGCCTGTTCCTGTTTTTGCAGTTGCAACACACGATACCGCTTCTGCTGTTGCTGCAACTCCCACTTTTAGTGATGATTACATTTATATAAGTTGCGGAACTTGGTCTTTGTTTGGTACGGTTTTGGACAAACCTGTGCTTGATGAACAGTCAGCAGAGGTTGGTTTTACAAATGAGGGCGCTTATGACGGTAAAATTCGTTATCTTAAAAACATAATGGGACTTTGGCTTATTCAGCAATCACGTCAGGAGTGGAAGCGTCAGGGTCTGAGCGTTTCGTTTGACGATATGGAAAATGCTGCAAAGGCTGCCGAGCCTTTTAAATGCTTTGTAAACCCTGATGACCCAATGTTTTCTTTGCCCGGCAATATGCCCAAGCGTGTTCAGCAGTTCTGCGAGAGGACAGGACAGTATGTTCCCAAAGATATGGGAGAAATATTGCGCTGTATTTATCAGAGCCTTGCAATGAAATATAAATATACATTTGAGCATTTAAAGAAAATATCCTCAAAAGAATATGATTGCATTCATATGATAGGCGGCGGAATTAAAGATAATTTGCTTTGCAGTATGACAGCAGATGCTTGTGGTGTTAATGTTAAAGCAGGACCTGTTGAAGCAACCGTTACCGGCAACGTAGTTGTACAAATGAAGGCTATTGGTATTATTGATGATTATGCTGACGCAAAACGGCTTATTGTTGATGGTACCGAAATTAAAGAGTTTGAACCTGTTGATGCTGACGTTTGGCAGGCGAATTTTGAAAATGCCGTAAAAATTTTTGAAGCATAAAACAGAATAAAATTTATTTTGCGCGCATATTATTGCTTGAAAGGATGATATGCGCGTGGATTTTTTATATATTATTTTAATGATTGCTTTTTTAATTTATGTTTTTGCGTTGCTTATTATTGCGGTTAAAACAAACAAGCCCTTTAGTACCATGGCGGGCGGTGCGGCAACGGGTATTGCGGCACTTGCGGTTGTTGATTTGACAAGCACGTTTACAGGGGTTTTTATACCGCTGAATGTATGGACAGTATCAAGCAGTGCGGCATTTGGCATTCCCGGTGTTATATCTTTGCTTATTGTTAACAAAATAATGATTTAAATATATTATGTACTTTATTTGTCACAGATTATGTGTTACAATTATCCTGTAGTGAATTTCACTGCGGGATTTTTTAATTTTTAAGGTGGTAAAATGCTGCAATTCATTTTAGGAAGAGCATCAAGCGGAAAAACCGAAAAGATTTTAGAACTTATAGGTGAAGATATAAAAAAACAAGACGCAAAGGCTGTTTTGCTTGTACCTGAACAGTTTTCTTTTGAGGCAGAAAAAATGCTACTTGAGCGTTTCTTGGAAGCAGGCGCTGCAAAGGTGTCAGTGCTTAATTTTACACGTCTTTTTGACGAAGTTGGAAGACAAAGCGGTTTGATTGCCGGAAAGCGTATGAGCGAAAGCGATGCTGTGATTTTAATGGGCAAAGCTTTGCTAAAAGAAAAAGATGCCTTAAAGTGTTTTAATAAATTTGCACAAAACGAAAGTTTTGCAGATGTGTGTGTTTCAACCGTTGCAGAACTTAAAGCTGCCGCAGTAAGTTCTAAACAACTTTACAAGGCTGCCAAACAAGTGTCGGGCAGACTGAAAACAAAGCTTGAAGATTTGGCGCTTATAATGGACAGTTATAATATGCAGGTTTCGGGCAAGTTTATTGACCCACGCAATTTGCTTGACCACCTTTATGATATGCTGATTGCTACCAAATATTTTAAAGGGAAAAATGTTTATATTGACGGATTTAAAGGTTTTACAGGTCAGCAGTTTAAGATTTTGCAACTGATTTTAGAGCAGGCTGACAAGGTTTTTGTGAGTTTGTGCTGTGATGATATAAAAGAGCCTGACCAAACCTTTGACACAGTTGTGAAAACACGCAAAAAATTGGAAAGTTATGCTGCCAAAAACATTGCCGAGCCCATTGTTTTGAAGGAAAGTTATTATAATTGCGACGAGTTAAAGGCGCTTGAGAAAATGTTTTTTTGTGCGGGTGAATGTTTTGAGGGACAAGCAAACAATGTTACCTTGTGTACAGCCCAAACACCCGAAGATGAAGCCGATTATGCCATGCACACCATTAGAAAAATGGTCAGCGAAAAAGCAATGCGTTATAAGGATTTTGCCATTATTGTGCGTGATACTGCAAAATATGAGCGTTTTATTTTAAAGGCTGCACAAAAATACGCAGTTGCGTGTTATGTTGACACAACGGTTTCGGCTGCCGATTTGCCATTGTTTGTTTTTGCGCTTTCGGCGCTTTCGGCAACCTTGAATTTTACAACCGATAACATTTTAAAATATTTGAAGACGGGTATGAGCGCACTTGACGACGAGCAGGTATCACGTCTTGAAAACTACGCTTATATATGGGACATAAAAGGTAAGGACTGGGCTAACGAGTGGACAATGAACCCTGACGGTATGCAAATGTCTGACCCAAAACACCTAGAAAAGAGCGAAAAAGAACTGCAAGAACTTAACGCTTTAAGGCAAAAAGTAATTGAACCTATTATAAATTTGCGAAATTGTGTTAAAGGCCAGAACACCATTGATATTGCGACGGCACTTTGGGAGTTATTGACTGCTTGTGATGTAACAAAAACGCTTGAACATCTTGCCCAACAATTTGAAAAAGAGGGTAAATTTAAAGAGGCTGATTTAACAAGACGAAGCTTTGACGTCTTTTGTGAGGTGCTTGACCATACGGTTGATTGTCTTGATGAGGTATGTGACAAAAAAGAGTTTATTACAGCTTTTTTGCTTGCAACAAAAAGCGCCAATATGGGCAGTGTGCCGCAAACGCTTGACCAGGTGCTTTTTGGCTCTGCCGACCGTATAAGAACACACAGACCGAAGGTTGTTATTGCTTTAGGTCTTAACAGCGGCGAGTGGCCTATGAGTATGCCAAGCGGCAACTTGTTGTCTGCAAAAGACAGACGTTTGCTTATTGAAAATGGTATTGCAGTTGCTGATATTGATAAAGAGTTTGCCGCAGATGAAAACTTTTTATGCTATTCAAGCCTTTGCGCACCGTCTGATTACTTATATGCTGTTTGTCATGCCTCTTTTGGCAAAGACGCAACACCTTGTTCGTATGCGTTTTCGGCCATTCGTGACACGTTGCCAAACTGCAAAGAGGACGTATGGCCTAAAAAACAGGTGGATTTAGAGGATATTAAAAGCGAAAAGATGGCTTTTTCTGTTTTGGCGGATAATATACATACAGACTCGTTACTTAAAGAAGCATTGCTTAAAAGGTTTGAGCAAAGTGATGAATGGGCCGGTAAAGTGCAAGCGTTAAAGCGGGCAAACCAACCTGTTGATATGAAACTGAAAAAAGAGACCGTTAAAAAAATTATTCCCCAACGAATTAGTATGTCACCATCTGCGACAGAAACCTTTAGCAGATGCCGTTTTTCTTATTTTTGTCAGTATTTATTGAAAGCAAAAATTATTGAAAAGGCAAACCTCAACGTTTTGCAAAGGGGTACAATGGTGCATTATGTGCTTGAAAATTTGGTTGACGCACATAAAAAGGATTTAGCGCTATTAAATGATGACCAAATAAAGATGGCAGTAACCACACTTTGCGAAGAATATATCGCATCTATAAAGGGTTTGAGTGACGTTATAGATGCACGTATGAAATATTTGTTTTATCTTATAAGATTACAGATTGTTGAGGTTGCTTTGCGAATTCGTGATGAGTTTGCACAAAGCGGTTTTGAACCTGTAAAATGCGAACTTGAGATTTCTGCCGACGGTGATGTGAAGCCGCTTGAATTTTCGGCCGATGGTGTTACCTTGCATACTCGCGGTAAGATTGACAGGGTTGATACTTGGTGCGGATATTTAAGAATTGTCGATTATAAAACGTCAAGCAAGGATTTTAGACTGAGTGACGTTTTGGTAGGACAAAACATGCAGATGTTGCTTTATTTATATACGTTACTTAAAAGTGACGAATATGGTACCTTTTTACCTGCGGGAATATTGTATATGCCTGCAAAGCGCAGTACAAATGAAGACGACAGTTTGACAATGAACGGTTTGCTTTGCGAAAACGAAGAGTTGGTTAAGCAAATGGAAAAGGCAAATGCCGGTCAGTTTGTGCCTAGGCTTAAATATACAAAATCGGGCATGATTGACAAAAACTCAAGCGGAAGAACGTATATTAAGCAAGATGAATTCAACCTTGTATTTAAAAAAATTGACAAGGTAATGGAAGATGTTGCTAAAAAACTTAGCAATGGTGACGTGGCGGTTTCTCCTATTGACTGTGCAGGTGACGATGCTTGTAAATATTGCAAGTTTGGTGCAGTTTGCGGTATTGAGGATGCACCACACCAAAAAAACGGTGGCGCAAAGACTTATGAGGTTGTTCAATCACTAAGAGAGGAGCTGGGCGGTAATGAAATTTGAGGATTACACAAAAAATCAGCAAACCGCCATTATTGCTGACGGCGGTGTGCTTGTTACAGCTTCTGCAGGGAGTGGAAAAACCTCTGTTTTGGTTGAACGTGTAATGAACAAAATTTTGCAAAAGGGGACACCTATTGACCGTTTGCTTATTGTTACGTTTACCAATGCGGCAGCGGCAGAAATGCGGGAACGCATTGAAAAAAGTCTTGCTAAAGCGCAAAGAGAAAACCCAAAAAGTTCACTTATTGCCAAACAAAAGCAAAGATTGGCCGCAGCAAAAATTTGCACGGTTGATTCGTTTTGTATTGAGCTTGTACGTGAAAATTTTGACGCTTTAGGCGTGATGCCTGATTTTGCTGTTTGCGATTTGAGCAATCTTGAAAATATGCAAAATCAAGCGTTAGACGAAATTTTTGAGCCTTTATATGAGCAAGATTGCGCTGAATTTAGGGCTTTGTTACAGGCAACAGGCGATAGCTATGGCGATGACAAAATTAAAAATTATGTTAAAAAAATTTATAGCTATGCTACTAATATGCCTTTTTATGCCGACTGGCTTAAACAGTGGCGTGAATATTATGACCGTCAAACCGAATTTGAGGGTTCTGTGTGGGACAAAACACTGACCTGTGAGATTGAACAAGAGTTTTTAAGGCTTGAAAAAATAATTGGAGATGCACTTTTTGTATCGCAAATTGAAGAACCTGATTTTGAGAGTTACAAAAATTCGCTTATTGAATTAAAAGGCGAAATTGAGGTTTTAAGAAAATGCTGTGCCGACAGCAAAAAGCTTTTAAAAGCAGTTGAAAACCGTAAAGTTTTCACATTTGACCAAAAGCGTTCGGCACCTGCGTTGGCTTTGGCAAATGCGGTAAAGGAGTATAATGCCGTTGTTGAGCAAATTTTGCAATGGTATGATTGTCAACTTGGCGAGAGGTATGAGTTTACCGCAAGTGTCACAAAAATGCTTATTGACATTGTTTTGCAGTTTGACGAGAGGTTTAATGATTTAATGTGTCAAAACAACTCGTTAACCTTTGCAAGAACAGAGCAGTTGGCTTTGCAGTTGCTTTGCGAAAATACAAGCAAGGGTATTGTTGCAACAAAAAGAGGCGTTGAGATTGCAAATGATTATGATGAAATAATTGTTGACGAATATCAAGATACCAACGATTTGCAGGATGCGTTAATGCAGATTTTATCAGGCGATGGTGAGCGGCTTTTTGTGGTTGGAGATGCAAAGCAAAGCATCTATGAATTTAGAGGAACTAACCCTGTAAACTTTATTAACAAAGCCGAAGATGGCAGGCTGAAGAAAATTGAACTGCTTGACAACTTTAGAAGCAAGGGTGGGGTTTGCGAATTCATAAATAAGGTTTTTTGTGACCTTATGACCATGCAAAACAGCAAGATTGAATATAAAGAGCAGATGCTTAAAGCAAACGATAAAAGCGGTGACCGCGCGGTTTTTTTGAACTTTTATTCGACAAAAGGTATCAGCCAAGACCAAGCGGTAAAAAACGAAGCCGCATTGATTGCTGAGTATATAAAATCTGTTATGGAGCAAGAGCCAAACAAGTATAAATATTCTGATTTTACAATTTTAAAACGTGGCAACAAGCGAATGGGAATTTATGCTGATGTGCTAAAAAAACACGGCATACCTGCATATTGCAGCAGAGAAGATTTTACAAACAGGCGGGAAGTGGGACTTTGTCTTGCTTTGTTGAGTGTGGTTGATAATCCTACACGTGACGAGCATTTACTTGCGGTTATGTTATCGCCGCTATTTTGCTTTGATGCTGACAGTCTTGCTTTGCTGCGCCATGATTATCCTGCGCCGAGCATTTGGGCGAGCGTACTTTGTGCTGCCCAAAATGGTGACAGAGCATGTTGTAACCTATGCGAACGCATAAGAGAATATAGACGACTTTTACTTGTTAATAAGCTGTCTGATGTGTTAGATTTGCTTATTGATATGACCGGTCTTGAAGATATTGTAAGGGCGTTACCCGGCGGTGCCGAGCGCATTAAAAATTTGCGTACGCTGCAGACCATGGCACAGGAATATGAAAAAAACGGCACAAAAGACGTGCCGAAATTTGTAGAGAGTGTTATGCAGGGGGGATTATCGCAAAAGACGGCGCCTGACAGTGTTGATGCAGTAAAAATCGGCACGATGCATTCTTCAAAAGGGCTTGAATATCCGGTTTGCATAATAGCAGATGCATCAGATTCCTTTATGTCTAAGGGCGAGGTTGGCTTTAGCATTAAAAACACCTTAGGTATTGCTTGTGATGCGGTGGGGCAAAAGCTTTCACACAAAATTAAATCTCCGGCAAGGGCGGCAATAGACCTTAAAAACAGAAACGATAATGTGGCTGAGGAATTGCGCCTTATGTATGTTTTTATGACAAGGGCAAAAGAAAGGTTGGCAATTTTTGCGGGGTATAGTGACCTTGGGGCAAAGCTTAAGGAAGTGAGAAAAACCGTTAAAAACAACGGTGGCAGACCTGATGCAAAACGCACACCGAGTTATATGAACTGTATATTGCAGTCTGTTGCGGCGAATAATCCTACTGCAATAGAAAGGCTTGAAAATATAATCGGCGGCGGAACAGAGGTTATTGAAAACGTTGAATATACTTTTCATACCGATATTCCGTCGGTACAATGTCAAGAAACCATAGCCGAGACGGTTTTTGATGAAGTTGAAATTAAAAAGGCTGTTGAACAGATTGAAAAAAACATATCTTATAAGTATCCTTTTGAGCAGCAGACCGTAACACCGTCAAAGATATCGGTTTCAGAGTTGACACATAACGAAAATGACAAAGAGTACAGCTTTACAAGAAAACCTGCCTTTATGTCAAAAAAACAGCTTACTCCCGCTCAACGAGGTACAGCTACACACTTGTTTATGCAGTTTTGTGATATGCAAAAAGCGCATGACAATGCAAAACAAGAGCTCGAACGCCTTGTTGAATATCAGTTTATAACCGAGCAACAGGCAAATGCGGTTGATTTATCTGCAATAAATGCTTTCTTTACATCGCCATTGTATGAGCGTGCTTGCAAGGCGGACAAGCTTTATAGGGAAATAAGATTTTTGACAAAGGTTTATCCAAACCGCGACCAAACTGACGAGCCTTCTGTTTTGCAGGGTGTTGCTGACTGTGTATTTGTTGAAAATAATAATTTGGTTATTCTTGATTTTAAGACCGACCGAGTAAGTGATGAGCAAACTTTGATACAGCGGTATGAAAGGCAACTTCAGTTATATTCCAATGCTTGTCAAAAGACCTTTGGTATGCCAGTAAAAGAGTGTATAATTTATTCTTTTGTGCTGAAAAAGTCAATAAAATTATAAAATGTGGGCTAACTTTTTAAAAGTTAGCCCATTTTTTAAAAAAGCAAGGGTTGCATTTGTTTGCCTTGCAAAGCAAGTTGTGCCGCTTGGGGTATTTTTGTAAAATCGCAAACCAATGATGTGGGTTTGCCGAGCGCATCGTCTTGCGCAAGAGGCGTAAAGTATATATTTTTTGTGTTGTAAAGCAATCCTATGTTTTTTGCACAAGCGCTTAGGGCATCATTTGTGGCTATAGAAAGCAATACGGGACGCGCGTTGCGCAGATGAGCTTTTGTTGCCATGGTGACACTCGTGTCGGTGATGCCGAGCGCAAGTTTTGAAAGGGTATTGCCCGTACAGGGCGCAACAATCATAATATCAAGCAGTTTTTTGGGGCCGATAGGCTCGGCTTGTTCAATTGTGGTTATAATTTTATTTTGGCAAATATCTTCAACTTTTTTTATAAAGTCCTGCGCTTTGCCAAAACGTGTATCTGTGTTGTAAACTGCAGGGGACATAATTGGCAGTATATCCATACCGCTTTGTTTTAAAATTTCAAGCTGGTCGATTGCGCGTTTTAGGGTGCAAAAAGAGCCGCAAAGCGCAAAACCCGCTGTTATGTTGGCCATAATGTTTGCTCCTTTTTGTTATACTGCATGTATAATGTCATTTACGGCATCGGCTATAATCTCGCCGGCTGTTTTTGGTGCACAGCGTGACGGCAAGGCGGCTTCAATTTTAACGTTTAAGTTGTTTTGCTTTGCATAATCAAAATCAATGCCGTAGGGTGCACTTGCAAGTTCTATAAACAAGGCGTCTTTTTTGGCGTTTTGCAGCACGTCTTTATCTAAAACGGGATAAGGCACAGTGTTGAATATAACGTCAAATTCGTTTATAATATCTTTTAGTTCGTTTGTGTTTACGCAATTTATGCCTAGTTGAGTTATTTGCTCAAAATCGCTATATTTTCTTGCGCTTGCGGTAAGACGGCAGTCGAAGTTTACAAGACGGCGGCACAGCGCTTTGCCGAGCCTGCCGTAACCAACAACCAAAATACGACTGTCTAAAAGAGCAAAATTTGTATCGCATATTGCCGATGCAATGGCGCCTTCTGCCGTTAACGCAGAATTTTTATTTAAAAAGTTTTCGTTATTATAATAGTCATAATATTCTTGATGGTTGATTTTTGTTATGCCTAAAAGCAAAATTTGTGTTTTATTTATTTTTGACAATATATCGCTAAGGTTTATTTTTTGTTGGCACAAAGGCGCATTAAGTGTTACTCCGTCGCGGCTTACCGGCATCGGAAGAACGATAGCCTCAGCATTTAGGGCTTGTTCTAACGTGCAGTCGTCGCTGCCGTTCGCCGCCCACAGCACTGTGTGTCCGAGTTTTTGTAATTTTTTTACAGTATATAAAAAACGTCCGTCTCCGCCTATTAACGAAATAATCATAGCATCAGCCCACCTTAAATAACATTCAATAATATAGTATGAAATTAAGCGGTTTGGGTGACAAAATCGGACAAAATTAAAATTATTTGAAAAAATTGTTTATTTTTTTACAATTTAGCAATATAATGATTATATATTTATTTTATTATAGGTGAGAAAATGAAAGACAGAGCACAAATTGATGCCCTTTTAAGCAAGGCAAAAACAGTGCATATGATTGGTATAGGCGGCTCGGGAATGTGTCCGCTTGCTGAAATATTGCACAAAAAAGGTTACATTATAAGCGGCTCTGACAATAATGAATCTGACCAACTTAAACGTTTGCGAACACTAGGCGTTGAAATTAAAATGGGCAACCTTGCGGAAAATATCGGTGAGTGCGACATGGTTGTATATTCTGCCGCTATTTCGCAAGATAATCCAGAGCTTGTTTGTGCAAGGCAAAAGAAAATTCCTACGTTAGAGCGTTCAAAGTTGCTTGGCGCTTTAACACGACGCTTTGGTAACTGTATAGGCATTTGCGGCACACACGGCAAAACTACGGTATCGGCAATGCTTACACATATTTTAATTTTAAATAATCTTGACCCCACCGCTGTTATCGGCGGCAGGTTGCCTCTTACAAACACAAATGGTGTTTGCGGGGAATCTGATATTATGGTTTGTGAGTCTTGCGAGTTTGTTGACACGTTTTTACAGTTGTCGCCTGACACAGCAGTTTTGCTTAATATAGACAACGACCATCTTGATTATTTTAAAACGATGGAAAATATGTGCGATTCTTTTAAAAAGTTTGTATCAATGGCAAACAAGGTTATTGTTAACGCAGATGATAAACTTGCAATGCAAACGGTCCAAGGCGTTGATGCCGAGATTATAACCTTTGGTTTTGATAAAGAGTTTGATTTTTATGCCGATAACCTTGAAAAAGGTGCAAAAGGTTTTTGCTTTGATTTGTTTGATAAAGCAGGGTTTGTTTGCAATATTTGTTTAAATATTCCGGGAAAACATAACGCATATAATGCCATGGCGGCGGCTGTTGCAGCGCTTATAAACGGCGTTACACCGAAAGGGCTTAAAAAAGCAATAGAAAGTTTTGGCGGAGCAGGACGCCGCTTTGAAGTGCTTGGTACTGTAAACGGCGCAACCTTGGTTGATGATTATGCACATCATCCTACCGAAATTGCCGCAACTTTACGTGCGGCAAGAGAGCATTGCAGGGGCAGACTTGTTGCGGTTTTTCAGCCTTTCACTTTTTCGAGAACGGCGTTATTGCTTAATGAATTTGCCGATGCTTTGAAGATTGCAGACAGGGTTGTGCTGACTCCGATAATGGGCTCACGTGAGAAGAACGAAACAGGCATTACTTCACAGCATCTTGCCAATCTTTTGCCTGATTGTAAATGTGTAAATGATTTTGATGACGTAAAAAATGAAATTTGCGGTTACGTAAATGCTGACGATACTGTTATAACGATGGGCGGCGGCGACATTTACAAAGCGGCATATTTGATGAGGGATTAAAAAAATGAACACTCTTTTAACCAAACAGAATATTCTTAGAGCTTTGCGCTTGGCATTATCGCAGGTGGGTATTGCGGTTTTATCAATAATAGTTTATGTGTTTATAACCATGTTTGCAGTATCTGCTTTTTCCGAACAGGTTGGATATGAGGTTTATAAAAAAACCGAGCAAGATGGTTATGAATATGCTTATGCATATTATTATGCCGATGGCGAGGACCAAAAACTTGCTAATTACGATGAGGCAGACATTTATAAACAACCCATACGTCTGTTAAGCGAGGGCGCTAACGTTGCTGTTAAGGTTATTGTGCAGATATTGACGGCGATAATGTTTTGCTATCTGATTTACGGTTATGCTTGGAACAAGGGACACGAGGACAACGCAAAGGTTGAGCACGGGGGTGCTTTGGGCAGCAAACATTTTGGCTTTAAGCTTGGACTGCTTGCAACCTTGCCGTTTTTTATAATTTATTTGCTTGTAATTGCAGAAAAGTTCATAAAAATAAGTATTGCATTGCCAATATATAAAATTGTAAACTACAGTATGTTTTATTTAACTGAGCTTTCTTGTAACGGCGCAACAAAGGCTTTACAGTTGGCGTGGTGGTCATATCTGCCTTTACTTGCAATATTATTTGCACTTGCACTTGTTAGCTGGTTTGGTTATTATATGGGTTATAAAAATATTATTATGCGTAAAAATGTTGTTTACGGCAAAAACGGCGGAGGCAAATAAATGTCACTTTTTAAATTGCGTGAGTTTGAAAAAGAGGGCGACGGTGTTTCTAAAAACGAGCCCCAAAAACGAGGCTTTTTTGCCTTTTTTGAAAATTATTTCGGCCATTTTTGGCATTTTGTTACAGTAAATTGTTGGCTCGTATTGTTGAGCATTCCATTGATTACTTCGGGGCTTGGGTTTGTGGGCGCAACGTACATAGCAAGAAGTTTTGCAACAAAACAGCATTCTTTTGGCACATCTGATTTTTTTGGCAGTATTAAAAAGAACTTAAAGCAGGGTTTGTTTGCGGGAATAATAAACATTATAATTACTGCTGTGCTAATTTTTGCTACCGAATATTATTTTGAAGCGATGGCAGTTGCAAAAAATGCGGTTTCTTGGGAAACGGTTTGTTTCGGTATTGTAATGTTTATGCTTATTATATTTATTATGATGAACTATTACATTTGGACTCTTATAATAACCTTTAAATATAATTTGCGTCAGGTTTACTCAAACAGTTTTAAACTTGCACTTATTGGTATAAAGAAAAATCTCGTAATTTTTGCTTGTTTGTTGCCTTGCTATGTGGCACTTGCGGCACTTATTGTTTTCTTTGGTTCGATAGGTTTTGTTATAGCAATGTTTTTAATGGTAACAATTTTCCCAATGTTTAGAATGCTTGTTATTGAACAAAACATTTTTCCTGTTATAAAGAAAATTTTAATAGACCCCTATTATGAAAATCATCCTGATGAGGATATTGAAAAGCGGAAAAATTTAGGCCTTGAAGTGCCAAAAGACAAAGATGACGATAACGTTTTTACCGATACAATTTAAAAATAGAAAAGGATAAACCGCAGTAGCTGATGCTACTGCGGTTTTTATATAAAAGGGGCTTTAAAAAACAGTTTAATCGGTATTTCTTTGGGTTAATGCCATGGCAACCGCCGATATAACGGGAATCCCTTTTTTGCCCCTAAATTATAATATTCCAACTAAAAAAGTCTGTTACCAAAAAATGCCGATAAAAAGCAGACATAGTATATTGATTTTTTGTCGAAAATTTGATAAAATTATCGAAAAATGTAAAAGGAGGTGAAGAGAAAATGAAATTACGCTCGGCAATATTTAACAAAATGGTGTTATCTGTTATTGCTATTGTATTGGCGCTTGGGCTTTTAGGTGGTACGGCATATTACTTTATAGCACAAAAGATTGATGTTATAAATTTGCAACAGCAGGAAAATGATGAGCTTGTTACACAGATTGACCAACTCGAAGAAAAGCTTGTGCAAAAGGAAAATGAGAATGCTCAGTTACAGCAAAAAATTAGTGAACAGCAAAAAACAATAGACGAAAAAACGGCTGAAATTGCAAAAATTCAGTCTGAGCTTGAAAAGGCAAAGAAAAGCCTTATTAAAAACTCAAGTCTTAAAAAGCCGGGGGACAACAAAACAGGCAGTAAAGTTTGTTACTTGACCTTTGACGACGGTCCCTCGGCTTCAACACCCAAATTGCTAAAACAGTTGGACGAATTGGGTGTTAAGGCAACATTTTTTGTGGTTAACACACCATACCTTGACGATTATCTTGATGATATTTATAAAGCGGGTCATGCTGTGGCTCTACATTCAAATACTCACGTATGGGCAGATGTTTATTCGAGCCCACAAGGCTATTATAAGGACTTGCAGACTATTGATGATTTGGTTTATAAGTATATTGGAATTCGCACAAAAATTATACGTTTTCCAGGCGGCAGCAACAACACGGTAAGCAAAAAATACTGCACCGGAATTATGAGTGAGATTGCGGCGGGCGTACAAATTAAAGGGTATAGATATTTTGATTGGAACGTTAATTCGGGCGATGCTTCGGGTGTAAAATATACAGCAAAACAAATTGCAAAAAATGTTGTCTCTAAAGCAAAAAACAAAGGTGATATATGTGTTTTAATGCATGATGCCAAGAGCAAAAAGACAACTATTGATGCGTTGCCTTCAATGGTGAAACAACTGGTTGATATGGGGTATCGTTTTGAGGTGCTTACTGAGACTAGTCCCGAATTTTATAATAAAATTGCAAATTAAAAGGCTTTAAGCGTTATGATTGCTTAAAGCCTTTTAATTATTTATTCTTCAAGATTGTCCCAATCGGGCTCGACATAGTCGTCAGGCATTTTTCTTGCAATAGCAATAGGAGTTTGTTGGTCGGACTGGTCGAGAGGGTTGTCCCCAAACATTTGACGGGCGAGTTTTAGGTCAACCTCTTTGCCTGAATTGCCTAATATGTTAAGACCTAAATCGTTAGCGTCGATAATCACAACATGGCAGCCTGTATATTCGGCAAGTTCTTTGCAGACCTTATTTGGTTTTAAGGGCGCTAATTTTGCGTGTTTGTTGTAAGGGGGAATAACATATTCGCCCGGACCGTCAATGGCGCGGGCGCGCATGCCCACAACGTTATAGAACACACCGCGAATGCCGAACGGCTTTGTGAAAGCGGCACAGATGCAACCGAGGAAAATGAGCGGAAAGCCGATATCGTCCAGTGCAATTTGCATTGTGTAGGGACTGCCAAGACCTATGCCGTAAGGTGATTTTGTAACAAACTTAACAAGGAATTTTGCAAGCCAACCCACCTTGATTTCGTCAATAGGGAAGGATCTGCCTTGGCTTATGGCAACCATTTTTTCGCTTAAGAAAATTCCGTCACCTTCGGCAAGGTAAGGCTTGACGTACTTATCCATTATATCAAAAAGGCTGTCACCGCTTTTAACAACGTGTGTTTTTATGGGGTAACGTGCAAATTTGCCTTTATCGGTTTCGGCAATTAATTTTTTACCTCTGTTGGGGCGAATGCCTTTCATATCTGGTAAACTCATTACAACAAATCCTTTATATTAAAATTCTTTTTTATTGCGATATCTTACTAAATATATATTATAGTATGTTTTTGTATTAAATTCAATATTAAATTGACAAATTAATACGCTTTGTGTAAAATAGGTGTAGTTTATTTTGCTTTACGGAGGCGTTTTATTTTGATTAAATTATCACCGTCAGTTTTAACAGCTGACTTTTTGCGTTTGGAAGACAGTATGGAAAAACTTAAAGCCGCCGGTGTGGATATGCTTCACCTTGATGTTATGGATGGCTTATTTGTTCCTAATATTTCTTTCGGTGCGCCCGTTATAAAATCTATAAGAAAACACACAGACATTCCGCTTGATACCCATCTTATGATTGATCGTCCACACCGCTATATTGAGCAGTTTGCCGAAGTATCTGATCTGTTGGGATTTCATTATGAGGCAGGTTCAGACGTTGCAGACACCTTAAAAGCTATACGCTCTTTAGGTATAAAAAGTTGTCTTACTATAAAACCCTGTACCCCGGCACAAGAAATATTTAAATATTTAGAGCTTTGCGATATGGTGCTTGTTATGTCGGTTGAACCGGGTTTTGGCGGACAAAAATTTATGCCTATGGCACTTGATAAACTTTCTGCATTAAAAGCTGAAATTGCACGTCAGGGCATTGTTTGTGATTTGGAGGTTGACGGCGGTATTAACAAGGAAACGGCACCTTTGGCCGCCAATGCGGGTGCAAACGTGCTGGTTGTCGGCAGTTATCTTTTTGACTCCGAGGATATGACCAAAACCGCAAAAGAGATTAAAACTTTATAATAAAACAAAAAGACCGTTTTCGGTCTTTTTTTATTGCACCAGACAGCCGTCTTTAATTTTAATTTGTTTTGTTAATTCTACATTTGGCAAGTGGTTATGTGTTATTACAATAACGGTGCAACCCTTTTTGTTAAGTGAGGCAAGTTGTTGCATTACGACACCGCTTGATACGCTGTCTAAATTGCCTGTTGGTTCGTCAGCAAGAATGATTTTTGGCGTATAAACAAGTGCGCGAGCAATGGCAATGCGTTGTTGTTGTCCGCCTGAAAGCTGACAAGGCAGATGCTCAGCTCTATCTTGCAAACCAACGCTGTTTAGCGCATCTTTAGCAAGTTTTATACATTCATTTTTTGGGTAGCCTCGATAAACAAGCGGCAAACATACATTGTCTATGGCGTTTAGTGCCGGTAGCAGATTGTAGCTTTGAAAAACAAAGCCTATGTTTTTGTTGCGCAAAGTTGAAAGTTTGCGGTCTGAGAGTTTTAGAGTGTTTATCCCATCAAGATAATATTTTCCTTTGGTTTGTACATCAAGGCAACCCAAAATATTCATCAAAGTAGATTTGCCCGAACCCGACGCTCCTGTTATTGCAACAAATTCTCCTTTATCTATACTGATATTGATGTCTTTTAAAGCGCACACCGAAAGTGATTGCGACGAATATAATTTTGAAACGTTTTCAAGACGTATAAGTTCCATTTTTTCACCCCGAAATTATTATTGCTGAATAACCGCTGTTATATGTGAAAAGATAAAATTAACAAATTTTTGTTAGGGTGATAGGAAAAATGCTTAAAACAAACAAGCAGGAATATTCACAAATGGTAAAGGCGGCATCAAAGCCGTCACCAAAACTGCGTGATTTTATTTTTGCATACGTTTCGGGCGGATTTGTATGTGTTATAGGGCAACTGTTTTTTGAACTTTATAAAGGTTTTGGAATGGAAGAAATTGATGCACGAGGTCTTGTTTGCGTATCTCTTATTTTTATTGCGGCGGCACTTACCGCTATTGGTGTTTTTGACGATATTGCACGCTATTGTGGTGCAGGTGTGTTAGTGCCGATAACAGGTTTTTCTAACGCTGTGACATCACCCGCTATTGAGTTTAAGAACGAGGGGTTTGTCTTAGGCGTTGGAGCGAAGATGTTTACAATTGCAGGGCCGGTGATTGTGTATGGTACAGTAGCGAGTGTGATTTATGGAGTTATTTATTGGGTAACAACTTTATTCTAATTAACAAGGCTTGACCGATTCGGTCAAGCCTTGTTAATGTAAAATCTTTATTTTATATGTTTAAAGTTGCCGAAAGTTTCGTTTATAACCTCATAGAAAGAGAAAGTGTCGGGATATTTTTTTATTATTTTTTGAAAATCGTTAAGCTGGTGTTTATTAACAACACAAATAAGCACATCTTTTTTTGTATTTGAATATGTGCCTACGGCATTGATTTTTGTTGCGCTATGGTGCAATATTTCATTAATCTCTTTGAGGATATCGTTTGTGTGTGTAGTTATAATTGTAAATTTAAATGCTGTTTTTGTGCCTTTTAAGATATAGTTGCCCATAAAGTTTGATATAAAGCAATAGGTTATGCAAAGGGCAACAGGTTTATAGTTGAGTTCGCCCTCGGAATATACAAACAAGGAAAGTACGGCAACCAAAGCGTTGAGTATAAAAACCACAATAAAAAAATTGGTAGATGGTTTTATTTTTGTTATATATCTTGAGACAACGTCTGTTCCGCCTGTTGAGCCGTTATTTTTAAAACACAGTCCGTAAACAACACCCGATAGCACACCGCTTATTATAACTGGATAAATTGTGTCGTGACCGCCCGCATTGTATTGGATGTTATTTAAACCCAAGTTTTGCAAATACAAGAATGTGAAAGAATAAACAAGTGAAAAAACTAAGGTTTTTACGGCAAATGATTTTTGTATTAAAAAATATGCGAAAACCGAAAGAGGAATATTGATGAGCAAGGACATATAACTGATTGAAAAGCCTGTTTTATACTGTATCATTGTTGCGATACCGTTAAGACCTGCGGGGGCAAAGTTGTTTTCAACAATGAAAATATGATAGTTAAGAGCTAACAACAACGCGGCTGCGATTATGCCGATGTATGAAAGCAGATTTTTAGTTTTTTGCATAAAAATCATCTCCAAAAAGATTATATCAACATAAAAAATGTATGTCAATGCATTGCTTGAAACAAATATTAAATTGATGTATAATTTTATTTGAAGGCGGTGAACTTTAAGTGTATAAAACAGCAAATGAATATTATAAAGATAAGTTTGGCTGTAAAGTTTACAAGCTGTCGCTTGATGGGGGATTTACTTGCCCTAACCGTGATGGCAAAGTTGGTGTGGGCGGTTGCATATTCTGCTCTACCTACGGCGGCGGTGAGTTTGCCGAGGGCGGAAATGACATAAATGAGCAGTTGCTAAAAGCAAAACAAAGGGTTAAAGCAAAAAACAAGGACGGAAAATATATTGCTTATTTTCAGACTTTTACCAACACCTATGCATCAATAGAAAGACTCAAAAGCGTGTATTATAAAGCTATAGCACCTGACTACATTGTGGGGTTAAGTGTCGCCACACGTCCTGACTGCCTATCTGATGAGGTTATTGAGTTACTTTATGAGATTAATAAAATTAAGCCTGTCAGCGTAGAGTTGGGGTTGCAGACCGCCAACGAGAAAACGGCACAATATATAAGGCGGGGTTATAAAACTAACGTTTATTTTGATGCCGTAAAACGCTTGAAAGCGGCGGGGCTTGACGTGGTTACGCATATTATAATCGGCTTACCGTTTGAGAGCGTTAATGATGCTGTTAACACAACGCTTTCGGCGGTCAAAGCGGGGACAAATGGAGTTAAGTTTCACCTTTTACATGTTCTTAAAGGAACTGCATTGGAAGAAGAATATAAAAAGGGCGTTTTTGAATGTTTAACTTTAGAAGAATATGCGAATATTTTAAAACAATGTATTGAAGTTTTGCCAAACACCTGTGTAGTACACAGAATAACCGGTGACGGTGCAAAGAAAAGTTTGGTTGCGCCGCTTTGGTCTGCTGACAAAAAGAAGGTATTGAATTTTTTAAAAGAATATTTAAAAAAATAAACGGCTTGAATTTTTCAAGCCGTTTGTCTTTTTAGTTTTGCCAGTCGAGAGCAAGAATGGTGCCGACTGGATAATCGCTATCGTTTGAATATGTAACCTTGAGGTTATTTGCATCAAGCATTACAAGCTTTAAGGTGACGGTTGATGTATTGTCGTCCCAAAAAACATTTTTTACAATAATTTCACTGTCGGTAAGTTCAATATAATAGGGGGATTGTCCTGCACCATAATGATAATAGGTTGTGCTTTGATAGGTAATCTTGCGTATTGAAGCAGGATCGGGGTTATCAAGCAAAGAATAGTTGTCGGTAAAGTTGTGAGAGCTTAAAACACAGTGCAGACCATCTGAGTCGTTATTGTAGAATGAAATGCCTGAAGCCAAAAGTTCGTCTTCGTTGGGGCGGAAGTTGCCTAAAAGTTCTTTTTCGTAAATAAGGTCGGTTTTTGGATTGACTGATGCATTTTGGCCGCAAACGGAACATTTGCCGTTTTTGTAACTGTGATTGCTCTTTGAACCTTCGGTAATTTTGCATACCGTGCAGGTTTTTGGTGCTTTGCAAGTGGCGGCGGTCCATTTATGACCTGCGGCTTTTCCGTTTGTTTTGCCGCAAGAGCATTTTGCGGGTTGGGTACAGGTGGCATTGTCGAATTTGTGAGTATGGCTTGCGGTGTTTTCGGGTTCTACGGTTAGGTAGGGCTCGCTTGAAAACTGTGAGCCTTGAGAGTCGGACGATTGGGGCAAAGAAGGAATGTGGTCATCTCCGGAAATATTGTCGCCGCTTTTTGCCGAGCAAGCGCACAAGCCAAACAGTAATGTAATTACGCACAAAAGGGTAATTAACTTTTTCATAATATCACCTACAACATAAATTATGATTTAAATATATCATAAATTTTGATAAACACAACAAAACCTTGCATTTAAAAAAATGCAAGGTTTTTAGATGCTATTCTAAACCAATATCTTTTTTATAAATTTTGCCGTCGAAATATTTTAGCATAATCCAAAGGGGCGACGTGCCAAAGGGGTGGCAAAGAGAAACCTCGTATTTTTTCTCTTTTGTCCATGATTCCCAAACAGCAGTGGCGTCGTTATCAATCATATTAAGCCAAGAATGCTCACCGCGTGAGAGAATAACATCAAAAGCGAGGTCAACACGGCCTGAACTCATAAATGATTCGAGGTAGTTTCTCGTTACCCCCATTCCTATATTAAGACCGCTTGTAAATTTGTAATACAGAAAATCAACAATTTTATTTCTATATTCTTCTGGCATTAACTCGTGGAAAACGGGTTGAATGTTTGAGAAAACAGAAGCGTGTTTTGAGCCTTCAGCGTCAATATATAGCATTTGTTCCTTATCAAAGAAAACCTTATGATAAGAATCCCAAACTTGTTTATAGCCTAAGTCGCAAGGTTCGCCAACCAGGTTGCAAAAATGCTCGACAACCTTTAAGGTGCTGCAATATAATGCATTTATAACGTTGTGGCAACCGGGACCGATAGGGGTGACCCAGTCGGTGAGAGGGAAATCATAGTCATCACGACGGTTTTGCGGCCAAGAAACCAAGTTCCATTTTTCGTTAACCTCTTCTAAAAGCCCGTCGGGTCGAGCGTACTTTTTAAAGTAGTTAACCATATTTTTAAGTTTTGGAAGAACTTCTTTAATGAGTTCAATATCCTTTGTAAGCGTGTAATACTCAAGAATCTGTTTGGGGAAATTAAGGCAAGAGTCGGCAATTTCTTGCATATGGCAACCGGGAACACAGGTCATAAGACCGGGACAAATAAAGTCTGACGTAAACATATCTAAAATTGCTTTACGGTAAGGTGTAAAATCACCGGTCAACAAACCAAATGCAGGACCTGTGTGGCGCATATCGCCCATATACTGACCTCGCTCACGTGTTGCACAGTCCATAAAGGTTTCATGTGAGCAAGCAAAAATGGTATTTACACACATATCATAAATTTGCTTTAATTCTGGAATATCGGTTTCTATTTGCTTTATGCTTTTATAAGGATAACCACGTTGTTTAAACTTAACTTGGCTGGGGTCAATGTTGCCTTTGATTTCAAGGTAGCGGAATGCACGCCACTCATAGCTTTCGATATCATCCTTGCCGTTTTGATACCATATATCATAGTTGTCATCCATACAACGCATATTGTACATTGCGTGACCGTCTTCTTCCA
This sequence comes from Acutalibacteraceae bacterium, assembly GCA_045535505.1. GTDB lineage: Bacteria > Bacillota > Clostridia > Oscillospirales > Acutalibacteraceae > CAKSST01. The sequence goes on along the minus strand of JAZSLU010000028.1, from coordinate 23,061 downwards.
GCTCTTCGGCGTAGTAAAGACCAATTTTACCTGTGTGGTTGGGGTCGGCTTCGACTATTGTGTAAGCCGCAATTTCTTTTTTCATATCAAACAGCCAATCGTTTTCGCCTAATTTTGTAACCTTAACATCGTCATAGTCCCAGAAAACACAGGTTTCGCTTCTTTGTTTAACCATACCGTAGTCGTCATATTTTTTGAAAACGGCAGGTTGCCAATCTAATTCTTTTTTGTCGGCATCAATATATTCTGCCCAAGTGGTGCGGTAACCGAGTGGATGCGCATCAGGCAAGAAACGCTGGTCATAGGCATATTCAAAGGTTTCATCAGAGGCAAGAATAATCTCATCATCCTTGAATATACGGCACCAAAAGCCTTGACGAAGCTCACCGCTGTTAACGTAGCGGTTGCAGCAACCGTTGTAATGGGTGTGAGCACGAAGCTCGTTTTTGCCTTCTTTTAAAAAAGGAGTTATATCAAAGGTGTTGTAGTTGTAGCAAAAGTGATATGCGGGAGAGGGACCCATACCTACAAACTGACCGTTTATGTAGAGTTTGTAAAAGTCATCGGCAGAAACGTCAATGGTATATTTGCCGCCTGTATATTCAAAATCCTTTTTAAACCAAACGTGCTTATTGCACATTGTATAGTCGGGCTCGTTTTTAGGTGCCAAGTCTTTGCCGTAAAGATTAATTGGTTTTAAATCGGCAAATTCTTTAGCACTAATCCATCTTGCATCCATATTAAAAACTCCTTCGCTTTTTTCTAAATTGTACCATAAAAGTTTAAAGTAAGAAATAGGCAATTATAATAAAAAATATAAATATTTTCCTTTTTAGAGAAAATATTGACAAATTTGGGATGTGAGTTTACAATGATGGCGGTGGTGGTATAAATGATACTTATCAATTATGATGAAAACAAACTTAAGACCGCCTTGCAAGATTTTTATAACGTTACGGGACTTGGTATTACGGTTTCGGACGGCAATCTTGTTTCAATGGGCCATAAATATACAAAAAATGAATATTGCAGATATATTCAGCATTGTAATGAGGGCAAAGGGTTGCCCAGATGTCGTAACTCGGACCGGGTATTGCTTGAACGTTGCAGACAAACCCAAAAAACCGAAATGCACATTTGCTATGCGGGTTTGCTTGATGTGGCTGTTCCTATAAAATATAACGGCGATGCAGTTGCCTATATTATGATAGGACAAATGAGAACAAAGCAATCTTTTGATTTTGCAAAAAGCAAAATTTGTGATTTTTGTTTTGATACTGAATTGGCAAAACAGTATTATGAAAGTTTGCCTTTGTATGATGATGAAAAAATTAAGAGCGTGGTTAATCTTGCAACAATGCTTGCAAAGCACATTTTGCTTGAGAAAATTATAACCTATAAAAAAGACAAGGTTTTAGAAATGACCACAAACTTTATTGATGAGCATATAAGCAAAAATCTTACGATTGAGTTTATAACACGTAACATTAACGTTTCTAAAAACGTGCTTTATAAAAGTTTTTATGAGTTTTATGGTTGTACCATCAACCAATACATAACGCAACAACGCCTAAGAAAATCATTGGAGTTGCTTAAATTTACCGATTTATCAATAGAAGAGGTTGCAAGTTCGGTTGGTTTTTCAAGCGCGGCATATTACTCGGCAAACTTTAAAAAGTATAATGGTATATCTCCGCTTAAATATAGAAAAGGCGGAAGCATTAAAATGCAGATGGAATAAAAATTCCATCTGCATTTTTATTTCGAATAATCATTTGCAATTTTACGGGCTCTTATAAATGCTTCACTAAAAAACTTTTTTGGGGACATTTGTTGATAAGTTTTATTTTGCTGTTGACCGGGTTTTGAGGTATTGAGCACCTCAAAGTTTAAAATTTCTAAAGGTTTTGACGCTCTTAGGCGTTTTACATTGTAATCCCAGTCGGCAATGCCGTCCAAGGGGAGAAAATGCAAATCGTTAATGCTTGGGGTCGCACCGTTAAGGTTACGGCAACCCAAGTTATCGTTAAGGTGGGTGCATATAAGGCGGTCACCAAATTTTTGGAGCAGGTCGATATCGGGAGAATAGCATTGCTCGTGTCCCGAATCCCAACAAAAGCCGACAGTATCGTTGTTTTTATAACGCTCCATCAAAGCGTCAAGATATTGCAGTCCTTCGGTGTTTTCAAATGCCAATTTTATATTGCTTTTTGATGCGACATCAACAAGTGTGTCAAATGCGTCGTAACAGACTTGGTCTAATGCTATTTCATTGTTCCAGCCAATCCAAACATGGCACACTAAAATAGGAATATTGTGTATTTTACATATTTCAATAGCGCTTAATAATTCTTTCAGTTGTTTTGCGCCTTGCTCACTGTTTTTGTACCAAAGCTTGTCGGCATTGCGAAAAGAGGCGTGAAGAGACTGAATGGTAAGACCGCAATTTTTTGCTTTTTGTATGATTTTTTTGACATCAATTGTTTTATCAAAGCAAGGAGATATTGCATCAAAACCGATGTTTGCAATAGTTTCAACAAGATCTATTGCAGGCAGGCTTAATCGGTTTTGCAGTGAAATGCCTATTTTTTGTTTGCTCATTACAATTACCTGCTAATTATATCATTTAATTTTTGCATTGTATTGCTATTTGCTTCGTCAAGATTTCCGAAAGGAAAAGACAGTCCCAAGTTATCGTATTTTGCTTGGCATATTTTTCTAAAAGGCAGTAGTTCAATCTTGTCAACGCAACTGTGGGCTTTTGAAACCTCTTTTAAGGCTTTTATATTTTCTTGGGTGTCATTGATTGTTGGTATTATAACCTGACGCAAGGTTGTGGGTATGTTATTATCGTTAAGATAATTTAAAAACAAATTAACGTTATTAATACCGCAACCGACATACTTGCGATAATCTTCATCGGTAGTGTATTTATAGTCCAGCAGTACCCGGTCGGTAAGCAAAAGCAGTTGCTTTATATTATCGTCTAAAATGCAACCCGATGTGTCAAGGCAGGTGTTTATACCGTTTTGCTTGCAAAGAGTAAAAATTTCCTTAACAAACTTCGGTTGCAGCAAGGGTTCACCGCCCGAAAGGGTGATACCGCCGTCTTTTCCAAAATATTCACGAAAACGCAATGCTTTTTGTACAATCTCGTTTGCAGAATATTCTGTGCCGCCGTTCATTTGCCAAGTGTCTGGATTATGGCAGCATTTGCAACGTAAATTGCAACCTTGCAAAAACACGACAAAGCGAACTCCCGGTCCGTCAACCGTGCCAAGACTTTGAAACGAGTGAACTTTACCCATTATCATACGCTTGTGTGGAAGGTGCGGCTGATAACTTCGCGTTGTTGCTCACGAGATAGCTTTGCAAAGTTAACAGCATAGCCTGAAACACGAATTGTAAGGTTGGGATAATCTTCGGGGTTTTCGTAAGCCTTTATAAGCGTTTCGCGGTTTAACACATTAACATTGATGTGGTGTGCGCCTTTTGAAAAATATCCATCAAGGATTGAAACGAGGTTGTCAATGCGCTCATCTTTTGTTTTTCCTAAGGCGTCGGGGGTGATTGAGAATGTGTTTGAAATACCGTCACGGCAGTCCTCATATTTAATTTTTGCAACAGAGTTAAGAGATGCTAATGCGCCGTTTTCTTCGCGGTTATGCATGGGATTTGCACCTGGTGCAAAGGGTTCGCCGTCACCTCTGCCGTCGGGGGTGGCACCTGTGTTTTTGCCATACATAACGTTAGAGGTTATTGTAAGTACAGAAAGGGTGTGTACAGCGTTTCTGTATGCAGGGGTTTTGCGCAACTCACAAATAAATTTGTGTGCCATATCACGAGCAATAAAGTCAACACGGTCATCATCGTTGCCGTATTTTGGGAATGTGCCGACGGTTTCAAAGTTTGTGATAAAACCTTGCTCATTTTTCAAGGGTTTAACACTTGCAAATTTTATGGCACTTAAAGAGTCGGCAACAACAGAAAGACCTGCAACGCCGAAAGCCATAAGGCGTTCAACAAAAGTGTCGTGCAGAGCCATTTGGGTTTTTTCGTATGCATATTTATCATGCATATAATGAATTACATTCATTGTGTTAACATACAGTTTTGCAAGCCAAGCAATGTAAATATCAAAGCGTTCCATAACGGCATCAAAATTTAATTTTTCGCCGTCTAAAACAGGCATTTGAGGGCCGATATGAATGTCGCTTGTAATGTCATAACCGCCGTTAATGGCAATGAGCAATAATTTTGCAAGGTTGCACCTTGCACCGAAAAATTGCATCTGTTTACCAATTTCCATTGCAGAAACACAGCAAGCAATAGCATAATCGTCGCAGTGAAGGGGGCGCATAAGGTCGTCGTTTTCGTACTGTATAGAGTCGGTATCGGCTGAAACCTTGGCACAGAATTTTTTAAAGTTTTCGGGAAGGTCTTTTGACCATAAAATTGTAAGATTGGGTTCGGGTGAAGAACCTAAGGTGTAAAGGGTGTTAAGCATACGGAAACTGTTTTTTGTAACAAGCGTTCTGCCATCTTTGCCCATACCGCCGACAGCCTCTGTTATCCACATAGGGTCGCCGCCGAAAAGTTCATTATATTCGGGTGTGCGCAAATGTCTTGCAATACGAAGTTTTATAACAAAATCGTCCATTAATTCCTGAGCGGTTTGCTCTGTTAAAACACCGTTTGCAATATCACGCTCAATGTAAATATCAAAGAATGTTGCAACGCGACCAAGCGACATTGCCGCACCGTTTTGCTCTTTAATAGCGGCAAGATAAGCAAAGTATGTCCATTGGATTGCCTCGCGTGCATTTGCGGCGGGTTGGCCAATATCATAGCCGTACATAGCCGCCATTTCTTTGGTGTAGCCTAAGAAGGCAATTTGTTGATAAAGTTCTTCGGTAAGGCGTGTGTTTTCTTGAGTGAAATTTTGTTCGCCTATTCGTGCTTTGTCGTTTTTCTTTTCTTCAATAAGGCGGTCAATACCGTAAAGAGCAACACGGCGATAGTCACCAATAATTCTGCCTCTGCCGTATGCATCGGGCAAACCTGTGATAACATGGCATTTACGAGCGGCGCGCATCTCGTCGGTATAGGCTCTGAAAACACCATCGTTATGGGTTGTTCTAAAACGAAATTCATCTTCAATAGCATCGCCGAGTTTATATCCGTAAGCACTGCAAGCTTGTCTTGCCATGCGTATGCCGCCAAAGGGATTAACGCCACGCTTTAAAGGTGCATCGGTTTGCATACCAACAATAAGTTCGTTTTCTTTATCGATATACCCGGGGGCATAATTTACAAGGGAAGAAACGGTTTCGGTATCAACGTCTAAAACACCGCCGCGACGTCGCTCCTCTTTAAACAAGGCTTGTACCTTGTTCATCAAAGCGCTTGTGCGTTCGGTTGCTTTGCTAAGAAAAGCGGCATCACCATAATATTCTTTATAATTGCATTGAATAAAATCACGCACATTTATTTGGTCTTGCCAAAGCGTGCCGACAAAGCCTTCCCAATTAACGTGTTTCATAAAAACTTCCCCTTTAAAAACAAAATAAAAAATGGGCAAAATCAGCTTTACAACTGATTTTGCCCAGACGGTCGACATAAAAACACTTTTACACTCCACCGCAGTAGTCTGCGAAATCCGTCAGTTATGTAAAAGCTATATGATTATTATATAGCAATAAAACATGAATGTCAATTATTTGAGGCTTGTTTTTTGAAATATTTTTTTATAAAAACAAGCAAAGCCAAACCAAATAAAGGGAAGAGGGCGGTTACAAGCATACCTGCCTTCATTCCTATTTGTTCGGTTGATAAATTTAGGCTGGGACTAAGCTTTGAAGCAACATCGCTTGCGGCAACCGTATCAACAACAATGCCGAGTAACTGCGGTGCAACCGAGCCGCCAAAATCACCGCCCGCCGCCATAAGAGCATAGGCGGCAACACCGGGAGACGAAAGCTTTTCTTCCATTAAAATTAAGGTGCCCGGCCAAAGCATTGAGGTGAAAAAGCCGTTTAACACACAAGCCGATACAGCAATAGCACTAATGTTGCATAAACCTGCGGTAAGGTAGCACATAACAGACCCTGCAAATCCTATAAACATAATAGGCATAATGCTTTTGCCATACTTTCCGTAAAGCGTTCTGCCAAAACCTAACATAACCGCAAAAAGTGTTAAACCTAAAATATCACCGATAGTTTTTGATATGTGAAGCGCCTTTTCCATATAGCCTGATATCCAGTTAGTCATAGTGTTTTCCGCTGCGCTGCCTAAAAAAATGCACATAACGCAAAGCACTAAGCCCATATTGCGCTTTATTGCGGTGGGGTCTTTGCTGTTGTTTGTAAGATTCATTTTTGGCATAGGGGACATACAGTAAAGTACAGAAGAAATTATAGGCAAAATGGCAAGTGAAATAACAAGATAAGCCCAGTTGTGTGTGCCGAAAATTTTAAAATAAGCCGTGCATATAAGCACCACCGCCACAACGCCATAAGCGTAAAGGGAGTGTAAATTGCTCATATCTCGCTCGGGGTTATCTGACGGTAATGCCGCAATAATGGGGCTTAATAAAACCTCGCACAGTCCTGCCGCGATAGAACATATAATTGTGCCAAGGACTATGCCTAAATATGCAATGTTTGGAAACAACATTGGCACGGTGGCATAAACTGCTAAACCTACGGCGGTAATAAGCGGCATTATTTTAACCGTTTTATGTATGTTGAAATATTTGGTGAAAAAACTGAAAACTAAATCAATAATCAGTTGTGTGCAAAAATTTATAAGCACTAAGGTTCCAAGCAGAGTGTATGATATGCCATACATTTCCCTAAAAGTTACAAACAAAAGGGGAGGCAAACCAAAAATGGAAGCCATTGAAAGATATGTATAATAGCAAGTGTATTTTGTAAGTTTATAGTTCATATTCTAAACTCCGAGCAATAATTGTACCCATTATAACAATTTTTTTTAAAAAAGCAACATAATTCAACAAAATATTATTATTGCAAAGGGTTATATTTTATAGTAATATAAAATAGTGGAGTGGTTTTTTGAAAAGGACGTTAAAAGAAACCTTTTTTCGTTTGATTATTCTTATTTTTGGTTTAACCATTGCTCATTTTGGTGTTACCTTGTTTATACTATCCGGTCTTGGTACAGATACATTTAACGTGTTGGTGCAGGGTGTTTTTCGTACGTTGAGCGGGGTATTACCTTTGTCATTTATAACCCACGGCAACGTTCATATTCTAATGAGCTTGTTAATTATTCTTGTATTGCTTTTGTTTGATAAAAGGTACATAAAAGAGGGAACTGTTGTTTGTATGCTTTTGGGTGGACCTATTATTGACGTGTTTACGAGGTTTTTTTCACCGCTTTTTGAGCAGTCGCCGCATATACTTGTGCGAATTTTGGTTACCGCGATTGCTTGTGTGATACTCAGCTTTGGTATGACTATTGTTATAAAGTCTGATGCGGGTACAGGCCCTAACGATTTGGTTTCGGTTGTTCTTGCCGATAAAATCAAGTGCAAGTTTAGCATTGTGCGTGTTATTGTTGACGTGGTTTTTGTTGCGGTTGGTATGTTGCTTGGCGGCAAGGCAGGCGTTGGCACAATAATTTGTGTCGGTCTTGTTGGCCCCTTTGCAGGTTTGTTTTTGCCCATAAATGAAAAATGGATTAACAAAACAATTAATAAGGTTATTAAAGAATAAATGCTCTATATAGTGTGCTTTTATGGGGTGAGGGGATAATCTATGTATGATATTTTAATTAAAAACGGACTGATTCTTGATGGCACTGCCAGTCCTGCTATGAGGGCTGAGGTTGCAATCAAGGACGGCAAAATTGCAAAAATTGACCGTAGTGTACAATGTGATGCAAAGACTGTTATTGATGCCAAAGGTGCGGTGGTTACGCCCGGATTTATTGATTCTCACAGCCACTCTGACAAACAGTTTTTTACCTGCCCGCTTCAAACCGACAAAATTGAGCAAGGAATAACAACTTCCATTGCCGGTCAATGCGGCGGCTCTATCTGCGGTAAAGATGCGGCTGAGTTTTTGGATAATGCTAAAGATGCGATGCTTGGTGCAAATATGGCTTTACTTATTGGACACAGCACATTGCGCTATGAGGTGGTGGGGGATGAAGAACGTGAACCAACTGCCGAGGAACTTGAAACAATGAAGCAATTAATGCGCTCTGCAATGGAACACGGCGCACTTGGTATTTCTTTTGGTCTTATTTATGCCCCGGGCTGTTTTGCCAAAACCGATGAGCTGATTGAACTTGCTAAGGTGGTAGGTGAGTATAAAGGTATCGCTGCCATTCATCTGCGCAATGAGAGTTTTGATTTGGTGCGTTCGGTACGCGAGTTTATTAGCATTGTACGCGAGTCGGGTGTAAGGGGTGTTGTGTCACATCATAAGGCGGCAGGACTCAGTGAAAACTGGGGTAAGGTGCAAACCACTATGCGTATGATTGACAACGCCAACCAAGAAGGGTTGGAAATTTATATGGATGTGTACCCTTATATTGCCTCCTCCACTAAGTTTTCCTCTATATTTATTCCAAAGCATTGGCGTTCCGGCGGTACTGAGGCTGTGCTTAAGCGAGCAGAAGATCCACAGCAGGTGGAGCAGATAAAAAATGATTTTTATGCAAAATTCCCTGACTTAAATTGGATACTGGTTACGTCTTGTCCGGGTGCCCCAGAGTATGACGGATTGCGAGTGGGGGAAATTGCATCTCGCAGGGGACAGGATGAGTTCTCGGCTGCCATAGATGTTATGAAAATCTCGAACGATACAGCTCGCGGTTGTTTCTTTACTATGTGCGAGGAAGATGTCGAGTCGGTTATTGCCAATCCCAGAGCTATGATATGCACTGACAGCGGTGTAGATATAAAAAGTACCAGCTATCATCCTCGAGTAAAAGGCTCCTTCCCCAGAGCTATCGCCCATTATGTTCGCAAGAGGGGCGTGGTTTCCTTAACGGAAATGGTACGCAAAATGACCGCAATGCCGGCTGCAGTTTATGGGTTAAAGAGCAAAGGCTTAATAAGGGAAGGCTTTGATGCAGATTTATGCATCTTTAATCCGCAGACCATTCAGGATAGGGCGGATTTTACTGACCCTACTAAGCGTTGCGAGGGACTCAACTTTGTTATTGTAGGCGGAAAGATAGCCGCAATTAATGCCGTAGCCACAGGTGAGATGGGTGGCAAAATGCTGTTTAGAGATATATAAAAAATTGCCCTGAAATTTCAGGGCAATTTTTTATAGTTGTTTTTTATTAAATATAGGTATGGAAGCCGCAAATAAAATTACACAAAGGGTCAAGGTTATTATGATTGCTGTGGTGTAATCTTGCGGTTTTGCCGTTCCATAAACAAGAGATGTGCCGTTTGCAAGCATTGTAGGTAAATATTTGTTTATGTTGGGGAAAGCGCCAACAAGTGACAACACAAAACTAACACCGCCTGTTATTGCTAACACCACTATATTAGATTTTGTTATTACAGAGCAGAATGCCATTAATATAATTGTATATATGCCGTTAAACCAACAGCAAACAGTGCTAAACAACAAGTGATTTGCAATGCCGTTATCCCAAAACAATGTATTGCCAACATAGGTTGCGGTAAACATAAGCCAAAAACAAAGAGTCCACAGCAATATGGGTACTACTGTTTTAGATATTACAACGTTGCGGCGCCTAAGCCCTTTGGTGAGTGCAAGAATTAATGTTCCGGAGCGATACTCTTTTGTGAAAATGTTGCTTTGCATAATAATAAAAGCAATCAATCCCATAGGTGCATTTTTGAAGAATTGCATCCAAGAATCAAAAACCGTGGCTGGCACTGCTTGAATGTTAAAACCGCTTGCCTTTAACGATTCGGACATTGATTCAAGCAACCAAGGGGTAAGCTTTGCTATTGCAGGGTTCATAATGCCAAGAAACAAAAATATGCCCAAAAGAATAAAAAGTTTTGCCGAGCGAAGTTGGGCAGTTAGTTCCTTTTTTGTGAAAGCAATTAAAGAACTCATTAATCAACCACCTCCATAAACAAGGACTCTAAGGTAGGCTCGATGTGCTCTATTTTGATAAGATTAATTTTGTTCTGCGTTATAAACCCAAGTATGTCGAACAGGGTGCTATTTTTTTCGCTGAATATAAGTTGATTGTTGTCAATCCTGTTTATATCAACAAAAGTGTTAAGTAAAAGCTCGGCGTCCTGCGCATTGGCGGTCTCAAAAAGATATTCTTCGCGACGGTATTTTGTTTTTATGTCGGAAAGTGAACCGCATATTGCCGTTTTGCCATCGTTAATAAAAGCAACGTCGGTACATATACGCTCAACGTCAGAAAGAATATGTGTCGAAAAAAGAACAGTGGTCTGCTCTTTTGCGGCATAAAGTATATCCAAAATTTCTTTCCTGCCTAATGGGTCAAGGGCAGATGTTGGCTCGTCGCAAATTAAGAGTTTCGGGCGGCCAAGCAACGCTTGTGCAATACCAAGGCGTTGTTTCATACCTCTTGAGTAGCCTTTGATGCGTCCCTTTTCATTTTGCAACCCAACAAGTTCTAAAAGCTGGTCACTTCTACTTTTAATTTCGCCTGAGTTCATTTGTATAATATTGCCGCAAAACCAAAGATATTCTTTTGCGGTCATAAAAGTATAAAATTCGGGTATGTCAGGGAGATATCCGATATGGCGGTTGGTGGGGGTTTGTCCGTAAACCACCTTTTCGCCCGAAACATAAATTTCGCCACTGTCAGCTTTTAAAAGACCGAGAATAAGCTTCATGGTGGTGGTTTTACCTGCGCCGTTTTTACCTATAAAACCAAAAATGCTGTGTTCTTTTACACTAAAGGAAAGGCCGTCAAGAACCTGCTTTTTGCCAAAACTCTTATAAAGGTTTGTTATTTCAAGCATATTGGTTTCTCCTTTCACATTTTATACTTAGAAATTAATACTACAACAATTCAAGTTCACTGCGTTTGAGGTTAGCGTCTTTTTGCTCATCACAAATTGTAAAGGTTGCACTTGCTTTTTTATAAGCTTCGTAGTAGCGCAAGCCAAACTCGTATAATGCATCGGAACAAAAATGAACACCGTCGGGGTTAGATTTTAAACCTTCGGCAGAGGCAAAGCCTACTGTTTCGTGTTGGTTTGCCATATCTATCAGTGCCTCATTAATTTTAAGATGCAAATCATTATGGTGATAAGCGGGTACAAAGTCTGCAAGGCCACCTACAACAACGGGCACGGGGGCAACGCCGATATCCTTAAACATAGATTTTAATATAAACTCTAAAGTTTCTTTATAAGTTTTCCAACCGTCACGACCAGTTTTGCAGTCACTTTCGCCCTGATGCCATAAAATACCCGCAAGGGTTGACTGACGAATAGCAAGTTTGGTTTGAAAAACGGCGTGTTCATATAAAATTTCACCCGGCATCCATTGCGAAATTTGTGTGCCGCCGTCAGCGCAAGCAATAAGACCCACGTCAACATTTTTTTCCTTTGAGTATGCTTCGGCAAAGCTTTCGGCAAGGCAAACACCCGAAGTTTTTCTATCGGCGTTAACGGGGCGGAACAATTGAATCCACCTGCCGTTACGCAAAACGTAAAGGTGTTCAACGTCTATAGGATGGGCTTCGTCAAAAAAGCCTCTGCCCGCCATATTTGACTGTCCTATAAGTAAAAAAGAATGCATAACTGTTAATACCGCCTTTCAGTATAATAAATTATACTTTTAGGTGACTTTTAAGTCAAGATGAAAAAGTTTTATTAAACTCTTGACTTTATCACACTAAAGTGGTAATATAATAAAGCGATAAAGAAAGGCGGATGAATTTATGTCTAATTTTCAATCTAAAGCCACAGATAATTTGTTTGAAGCAATTTTATCCTTGCAAACGGTTGATGAATGTTATAAACTGTTTGAAGATTTGTGCACGATAGTTGAGTTGCAGTCAATATCTCAACGATATGAGGTTGCACAACTGCTTAAAAAGGGAACAAAGTATGGTGATATTGTTGCAAAGACGGGCGCCAGTACCACAACAATAAGCCGTGTTAACCGATGCCTTAATTATGGCAGCGGCGGCTATAAACTTGTTTTGGAAAGGAATGCAGAAAATGCAGATTAACGATAATATTTTTACCTATGAAGAAAAAGTTCTTTTTGCTTTGAGAGAATTGTTTTGCAACAACGGCTACACACGCTTTACAATGAGCCGTTTTGAAGAGTATGACCTTTATGCAAACTGTAAAGATTTTCTTGTAAGCGACCGAATTATAACCTTCACTGACCTTGACGGTAGGCTGGTTGCTTTAAAACCCGACGTTACAATGTCTATTGTACGTCAGTTTGCAAGAAGCGGTAAGGCAACCCAAAAGGTATATTATAATGAAAATGTTTACCGCTCGGCACAAGGAGGAAGAAATTTTAAGGAAATTATGCAAACCGGTGTCGAGTTTATGGGAGAACTTGACAGCACCGATATATGCAAGACCGTTGCACTTGCGGTTCAGTCCTTGAACGTAATAAGCGATAATTATATTCTTGCGCTTTCACATCCCGATTTTGTTGAGGGTATAATTGAAGCGGCAGATGCCTACGACGGCGCACTTAAATTTGTGCGAAGCAAGAATGCATCGGGACTTGTTGATTATTGCAACGAAAAAAATATCGACAGTGATAAAACTGAATTGCTTTTAAAGCTTATAACCATCCACGGCAAAGTTGAAGATTGCCTGGAAGAACTATGTGCTTTAAAGGTTAATGATAGAACGACCAAAGCTGTTAATGAAATTAAGGTAATTTATGATTATCTTAAAGAATGTGGAATCGGTGATAAGGTTCAAATTGATTTTTCAATAGCCAATAATATGGATTATTATGACGGCATAGTTTTTCAAGGCTATGTCCAAGGCATACCGCAAAGTTTGCTTTCGGGCGGTCAGTACGGCGGTCTGATGCAAAAACTCGGCAAAAAATGTGCTGCAGTAGGTTTTGCTGTTTATATGGATGAATTGAGGTTTTTGAAGAATGAGTAACGTTATAAAAATTGCCCTTCCAAAAGGTAGGCTTGGCGAAAAGGTTTATGATATTTTTGAAAGAGCGGGTTTTTTATGCCCCGAAATTAAAGAAAAAACACGAAAACTTGTTTTTGAAAATACCGAGATAGGTGTGCAGTATTTTTGGGTTAAGCCGAGCGATGTTGCGGTCTATGTTGAGCGTGGTGCCGCAGACATTGGTGTTGTTGGTTATGATGTTCTCAAAGAGAGTAAGGCAGATGTTTATGAGTTGCTTGATTTGGGAATAGGCAAATGCAGTATGGCAGTTGCAGCACCCAAAGGCTTTAGCGGTGTTAAAAACAGACCATTGCAGGTTGCAACCAAATATCCCAGAATTGCAAGACGTTATTATAATGAACTGGGCTGTGATATTGATATTATTGAACTGCACGGCTCGATAGAACTTGCACCGCTTCTTAATCTTTCAGACGTTATTGTTGATATTGTTGAAACAGGCAAAACCTTGGTTGAGAACGGCTTAGAGGTTGTTGAAAAAATTATGCCAATAAGCGCACGTGTTATTGCGAACAAAGCGTCGTTTAGGTTCAATGACGAAAGAATTGAAGAAATCTGCGGCAAGGTTAAACTTGCTTTGGAGGAAAACCAATGATAAAGATTGAAAGATATAGCGAGGAAAATAAAGAGAAAATTTTTGCTCGCAATATGCCGCTTGATAATGTTACAGATATTGTAAAAGGTATTATTGAAGACGTTAAAATAAACGGTGATGCGGCTCTATATAAATATTGTGAAAAGTTTGACAACGCAAAGCTTTCTTCGCTTGAGGTTACAAAAGACGAGTGGGATGAGGCTGTACAAAAGGCTGATAAAAAACTTGTTGAAATTATGGAACGTGCGGCTCAAAATATATTTGAGTTTCACAAGATGCAACTTCGAGATGGCTTTGAAATAAAACGTGAAAACGGCGAGATTGTCGGTCAGCGCATAACCGCGGTTGAGTGTGCGGGAATTTATGTTCCCGGCGGTACAGCGGCTTATCCGTCAACCGTTTTGATGGATGCCATTCCCGCTAAGGTTGCGGGTGTAAAACAGGTTGTTATGGTTTCGCCCACAAAGGATGGTTTGGTTAATCCCGATGTTTTGGCGGCGGCAAAAATTGCGGGTGTTGACCGTGTGTTTAAAATTGGCGGTGCACAGGCAATAGCAGCGCTTGCGCTTGGTACCGAGAGTGTGCCAAAGGCAGATAAAATTGTAGGACCCGGTAATGCCTTTGTTGCCGAAGCAAAAAGACAAATTTTCGGCATTTGCGGCATTGATATGGTTGCGGGACCAAGTGAGATTTTGGTTGTTGCAGACAGCAGTGCTGACCCAAAAAAATTGGCGGCAGACCTGCTGAGTCAGGCTGAACACGATAAGAATGCGAGTGCCGTTCTTATAACTGACAGCATGGAAATTGCGATTGCCACCTCACAGCAACTCGAAGAACAACTGCAAAAATTGCCCCGCAAGGAAATTGCAATACCTTCTATTGAAAATAACGGCAAAATTATTGTTACCGATTCAATAGAGCAGGCTATAGCCGTTTCGGACGAGTTGGCTCCCGAACATCTTGAGCTTTGTGTTGAAAATCCGTTTGAATGGTTGAAGAACGTAAAACACGCCGGTTCTGTTTTTCTTGGCAACAATACCCCTGAGGCAATAGGCGACTATTTTGCGGGAACAAATCACACTTTGCCTACAAGCGGTACGGCAAAATTTTCAAGTGCTTTGTCGGTGGACGATTTTACCAAAAAAACACAATATATTTATTATACAAAACAAGCGGCATCGGATGCTGCTGACGATATTGCATATTTTGCAAAAAGGGAGGGCCTTGATGCGCACGCACAAAGTGCACTTTGGCGCAAATAATTATGAGCAGATTTATGAACTCAAAATTTGAGGCTTTGCAGGCCTATACTCCGGGTGAGCAGCCAAAAGATACAAAGTACATAAAACTTAACACCAACGAGTCTCCCTTTGCACCGCTAAAAAGCGTTGTTAAAGCAATGAAACGCGAGGGCGAACGCGCAAACCTTTACAGCGACCCCGAATGTACCACTCTTCGCGCAAAGGCAGCAAAAATGTATGGCGTTGAGCCTGAATGTGTTATGGCTTTTAACGGCTCTGACGAGGTATTAAACTTTGCTTTTGCGGCTTTTGGTGAGCATGGCGTTGCATACCCCGCAATAAGTTACGGATTTTACAGCGTTTTTGCAAAAATCAACGGCGTTGATGCTTTAGAAATTCCTTTGAAGGAAGATTTATCGATTGACCCCGAAGATTATTGCAAGACCGACCGAATGGTTGTTATTGCAAACCCCAATGCTCCTACGGGACTTTGTCTTTCGTATGAAGAGATTGAAAAAATTGTTGCAAGTAATCCCAACCGTGTTGTTGTTATTGACGAGGCTTATGTGCTTTTTGGTGCAAAAAGTGTTGTGCAGTTAACTAAAAAGTATGACAACCTTTTGGTTACTCAAACCTTTTCAAAATCACACGCTCTTGCGGGGGCAAGGCTTGGCTTTGGCATAGGAAATAAAAAACTGGTTGAGGATATTGATAAGCTTCGCAATTCGACCAATCCGTATAACGTCAACAGAATGACGCAGGCTGCCGGATGTGCTGCTATTGACAATAATGACGTTTTCGTGGATAATTGTGCTGTGATATGTAAAAATCGTGAATATACAACCAAAAGGCTTTTGGATATGGGTTTTGTGCTTACAAACTCAAAAGCAAACTTTTTGTTTGCAAAAAGCAATAAAATTTCGGGTGAGGAGTTATATCTGCAATTAAAGCAGAAAGGAATTTTAGTACGTTGGTTTTCAAAGCCGGACATAAAAGATTACGTAAGGATAACTGTTGGCACAAAAAAACAGATGAACGCACTTATTTGTGCGATTGAGGAGATATTAAAAAATGCAGGCAAGTAAAATTAAAAGAAAAACAGCCGAAACCGATATTTCTTTGGAGTTTAAGGTGAACGGCAGCGGTAAATGCAAAGTTAACAGTGGTATTGGTTTTATGGACCATATGTTAACCTTATTTGCACATCACGGCAGTTTTGATTTAATATTGAACTGCAAAGGTGATACTCAGGTTGACGACCACCACAGCGCAGAGGACATTGGCATTTGCCTTGGCAAAGCTTTCAAGGAGGCTTTGGGTGATAAAAAAGGTATTGCTCGTTACGGTGATATAATTTTACCGATGGACGAGGCTTTAGTTCTTGCAGCGGTCGATATTTCCGGCAGAGCAACACTTAACTACGACGTTAATATCAAGGCAAAAAAGATAGGCAATTTTGATACCGAGCTTATAGAGGAGTTTTTAATTGCTTTTGTTAACAATGCAGGTATAACCTTGCACTTAAAACAACTTGCAGGCAGAAATTCACATCACATTGCCGAGGCTGTGTTTAAAGCAATGGCTCGAGCTTTGCGCAAAGCCGTTAAGATTGAAGGGGACGCAATTCCGTCGTCAAAAGGTGTGTTATGAGAATTTTTCCCGCGATAGATTTAATTGACGGTAAAGCTGTGCGTTTGTTTAAAGGTGATTATAACCAAAAAACAGTTTATTCAGATACACCTGCCGAGGTTGCCGTTTCGTTTTATAATGCAGGTGCAAAGTATTTGCACTTGGTTGATTTGGACGGCGCAAAATCGGGAGTGCCCGAAAATCTTGACACAATAAAAGAGATTGTGTCATCATCAAAACTAATTACCGAGGTTGGCGGCGGCATACGCTCTGCCGAAACGATTGAAAAATATCTTTCAATAGGCGTTGAGCGGGTTATTTTGGGCACAGCCGCACTTGAGGATGAACAGTTGCTTAAAGAACTTGTAAAAGAATATAAACAGCATATTGTTGTCGGTGTTGATGCTCGTGATGGGTTTGTGGCTGTAAAAGGCTGGCTTGAGGTGAGCCAAACAAACTGCTTTGATTTTATGGACTCATTGGAAAAAATCGGAGTCAAAAACATAATATGTACCGATATATCAAAAGACGGCGCTATGCAAGGAACAAACCGCGAACTTTATAAAAAAATGTGCGAACGTTATAAAATGAACATAACTGCATCGGGCGGCGTTAGCTCAATGGATGACGTTGAGACTTTGACAAAAATGGGTTTGTACGGTGCAATTATAGGCAAAGCCCTTTACACAAAGGATATTGACTTAAAACAGGCGGTTATTGCCGCGGGTGAACAGGAGTAAACAAAACATGGAAAAGTTTTTTGATATTAATGAGCTTAAATTTGACCAAAATGGTCTGATACCTGCCATTGTAGTTGATACCGATACAAAACGAGTATTGACATTGGCTTATATGAATAAAGAAAGCCTTGAAATTTCTATGCAGAAAGGCTTAACCTGTTTTTACAGTCGTAGCCGTCAAGAACTTTGGCTTAAAGGCGAAACCTCAGGCAATTATCAACACATTGTTTCAATTACGGCAGACTGCGATAACGATGCGCTTGTGGTTGAGGTAAAACCTGACGGTCCGGCTTGTCACAAGGGAACATTTTCTTGCTTTGAGAATCTGCTTTATAACGGCGATGAGCCACAAGGTTTCACTTATGAGGGTTTGATGGAGGTTATAACAGGCAGAAAAACAAATCCAAAAGAAGGCTCTTATACCACGTATCTTTTTGAAAAAGGCATTGACAAAATTCTTAAGAAGGTTGGCGAGGAGTCAACTGAGGTTATCGTTGCGGGCAAAGGTGATGACAAGGAAGAAACAATTTTTGAAATTGCTGACCTTGCTTATCACATTATGGTCTTAATGGCTCAGATGGGGATAACCTTGGATGATATTAAAAACAAACTTGCCCAACGCCATGTGATTGATAAAAAAGTAAAACAAGAAAAAATGCAATAATTTTTAAGCCGTTGGCATTCCGACGGCTTAAATTTTTTGCGTGTATTACGGTTGACACAATATAAAATTATGATATAATTGGGATTGGATGAATTTTCAAAATTCATATTTAAAGTATATTATTTGTCAACTGATATGAAATTGGAGGATTTTATTATGAATTATCGTTTGGAATCTGATTCAATTGGTACAAAAGAGGTCCCTGTTGATGCATACTATGGTGTGCAGTCGTTAAGGGGAGCAGAAAACTTTAAAATTACAGGTCAGCCTTTAAGAGCTGAGTTTATCGTTTCATTAGCAGAAATAAAAAAAGCTTGTGCAATATGCAACTTTAAAGTAGGAGAACTTGATGAAAGAATTAAAGATGCAATTTGTCAAAGTTGCGATGAAATTATTGAGGGCAAGTTTCACGACCAGTTTATTTGTGACGCCATACAAGGCGGTGCAGGTACAACGGCAAATATGAATGCTAACGAGGTTGTTGCAAACCGTGCTATTGAAATTTTGGGCGGTACAAAGGGTGACTATTCTATTGTTCATCCCAACGACCATGTAAACCGCGCACAGTCAACAAATGACGTTATACCCACCGCCGCAAAAATGACTACCGTAAAGCTCTTGAAAAGAGTGATTACACAGGTTTATCGTTTGTATGACGCACTTAAGGAAAAAGAGGTTGAGTTCCACGATGTTATAAAAATGGGCAGAACACAAATGCAGGATGCTGTTCCCATTCGTCTTGGCTCAGAGTTTGGCGCTTATGCAAAAGCCATTTCACGCGATATTAAACGTCTTGAACGCGCTATGAACGAGATGTATGCAATTAACCTTGGCGGTACTGCAGTAGGTACGGCACTTAATGCAAAGCCCGAATATGTTGAATCGCTTGCTCCGGTTTTAAGTGAAATTTCAAACCTTTCTCTTATTAAAGCAGACGACCTTGTTGACGGCACACAAAATCTTGATGCCTTTGCTTACGTTTCAGCAGCGCTTAAAACCTGTGCGATTTCTTGCTCAAAAATGGCTAATGATTTCCGTCTTATGTCATCAGGTCCTCGTTGCGGATTTGAAGAAATAAATCTTCCTGCTATGCAGAACGGCTCATCAATTATGCCCGGTAAGGTTAACCCTGTTATCCCTGAGGTTATGAGCCAGGCGGCTTTTTGCATTATCGGTAACGATATGTGTATTACAATGGCGGCAGAGGCAGGCCAACTTGAACTTAACTATGCAGAGCCTGTTTTGTACCATAAATTGTTTGAATCGCTTATCGCTCTTGAGGGTGCGGTTGATACCTTTGTTGACCGCTGCGTTAAGGGTATTACCGCTAACAAAGAACGTTGCGAAGAGTTGCTTGAAGGCTCTGTTGGTGTTATTACCGCAATTTGCCCTAAGGTCGGCTATAAAAAGTCGGCTACTGTTGCTAAAGAGGCAATTAAGACGGGTAAGAGTGTAAGAGAGGTTCTCAAAGAATCGGGCGTTCTTTCTGAGGATGAGATTGAGGAAATTCTTGACCCCAAAACAATGGTGTAGTTTATTACAAACATTATTTAAAATTTAATACTATAAATTAAGATATCCACCCGCAATTTTGCGGGTGGATATAAGTATATTTTAGTGTTCTGCATCGGATTTGGTTTTATGCACAGTGCCAAATGGGTGCTGAGGCGGTGCATAAAGTGAATAGAGTTTTAATGGGCAATTTCCGATATTTACAATATTGTGCCAAGTCCCTGCAGGGATAAGTATCGCATAATTTTCGTTCACAACTTGAGCCTCACGCAAAGAGTTGCGACTGTTCCCGAAATAGACTTTTGCACGACCGCATTCAACACGCACGAACTGGTCAACGTCAGGGTGCATTTCTACACCGATATCACATTTAACAGGAATACTCATCAGAGTTAACTGCAAATGATTTCCTGTCCATAGCGTTGTACGAAAATTTTGGTTTTTAGTGGTGGCGTGGTGAATGTTAAAAACAAACGGCTCCCCACCATAATCACGAATTGGTGGATGCCTACCACAGTTACATTCTCGCATAACAATACCTCCAAAGATTACATCAGTATCAATATATGCGAATTGTTTTGGTTTAGATACAATTTCAGTTATTTCATAACCTTTACAAAATGAAACATTTCATCGGGACCTTCGTCGTGGTTGTGTTCCTCATCATCGGGCGTTTCGTGTGTGGGTGCAAAATACTCGCACCAAAACTCATCAATTTGAAAACCGCATTTATTGACGTAAAAATGAATATTGCGCTTATCAAAATACGGTGTGCAAGTCTGCCAAACTACTGTTTCAGGGTGTAGTTTCTCAACCTCTTGCCACGCACCGTAACCGATACCTTTGCTGTGTTCTTCGGGTAATGTGAAAAGAATCTCCAATTCGTTGTGATTCGTTTCCTTATCAATTTTAAGTATCACACCGCCAACCTTTTTACCTCGTACTACAATGCGGTATGTTTCACTATCAGGCGCATCAATACAGCGTTCAATAGTCTTTCGGGAAATAATTTCACCGTCATCATCAATGTGATTATCTCGTTCTCCAAACTCCTGTAATGCGCCATACCTAAAAGCCCATTGATTATCTAAAATAAACTGCTCTCTGTCATCCTCGGTTAAGGTAACAAGTGTAACATTCGTGTTTTTCATTATAAAATCTCCTTTTTATCGAACTTCAAAGTAAAATATAGAATCAATGTAAATATTGCACTTAGCGTACAGGACACTAGTACGCTGAGCCAAACCCCGTTGAGTTTAAGAAAAGGCGTCATAATAAATAATGCGGATATTGGAAATATCAGCGTTCCAAAAAGTGATACCAACATTGATCTTGCAGGACGTTCAAGTGCAGTAAAGTATGATGAGAAGCACATATCTATCCACCCTGTGAGGTAGGATAATGAAAACAGTTTCATACCTATAATACTAACTGATAAAAGTTCTGTATCTTCCGGCTTTACAAATAGCGGTGCCACATACTGTCCTAAAAACATCATAAATATCAAAGCAAGTGCCGAAAGTGTAATACCTCCCCAAACCACACATTTAAATAGTGATTTAACCTTGCTAATAAGTCCAGCACCATAGCAATAGCTAATGGCTGGTTGTTGTGAATCTGCCATACCAAAAAGCAACATACCTGCAATACTGTCAACGTACATAATAACCGAGAATGCGGCTACACCTGTTGTGCCCCCGTATTTTAGCAAGAAAAAGTTAAAAACTATAGACATTATCGACATAGATATACTGCTGAAAAATTCACTTGAGCCATTAGCAATAATTCGCATAAATACATCTTTTTTAATCCTGCCTCTAACGTAATATAAATCCATACGTTTTTTACGGAAAATGCAAAGGGAAATAACCGAGCCAAGTGCCATTGCAAGACAGCTTGTGAATGCCGCCGCCCAAACGCCTTGACCTAAAAATACGATAAGTATAACATCAAGCGCAATATTAAACGCTTGTGTTCCAATACTCAGCCACATAGAAAGCTTTTCTTTACCGCAAACACGAAGATAATTGTCGGTGGCGTGATATATAAGCATTAAAGGTGCAAAAGCCGCATAAACACGTGTGTAAGTGATACCATATTTTATCGCTTGTTCGGTAGCACCCGGCGCTAAAAACCTAACAAAAGATTCGGCAAACAGTAACCCGAGAACTCCCAGAAAACAAGAGATTAAGAAAATTATTTTAAGGGTATATGTGAAAACCTTAGAAGCTTCCTCTATGTTTTTCTCGCCGAGTAACACAGAAATGCGTACCGACGCACCTGTTGCAATTAAATTTGAAAAACCGAATACAATCATTATAATTGGCATAATTAAATTTACGGCTGCAAGGGCATCTCCGCCAATAAAACGACCTACAAATAAACCGTCCGCAATCTGATAGAGAGCACCAAACACCATAGTAATCATAGATGGAATCGCACACCTGAAAAACAGTTTGGTAGACGGTAATTTTTCGAAAATTTCAGAATCCATAATTAACCTCACAAAAAATAAAAAACTCCGGCTATTGTACACACAATAACCCGAGCTCACTCGGACACCTAATCCGGCATTTTTGAGTGCTACGGCACTCCGCCTCCGGTGACCAATATTTGTTTTGCTTATTATATCATAAACATAAGAAAAGTCAACTATGTACTCTCTGCCACACGGCAGAGAGGTTTTACTACTTATCAAAAGAAACAGGTTTTGTATCGCCTGTGGCGAATGCGTTAGGACCTGGGTCTGACATTGAGAAATACATTTTAGCAGCCTTTGTTGTGCCGAAATCTCTGTTCGAACCGGAGTTCTGCACCTTGTTAAATGCATCTCGGAACATTTGATTGTGTGCTTCCTCGCGGTTTAAAAGGAAGTCTATAGTTTCACGCACTTTTTTGTCATCAATCTGACGGTAAAGGTATTCATAAACCACCTTTGCACGTTGCTCGGATGCGATATTGCTGAGTAGGTCAGCACAGAGATCTCCTGTAACCGTTACATAGTCGCCTGTCCAAGAGTAACCCGAAGCATTGATAAGACCGGGGTTAAGACCTAAAAGCACGTGGGACTGAATCTCGCCCGACGGCACCTTTTCTGCATCAACATCGTGTCCGTTAAGCAAGTTGATAGTCTGTGCAACCATCTCCATATGGCCAAGTTCCTCGGCGGCAATGTCAAGAAATAAATCTTTAATTTCAGGGTCTTTAATTCGAAAACTCTGGGACATATACTGCATAGCCGCCTTAAGCTCACCGTTACCGCCGCCAAGCTGTTCCTGTAAAAGCGCCGCATACTGCGGGTTTGGTTTCTCTACTGCTACAGGATGAAATAGCATTTTTTCGTGTTTAAACATAAACTTACCTCCGTTAATTTTGTATTAACTATTCTTGCCAAATAGCAAACAGATATGTAGCAATTTTAATAATTGTGTGGTATAATTATTTTAATGATAAAAAAATAACGGAGGAAATTATGATGGAATTTATAGTTCCTTTTATTGTTGGAGTTGTATTGATTGCTCTCGGCATTTCGAATATGCGGGGAA
>JAZSLU010000008.1:0-4695 GCA_045535505.1 Acutalibacteraceae bacterium | reverse complement strand
GGATAAATAATATGGCAGTTAAAACCTATTCAAAGAGCATTGACGGCAGCAAGAAACTATCAGAGCATTTTAAGGTAAAAGAGTTTGCCTGCAGTGATGGTGATAAGGTGCTGATTGATACGGCTCTTGTGGACAAGCTTGAAAAGCTTCGTGCAAAGCTCGGTTGTAACAAAATGATTATAAACAGTGGATATCGTACCGCAAAGCACGATAAGGCTGTGGGCGGCAGCGGAAAGGGTCAGCACACCAAGGGCAAGGCCGTGGATATTGTATGTTACGATAAGGAAGGCAAAATCTCTGCCAAATTGGTTTGCTGTGCTGCGGAAAGCTTGGGCTTTACCGGCATTGGTTACATATCTGCTAACTCAACACACCTTGACGTTCGCAGTGGCTCTAAGTGGTGGGGCGACGAAACAAAGGGCAATAAATCAATATCAAAAATAAACGGCTCACAGTCATTCTATGATTATTTTGGAGTTGCAAGACCGAACGCTTGTCCGTACTCTGAACCGACACGAAGCATAAAGCGTGGTTGCAAGGGCGATGACGTTAAGTGGGTGCAGTGGCATTTGAATTTAAAGGGATATAGC
Organism: Acutalibacteraceae bacterium; assembly: GCA_045535505.1. Taxonomy (GTDB): domain Bacteria; phylum Bacillota; class Clostridia; order Oscillospirales; family Acutalibacteraceae; genus CAKSST01. Next base: position 4,105 of record JAZSLU010000008.1, on the reverse strand, counting down.
GTTGGTGCCGTTGACGGTATTTGCGGCAAAAAGACAGCAAAACAAATTTCGCACATTCAGCAAGATAATAACTTAACTGTTGACGGTATTTGCGGCAAAAACACAAGGAAGTTATTGAGCAAATAATGCGACCTATTCCACCGTTATTTCACAATAAATCGTATTAAACCGCATAACAAAAAGGTTTGTAAATCGAATGGCATTCAAGAGGTCAGCGGTTCGATCCCGCTTATCTCCACCATAAAACCCGCAAAATCTTTGAAGGTTTTGCGGGTTTTGTTTTATATTTACAATGTTGAATTATCGAGTGATATATGATACAATTCCATTGTTAGACTAAGGATATTTGCTTGAAAGGATGTCATTACATGTCTAAAAAATATCAAATTGCTCAAATAGGTGCGATAATTGACAAGGAAAATGTTGAAATTTTTTCGAAAAATATTATTAAAAACAGCGAGATTTCCGTTTTTGTCTTACCGTCAGAGGAATCGTTTTTAGAATCAAACGAGCGGGTTTATCATATCGATGAATTTGAGTTATTAAATGAGCAAAAATCGTTTGATTATATAGTTATGGGTTCAAATGTTTTAAGTTCAAAAAGTTCCAAGGGATTACTTAGAAAGGTTTCGTTGTTGAAGAAAAAAGATTTAACCGAAACCAAAATCGATATGTCTGATGCCAATGATATAATTGAAGAATTACAATCTTTGGTTGTTGAATATATGGAAGAGACTCAAAAATACAAAAAAATGGCAGATGAATATAAATGTCAAGCTGTTACAGCTACGCAAATGTATGAAGAAATAAAAAACGCATTCTATTGGAGAGTGCTATCTCCCGTGCGTTTTATTACCAACAAGATTAAATTAACTGTACATAACAGTAGAGCAATAAGATTGATTTATAAGGGTATCAAATATCTTATAAAGAACGGACCCAAGAAAACATTTGCAGCCATACGCGAGAGAAAAGTGGCTAAAAAGGCGATTAACAGCCATTGTTCTTTTGAAATTTCACAAGAGCAAAGAAAAAAGGAAGAAACTACGGTTTTTGACAAAAATATAAAGTTTAGTATTCTTGTTCCTTTGTATAACACTCCGAAAAACTTTTTAAAACAAATGATAGATTCTGTAGTTGACCAGACGTATGCTAATTGGGAACTTTGTTTAGCAGACGGAAGCACGAAGGACTTTGATTTTGTTCGTACATATTGTGAGGAACTTGCGAAAAATGATAATCGGATAGTTTATAAAAAATTAGAGAAAAACGGCGGAATATCTGAAAATACAAACGAATGTATGCGTATGGCAACGGGTGATTACATAGCTCTTTTTGACCATGATGACGTACTTCATCCATCGGTATTGTTTGAAAATATGCGTGTTATATGTGAACAGGGCGCAGATTATGTTTATACTGATGAAGCAACCTTCTTGGGTGATGATATTACCGACATTGTGACATGTCACTTTAAGGCGGATTTTGCGCCATATTCTTTGCTTGCAAATAATTATATATGTCATTTTTCTGTTTTCAAGAGAGAACTTATTGATAAAGCAGGTATGTTCCGAAAGGAATATGATGGAAGTCAGGACCATGATTTTATACTTAGAATAACCGATGTTGCCGAGAAGATTGTTCATATACCAAAAATTCTTTATTTCTGGCGTTCGCATAAGAATTCGGTAGCTATGGATATTAATTCTAAAACCTATGCAATTAAAGCGGGTCAGAATGCTGTAAGAGATTTTCTTCTTACTAAGGGTATTAAATCGACAGTTGATAGCTCGCCTGCGTTTCCTACCATATACAAGGTTAACGTGGAATTACAAGAAAAGCCATTAGTATCGATTATTATACCGACAAGAGACCACGGTTTAGACTTACAAAGATGTATTAATTCAATACGGCTACAATCTACGTATGACAACTATGAAATAATAATAGTTGATAATTGCACAGCAGATAAGTACACATTGAATTATTTTAAAATATTAGAACATCAAAAGAACATCAAAATTTTAAAATATGATAAAGAATTTAATTATTCTGCTATAAACAATTTTGCCGTTAAACATGCCAATGGAAAATATTTGCTGTTTCTTAATAATGATACAGAGGTTATTACGCCACAATGGATAGAAGAATTGTTAATGTATGCTCAACTTTCCGATGTGGGTGCTGTGGGCGCAAAATTGTATTTTAACGATGATACCGTACAGCACGGAGGAATTATTTTGGGCATGGGCGCGGATGGTGTTGCCGGTCACAGTCATTACAAGGTGAAACGTAGTGATTTAGGATACATGGGAAGAATGTATTATGTTCAAAACCTTAGTGCCGTTACAGCCGCTTGTCTAATCATGTCAAAAGAAATATTTGATAATGTTGGCGGATTCAGTGAGGATATGCCTGTTGCATTTAATGATGTGGATTTATGCTTAAAGGTGAGAAAAAAAGGATATAATGTTCTTTTTAATCCTTTTTGTGAACTTTATCATTACGAGTCTAAAAGCAGAGGTATGGACGTCAATGCTGATAAGATTGAGCGTTTTAAAGAAGATGTTAAGCGTTTTAAAGACAAGTGGGGAGAGCAGTTGGAAAAAGGCGATCCGTATTTTAACCCCAATTTTAGTTTGTTAGATTCATGTTTTCGGGTGAGAAACGATTGATAAAAACACTTTATATGTTGTACAATGGCGACAATAATTCATTTGGTCGGAGCGTTTTATGAGGGGAAATTTGAAATATGAAAAAATCGCAGCACTTTTTTTATCCGTAATTATAACTTTTTTTGTTGTTGCTTGCGGTGAAAATAAAGGCGATGAAAAATTTTGTGTGAATTGCAATAAAAACGTTTCGGCAAAGCTTGACGTTTGCGAGACTTGTGACAATGAGTTATATACCCATGCAAAACCCAAGTCGGACGGGGTACAAAACGTTATTGACCGCGCTTATGCGTTCACAGACGTGGAGTGGACACCGCTAAAAGATGTTCCAGGTTATAAAGGACGTATTTTTGAGGCAGGTGTTACGTATAAGGGTATTCCTTATTCGGCGGCCAATGCAAGCGACGGCTACATAGGAATGGGCGTTAACTTAGAATCTTTTTTGACGGCATTGAAAAGCGAAAACTCTGTTTTATATACCGAAAATTTGAGTAGTACAAACTCAAAAGCTGCTACTTATTACGGAACGGTTTGCTCTAAAATGGTAGAATATACCTTAGATATTGGGGGTTTGTACAACACTAATAATGTGGTAAACATTCCCGGTATGCAAATCGTTGGCTTTGTTATAAATGACTTTGCCGATGAAATACAGTTGGGTGACGTGGTGGTAAACGTAGGAAAGCATACTACTATATGCACGGATATTTTGTATGATAAGGACGGAAACGTGGCTTATATTGAAATTTCTGAAGCAACCATACCGGTGGCGCGCAGAAAATATTGGAATCCCGATGAGTTTTTTGACCATTTTATAGAGTATTGGGTTTGCCGTTACGATTATATTGACGACGTGCCCAAGGTACCAAAAACTTCGCTGCAGGATAGTTATTCCTTAATGCCCCGCCTTGGTGATAAGTATAATTATAAGCAAAGCGCAACCCAAAAGGGTGTAGTTGACGTTTTGGAAAGTGGCTATTACAAGGCTGTGGTTTTACGTAACGGAACAAAAATTGATGAAATTATTCTTGACGGTGCGACAAGCTTTAGCTTTGACAGAAGTGTTACGGGTAATCTTGAGATGTATCTTGAAAAACAAGACGGTCAAAAAAGTGGTTCGGTATATGCTTGTGTAGTGGATTCTTCCATTGTTGTACAGGATTGTAATTTTGACGAAGGCAAGATGAAGGTATCTGTTGATGGAAGCAGTGGCTCACCTTTATACGTTCAGGTAGGTGAGGGACACGTGGTATTTTGCAATATTAAAGGAACCGAGAACGAGGCTGAAATTGCTTTTGAATCCTCAAAGGTTTCAAGCAAAAAGGTGCGTGTTGCATATCAAAACGAATATGGAACATATTTTAGTAATTGGGTATCTTTTAGCGTAGAATAATTAACATATAAAAAATCACACCAAAAAAAACATGAGGTGG
>JAZSLU010000045.1:0-73290 GCA_045535505.1 Acutalibacteraceae bacterium | reverse complement strand
TAGCCATGTCGTTCTGTGAGCCAAGGAGTTGAATACAAATTTTGTCTTCCTAAGACCGCTTGGCCTCCGACTTGCCAAAGGGCCTCTTCCCGCTTCATCAACGCCGCATACTGTGCTAAAGCCTTTTTTTATACATTCATTTTCAAAAGCATAGTCGGGCATTTTGGCTCACCTGCATTCATCTAAAGTGATTTTTCCAATTTTGCCGCCTCGAAACTCATCCAGCAGCATAACAGACGCACGCATTGTATCAGGCTGATTGCCTCTTGCTTTAAGACTGCGCTTATTAGCAACGTCACAAAGCATTTCGTAAGGCTCGTTCACCTCAACGCCATAGCGGTCAAAAAGCATTTGGGGATAATTTTGCGCCATCAGTGCAAGCAAACGCACCGCCAAATCTTCAACATCGGTCACTTGGTCTTTAATCGCACCCGTAAAAGCAAGCCTTAATGCAACCTGCTCGTCATCAAACTTGGGCCAAAGTACACCGGGAGTATCAAGAAGGTCTATTCTCGAATCAATTTTATACCAACCGTTGCTCCTAGTCACACCGGGGCGGTCTTCAACCTTTGCTTTTGCGCCGCCTGCCATACGGTTAATAAAAGATGACTTTCCGACGTTAGGTATGCCAACAATCATTAACCTTAAAGAGCGAGTATATCCCTTTGCCTTGTCAGCATCAAGCTTTTCTTTAAGCAAATTATATACCGTTGGTTTAAAAGCGTTAAGGCCTTTGCCGGTTTTACAATCAACAGGCAAAGCAACTATACCTTTACTCTCAAAATATTTAACCCACTTGTTTGTTTGTGCCGCGTCTGCATAATCGCACTTGTTTAGTAACATAATACGAGGTTTACGCTCGGTAATTTTGTTTATTTCAGGATTGCGACTGCTTATAGGTATCCTTGCGTCAACAATTTCAACCACCGCATCACACAGTTTCAACTGCTCTGTAATAAGACGGCGGGTTTTGGCCATATGTCCAGGAAACCAGTTAAGGTTTTGGTTGCTGTCCTTCATTTGTTGCGCCTCCCATATAATTGTTAATATTATTTTACCACATAATACATTTATTTTAAAGCATAAAAAAGCCGTATTTCAAAAAATTTGAATACGGCTTTGAAAAATTATTCTAAACTTCCTGCCCTGCTAAACGGCCAGACTCGATAAATAGCCTTGCCAAGAATATAGCGTTGGTCTATCATTCCGTTATTTCCTATTGTGCTTGAACGGCTATCAATAGAGCCGTTACGATTATCGCCCATAACAAAAACATGACCCTCGGGCACCGTAATCGGAAACTGCAAGTCATACTTTAAGTTAGTAGGCGTTTTGATATAATCTTCAACCAAAGCCTTGCCGTCAACATAAACAATACCCTTTTCAAAATCAATGTCAACCGTTTGTCCTTGCGTTGCAATAATACGCTTTATAAGCGGTTGCTTTGCAACCTCGTCAGACGAATTTTCCATATTGCGCGAAATCACAACAATATCGCCATACTCAGGCTGATAAAATATGTTTGAAATAATTATTTTTTCATTGCTAAAAAGGGTGTTTTCCATCGACTCGCCGTTAATATTGACAACACGTAATATCAATGTCAACAGCACTATAACAAAAATAACAGAAACAACAGCAACATCCAGCCATTCAAAAATATCTTTTTTGATTTTTGTATATTTACCCTTTTTCTTTACGGGCGCATCTGTATAATATTCTGACATATTACGTCCTCCAAATTAAAACGGGGACTTTTTTGCAAAAAGTCCCCGATGAGATTTTATAAAAAACTTATATTCTCTCTTTAACTTTGGCAGATTTACCAACTCTGTCACGCAGATAGTAAAGCTTTGATCTGCGAACACGGCCTCTTCTTATTGTTTCAACCTTTTCAACGTTGGGAGAGTGTACGGGGAAAACACGCTCAACACCAACACCGTATGAAACACGGCGTACGGTAAAGGTTTCAGCAATGCCTGAATTATTTTTGGCAATTACAGTACCCTCAAAAGCCTGAGTTCTTGATTTCTCGCCCTCACGAATTTTAACGTAAACACGTACAGTGTCACCAACAACAATTTTAGGTGCGTTTTCGTTAATCTGGTCAGCAACAAGATTTTTAATAGCGTCCATTTTTAGTCCTCCTTTTAAAAATGCAGATGTTCATGTCGCACAATACTGCGGCAGAGGACCACCCGTTTCAATGTCGTACAATCGGCAATGAACCCACTCATAAAACCGTAAAAAATTACGAAAAAGGTTTGAGTGAAATCAAAAGCCTAAATAATATACCACACCGCCAAAAAAAAATCAAGCCTTTTTTTATTTATTATTGTATTATTCTTCCCCGCCAAACAAATTTATAACTTTAAGACCTTTTTTGTGTGCATAATCAATAGTGTAAGCCGTGCCGCCTTTTTCATATATACTGCAACAAACGCACACGCTACTCACATCCACAAGCGCCCGGTTTCTTTTGTGCATACATCCACGTTTATACTCTTGTTCGGTATAGATAACCTTGTCTGCTTTTTGCTTTATTTCGTTATAAACCGCGCGTTGTTGTGGTGTGAAATACATATCTTGATTTTCGCATGGCAATATAAGCACAAGTTTAATATCATACTGCTCACGCAGTTCAATAACCACATTTGCCGCAACAGTATCATAACCAAGAGCTCCCCCGCAACAAAAATTCTTATATTCACTGCTTATAAGTTCCTTTATTATTTCTTTTGTTTTTTCATAAGCAAAGCACGTTTGTTGCAAGGTTAATTTTCTATGTCCCGTAAAGCAACAGGTAGCTAACTTTTCCATGTTTGTTATCCCCTCTCTTAAAAATGCAAATTCCAATATTTTTCACATTATTAATTATATACATTTCCATCCCTTTTACAAGCACATTTTGCAAAAGTCACGCGATACGCAACCCTTCTTTCTGTGTTTCGCCATTTTAGCAGATTTTAAAAGTCACGTAACAAGTAACACTTGACATTTTTGTTTGATAAATGTATAATACAAACACACAAAATGAATATAAATTTAAGTTGCTTTATACACGGCGCATTTGCCCGTTCGGGCATTGTCGGATATTGTTTATTCGATGTTAAGGGAAGTTTACGGTGAGAATCCGTCGCAACAGCCATTACTGTGTTAGGAAGTTTTTCCTTCAGTCAGAATGCTTAACTGATGCCGCTTAAGTGTATTTATGCGTTCCTGGGCAATCAGAGGGGCTGCGCACTTAACAATTAAACAACATCAACCTTTTGGTTTTTGCTGTAATTATTGCGCTCTTTTGATACCGCTTTTGGTTTCAAAAGAGCGTTTTTTGTTCGTTTTGTGTAGCAAAAACAAAAAGGAGAAATAAAAAATGAAAAAAACAAATTTTGCAAAAACATTACTTTGTGCTTTGCTTTGTGCACTGCTTATTTTAAGCCTTGGCGCTTGCAACAAAAATCTTTCCGACATTCAAAGCAGCGCCCCCTCTTCTTCGACAAGCGTATGGGATAACGCTCTTTACTCAACCGACACCACTTTGGGCGAGGGCAGTAAAACTGTAACTGTCAAGGTCATTAAAGACGAGCAGGTTTTAACCTTCACACTTAAAACCGACGGCGAAACTTTGGGTGATGCTATTGTTGACACAAAGTTAGTTGAAGGTGAACAAGGTCAGTACGGTCTTTACATAACCAAGGTAAACGGCATTAGTGCCGTATATGAAACCGATAACGCATATTGGTCCATAGAACAAAACGGCACTGCACTTATGAGCGGCGCTGACGGCATCGAAATTTCCGGTGGAGAGTGTTACGAACTTGTCTATACAAAAGCATAAAAAAAGCTTACTGACAATACAAGAACTCGTACTGTGTGCAATGTACGGTACACTTATGTATGTTACCAAAGTTATCATGGCAGCATTACCAAATGTTCACCTTATAGGTATGTTTATCATACTGTTCACCATTTTACACCGTGCAAAAGCACTTATACCAATTTACATATACGTTTTGTTAGAAGGCATTTTCGGCGGATTTACATTATGGTGGATACCTTATTTGTATGTATGGACGATACTTTGGGCAATAACTATGTTACTGCCAAAAAAATTGCCCGACAAATATGCCGCCTTTATATACCCAATAATTTGTGGTTTGCATGGGTTTGCCTTTGGCATACTGTTTGCACCTGCGCAAGCATTACTTTTTGGGTTGGATTTTAAAGGTATGATAACCTGGATTATTGCCGGATTGCCTTTTGATATAACACACGGTATATCAAACATTTTTACAGGTTTGCTTGTTTTGCCTCTATCAAAACTTATGAAAAAATTGCTCAACTCAATGCAAAAAACATAAAAACAACGGTTTCCGTTTTGGAAACCGTTGTTTTTTTAAAGTTTCACAAGACCGGCAGCGGCAACACTCTGGCCGACGCGGCGGCTGTTTTCATCAGGAAGCATAATATCAATTTTAAGCTCCGGGTAATTTTCAGCCAAAACCTTACGGCAGGTATCAAGCAATGCTTCTCCGCCCTTGCCGGATGTTACACGGCCAAGCAAAAGCAAATGCTTAATATCATAAAATCTTGCGTAGAAAGGTAAGGTATGTGCCAAATAGCAACCTATTGACTCATAAATTTTGAGTGCGTTTTCGTTGCCCTTTTCAATTTCTTTTTGAACAACAGTCAACTTTTCGGCGGGGGTCATATTGTCATCAAGTTCAATGCCTGCGGCGGCGGCAAGTTTAATAACGCCATCCTGCGAGAAATATTTTACACCGCAACCGATGTCACCCGACCATTCATCTTCCATTGCCTCAGGTGATGCATCAACCGGAACAAAAGCGAGTTCATTAAGCCAACCTGTAATGTTGCCGTCTTTATTTACGTAGCCACCCGCCTCGCTTGTGCCCATTGAAATTCCAAGTACGCCTGTATCGTTGATTTCGATAGCGCCTGCGAGAGCTGTAACGTCGCCGTCGTTTGCTACAAAGTAAGGAATGTCACCCATCTCTTTGCAAATGCGGTCGTATATGTTCTTAACCTTATCCTCGAAAACATCACGAGGAACCTTAATAAAGAGCGAAACAAGACGAGCCTTGTTATCAACAAATATACCTGCCGAACTAATACCAATCGCATCAACACGCGGCATCTTTGATGCTGCTGTTTTTAACGCCGTAAGAATTTCTCCGTAATGATACTCTGGGTCAGAATTGGTTTTGGGGTGCCAAATAACCTCTTCGCTATAAACCACCTCGCCGTCAATCATTGCTGAAACCTTGCGGTCGCTACCACCCGCATCAAAGCCGATTCGGCAACCATCAATATGCCCACCAAGCGCCATCATATTGTCCTTATCCTCAACCTTTTGGTCATAGGGAGCATTCAGCACCTCAAACGGCTTTTCATAAACGTTACCCATTGTTACAAAATCGTAAGCACGTTTGCCGTTAGCAGAATACTCCTCTTTCAAGAACTCGTATATTTTCTTGTTGCCGTAAACTGTGATTTTGTAACCGCCTTTAAGCCAAAGTAAAATTTTTGCAAGACGTTCAATGTAATAGCAGTCAGCCTCATACATATCGTCAGTGCCATGAATAAAGGTGTCATAAACGGCTATAAGACCTGCATTGCGCTCTACAGCAATTGCAATAGGTTCCTTTGCGGTTTTTAAAAATGCATCAAAGTAAAGCCCAATGGGTATAAACTTTTTATCAAGCTCGGGCAGATTTTTAACATCAACATCTATACCGTAAATTTTCATTTTTATCACCCTTAACCTTCAAAAATTTCGCCTGCGATAATTACTGTTTGTATATCCATATTATCGTCAATAATAAGCAAATCGGCATCATAGCCCTGCTCAACTTTTCCCTTGTTAACTCCAAGCATTTCGGCAGGAGTAGCGGTTGCCATACGCACAGCATCTTCAAAGGGGATACCAAACTCAACAGCCTTTTTAACGCATTGCCAAAGGGTTGCGCTGCTACCTGCTATTGTTCCGTCCTCAAGACGTGCAACACCGTCTTTAAGGTAAACGTCCAAACCGCCAGATTCATACTTGCCGTCAGGCAATCCTGCAGGGCGAATGCTGTCACTAATAAGTGTCATTCTGTCTGCGCCAAACATTTTGTATGCCGCAATAACAACTGCTTTTGCAACATGCAAACCATCAGAAATAATTTGAGCATAAATATGCTTTTCAACTGCCGCACCGATAGGACCTGGGTTTCTATGGTGTAAACCTGGCATAGCATTAAAGGTGTGTGTTAAGCAGTTTGCTCCATGCTCTATTGCTTCAACCGCCGTTTCATAATCACATGCGGTATGTCCGATAACACAGACACAGTCAGCTTTATCAATAAATTCCATAGCGCCGTCGAGCTCTGGCGCTAAGGTTATCATTTTAACATTAGGAATTGTATTAAACTCTTCTAAATCAGGATTTTTAATATATGCCTCGTTTTGTGCACCCTTAAACTTTTTTGAAATATAAGGACCTTCCAAGTGGAATCCTAAAATTTGTGTGCCAGGGAAATCTGTTTTAGCGGTGGTAACCTTTCTTAAACTTTCGGCATCCATTGTCATTGTTGTTGGCAACCATGAAGTTGTACCTTTTGATGCCAAAAATGCGCACATTTTTTCAAAATCTGCATCCATGGTATCAAGGCCGATACAGCCGTGCGAATGAACGTCAATCACACCCGGTACAATGCGCATGCCCTTAGCGTCAATACCGCCATCTACAGCCACGTCTTGTATTGAAGCAATTTTTGAGTCTTCAATAACGATTGTTTTTAACTGGTTTTTAACCAGAGCATTATTAATTGTTAAGGTTTTCATTTAGGCTCTCCTTAAAATAAATTTATAAAATCGGACCAAAAAGCATTGTAATAACAAAACAACAATGCTATAATAACGCTTGAGGTGATAATTTTGGAATTTACTGAAAATATACTAAAAACCAGCATTAACATAGATAGTATTATTTCAATACACTACTTTGAATATACAAAAGGCTTTGCATTTACGGGTGAGGTGCATAACTTTTGGGAATTTGTGTATGCAGACCGCAACCAGTTGTTTATAACTGCAGGTTCAAAAGAATTAACCTTAAACAAGGGCGAGCTTTATCTTCACAGACCAATGGAATTTCATAATTTGCGTTGCGAAGAACAAAGCATTGCCAACTCGGTTATTGTTTCTTTCACCAGTGAGTGCCCGGAACTTTTTCAGATTGCGGGACGTGTTATAAAATGTGATGAAACCTCAAAACAATATATGGCAAACATTATATCGGAAGCCGCAAGTTCTTTTTCAAGCTTTTTGGGTGACCCCTATGATAACAGTCTGACAAGACGTGTATCTCAACCTTTTGGAAGCGAACAACTTATAATGATAAATATTGAAGCTCTGCTTATACACCTTATACGAAACAACGCCTCAACACAAGAAACCGTCGTTAATAGCACCACTTACCTACGCACAAACGAAAAACTGTTTATGGATGTTTGCGAATATTTGAAAAACAACTGCCGCAATAAAATATCGTTCGAGCAGGTTTGCAAAAGGTTTAGACAAAGCCCGTCGTCACTTAAACGGCTTTTCGCAACCAGAATGGATTGTGGCGTAATGGAATATTTTGGCCGTTGCAAGGTTGATGCTGCAAAAGAACTTATAAGACAAAACAACCTTAATTTTTCTAATATAGCAGAAGAACTTAACTATTCTTCCGTGCAATATTTTTCACGGCATTTTAAAATGGTTACGGGGATGACGCCCTCGCAATATGCCACATCTGTTAAAGCAATGATAAAAAATTAAATTTTTATATCATTATACTATATAATGTGCTTTTATGCAACAAAAAACCTCAAAGTTTTGTAACTTTGAGGTTTTTCCATTTTATTCTTCTATATTTTCGCCTTTCATCAATCGCTCAAAGTCAGCACCATCAATTTTTTCTTTATCAAAAAGAATTTTGGCAACTGTATCGAGTTGATCACGATGCTCGGCAATTATCTCTTTCGCCTTAGTGTACTGTGCCATAACAATCGATTCAATTTCAGCATCAATTTGTGCTGCAACCTCATCCGAATAGTTAGGTGTTGCGCTAAAGTCACGACCAAGGAATACCTCGCCATTACTTTGTCCGTAAACAACAAGGCCTAGTTTTTCGCTCATACCATAGCGAGTGACCATATTTCTTGCCATATCGGTCGCACGTTCCATATCATTTGATGCGCCTGTACAAATATCATCAAGCGCAATCTCCTCTGCAGCACGACCACCAAGCAAAGAACATATATCCTCGAGCATTTCTTTTTTAGAAATGTGGCCTTTATCGTCAGTAGGCAAATACATTGTATATCCTGCCGCCATACCGCGTGCAATAACCGAAATTTGATGCACAGGGTCTTGTGTTGGCAAATAATACGAAACAATTGCGTGACCTGCTTCGTGGTAAGCGGTAATCTTTTTATCTTTATCCTTAATAACTCTTGACTTTTTCTCGCTGCCCATAACAACCTTGATAGTTGCTTCTTCAATTTGCTCTTGAGTTATAGCTTTAAGTTGTTTGCGTGCAGCAAGTAATGCAGCCTCGTTAAGAAGATTTTCCAAATCCGCACCTGTAAAGCCTGCTGTTGCTCTTGCTATTGCATTAAGAGAAACATCAGGACCAAGCGGTTTGCCACGTGAATGTACACGCAAAATTTCCTCTCTGCCTTTAACGTCAGGATAACCAACGGCAATTTGTCTGTCAAAACGACCAGGGCGCAAAAGCGCACGGTCAAGTATATCAGGACGGTTGGTTGCCGCCATAACAATCGTTCCGCCGTTATGACCAAAGCCATCCATTTCAACAAGCAACTGGTTTAAGGTTTGTTCGCGCTCGTCGTGACCGCCGCCGAGACCAGCGCCTCTTTGACGACCGACAGCATCAATTTCGTCAATAAATACTATTGATGGACTGTTTTTCTTGGCTTCATTAAATAAGTCACGCACACGCGAAGCACCTACACCGACAAACATCTCAACAAAATCGGAACCCGAAATTGAGAAAAACGGAACGTTTGCTTCACCCGCAACTGCTCTTGCAAGTAAGGTTTTACCTGTACCGGGAGGACCTACAAGCAATACGCCTTTGGGAATTCGTGCGCCCAAATCGTTAAATCGTTGGGGATTTTTCAAAAACTCAACAATTTCAACAAGCTCGGCTTTTTCTTCATCGGCGCCCGCAACGTCAGCAAAAGTAGTTTTGCGTTTATCATCATTTTTGCGATATTTCGCTTTTCCAAAGTTAAGGGTTTTGTCTGCTCCCATGCCCTGTCCCATACGGCGAAAAACCAGCAGATAGAAAACAATTAAAAGACCGAAAATCAATACGGTAGGAAGCATACTGAGCAGCCAAGAGCCTTCGCCGCCACGCTCATAGTCCGGTTTAATATCGTTTGCTTCACCTGGGTTGTTTTTGTTAATTTCAAGCACTGTTTCGTTAACATCGTTGTAGAAAATGCTTGGGTCTGCAACAGTATATTTTTTCTTTTCGCCCGTATCGCGCAAAACATACGTAAGTTCACCGCTGTAAAGGTTAAGTTTATACTCCGAAACCTTGTTATTAACAATAAGCTCTACTATCTCATAATATTTGGTTTGCTCTTGCTTTTCTGTCTTCATTGCGACAAACGATACTGTCAATATGAGTATTATCGGTATGCCGATGTAAAGCAAAAGATTTTTTATGTTTTTCTTCAAGTCTTAACAGACTCCTTCCTATCCTGCTGCGCAGAAATTAATAATACTTTTTTAGTATCACGCGTAATTTGAACGCGCTGGTCGGCACCTGCCGTACAAACCCATATCACACCGCAGTCATCAGCAATCACCGGTAAATTGCGGCGCAAATTATGCGCAATTTCAATTTCGTTATATAGTTTTTTCAGCGTTTTTGTACCTTTGCCTTTTAGTTTTATTGAATCACCTTGGGTTCGGCAACGCACAATCGTATCGCCGACTATCTTATCATAGTCTATCGCACATTTTGATAATAAATTGTTAACTTTTAATTTTGATTTATATTCTTGTATGTCAATAACCTGTGTTTGAACGCTAAAACTTTCATCCTCTTGAACGTCGGGTATAATTTTCAAGTTCTTTTTCAAAACCCAAGCACAAAAACCACGAGAAAGCTGACAGTTGCCCTCGCCCTTATATACAAGATTAAAAAGTTTTTCTGTATGATAATTATCAATAGAACAGCCCATTACATCTTCGGCATATTTACGCAAAACTCTCAAAAGCAGGGATTTATCAAGCTTTTTTGCCTTTGCAACATCAATGCCGTCAAGGTTTATCAGCCTTTTATATTCAACATCTGTCAAAGACGACAAAAAAGCATTTTCGTCACGTAAAATTCCGCAAGTGCGCAAAACAACCGTTGATACCGATGGATTTATTTCTTTAAGCACATTAACTACGTTATGGCGCAGTTTGTTTCGTGTATAGTCATCAGTAAGATTGGTGCTGTCTGTAACAAACTCAAGATTATTTGTCTGGCAAAATTCTTCAATTTGAGAACGAGTGCACATTATAAGCGGACGTATAATGCCGCTTCTTACAGGAGGAATTCCGCAAAGACCGTTAACACCTGTACCACGCACAAGGTTTAGCAAGACTGTCTCTATATTATCGTCTGCGGTATGTGCCGTTGCAACAACACCGTCACACTCTGCAAAAAAAGCATATCGCGCATTTCGTGCCGCAAGTTCAACCGACTGTTTTTGCTGCTGTGCAAGTTTCCTAACGTCAACCGATTTAACTTTAAGTTCAACATTTGCTTTTGCACAAACACTACGTACAAACTGCTCGTCCCTATCAGACTCAGTTCCTCGCAAATTGTGGTTTAAGTGCGCTGCTTTTATTGTTATACCATACTGTTTTGACAGCATAATCATTACATTAAGCAGGACAATAGAATCTGCTCCGCCCGATAAGGCAACCGTAACGATTGATTGGTTTTGCAGCATATTATATTGTTTTAGTGTCTGGTCAACAAGATTAATCATCGTTATATACTATTCCCGCAAATCTTGAATATTTGCCTTCCCAATGCAAGTCAATCTTTCCTGTCTGACCGTGACGGTTTTTAGCAATAATAAGTTCCGCACGATTGGGGTCGGATTTTTCGACAACTTCATCGCCCTCTTGATCGTAATAGGTATCACGATAGAGGAACATTACGATATCGGCATCCTGCTCAATAGAGCCCGATTCACGAAGGTCGGACAATGTAGGACGATGGTTTTTAACGCCTTTTTCGGTACCACGATTAAGCTGAGCACAAACAACAACAGGAACGTTAAGTTCTTTTGCCATAATTTTTAAATTACGTGTGATTTCAGAAATCTCTTGCACCCTGTTTTCTTTTGCACGTGCAGAATGCATAAGACCCAAGTAATCGATAACAACCAAACCAACATCTTTTTTGCGGCGAAGCTTTGCCTTCATTTCGGGCACGGTTATACCTGAACTTTCATCAAAATAAATATTTGCTTCCGAAAGGGTTGTACCCGCACTTGCAAGACGCACCCACTCGTCAGCCGTCAACTCACCGCTGCGCAAATGGTCGCCCTCAATAGAAGCTTCGTTGGAAAGCATACGTTGGGCAAGTTGGTCTCTTGTCATCTCAAGCGAGAAAAAGCAAACGGTTTTTCTTGCATTAACCGCAACATTGCGAGCAAGGCAGAGCGCAAATGCAGTTTTACCCATACCTGGACGCGCACCGACAATAACCATATCAGATTTATTCAATCCGCCAATAATAGAGTCAAGCACCGAAAAGCCCGAAGAAATACCTATATAATCCTCACGGGTTTCGGGGTCGTTCATTTTGGTAAGACGGTCATACGTTTCGTTTTTAATAACATCACCTATATGAGTAAGACCGCTCAACTGACTGCCTGAACGAATGTCATAAATCTTTTGTTCTGCGCTATTTAACAAATTTTCAGCATCAAGCACGTTATCTGATGCGTCATTTATAATTTCTTGTGCGGCAACAATCAGCGAACGAGCATAATACCTTTCGCGTACAATGCCAATATAGGTTTGCACATTTGCAGATGTTGGCACTGATTGTGCAAGTTGAGTAAGATAAGCCTTGCCACCCGCCTCATCATAAACACCGGCACTTTTAAGACGCTCTAAAACCGCAACAAAGTCTATTGCGATATTAAGCTCAAACATTTCTGCCAACACCTTGTAAATTTCTCGGTGCTGCGGTATGTAAAAATAATCAGGTTTAATTTGAACGGTAACAAGTGAAATACAAGCAGGGTCAATAAGAATTGAGCCTAAAACCGACTGTTCCGCCTCAATAGATGCCGGCAAACGCTGAGATTCAAATTCCAAGGGCAAATTTTTGTCTGCCATACTATTCCTCCACAACTACTGTCATATTAGCTGAAATTTCAGGATAAAGTTTTATAACAACAGAATATTCGCCGTATGCTTTAATGTCGTTAACCGACATTTTTCTTTTATCAATATCAACACCATACTGTTCTTTGATATGTTGTGCAATCTCTTTTGAAGTAACACTGCCAAAAAGTTTGCCGCCCGCACCCGCTTTTGCGTGAACAGCAATTTTTTTACCTTCAAGCTTTTGAGCGGTCTGCATAGCCGCTTTTTTCTCTTCGGCTTTATGGTGCTTTTGCGAAGCCTCACGGTTTTTAAGTTCATTCATAGCGGTAGCATCCGCCTCTATTGCAAGGTTTTTGGGAAACAAAAAGTTTCTTGCGTATCCGTCAGAAACGTTGCAAAGTTCTCCTTTTTTACCTTGTCCCTTTACATCACTTAATAAAATAACTTTCATAACAAAACCTCATTTCGATTAAACATCCATAATAATCGGCAAAATCATAGGACTGCGTCTTGTTTTGCCATAAACAAATTTCGACACGTTATCTCGCAATCTAACCTTAATTGTGTTCCAATCTTTAACGCCTGTTATATAGCAGTTTTCTAAAGTGTCAGCTGCAACGGCGGCTGCCTGCTCAACAAGCTCTTCTGATTCTTTTACATACACAAATCCGCGTGAAATAACGTCAGGTCCCGATACAACCATACCGCTTTCTTTTTCCATTGCAACGGCAATAACAATAATGCCGTCCTCTGCCAAGTGTTTGCGGTCGCGAAGCACTATACTGCCAACGTCGCCAACACCAAGACCATCAACTAGAACTCTGCCGGCAGGAACGGTTGCCGTACATTTCATACTCTTTTTTGTCAGTTCAATAACATCGCCGATGTTAGAAATCATTATATTCTTTTTATCAATACCCATCAGTTTTGCAAGTTGCGCATTTTTGAACAAATGCTTTTGCTCACCGTGAACAGGAATGTAAAATTTAGGCTTAACGATATTAAGCATAATTTTAATTTCTTCTTGACAGGCGTGACCCGAAACGTGAACGTCATACATTTTTTCGTATATGACGTTTGCGCCGTGTTTCATAAGCTCGTTTATAACCTTGCTTACAAGTTTTTCATTACCCGGAATTGGTGTTGCTGAAATAATGATAACATCACCCGGCACAATTTCTATCGTTCTGTGGTCGCTGAAAGCCATACGGTGCAAAGCCGAAAGGGGTTCACCCTGACTGCCTGTTGTTATTATAACAATTTCGCCGTGATTATAGTTTTTAACCTCTGAAACATCAATCAAAACACCCTGAGGCACGTTAAGGTAGCCCAAGTCTGCCGCAATATTCACAACGTTTATCATACTGCGACCGGAAATTGCAACCTTGCGTTTGTATTTAACCGCCTCGTCAATAATTTGCTGTATGCGGTGAATGTTTGAAGAGAATGTTGCAACGATAATACGATGGTCTTCGGCACCTTTAAATAGGTTGTTAAAAGACTCACCAACAATTTTTTCTGTTGCGGTAAAGCCGGGGCGTTCTGCATTTGTTGAATCACAAAGTAAAGCAAGCACGCCTTTTTTGCCAATTTCAGCAAAACGAGCCAAATCTATAACCTTACCGTCTATTGGAGTGGTGTCTATCTTAAAGTCACCCGTTTGAACAACAACACCTGCAGGTGTTGTTACTGCCAACGCAACAGCACCTGGAATTGAGTGATTAACATTAATAAACTCAACCGAAAAAACGCCAAGTTTAACGGTATTGCCGGGTTCTACCTCGTGCAAAACGGTCTGTCTTTCCATTTGACGTTCCTTCAGTCTTGCAGTAACCAACGCAAGAGTGATTTTTGTACCATATATAGGAACGTTAATATTCTTAAGCAGATAGGTTATAGCACCAATATGGTCTTCATGTCCGTGAGTGAGAACAAGTCCCCTGATTTTATCTTTAATTTGCACTAAATAAGAAAAATCAGGAATAACAGCGTCGATTCCGGGTGTTTCCTCATCGGGAAAGCTCATTCCGCAATCAACGATAAACGCATCGTTTTCATATTCATACACTGTAACGTTCTTGCCGATTTCACCAAGACCGCCTAACGGAATTATGCGTAAAGGCTTTTGGGATGGTTTTTTTGTTCTTTGATTGTTCTTTTTTTGACTATTCTTTTTAGTTGCGGTTGCATTCTTTTTAACTTGAGATTTTGTTTTTTGAGGCTTATTTTTATTGTTAGCAGTCTGGTTGGCAGACTTTTTTTCTTTTAAAGCCATTAAATGATAACCTCCAAAATATATACATTGTAGAAACTTTTTATGTAATGCGACTTTAGCGCAGAAAAATCCAATTTTTATTTTACTATTTTTGTATGACAAGGTCAAGTAAAATATATTATATATTTATTATACACATATTTTCGTCGTATTTATTCAACAAAAAGCCGCCTGTTTTCACAGGCGGAAATATATTAAAACCACACTCTCACTTTAAACTTATTACGGCATTTGGGGCATATAACGCCGTGCTTGCCTTTTTTGCGGGGCAGACTTATGGTTGCCTTGCAAGCGGGGCAGGTTTTAAAGGTGCGGTATTTTCTTTGGGCAAAACGCTGTTTTGTAATTTTATATTTATTTTTTATTGGCGTGTAAAGCCTTAAAAATGCACCGTTTTCGCGACTGCGCTTGTAATAGTTTTTTGATATTGCACGCAAGATTATAACCGCAAGTAAAAGCCATTGAATGACATATATTACCCAAAACCTAAAAAACAAATTTATTGCCGCACACGCTATAAGCAAAACGCAAAAACAGTTGTTTAGCGCATCACTTCCGTAGCGACCATACATAAACCGTCTTATTTTTTCTGCTAATCTTACAAACACAAAACATTCCTCATTTGTATTAAAATGCATCTACATTATACCACATTAAAGCCAGAAAAAATTAACAATTTCAAAACTTTAATAGTTTACAACAAAATTTTCTTATGTTATAATCTGCCTCAGTAGGTGTATTTTTATGTTCAAAAACAAAATTGACTGTCACACCCACATTGTTAATGACAGCATAAAAAGTGAATATTTTGGCAAAACCTACGGCTTTGCCCTTGTTTTAGGTTTTATCAGCGAATTTCACGCAAACGCCCCACCCTATACTGCTTATGAAACATCAATGGGTGATGAGCGCTTGTTTTTTTGTCCCGCAATTGACATAAAAAAGGATATAAACAAACAACTCCACGAAATTGAGTGCTTGTTGCCGAATGACCGCATTGTAGGATTGAAAGTTTTTTTGACATATCAAAGCGGTCGTGCCGATGACCAAAAATTGTTGCCCGTATATCAATTTGCATCAAAGCACCGTTTGAGCATCACATATCATACAGGCTCTTGCTCACTGGTATTGCCAACCGACAATGACATGGAAGGTTCTAATGCAAAGTATGTAAAAAACGTCGCTTTGCGGTACCCAAACGTTAACTTCATTTTGGCGCATATGGATGACCCTCGTTTTGATGAGTGCATAGATGTCATACACGGTGTACCTAATATGTTCACCGATTTTTCGGGTGCTTATGAGCCGGGCACGCACGAGGATGCAGATATTGAGTGGGCTATTGAAACCTTTGCAAAGGCAATTAACCGATATAGTGACACCTATAAGCAAATTTTATATGGGACCGACTTTTGTCCCCCTATAAATCTATCAGCCATTGACGAGTACGACTATACCATATCAAAAATATTTAAGCCCGAACAGTTTTGCGACATATATGTTAACAACGCATTAAGGGCTTTCCCAAAAATTAAAGATTTTTTTGCAAAAAAGGAGATAAATTAATGACTACCGCTATAAAAAAGCAATCAAACTTTAAAAGCTTTTTAAAATCATTTACACTTTACCAAAAAATATTCCTTGCAGCAGTTGTTCTGCTTACTGCAGGTTTTGTTATATTCTTTCCTAACCAAATGTTAGACGAAGAATATATGAAATCAATCTTTTTGATTGTATGTTCAATTATCAGCGTTATTTCGAACCCTCTTTGCGAACTTCTTATTTCAAAACAAAGCAAATGGAACTTTGTTATTGACTTTTTCCTTATTGAAATACCCGAACTTGTCATCTGCCTTTATTTCAAATGGTATGCAATCGCTTGTACCATAATGCTCTTTTGGATGGTTATTGACGTTATAAGCTTTGTTCGTTGGAACAAGCACCCTGACGAAGAAGATGACAACTTGACAGTTGTTAAAAGACTAAAACCATGGCAGACCGCCCTTGTTGTAGTTGGTATAGCCGCATTTGGCATAATTGTGGGAAAACTTTTGCAGTTTGTTCCCGGCGCATCCGATACATATCTTGACGCTTTTGCTTCGGCTGTCGGTATGGCAAACGGCATATTATTGCTTTTACGTTACAGTGAGCAATGGATTGCTTGGTTAATTACAACCGTTATATATCTTATTATGGACATCTCGGCAGGCGCATACATATTGCTTATTGGCGAGATTGCAATGCTTGTTAATACCATTTACGGTATGGTAAAGTGGTATATTTACACAAAAAAACAAGAACAACTTAAAAAGGAATAACATTAAAAGGCAATGCAAAAAGCATTGCCTTTTTTAATTTGTAATGGTCGGTAAATTGCTTAAATTGTCGTTTTCATTGCCGTTTGGCAAAGATTTCAAATATTCGGTATTTTTACGGTGAGCAATACCAACATTTTTTATTTGACCCTTCTTTGCCATCATAACCGCTTGTTCTTTCGAAACAACACTTTGGTCCGAAAGTTTATATCCTACCACCTTACCGCTTCGCTTTTGCAAACCGACAATACGCTTTGCATCAGGCTTTGCGTTAGGTATTTGGTCAAGAGTGTTCATTGCAAAATTTTCAGTTTTCATTTTATTTCCCCTCCAAAACTAATATTCCCTAATATTACGATAATAATATTTGCATTTTTTTGCAAAAAATATTATAATTAATATCACAAAGAAAACCCCGATTTTTAATGATTGGAGATAATTTATGAAAAAACAAAACACAAATTATGATGCACTGTTCACCCCTTGGAAAATAGGCAACGTAGAAATTAAAAACCGCATTGTTATGTGTCCTATGGGCGGCACATCGCTTTTTGGATGGTTTGAACTTGGCGGCTGTCACTTTGACAAAGAAGCCGCAAAATTATTTTTAAAGCGCGCAAACAACAATGTCGGTCTTATTATTCCCGGCATTGCGCCGCTTAGGGATACTTTTTGGGGCAAATGGCTTTGGCAAAACCCTAAAATGTTTGACGAATTAAAAGATTTTATGGACGAAATTCACAAAACAGGCGCAAAACTTTTTGTTCAGCTTACTGCAGGCATGGGACGTTCTTGGGCTATTACCGAGCTTGTTGCACCCTTACATAAAAACAAATTTACCCGCGCTTTGATAAAGCCTGTTATTGACACATCACACGAGCTTGCAAGTCCAAGCGAACAGCCTTCACGCTGGGCACACGATATAATCTGTCCTGAAATGACCAAACACCAAATTCACGAAATTATTGAAGCTTTTGCAAAAACTGCAAAACTTTGTAAAGACGCAGGCGTTGACGGCGTTGAAGTTCACGCTGTGCACGAAGGTTATCTGCTTGACCAGTTTGCTATCGAGTTCTTTAACAAGCGCACAGACGAGTACGGCGGCAGTTTTGAAAACCGTTACCGCTTTGCTGCCGAGGTTGTAGGTGCAATCAAAGAGGCTTGTGGCAAAGACTATCCCGTATCATTACGTTACTCTGTTGAATCAAAACTCAAAGGCTTCTGCGAGGGTGCTATGCCAGGTGAAGATTACACCGAGGTTGGCAGAAATATGGCAGAAAGCGAAAAGGCAGCAAAATATCTGCAAGATGCAGGTTACGATATGCTTAATGCAGACAACGGCACTTACGACTCTTGGTATTGGGCTCATCCGCCTATGTATATGCCCGAAAACTGCAACCTTGAAGACGTCGCTCACATAAAGAAATTTGTTGATATTCCTGTTGTTTGTGCAGGTAGAATGGACGCCGCTGTCGGCGCAAAAGCTGTTGCTGACGGCAAAATTGACGCGGTTGGTGTTGCAAGACAGTTTTTAGTTGACCCCGAGTGGATTACAAAGCTTATTGAAGATAGATTGGAAGACATTAAACCTTGTATTTGTTGTCATAGCGGTTGTTTTAACTTTTCTTCATCAAAAGGTCACGCAAACACACAAGATCTTACCGACACTATGGGTCTTGCCCGCTGTGCGCTAAACCCCGAAACAATGCAGTCTAAAAAATATAACCTAAAACCCGCTAAAAAAAGCAAAAAAATCGCTGTCATCGGCGGCGGTATCGGCGGTATGGAAGCAGCACTTGTTCTTGCTAAGCGTGGACACAAGGTATCACTTTATGAAAAGAGTGACAAATTAGGCGGCGTATTTATTGCGGCGGCCGCCCCCTCTTTTAAAGAAAAAGACCGCGATCTTATTGCTTGGTACATCCGCGAGATTGCAAAGTATGACATAACGGTTAACCTTCACACTGAAATTACAGACGTAAAATCACTTGATGCAGACGAAATTATTATTGCAACGGGTGCTGTTGCTAAAAACATCCCAATTAAGGGTGGTGATACTGCAATCGAAGCAGTTGATTACTTGCTCGGTAACAAAGAAGTTGGCGAAAATGTTGTGGTAATCGGTGGTGGTCTTACAGGTTGCGAAATCGCTTATGATTTATACCTTAATGGCAAAAAACCTGTAATTGTTGAAATGCAAGACGACCTTATTACAACCCCCGGTGTTTGCCTTGCAAACACAAGTTATTTGCGAGATTGCTTTAAGACAAACAAACTTCCCGTTTATCTTGAATCAGGCGTTAAAGAGATTAAAGAAAAGAGCGTTATAATCACAAAAGCTGATGGCAGCCAAGAAGAAATTGCGGCCGACACTGTTATTATGTCGGTTGGTTATAATCCCGCACCTATTGCTCAAAAAGGCAAACACGTTCACGTTATCGGTGATGCCTTAAAGGTTGGTAACCTACGTTCTGTTATTTGGGGCGCGTGGGATACTTGTATGAAAATATAAGGAGGAAATTAAAATGAAATTAACCCCCGAACAGCAAGCCATCTTGGATGGTGAAAAAGGCGAAACACTTGCCAAAGTTATGAAAACACTTGTGATGTACGGCGATGCGTTTGAGTCGGAAAAATTGGTTCCCATCACATCAAAGTATAATCACCTTGTAACCTCTTTCGGACTTAAGGTTATGTCCCCTGTTTATGATTTGATGCAGCAAATCCTTGATGCAGATGTTTGCTCAAAGCAAAAGTTTTCTGTTGACCCTCGTCCCGTTGACAAGAACGTTCCTGCAAACTTTTTGCAGAACTTTGTGTTTAACAAATTTATGTACACAAAGCAAGACTTTTATGAAAAACAGCTCAAAGAGCTTGGCCTTATGAACGACGATGCTTTCACCTGTGCTTGTTATTTAGACGAAATTGACAACAAACCCCAAAAGGGTGATATTTTGTCTTGGGCAGAGTCAAGTGCCGTTGTTTATGCAAACTCTGTGCTTGGTGCAAGATGCAACCGCAACTCAGGCATTATTGACATTATGGGTTCTATTGTCGGCTTTGTTCCCTATTTTGGTTTACTTACCGACGAAGGCAGAAAAGCCACCTGGGTTATCAAAATTAACACCACCAAAAAGCCTGAAGCTCAATTGCTTGGATCTGCAATCGGTATGAAAGTTATGGAAGACGTACCCTATATTGTCGGACTTGATAAATGGCTTGGCACCGAGCTTAATGACGCCGCTTGCACCTATCTTAAAGACTTTGGTGCGGCAACCGCCTCAAACGGCGCAGTTGGTCTTTACCACATTGAAAACTTAACCCCAGAAGCAGTCGAACTTGGCAACAAACTTATTGCCGACGGCGCAAAAGAATATATCATTGACGATGCCGAACTTGAGCGTGTTAAAGCCAACTATCCTGTTATATGGAAAAATCCTGATGCAAAACCAAAACTTTGCTTTATGGGTTGCCCACACATGAGTTTAGAGCAGCTTAAAACTTGGACCGACAAAGTAGAAGCATCCCTTAAAGAACACGGCAACAAACGTGTTCTTATTCCCACCGTTTTCACCGCCGCGCCCAAGGTTTTGGAAAGTTTTAATAAAACCGAGTATGCCGCTCGTCTTAAAGCAACGGGTGTAATCACATCTTATATCTGCCCTCTTATGTATATGAATAATCCGCTTTGCAAAAAAATGCCTGTAATCACATCGTCAAACAAGCTTCGCACCTACACAAGTGCTCGTTATTATACCGATGATGAGATTTTGCTCGCAATAACAAAGGGAGGTAAATAAGATTATGAAACAGTTTAAAGGAAGAGTTGTAACTCCCGGAACGGTCAAAGCCGAAGCGGTTGTAACCCATGAAGGCTTTAACACCTTAGCATCACTTCAGATGGCATTACAATTTGGTGATAAAGAGGTAAAATGCGGTGACCAAAACAATGCCGAACTTTGTGGAAAACCGTTGCTTAACAAAGCACTTTGCCTTCCACAGACAATAGGCTCTACAACCGGCGGATTGGTGCTTTATTGTGCTTGTGCAATGGAAAAGAACCCCGCTTGCATGCTTTTTGCAAACCATATTGACTCTCTTGCCGCCGCAGGCGCTGTACTTGCTAATGTATGGATTGACAAGGTTTCAATGCCGGTAATTGATTGTCTTGGCGACGAGTTTTTAGAGTACGTCAAAGACGGAATGACCATTGAAATTAAAGAAGACGGAATTGTAGAAGTTACCGAATAGTAATAAAAAAATCAGCAGTAAAATTACTGCTGATTTTTTATATACTCATCTAAAATTTCTGTCGCCGTACGAACACATCTGACACAAGGGCGTTCTTTATAATATTGCTCAGTTCTCGCTTCGGGCAAGCCACCAACTTCTGCATTTTTCAAAATGTCACGACAAAGTATTGAGCCGTTTGCTTTTTTGAACTCGTCACACAAAATACGTGTTTGCTCATAAAGTTTTGCTTTATCACCTGTTTCGGCATTGTCATATCCGTAAAGCATACCAAAAGCCATCAGCATACCGCTCAAAGCACCGCAAATTTCACGTTGCCTGCCGACACCGCCGCCAAAGGCCGAAGAAATTTTAAGCGATTGCTTAGATGATAAACCGATTTGCTCTGAAAATGCACCTAAAACTGCTTGAGCGCAATTGTAGCCTTGCTCAAAAAGTTGTACCGCTTTTTGTGATGTTGTCATTTTGTCACCGCCTTTTTTGAGATTATACAACACATTCTCAAAAAATGAAAGTTTAATTTAAGCCTTGAGGGTCGGCAAAAATGGGTAAGCCTGGCGGATTAAATGTTAAAATGATATAAATTAAAGCAATAGCGCACAGCATTGCAAAAGCAAGTTTTTCATTTTTGCAACTTATGCGGTAATATTTAAACAATACCGTTTCAAGCCAAAACGACAATGCAGCAGCAATGTAAAATATTAATATATTAAACCAGTCAGCATAAACCCCTAAAGCGCCTGTATAGGTGTAATATAACATTGGTATTATTATAATACCAAAAACTATTCCAATAAACTTTATACACCAGAAATTATCATACCGTGCGCCTATATATTTGTTTTCTATAAACGCAAAAAGAAACATAGGGGCAAAAAGCAACTTTGTATGCTCCCATATTGATTCGTTAACTGCCGAAAGTAAGGCGGCTATGTTGCTTTGGTTAGTCCAATCGTAAAGAAAGTGCAATAATGTACCCGCCAATGATACAAAAACAAAGCCTGCCGTTTGCCAAAAAACTAAAGATTTTTTCATATTTTATCCCCCTTAAAACAAGTGTATGCAAAAAAACACGGGATTAAATCCCGTGTTTTTGTATTTATAAATTTTATTGTTTTTTGGTTTTTGGTAAAAACTTAAAAATCATAGGCCACAAAACACCGCCTACAACCACCATCAAGAAATATCTTACGGTGCGGGCAAAAAGGTGTTCGTTAAAAAGCGCATCCAGTGGCGCACGCAGAAGTTCTTTTGTCGCCACGACGAGTAAAAGCCCCACTGCAACCTTTATAATTTGCGCCCACCATACAGCGTTTGTTTCAAAGTGTGTATATTTTATATCAACCGTATAGACCAACAAAAGACCTATTGCACATCCAAGCAATGTAAAGCCGTTTTTTTGAGCTGATATTAAATTATGTACGGCATCTTCGGCATATACTTCTTGGGGGAATTTATGCAAACACACAAAGCACAGATATGCCGCCATTACTACCACAAAAGATAAAAGTATTGCATACATCGTTTTTGGAGATTTTTCTGCCTTTTCAAAAATTGGATATGCAACAAAAACAAGCACTGTTGCCACCAAAACCGACACTAAAACATCAGCGGGAGTATGTACGCCCAAATACATTCTCGAAAGCGCAACCAAAGTACAAATCGTTATCATTGCAATACGCAAAACCATATTTTTATTACTACGTGCTATACCGCCGAATAAGCCAACAGATGTTTGTGTGTGACCGCTTGGGAAAGAATATCCGCTTGCGGCTTTGCGGGCAGACTCAACAATAGTAAAATTAGGGTCTTTTACCCAAGGGCGCGGTACACGACAAAGAATTTTTAAAAACTGATTAAATATAGTCCCTAAAAAACCTATACAAAGAAGATAATATCCTTTATATTTATTAATGCACCAGAAAAAAATCATTCCAATCGCCATAAAAACGGTTTCTTCACCGCACAAGGTTATTAACTCAAAAATAAAATCAAGCACTGGGTTGCGTAAATTTTCTAAAAAATATAAAAACCGCATTTTTATACTCCTTTTTGCTTTTATTTATCTTATTTTACAATTTTTTGTTTCTTTTTTCAATAATAAAAAGAAGTGAGAATAATTCTCACTTCTTTATTATTCAAACATTGTTAATTGATTGTTTTGGTCGCACACAGCAAGAAAAATCTCTTTTGGACTTTTATAACCGGAACTTGAAAGTTGATTTGTAAGCCAATTAACATCCAAACCCATTCTTTTTAAATTTTCATGCAAAATTCTGCCATCCATAATAATTTCTGTTTTTATCGATTCAACAGGCGGAACTATGTTGAAATCGTTTGGGTTGGCGGGGCGCTTAGTTGCTTTCGGCAAAATGGTAAGCCTACCGTTATATTCAAATATCGCAGTTTGAATATCGTTAAGATTAAAATAGCCCTCTTGCCTACACATCACCATAAACTCGCTTAAATCCATCTTGGCTTTTTTCATATTTTCACGATAAATTTTACCATTATTCATAATGATGGTTGGTGTGCCGTTAATAAACTTTCTCGTTCTTGGTATCTTGCTTGTAATGGTGGTTAAAGCAACCGTAATAACGCCATAAATTATCATAGCAATAAGCGGTTTATATGGTTTTTCAAGCTCGGTTGCAAGTTCGGCGGCTATCGAGCCGATTGTAATGCCCGTAATATAATCAAAAAAATCAAGCTGTGACATTTGTTTATGTCCCATAATCTTTGCAATTATAAACAATGCCGCCGCAGACAGCACCGATGTTAAAATGAGTTTTAAAATTTCCATAAAAAACCTCCCATAGGGTAGAGCGAATAATCCAACTTTTTAAAACTCTAGTTCAGGTTATTTGCTCTACCCTAAACATTGTACCCCAAAAACCGCAAACTTAATCACAGCCAAAGGCAATATTACGAGAGGTGTTTATTAAATTTTAGCCCAGTCAGGTAACTCCTCAAAAGACGTTTGTTCATTTTTGTAAGGAAAAGTCACCTTACAAGAATAAAGCATAGGCGCTTTTTTTTGGGCTTTCGAGCCATATTTATGGTCGCCCACAAGCGGGTATCCCCTACTTGCAAACTGCACTCTAATTTGATGGCTTCTGCCGGTATAAAGCCTTATTCTTACTAGCGCAGGATCGGTGTCAGTAAGTCGTTTATATTCAAGTTTTGCAGCTTTAACACCCGCTCTCATTTTTTTAACAACAAAAACCTTATTCTTTCTCGAGTCTTTAAAAAGCAGATCTTCCAAAACCCCACATTCACAGGGTTTGCCATGTACTAATGCAACATATTCTTTTATCATACTACCCTGCTGTATGCAGTTAGAAAGATAAGCGGCGGTTTTTTTGTTGCGTGCGTAAACCATAACTCCGCCGACATTCATATCAAGGCGATGAACTGTAAAAATTTGCCCTGAGAACCTTTCTGCCAGAAGACAAGGTAGTGCCTTTTCGCTGTCTAGTCCAACAGGTTTTGTGCAAACTATTAGGTTGTCATCGTTGAATAATATTTTCATAATAACACCTTAAATTATCTTTTGGTTGTATGGTAACTTATAACTTTAACAATGTCAAGCCGTATATGTTTACACAGTCGATAATTTATTCATTGACAAACCGAATATGTTAAGATATAATTATCAAGCACGAATTTTATAAATATAAATATCGAGGTGTGGCGCAGTTTCGTCGTCACAAGCTTCGCAACTTTCGTTTTCGCGCAAAACGCAAAAACTTATATGCTACGCTGTTCCTCCTCTCCCCAAAAAGTTTCACTTTTCGGGGGCCCCTAAGAACAATGTCTGCTATAATTTTTGCTAACAACTAAACATTCAATTTACGAGGTGTGGCGCAGTTGGTAGCGCACTAGTTTTGGGAACTAGATGCCGCAGGTTCGAGCCCTGTCACCTCGACCAAACACGAATAATCCGAACCTCCGTCTAATAGGCGGTGGGTTCGGATTTTCTCTTTCAATAGACTATCCAAATTTTAACTCAAAAAACGGAGGCTAGTTTATGAAAGATTTTATTAAAGAATTTTACTATGGAAATATCGACCCGCAGGCTCGCAGTATCAAACAGAGCAAAGCGGTAATGAAAGAAATGCAAACCCTCAATGAAACTGAGGAATACTTGACCGCCAAACTCAAAGGCGAAGAAAAGAGCAAGTTCCTCGACCACGTCAACGCTTGGAGCGTGGTAAATGGTGAATCTAATCTCGATAGTTTCATTGTCGGTTTCAGGCTCGGTGCAAAGTTCATATATGATACCTTTATCAGCGATAGTGCTCCCTTTAGCGATTTCTTATGGGAGGATAACTGATATGGAAAAGTATATTTTCGATGAATCCAACGGCTTGTGGTATGAATTACAGGGTGATTATTACATCCCTTGCTTCACTTTGCCGGAGGTTGAAACAAAAGAAATTGGCGTATGGGGTATGCGGCATTTAGATTATCTTAAATCTCGCCGAAAAGCCACCTACAATCGCCTAAGTTTCGAAGGCAAACTCAATTCCTATCTGTATGATATAAACACTGGGGCGCAAGAAATATTCGATAATCTTATAGTGCAGTATAAGAATTCAGAAAGCATTACTAAAGAATTGAAAGCCACCAACCAAATGAAATGGGTTCGCCGAATGAATAACATTAGACAGCGTGTAACCGAAATCGTAAACAACGAACTAATATATAGATAAACCAATATTCAGCTTTGTGGTAAAAGTTAAGGCGGAGAGGCCCCCTCTCCGCCTTTCGCTATGTTTGAGTGTTTTAAACGTTTATATCTGTTTTGCTAATAATAAATTTTCCATTACACTCATTTAATGACGAAATACTAACAATGTTAGCAATTGAATCTAATGTAAATTCTGACTTGTAATAAACACTATCTTTTTCTTCGGGAACGTTTTTGGGTATCACAATTCGATACTCCCTTTGATATGCAAAATATGGTCGCTTTGTAAATAAATTATCCAATGACTCCATATCCATCATATCAGGCATATCCTCATATATTAGTTTTCGATAGCATACTCTGCCTGCCCACAACTGATACCCTTCCGTTTGAATCAAAGGCAATAGTTTTTCAAATTTCTCATAGTCAATAATAACTCCAAAGCCATTCTCACAATGAAAATCCTCGATACATTTTTTAGGGATATAAATACTCCCATCAGCATCGATGTCTTTATTGTCAACAGCATATAAACAATAAATAGCATATTGAGTGTTTTTATAAATAGCAACAGAATGGATAAGCGCACCTTCGGCCTGATCACCCTGTCCGTTTTCCAAATGATGATAATAAGAAGCCGGGCGCATAAAAAATTCACCATTGATTAACTGTTGCAATTTCTTTTGCGATTTTGTCGCGGCTATCCATAGAATATACACTATATAATCTTAATTCAAATTATGATTGAAAAAGCACACGGTTTATGGTACAATAACTGTGTTTATAGATATACTTTTTAAAGTGAGGGATGCCGTATGAAAATTTTATGTATCGGTGACGTCTGTGGCAGCGCAGGCTGTGATACATTTGAATCTACTGCTCTTTCGCTAAAGCGTGAACTTTCAGCCGACCTTATTATTGTAAACGGTGAAAATTCTGCTGACGGCAACGGCATTCTTCCCCGCTCTGCAAACCGCTTATTTAATGGCGGTGCAGATGTTATAACCGGCGGAAATCACACCCTTCGACGCTTTGAAATTCACAGTGAACTTGAGCAAAACTTTCGTTTGCTTCGTCCTCACAACTTTCCATCTAACGCCCCAGGAGGCGGTTATGCTCTTATTGATTGCGGTCACACCAACGTTGCCGTAATCAATTTGCTTGGCACTGTTTATATGGAAAGCAATTCTTGTCCTTTTTGCTGTGCAGATCAGCTTATAGAGCGCGCGAAAGCCGATAACGCAAAGATTATTATTGTAGATTTTCATGCCGAAGCGACGTCTGAAAAACGTGCAATGGGCTTTTATCTTGACGGACGTGTTTCAGCCGTTTTTGGCACTCATACCCACGTTTTGACTGCTGACGAACAGTTGTTACCGGGCGGCACTGCCTATATTACCGATATTGGTATGACCGGTCCTGTTCAGTCGGTGCTTGGTGTTAAATATGAGGCATCGCTCGCCCGCATTAAAGACAAAATGCCTGCCCGCTTTGTTATTGCCGAGGGAGAGTGTTACCTAAACGGCATTTTACTCGAAATTGACGATAAAACAGGCAAAACAATCAGTATAAAGAGAATAACCAAATTCCAAAAGGAGCATTAAAGTGAAGCACACAAAAATTTTATGCCTTGTTTTATGTCTTTTGATGCTTTGCGGATGTTCAAAAGCCAAGGACAAACAAAATGACACAAACCACAACAACGACGATAAAGACAATGCCGTTTCGGCACATCTCTTATACTGCTCTACAGATAGCATTGACCCCTTTAAATGCATAACACAAATTAACCAAGAATTGTCTTATTTGCTTTATGACCCGCTCATAAAGCTTAATTCTGATTTTGAGGCGGTTTATTATATTGCCGCATCTTCAAAATACGAATCTAACGTATGCACGGTAACCATAAACAACGTAAAACATTCCGACGGCAGTCAACTCACACCCGAAGACGTTGTGTTTTCGGCAAACCTTGCAAAAGAGTCAGACAGGTTTTCACAACAACTTGCTAATATGACCTCCTGCGCAGCTATTGACTCTTCAACCGTTCAGTTCACATTAGCTAAAAATGACCCTTATTTTATAAATTTGTTAGATTTTCCAATTATAAAAAGCAACAGCAACACTTTAGTAAATGAGGACAACATCGCCCTCCCCCCTATTGGTTGCGGACGTTATGTTTTGGATACGAATAGCGAAACTTTAAATTTTAACAAAGGTTATTATAAAGGCAAGGCTAATATTAACAGCATTAAGCTTATTGATGCGCCCGACGCAGAAAGTATATCTCAGAGAATTCGCTCGGGAAAAATATCGGCTTATTATTCAGACCTTGGCGACAATGATGTGCCTAATATGAACGGCAAGATGGCGCAAGTTCCTCTAAATAATCTTGTATATATCGGTTGCAATATGCGTTCGGGTGTTTTCAAAAACGTATATGCACGTCAAGCCGTTTCAAGCGCTGTTAACCGACAAGCCATTGTTAAAACGGCTTTTTACGGCAATGCTGATGCGGCAAGCGGACCTTTTCATCCCAATTGGGACCCTGCAAAAAAGAAACAAAACATATTAACAACAGCAAATATAAATCTTGCAGTTGAGAATTTTGACCGTTTAGGTTATAATAAAGACGAACAGGGTTATTACCTTGTTTCAAAAGACAAGCGATTAAGTGTTTCGTTGCTCGTTAACGAGGACAATCTAAACCGTATGAACACAGCAAATATGATTGCTTCCCAACTTTCACAAATCGGCATAGAGGTTAAGGTTAACGCTCTGCCATACGCTAACTATGTCGCCGCACTCAAGGCAGGACAGTTTGACCTTTATTTAGCCGAAGTTCGTATTATGGGCAATATGGATATAAGCCAACTTGTAACTTATGGCGGATCTTGCGCTTTTGGTATTGCTTCAACTGCAGTAACACAAGAGCAGAATAATGACGATAAAAAAGAGGCTAACACAGAAACGAACGAAAACCAAGCGTTGCAAAGCTTATCCAGTATTACCACTGCTACAGCTTGTGCAAACTATAAAAAAGGCAGTATGTCTTTACAAGACCTTATAACCGTTTTCAATACCGAAATGCCTATTATTCCCATTTGCTACCGCAAGGGCATGTTGCTTTATAACGATGACTTTGTTACAACCCCCACTCCGTCAATAAGCGATCCGTTTTATAACTTTGAAAAATTTACCACCAAATAAAAGGAGGATAATTTATATGATGTTTTACGAAACCCGTTTCGGAAGGATTGAAGTTTCAGACCAATACCTTGAGAAACTTATCGGCAATGCCGCAGTTTCTTGCTTTGGTGTTGCAGGTATGGTCCCCAGCAACCGAAAACAGCGCATAATGGGTTTAATCAGCAAAGACAAAGAGCAGTTGCAAAAAGGCATTGCTTTGCGCACACAGAATGATAGTGTCTTTGCAGAATTGCACATAATAGTAACGTACGGCACTAATATGAACGCCGTTGCAAAGAGCATAATTAATAAAGTTAAATACACCGTAAGTGAGGCTGTGGGTATCCCCGCCGATAACATTACTGTCGTTGTAAAAATTGACGGTATAATTACCGCTGACGGACAGTAAAACCCACTTTTAAAGGAGTTGTTATTTTGTTTAACGGAGATAATCTGCGCGATGCGATGATATCCGCAGCAAACAGTATATCCAACCGAAAAACATCGGTTGACGACCTTAACGTTTTCCCTGTTCCCGATGGTGATACAGGTACAAATATGTCAATGAGCCTTCAAGGCGTTTTGAAAGAAATGCAAAAAATTGAGGGTCTTTCTGCCGGTCAGGTTGCAGACATAACTGCTTCTGCCCTGCTTCGCAGTGCAAGAGGTAACTCGGGCGTTATAACATCGCTTATTTTTAGAGGTTTTCAAAAGGGTTTAAAAGGTCACGATACCATCACCGCCGAAAACCTTTGTGACTGTTTTACATTTGGTACAGAATGCGCTTACAACGCTGTTATGAAACCTACAGAAGGTACTATGCTTACCGTTATTAGAGTTGCATCTGAATATGCTACAAAAGCACTTAAAGACAAGGCCGACGCATTACAGGTGTTTGAAGCAGCGCTTGAGGGTGCTCGTACCGCTTTGGCACAAACCCCGGAAATGTTGCCGGTTTTGAAAAAAGCAGGTGTTGTTGATGCAGGCGGTCAAGGTGTTTTATACATACTTGAGGGTATGTATTCAGTATTTAAAGACGGCGTTATCGTTACAGCAACCGACGGCGAACCACAAAATCAAGAATCCACAAGCAGACCTTCTGCCGCAGGAGAAATGGAAGAGGTTGATATCAATTTCCCCTACTGCACAGAGTTTCTTGTTACTAAAAACGAAGATTGCGGCCCTGTAGCCGAACTTCGTGAATATCTTGAATCTATCGGCGACTGTGTTGTTGCAGTAGAAGACGATACTATTATTAAAGTTCACGTGCACACTGCACACCCCGGTAACGCTTTGGAAAAAGCTCTCACCTTTGGCGCACTTATCAATTTAAAAATTGAAAACATGGTAGATCAGCACGAAAGAGCGAAACACACCTCTAAAAACGAAAGTTATTCTAAAAAGGCTGATAAATCGCTAAAAATTGAACCTGTTGCACCTGAAAAGCCATACGGCTTTGTGGCTGTTGCCGCCGGTGACGGCTTTGCCCAGTTATTTAGCGAACTTGGTGCAGACCAGGTTGTAAGCGGCGGTCAGACAATGAACCCCAGCACACAAGACATTCTTGCCGCAATTGAGCAAACCCCTGCCGAAACTGTTTTTGTTCTTCCTAACAACAAAAACATTATTATGGCAGCCGAACAAACTATTGACATTGCAACAAGAAAGGTTATTGTTCTTCATACACGCACCGTTCCCGAAGGTATTAGCGCAATTATTTCTTTCGACCCAGATACCGATGCCGAGCAAAACGCAATCAATATGAAGTCTGAGTATCAAAAAGTTACAACAGGTCAAATTACCTTTGCTGCAAGAGATTCAAGCATTGATAATAAAAAGATCAACAAGGGCGACCTTCTTTGTATGGAAAACGGTAAAATTGTTTTCACCGAGACCGAACTTGAAAAAGCCACGTTGCGTCTTGTAAAACAGATGATTAAAAAAGACACCTCTTTTGTTACAGTTTATTATGGCAGCGATGTTACTGACAGCACAGCACAAACAATTTACAACCAAATTAACGACAAGTTTGGTGCAAAAGCTGATATAGCACTCGTTAAGGGTGACCAGCCTGTCTATTATTTCATAATATCCGCTGAATAAGGGGAATTTAAAATGCCGTTTGAAGATTTACAAAAACGGGATATACAATATTTAAAGGGCGTAGGCGAAAAACGTGCCCAGCTTTTCAACAAGCTGGGCATTTTTTCAGTCTGTGCCCTTTTAGAATTTTTCCCCAGAGCGTATGAAGATTGGAGTAATCCAAAAAAGCTTAGCGAATGCTCTTTAGGACAACTTTGTTGCATAAAAGCAACCGTTATGCAGGATGTTAAACTCAACTATTTAAAAGGAAAAACCGCTCTTTTTACAACCACTGCCACAGATGGCGAAAACGTTTTCTATGTTAAAATTTTTAATAACAAATATGCCGCAAATGCATTAAAAAACGGCAATACGTATCTTTTTTACGGAAAACTAAATTTTGGCAGAAGCGGCGTTGAAATGATTTCACCTCAAATTGCGCCAACGTCTTGCGACGACATTAAACCCATTTATCACTCGGTTGCGGGACTTAACAGTCGCGCTATTGCTAAAACCGTTAAGACAGCGCTGGAATTTCTTGACGATAGTGATTTCTTGCCTCAGCACCTTATAACAAAATACCGTCTCTTACCTCGAAAAACAGCAATCGAAAATATACATTTTCCCAAAAACGCTGATATGTTGGCTCAAGCTCGACGACGCTTGGTTTTTGAAGAGTTATTTTTGTTGCAGTGCGGACTGTTTTTAACAAAAAACATAAACAGAAGCCAAACATCCCATATTATCGAAAAAGACTATACCAACGAGTTTTGCGACGCTTTACCTTTTAAGCTTACCGAAGCACAAATGAGCGCTATTAAAGACTGCGTTAACGATATGAGAAAAACAACCCCTATGAACAGGCTTGTTCAAGGTGACGTTGGCTCCGGCAAAACGGCTGTTGCCGCCTCTTTGTGCTATACAGCGGCAAAAAATGGTTTGCAATCAGCACTTATGGCACCAACGGAAATTTTGGCAACACAGCATTACAACACCCTTTGCCGTATGCTTGGTTCTTCAAAACTTACATGCGCTTTACTTACGGGTTCAACCCCAAAAGCCGCCGCAAATGATATTTTAAAAAGATTGAAGCAAGGTGAAATTGACATTATAACAGGCACACATGCTTTGTTGACCGACAAGGTAGAATTCAACAAATTAGGTCTTGTTATAACCGACGAACAGCATCGCTTCGGTGTTAACCAACGCAACACCCTCTCAAGCAAAGGTGTGGGGCCACACGTTATGGTTATGTCTGCCACACCAATCCCCAGAACATTAGGGCTTATAATCTACGGCGACCTTGATTTAAGCATTATAAACCAAGCCCCAAAAGACCGCGCTAACGTTAACACTTATCTTATCGACAGCACAAAAAAACTTCGTGCTTACAAATTTGTTAAAGATGAGTTGGACAATGGTCATAAAGCCTATATAGTTTGTCCCCTTATCGAAGAAAGCGACTCTCCTCTTACTCCTGCAAAGGAATATTACGAAGAACTTAAAAATGGTGAATTTTCAAACTATAAGATTGCGCTTTTACACGGCAAAATGAACGCAAAACAAAAGGCAACCATTATGGACAGCTTTGTAAACGGCGACACCCAACTGCTTGTTTGCACCACAGTTATCGAGGTTGGCGTTGATGTTCCAAGTGCAACCGTTATGATAATTGAAGATGCCCACCGATACGGTTTATCACAACTGCATCAGTTGCGCGGCAGAATCGGACGTTCAAACTTAGA
Source organism: Acutalibacteraceae bacterium (assembly GCA_045535505.1). Classification (GTDB taxonomy): domain Bacteria; phylum Bacillota; class Clostridia; order Oscillospirales; family Acutalibacteraceae; genus CAKSST01. The sequence continues at coordinate 40,311 of JAZSLU010000045.1, read as the reverse complement.
GTCTAACTGCATATTGGTTTGCGACAGCCAAAACCAAGAAACCTTAGAGCGACTTAAAACCTTTACCAAAACCCATAACGGTTTTGAAATCGCAGAAAAAGACCTCGCAATACGAGGTCCTGGTGACTTTTTGGGGAGCCGTCAGCATGGCCTGCCAAACCTAAAAATTGCCGACATTTCTTGCGATATAAATATTTTAAAATGTGCGACAAACGAAGCTTGTGAAATGTTTAAAAGTCACAAAAGCATTGACCTGTATCCAGCTCTTAAAAATAAAATTTCAAGTATGTTTGACAACACACTTACCTTATAAAAGGTAAGTGTGTTTTTTATACGCTGATATACTCTGCTTTTGCATATCCTGTTATTCCGTTATACCCAATTATATACCAACCTGGTATTTCACCATAGACCGATACAGCAGTACCGTTGGGTAATTTTGTTTTTATATAGGAAGATGTATTGGGCAGATTTCTTATATTAAGATTGCCACCCATAGTTCGAACATAGCCTGTTCTGACAGAACTGGGCATTACAAAGGGAATGCCGAAATATTCGGTTAGTGAATAAACTAAGTTCATTGCTATATTATCAATGTTTTCTCTTATCCACTGCGCATCTTGCTCATTATCATGAAAGGCGGTTTCAATCAACACTGCAGGCGCTTTAGTGCGTACAACCTCACCTAACCTTTCGGTAGGCACCGTTTTTACTGCGTTATTTATAGGATAAATAAGTGAATAATTTTCGGCAATAATGTCTGCTGCCCGCTTACCGTTATAACTTTGCGGATAATAATACACCTCAACACCTCTTACGCTGCCAGATGGCTCGTTTCCCGATGCATTGGAGTGTATAGCAAGATGAAAATCATAATTACCCGCGTTCGACTGTGCGATTGAACTCGCCGCCGTCATTTCAGGTGTATTTCTAACGTACTGTATGCCGCTTGCATTAAGATAAGGTATCATAGCATCGGCAACCAAATTCATATAATATTCTTCGTTACCTCCACCGTTATACTCATTAAACTCTTGCGTTGATGGGCTTAAATATATTGTTGGCATATAAAACTCCCCTAAATATAATCATTAAGCCAATATATGCGAAAGTAAACTTTTTGGTGATTTGCAGTATTATTATGTAATATATAATATTTACTGATAATATAATGAAGTAATACTTTCTTTTAAATGCCTGTATTTTTTTTAAAAAAATGGTAAAAATAGCCCTAAAAGCCCATTTTTTACCCCTAAAAAGCATTTTTGTGACAATTCACGAAAAAAATATCTATATTTAGTGTTTTTAGTTCTATATATTGGGGTTACAAATTTGTAACCTTTTCATTTTTGAGCGGTTTTTGTGCATTTTGCACAAAAATGACCCTTTTAAAAAACTTGACATTGACATTTCGTGATAATATAATGCGGTTGTTCGTGTTCTCAATAAAGCCACGAACATAACTTTTGATTATTTGGTTACAAAAGATTACATTTGGTTAAACCAAGGGAGTTAATATGTTAAACAAAATTCGCAGCGCTTTCGCAGTTGTGCGCTCACGCCTTAAAAGCAGAGTTTTTTCTGTTGGCTTATTAGCCACATGCTCTGCCGTGCTTATTTTATTAGGCGGTCTTTCAGTCAACAATGTTACCATTGACAACGGCGGTAAACAATTAAGCTTTAAAACATTTTACAGCAAAGCCGAAGACATCCTTAATCTTGCAAACATAAACACTACCGAGCAGGACGACGTCACTATAAAGGCAGATAAAAACAATATATCACTCGCTGTTAAATATTCCTTCCCTGTTCACATTAACTATTCTGCTCAAAACTATACTGTTAACGTAACAGGTGGTACTGTTAATGACGCTCTTGCAAAAGCAGGCATCACACTTAACCAGTATGATATCATCAACCTTTCAACCGAAACCGTTCTCACAAAAACAGAAAACATTGATATTACCCACATTGATTACGTCACCGAAACCGCAACGGTTGAAATTCCTTTTTCTTCAACTACAACCTATTCTTCCAAACTTGCAGAAGGCAAAAAGCAGGTCACAGACGGACAGGTTGGATTAAAGCAGGTAACATATCAAAGAAAACTTGTAAACGGCGTTGTTTGTGAAAGCCAGGTTGTTAACGAAAATATCATTCAAAAACCGGTTAATAAAACTGTTGTTATCGGCACAAAGAAACCCGTTGTTACCACAAGCACAAGCGTAAGTTGCGTTTCTACGCTCACCCCTGCAAAACCCATCGAGCTTGACAAAAACGGCAACCCCGTTTCTTATAAAAAGCATATTACCGTTCAAGCTACTGCTTATACAGCTTCTGCAGGCAAACGTTGCTCAACAGGCGTTGTTGCTGCTCCCGGTTATATCGCAGTTAACCCAAAGTTTATTCCTTACGGCACAAAAATGTATATTAAGTCTTCTGACGGAAGATACATCTACGGTTATGCCGTTGCTGCCGACACCGGCGGCTTTGCTAAAAAGCGTCCCACAAACGTCGATTTATTCTTCCCCACGAAGCAACAGTGTATTGTTTTTGGCAGACGCAATGTTGAAATCTATATTCTTGAATGATAACAAAAAACAGCTTTGAAAACTCAAAGCTGTTTATTTTTTATATATTTTTATATTTACCTTAGGTTCTTCGCATATAATTTCTTTTAAAAATCCGCCGTCCGTTAGTGCAGTCCACTCGTAACCATAGCTTTCGCCTTGCAACCTTTTTATTTTAGTATTATCACATTTTTTTAATATATCGCTTATAAGTTCTGCCATACTGCATACTGTGCCACCAATATCATTTTTATATTCCAAGCCAAGATAATTAATTGTATATTGGTCGTTATTAACCGTAATGCTCATACCACAAAGTTGCTCGGGTTTAATTATTTTAAAGGTATAGATTTGGTTTTTGCATTTGATTTCACACTCTATTTTTTGGGAGTTCCATTCGGCACTTGCCAAAAAGCTTTGGTTGTTTGTTGTAACGTTATTGTTGTCTTTGCAACCCGATAAAAACAAAACTAAAATCAAAATAACAAATACTTTCTTCAAAAAAGCGCAGCCCCTTTATATCGTTAAAGGACCGCGCTGCTTTTTTGCGCCGCGGTCACTCAAAACGTTTAAATACGCGGGGCAAAACATCAATCATATCACTCACCTGCATTGCACGCTGTGTAAATTGTTCAGCCGCAATATCGCCTGCCATACCATGCAAATAAACTGCCGCAGGAATAGCTTTTTCAAACGGCACTCCTTGTGCAAGTAAAGATACCGTCATTCCGCTAAGCATATCACCGCTACCGGGTTTTGCCATACCCGGATTGCCGGTTGTGTTGATAAATGTACTACCGTCACAAAAAGCGGTTATTGTATCCTTGCCTTTCAATATGGTTGTAACACCATAGCGGCGCACACATTCTTTTGCCGCAAAAATTCGGTCCTTTTGAACCTCAGCAGCATTGCAAGACAAAAGCCGTGCCATTTCACCCGCGTGGGGAGTCATACAAATTTGTCCCTTGTATTTACTTAATTGTATGCCACTTGCAACCATATTAATACCATCAGCATCTATAACCAAAGGACAATTTCCGTTTTCTATAACAACATTAAGTATGTCATAAGCCTCTTTAGACTGTGTAAGACCACAACCTATAAGAATAGCGTCAGATTTTTGTATAGCATTAATCAAATTTTGTCTTTTGGTACTTGTGTCAAAATAAACGGCCTCAGGTACAGCTGCTGCACAAATTTTTATTGTGTCGTATGTTGACGCAACCGTTGCAAGACCCACGCCGCACCTTAAAGCCGAACGTGCGGCAATAATTGCCGCGCCGGGCATAAGACGGCTGCCGCATATAATAAGCGCTTTGCCAAAATCGCCCTTGTGAGCATCGCTTTTACGAACTATAAGAATATCCTTTATAAAATCATCATTCATATAAAAGCATCCTTTACAACAATTCTGGGCAAAAACTTGTTCATGCCCATCTTTATTTTTTCATTTGGTGCAATAACGAGTTTTAAAACCTTGCCGCCGCTTCTTGCAGTAATCATATAGGCATCGTCTTCCATATTGCAGCAAACAATTATATCTCTTGTCGGTATAGAATTAAACTTTTTAACAGACTCTATATTTTTGCACTCTATAGATGCAATGTTTTTTCTTTTGCTTTTGTTTATAATAACGTCAATGTCCAATTCGCCGTTTGTAACTGTATATTCATATTCAATATTAAAATTACAAACAAGTTTATAAGCCAAAAACCATACACTTGCAATAATTATCCCATATAAAACTACAAAAGCAAAATTCTTTAATGCTCCAAACACTGCAACGACACTTAAAATTACTGCAAATGCATAAATTAAAACCGAAAGCAACTTTTGCTTTTTTGTCCTATTAACACTTATTATTTGTTCATAAAAAACATCCATCTTTTAAAACCTCTCACTTTTTTATGGTACATATTAATTATATCAACGCAATTATAACCTTGCAAGATTATGTATATTAATGTATAATGTCTTTCATAAAATAAAAGACCGACTGAATTAATCAATCGGCCGCAATTATATAAGGTTTAACCTGCTCGGCAAAAGTGTGTGTGCTATCACAATAAGCGGTGATGTGCAGGGGCTTTGTAAGATCAAGACTGAATATACCCATTAACGATTTAGCGTTAACTATATATTTTCCGCAAGAAACGTCAACGTCAAACTCTTGGTCAGCCGACAACTGTACAAACTTTTTTACACTTTCCAAGTCGGTAAGCATAATATCAAACTCAATCATATCTCTATCCCCCGAATTTTGATATATTTATTATACTGTATTTTTAAATTTTGTCAACACTACTGTTTTTTTGGAGATTATTATATGAATGTTTATTTTTACACAATGGGTTGCAAAGTAAACCAATATGAAACTCAGGCTCTTTGCGAAAAAATGCAAAGAGCAGGATATAAAATTACAAACCCTAAAGATGCAGATGTAATTATTGTAAACTCCTGCTCAGTCACATCTGAAAGCGACCGCAAAGCAAGACAGGCTTTGCGCCGTTTTAAAAGAGATTACAACGCAACCATTGTTCTGTGCGGATGCGTTTCTCAAGCAGGCGGTAATGTTGACGGTTTAGCCGACATCATTACAGGCAATAATGATTATGACAGTCTTATCGAAAAAATTGAGCAATATAAAAAAGACGGCATTCCAAAAACTTTTATTACGCCCCACAAAAATGGCGAACCTTTCACAAAATGCCAAATAAAAGGTTTTAGCGAACACACAAGAGCCTTTGTTAAAATTGAAGACGGATGTGACAATTTTTGCACATATTGCATAATACCCTATTCAAGAGGACGTGTAAGGTCAAAACATCCCGACGATGTAAAGGCCGAAGCGCAAAAACTTGCTGATAACGGCTTTTGTGAAATTGTGCTTGTTGGCATAAACTTATGCAACTATGGCAAAGGTGAAAATTATTCGCTTTGCGACGCAGTTTATGCCGCTGCCGAAGTTGATGGCATCAAACGAATTCGTCTTGGTTCGCTCGAACCCGACAACATAAGTGACAGCGACCTTGAAAAACTAAGCAGTTGCAAAAAGTTTTGTCCCAATTTTCACCTTTCTTTGCAATCGGGTTGCAGTCAAACCCTAAAACGTATGAACCGCCACTACGATGCTTTGTATTATAAAAACCTTGTTGATAAAATTCGCGCACACTTTAAATATGTTTCCATCACCACCGATATTATGTGCGGCTTTGCGGGTGAAACCGAAGAAGAGTTTTTGCAAAGCGCCCAATTTTTTAAAAACATAGGTTTTGCGCGCGCACACGTTTTTGCATATTCAAGACGTCCCGGCACGGTTGCCGATAAAGCACCTAATCATGTTCCTCAAAGCATAAAAAAACAAAGAGCTAAAATTTTAAACGCTATTGCTGAGCAGTCTGAACAAAACTATATTCAAAGCATTATAGGACAAACCCGCTCGGTTTTGTTTGAAACGGTTGATAACGGAATGCTTCTTGGTTACACAGATGATTATATACGAGTTTGTATGCCTTATACCGATGGTGTTTTATCAACGATTTGCAACGTATTATTAACAAAAGCTGACAAAAATTGTTGCCTTTGCGAAAAAATATAATTTGACAAAACACTAAATATGTATATAATTATGTTATACGGATAACATTATGTGGTATGTTTGCCTAAATTTTATGCAATACTAATTTAACAACAAAAAGGGAGTGAACGCAGTGGAAAAAATTGTTATACGCGGTGGCAAAAGGCTTTGCGGCAGTGTTAACATTAGCGGCGCAAAGAATGCGGCGGTAGCAATTTTGGCAGGTGCTATTCTTTCTGACGGCGTTTGCCGTATTTCCAACCTCCCATTAATTTCTGATACTATTGGTTTTTTACGTGTTTTACAAGACCTTGGCGCAAAAATAACCTACCCCGAAGAACACACTGTTGAGATTGACCCCAAGGGCATACACTCTCACATCGTGCCTTTAAGTATGACCAAAAGCATGCGCGCATCAACTTATTTTATCGGCGCATTGCTTGGCCGTTTTAATAAGGCTTGTGTTGCTCCTCCAGGCGGATGCGATTTTGGTGTGCGCCCCATTGACCAACACTTAAAAGGTTTTCAGGGTCTTGGTGCTTCGGTTGCTATTGATAACGGTATGGTTGACGTTAAAGCAACCGTTCTTACAGGCAGTTCAATTTATCTTGATATGGTGTCTGTCGGTGCAACCATCAACATTATGCTTGCTGCTGTAAAAGCGAAAGGCCTTACTATTATCGGCAACGCCGCAAGAGAACCTCACGTGGTTGACCTTGCAAACTTTTTAAACAGCATGGGCGCCGATATTATGGGTGCCGGTACAAGCATCATTAAAATCCGCGGTGTTGAAAGTTTGTCTGGAACGGATTATTCTATTATCCCCGACCAAATTGAAGCAGGAACCTATATGGTTGCCGCCGCTGCAACTCGCGGTGACGTAACAATAAACAATATTACACCAAAGCATCTCGAATCAATTACCGCAAAACTCAAAGAGTTGGGTGCAAAAATAGAGGAAGATACCGAATCGCTTCGCATTGTAATGAACGACCGCCCTAAAGGCTGTTCAATTAAAACAATGCCCCATCCGGGTTTCCCCACCGATATGCAACCCCAAATTGTCGCTTTGCTTTCAATTGCAGAAGGTTTGAGCGTTGTTACCGAAAGCGTATGGGACAATCGCTTTAAATATGTTGACCAACTCGCACTTATGGGTGCTCAAATTAAGGTTGACGGCAAAATGGCAATTATTACTGGTGTTGAAAATTTAAAACCCGCTCCCGTTCAAGCAATCGACCTTCGTGCTGGTGCAGCAATGGTTATTGCAGGTCTTATGACCGACGGTTTAACTGAAATTGAAAATATCGATACCATCAAACGCGGCTATGAAAAAATTGCAGAAAAATTCACTGCGCTTGGCGCTGATATATGTTATCAGGAAATCGAGCCTATAATTGAAAATAAAAATATCGGTTAATTAAAACGTTTACTGCCGGATGATAAACATTCGGCAGTTTAATTTTAAAAACAGGAGGTTTTGGCATTATGTCACGCTTTTGTCCCCTTTTCAGTTCAAGCAAAGGCAACTGCACGTATCTTGGTTGTTCTTCAACAGGCCTTTTGATTGATGCAGGCCGTTCTGCCAAAGCCGTCTTTGATGCATTGGCACAACAAAACATTAACCAAGACGAAATTAAGGCAATACTTATCACCCACTCTCATATCGATCACGTTAATTGCCTCAAAAAACTCGGCACCGATTTAGGCGTTCCGCTTATAATGTCGCAACAAACCGCCAAAACCCTTGCCGATGCAAACAAACTGCCCAAAAATGCAGAAATTATTGATGCCGACTGTAAGAGTATTGAAATTGATGGTATGCAAATTTCAAGTTTTTGCACTTCTCACGACTGCGATGGCTCACGAGGATATACTGTTTTGATGCCAGACGGTATCAAAATTGCCGTTTGCACCGACCTTGGTTACATAAGCGAGGATGTACATAACGCTATTTGCGGTTCCCACCTTGTTATGCTTGAATCCAACCACGATATTTCAATGTTGCAAAAAGGGCATTATCCCGCCGAACTTAAAAACAGAATTTTAAGTGACTGTGGTCACCTTTCAAACATTGCTTGTGCTGCCGAACTTCCCTCATTAATTAAAAGCGGCACAACACGTATTGTTTTGGCTCACGTAAGTCAGGACAATAACCTCCCCACCATCGTGCGCTCTTGCGCCATTGCTGCTTTAATGGAGCACGGATATGTAGAAAACCGTGACTTTATACTATATATAGCGCCTGAAAAGAACGCAAAAATGCTAACCCTATAATATAGGTGAAATATGTAAAAAATGCTTGACCTTGGAGAGTATATGTGCTATAATCACATATACCTCTTCAGGAGTCTTTTTTTTTGTAAAGACTTTTTTCATAAAGCAGTAGCGTTTAATATGTTGTCTTATTTTATCGGCCAAGACAAATATTATACCACGCTTTCGAGGGAGGCTTTATTACCCAAAAAGCAATGGGTAAAATTTTCCGTAATACGGGAGGTGCCGTTATGAGAGTTAAAATCACATTGGCCTGCAGCGAGTGCAAGCAGAGGAATTACAACACTATCAAGAATAAGAAAAATGATCCTGATAGACTTGAAATGAACAAATATTGTCCTTTCTGCAAAAAGCACACGCTCCACAAAGAAACAAAATAGGAGATACGCATTATGAAAGTAATTAGTAAAGCCTGTCAGGTTATTGCGCTTTTGGGTGCTGTTGCTGCTCTTGTTTTATTCTTCACGGATTTCGCCGATATCGTAACCAAAACCGGTTCAACATCATTAACCGGTGCTACAATGGCTTTTGCCGGAAAAAACGAACTTGCTTCTGCCAATATGGCACGTTCAACAGACGTTTTCTTCTGTTGCATTCTCACCATTGCTTCGGTTCTCTTCGGTGGATTAGGCTTCAAATTTAAGGGTAGCCGCGTTGCTCAGCTTATATTCTCAGCAGTTCCTGCTGTTTATATGCTGGTAATTGCTTGCAGCGCACCAAGCCTTTTTGTTGACACTCGTCCTTTGGCCGATATTGCAAGTGTCACTTATGCAAACTCATTTGTATTTACTACTGTACTTTGGGTTGCAATTGCTTTGTTTGTATGCGCCATCGGTGCAGCCGCAAACATTCTGCTTGACGACTACATCAAGGTTCGTGAATCAAAAGGTTCACTCACCATCTTCGGCAAAGTTAAACACTTTGTTCTCGACTATAAAAGCGAGGTTAAGAAGATTGTTTGGTTTAGCGCTAATGCAGTTGTTAAGAACACAATCATTGTTATTATTGTTTGCGTTCTTTTCGGAGCATTCATTTGGCTTCTCGACTTAGGTCTCGGCTCATTGATAGAGCTTATTTTGAAGAAGTAATCGGGAGGATTTCAAATGGCCGATATAAACGAAGCAAAATGGTATGTTGTGCATACCTACTCGGGTTATGAAAACAAAGTCGCTACCGACCTTGAAAAAATGGTTGAAAATCGCGGCATACAGGATCTTATTGTTGACATTAAGATTCCTACTGAAAAGGTTGTTGAGATTAAGGATAACAAGAAAAAAGAAACCGAGCGTAAAATTTTCCCCGGTTATGTCCTTATCAAAATGATCGTCACAGATAACTCTTGGTACGTTGTTCGTAACATTCACGGTGTTACAGGTTTCGTAGGTCCGGCTTCAAAACCGGTTCCCCTTACCGATGAAGAGGTTGCTTCATTAGGTGTTGAAAAACAAACCGTTGAGCTCTCTTATAAGGTTAATGACAACATCAAGATTATCAGTGGACCGCTTGAGGGATTTGAGGGTGTTGTTCAAGAAATTGACATTCCCAACAACAACGTTCGCGTTCTTATTTCTATGTTAGGTCGTGAGACCCCCGTAGAAATGGACCTTGAACAAATCGCTTTAGCTGATTAATTAACAATTAATACGCGGCTGTTTTGCCGCCGGCGTTAATAACAAACGCCACAGTGGGAGGAGCGCTCATTTCATTGTAGAGTTTTGCTCCGTCAAGCGAAAAATAAATTTCGCCGTTACCACAAATTATGGAGGTGCAAACAATGGCTCAGAAAATCACAGGTTATATTAAACTGCAAATTCCCGCAGGCAAGGCAACTCCGGCTCCTCCGGTAGGTCCTGCTTTGGGTCAGCATGGTGTTAACATTATGCAATTTACAAAGGAATTTAATGACCGTACCAAAAACGATATGGGTCTTATCATTCCCGTTGTAATCACTGTTTACGCAGACCGTTCCTTTAGTTTTATTACCAAAACCCCTCCTGCAGCTGTTCTTATTAAGAAAGCTTGCGGTATTGAGACGGCTTCAGGCACACCAAACAAAACTAAAGTAGCAAAAATCACAAAAGAACAGGTAAAAAAGATCGCTGAACAAAAAATGCCCGACCTTAACGCAGCACGCATTGAAGCAGCCATGAGCATGGTTGCAGGTACCGCTCGCAGCATGGGCGTTGAAGTAGTAGATTAATCTCTCCGGTGGGAGGAAAAATCCGATTTACCACTATTATTGGAGGAAAAATTATCATGAAATACGGTAAAAAATATAAAGAAAGCCTTGCTCTTATTGAGGCAGGCAAGCAGTACGATGTAAACGAAGCACTTGATATTGCTATCAAAACAGGTACAGCAAAATTTGATGAAACAGTTGAACTTCACATCCGCTTAGGTGTTGACTCACGTCATGCTGACCAACAAGTTAGAGGCGCTGTTGTTCTTCCCAACGGTACAGGTAAAACTGTACGCACCTTGGTTATTGCTAAGGGCGACAAAGCCAAGGAAGCAGAAGCTGCAGGCTCTGATTTCGTTGGTGCAGAAGAAATCGTTGCAAAAATTCAGAATGAAAACTGGATGGACTACGATGTAGTTATTACCACACCCGATATGATGGGTCAGGTTGGCCGTCTTGGTAAGGTTCTCGGCCCCCGCGGCTTGATGCCTACACCTAAGGCAGGTACCGTTACAATGGACGTTGCTAAGGCTGTTACAGAAGCTAAAGCTGGTAAAATCGAGTACCGTCTTGACAAGAGCAACATCATCCACTGCCCTATCGGCAAGGTATCATTCGGTACACAAAAACTTACCGAGAACTTTGATGCTCTTATGAACGCTGTTGTTAAAGCTAAGCCCGCAGCAGCAAAAGGCCAATACATTAAGTCTTGTACAGTTGCTACAACAATGGGCCCTGGCATCAAACTTAACGTAAGCAAATTTGGTGCATAAAAATTTTACTTGACATTCACAATTCGTTGTGATATTATACTTTTGTTGCAAATCCAAAGACAGTAGGTGCTTTTAGCATAACATGGTTTTAACCAAACCTACCGAGGACGAGGCCAAAACAAATTATAATTGTTTTATTATGCCTGTCCATTTCTTTGGACAGGCATTTATTTTTGGGAGGTGAACTATTTGCCAAGCGAAAAAGTTCTTGAACAAAAAAAGCAGATCGTTGCTGAAGTTGCTGAGAAGTTGGAAAAAGCATGTACAGGCGTTATCGTTGATTACAAGGGTATTAACGTTGCTGATGATACACAAATGCGTAAACAACTTCGCGAAGCAGGTGTTAATTACTTTGTAATTAAAAACACATTGCTTAGCCGTGCAGCTGACCAGGTTGGTCTGGACATTAATGCTCACTTGGAAGGCACAACAGCTATCGCAATTCACGAAACTGATTATACTGCTGCTGCTCGCATCCTTTGCAAATTTGCTGAGGACCACGAAAATTTCAGCGTAAAATGCGGTTTCGTTGATAAAGAAATTCTCGATGTTGCCGGTGTTAACCAGTTGGCAAGCCTGCCCTCTCGCGAGGAATTGGTTGCAAAAGCTCTTGGCGGCTTGAACGCACCCATCTCCGGCTTTGTACATGTGCTCAACGCAAACCTCACAGGTCTTGTACGTGCACTTAGCGCAATTGCTGAGAAAAAAGAAGCATAAGCCAAACTAAATAAACAAATTAAAAACATTTAAAATTATTTTTGGAGGAAAATTATCATGTCTGAAAAGGTTACAAATCTTATTGAAGAAGTTAAAGCACTTACTGTTTTAGAGCTTTCTGAGCTCGTTAAAGCTCTCGAAGAAGAATTCGGCGTTTCTGCTGCTGCTCCTGTTGCTGTTGCTGCTGCTCCTGCTGCTGCCGCTGCTGCTCCTGCAGAAGAGAAAACTGAGTTTGACGTTGTTCTTACTGCTGCTGGCGCAGAGAAAATCAAGGTTATCAAAGTTGTTAAAGACGTTACTGGTCTTGGTCTTGCAGAAGCTAAGGCTCTCGTTGACGGCGCTCCCAAAGCAATCAAAGAAGGTGCTTCTAAAGAAGATGCTGAAGCTCTTAAAGCTAAATTGGTTGAGGTTGGCGCAACTGTTGAACTTAAATAAGTTCGTTATATACGCTAAAAAAAGTCGCAGACGATTGTCTGGGGCTTTTTTATTATGTTTAATAGCAAAATTAAAGAATCTCTGATATCTTGTTCAACTTTGTAATGCAGTCCTTGCAAACTACCCTATCGTTCATTGTAATGGTGTTTTCAAGCGAACCGCAAAAGACACAACTGGGATTGTATTTTTTTAAAATAATTTTGTCGCCTTCAGTAAAAATTTCAAAACAGTCACCTTCTTTATCCATATTAAAGGTTCTGCGAATTTCCATGGGGATAACCACTCTGCCCAAACGGTCAACAGGGCGTATCATACCTGTCTCTTTCATAATTGGTTCTCCTTATATTAACATACTGATTATATTCCATATTATACGAAAACCGACATTTTTTGTCAAGAAATACATTTTTTTACTAAAATCGCAAATTTAAAAATAAAAAGTGAGAAAGACAGAGAAAAAAAGAGTAATAAAGAGTAAATTAAAGATAATGAAATTTATTTTAAAATTTAGAAAAAATTATGTTGACTTTATTTCAAGCTTGTGATATTATATCTAACGTTGACTAACGAAAAATATTTTGGAGGTTTAAAGTTATGTCCACTTTTATGGCAAAAGCATCGGACATTCAGCGTAAATGGTACATCATCGACGCTGCCGGCAAACCGCTTGGTAAGGTTGCAGTTCAGGCTGCTGTTCTTCTCCGCGGCAAAGGCAAGCCCGAGTTTACTCCTCACGTTGACTGTGGCGACCACGTTGTTATCATCAATGCTGCAGACGTTGTCCTTACAGGCAAAAAGATGCAACAAAAGTATTACCGTCATCACTCCGGTTATATCGGCGGTCTTAAAGAAATTAAATATGCTGACTTAATGGCTAAAAAACCCGAGTTGGCTATGGAATTAGCTGTTAAGAGAATGGTACCGGACACCACAATCGGCCGCAAGGCATTAACACGTTTACGCATTTATAAAGATGCAAATCACAAGCAAGCTGCTCAGAAACCTGAAGCAGTTGAGTTTTAAGGAAGGAGAGGCACTATAATGTACGAAGGAAAACCTTATTACTATGGTACAGGCCGCAGAAAGAGCTCTGTAGCACGTGTACGTCTTTATGCAGGTACAGGCAAAATCACAATCAATGATCGTGATATTGATGATTATTTTGGCCTCGAAACCCTTAAGCTGATCGTTCGTCAGCCCCTCAACCTCACCGATACACTCGGCAAAGTTGATGTTGTATGCCGTGTAAACGGCGGCGGCGTTACCGGTCAGGCAGGCGCAATCCGCCATGGTATTGCACGTGCATTGCTTTTACACGATGCAGAACTTCGCGCTGTTCTCAAGAAAGCCGGTCTCTTGACTCGTGACCAGAGAATGAAAGAACGTAAGAAATACGGTCTTAAAGGCGCACGTCGTGCACCCCAGTTCTCAAAGAGATAATTTCGGCTTTACCGAAAAACAAAATGCTCCGTTTTTACGGAGCATTTTTTGTTTATCTCTTTGAGAACAATGAAATAAATTCCATGCGTAATTTATGAAGTACGCTTCGCGTATGAAATATTGCTTCGCAATATGAAATGCCTGCGGGCATAAAAGGAATTTATTTTACTTCATTTTCTGCTACGCAGAAAACTTCATAATGTGCGAATGCACATTACTTCATATTTGTCAAAGGCAAATGTTTCATTTGTTTAAAACGCACTTATAGGTCATCACAAGACCACAGCTTAACAATAATCCCCCTATGATATCAGTAAACCAATGTACACCGCTTATTAATCTGCCTGCAACCATAAAAACAGCGAATATAGTAATTACCGCATTAATACACAACTTTAATGTCTTATGCTCTATACGCTCATTTAACTGCAATACAGCAGTAGGCATAACGCACATTACTAATAATGTTGTCGATGACGGATATGATGCTTCTAAACATCCATTTATAAACACCGGTCTATAATTTATAGCAACCTTTTCAAAAAATAGATATAAAGCTATAACGACAATATAATAACCTCCTAGAATTAGTAAGCTATAATCAACTTTTCTTATACTCTTTCTTTTTATCCATTGACACAATCCCATTAATGCAAAACAAAAAGCTACGCCAATCGGTACGAGACCTAGCCAATCAGTAATATTGTACAGTTTTAAATGCACACCTGTAAGTTTAAATATAAACTCATTTAAGGTTGCTAAGCCAACGCTCGACCCGCTTGGTCCAATTTTTCTCACATCCACCAAACAAATTAACACTGTCCACAAAACAAAAGCCAGTAAGATTGAGATCGGCAAAAACAAACTGTTTTGACTATTTCTTTTCATATTATCACCACCTTCTACTTAACATTGTAAAGGTGGGTTGATATTTATAAAAGAAAAAAGGGGTCACATTCGTGACACCTTTTGTAACATTATTATTTTATTATCAAGAAAACCTTAATTGTTAAAAAAGCAAATACAAATATTGCTGCATAGGGTTGAAGACTTATGATAAACAAAATCATCATAACTGCGTTTGATACCAGAGACACTCTTGTGAATAATGTTATGTAAAATGCGCTGTAAGCGTTTTTGAAAGCCAACGAGAAAATTCCCATGGCCATCGTAAAAACAAGTAAAATAACAGGAATTAACTTTAAATATGGTGTTGAGGCAGAAAAAATCAAAAGAGAAACCTCTTGAACAACGCCGCCTTTTCTTTGGGCAAACAAGGGTAAAAACAACAACATTACCATTGAAACATCTAACAAAGCAAACATTGTGTTACGTATATTCTTTTTTGTTTGATTTTTGTCACGTTCTGCCAAATTTAATAGCTCGTCACTAGATAGCAACTCATCAACGGTTACGGAAAACAGTTCTGCAAGGCTTTTTAGTGAATCTATATTAGGATATCCCCTGCCCGATTCCCATTTTGATATAGCCGTTCTTGAAACATAAAGCGCATTCGCAAGTTCTTCTTGAGTATAACCCTTTTGCTTTCTTAGATTCTGTAATTTTTCATTAAATTCCATAACATTTCGCTTCCAAAAATATATTTTAAAAAGATTATAACACAAAAAGCTAAAAAAACAACGTGACAAAGCGTAACATATAAAAAATCAGGCCCCCGCATCATTTTTAAAGCAACGATGTGAGGGTCTGATAATTTTTTATATTCCGTTACAGATACTAAAGCGCTTTACAGAAGTTCGATGATTGCCATTTCAGCAGCATCGCCTCTACGAGGACCAATCTTTGTAATGCGGGTGTATCCGCCAGAACGGTTGGCATACTTAGGTGCCACCTCGTCAAACAACTTTTTAACAACATCTTCCTTAGTAATGAAAGCCATAGCCAAGCGTTTGTTGTAAAGAGTGTTTTCTTTTGCGAGGGTTATATACTTTTCGGCTAAAGAACGAACCTCTTTGGCACGTGTTTCGGTTGTTTCAACCTTACCGTTCTCAATAAGATATGTTACCATACCTCTGAGCATTGAGAGCCTATGAGAGCTGGTTCTGCCGAGTTTTCTCGTTCCGGGCATTCTAATTCACTCCTAACCGGTATTATTCACTTTCCTTGCTGAGTGCGTAGCCGAAAGAACTAAGCTTCTGTACGACCTCTTCAAGGGATTTACGTCCGAGGTTTCTGACTTTCATCATATCTTCCTCGGTCTTGTTAATTAAGTCTTGCACGGTATTAATACCGGCACGCTTCAAGCAGTTAAAGCTACGAACTGAAAGGTCAAGTTCTTCAATAGTCATATCGAGAACCTTTTCTTTAGCTCTGTCACCTTTTTCAGAAAGTAAACTTTCTTCACTGTTTGCAGCATCAGACAAGTCATGGAACAAAGCGAGATGGTCACGCAAAATCTTTGCAGAAAGCGAAACAGCATCGTTAGCCTTGATTGTACCGTTTGTCCAAACCTCTAAGGTAAGGCAGTCATAGTCAATTAAATGACCAACACGTGTGCTCTCAACTGTATAATTACATTTGAGAACAGGTGTGAATATTGAGTCAACCTTAATAACGCCAATAACGTCTTTTTCGGTCTTGTTACGCTCAACAGGTACATATCCTCTGCCCTTCTCAAGTGTAAGCTCCATAACAAGCTTGCCACCTTCACCGACAGTTGCAATGTAAAGATCAGGGTTAAGTATCTCAACTTCTGAATCTGTTTTGATAGAAGCACCGGTAACAACGCAAGGACCTTCTGCTTCAATCAACACCTTTTTAGGTTCCTCTGTATGAAGCAATGCAGTAAGACTTTTGATATTAAGGATGATTTCAGTAACATCCTCTTTCACGCCTTCAATAGTTGAAAATTCGTGAACTACACCGTCAATCTTAACTGATGTAACAGCTACACCCTCAAGTGTTGAAAGCAATACGCGTCTCATGCTGTTGCCAAGAGTAGTGCCATAGCCTCTCTCAAGAGGTTTCATGACAAACTTACCGTAGGTACCGTCGCCCGATAACTCCAGCGTTTCAATTCTGGGCTTTTCAATTTCTATCATGCAAAAGCTCCATTTCTCCGCACAAAAAATAATGTAAAAAACAGGCGAAAGCAGTGCGGTTTTTTCCGCCTATTAAAAACATTGTTCCTAATTATTTTGAATAGAACTCAACAATAAGTTGTTCTTCAACAGGTGCCTCAATCTGATCGCGTTCAGGCAGATTAAGAATCTTTGCTTCATGAGCATCTTTGTTAAGGTCAATCCACTGGGGAACGGGACGACCTGAGTTAGCCTCAAATACAGCCTTCATCTTATCGGTATCGGCGCTTTTTGCGCATACCTTAACAACATCGCCTGCACGAAGCAGATATGAAGGAATGTTAACGCGTTTGCCGTTAACTTCATAGTGACCATGAGTTACAAGCTGTCTGGCTTCTGCTCTTGATGAAGCGAAACCTACGCGATAAACAACGTTATCAAGACGGCTTTCAAGAATGCGAAGCAGGTTTGTACCTGTTACACCGGGTTTTCTTTCAGCCATCTCAAAATAATGATGGAACTGAGACTCCAGAACACCGTAAAAACGTCTTGCTCTTTGCTTAGCACGAAGTTGTAAACCGTATTCGGATGTCTTTTTGCGACCCTGACCGTGCTGGCCGGGGGCATAAGCTCTTTGAGCCACTGAACATTTACCGGAATAGCAACGCTCGCCTTTTAAGAAAAGCTTTTGGCCTTCTCTGCGGCAAAGTTTGCAAGCCGGACCAGTATATCTTGCCATATCTATTTACCCTCCAAACGGTTATACTCTTCTTCTCTTAGGCGGACGGCATCCATTGTGCGGGATGGGAGTAACGTCTTTAATAAGACTTACTTCAAGTCCTGCCGCCTGTAACGCACGGATAGCAGCTTCGCGTCCGGCGCCGGGGCCCTTAACAAAAACCTCAACGGTTTTAAGACCATGCTCCATAGCAGCCTTAGCAGCTATTTCTGCAGCACTTTGTGCAGCAAACGGAGTAGATTTTCTTGAACCACGGAATCCAAGTTCACCAGCTGATGCCCAGGAAATCGCATTACCCTGAGTATCTGTTATTGTAACAATAGTATTGTTGAAGGTTGACTGGATATGGACAGAGCCCTTTTCGATGTTTTTCTTTTCGCGGCGTCTGCGGGTGGTTGTTGTTTTACCCTTTGTAGCCATATTATCTTCCCTCCATTACTTCTTCTTATTAGCCATGGTCTTTCTGGGACCTTTGCGAGTACGGGCATTTGTCTTTGAACGCTGCCCTCTTACCGGCAAGCCTTTACGATGGCGTGTGCCACGGTAGCTTCCGATTTCAATAAGGCGTTTGATATCCATAGCAGTTGCACGACGAAGGTCACCCTCGGTCTGTACATTGTGCTCGATATACTCACGCAATTTAGCTATGTCTTCTTCAGTGAGATCCTTAACGCGTGTGTCAGGGTTGATACCTGTGTCAGCGAGAATCTTTTTTGATACTGTAAGACCTATACCGAAAATATATGTGAGTCCAATTTCAACTCTTTTTTCGTTAGGCAGGTCTACACCGGCAATACGTGCCATTTATCAATGCACCTCCACATTATTTGTGCGAACAGGTTAACCCTGACGCTGTTTGTGCTTGGGATTCTCACAAATAACCATGATACGTCCCTTGCGTTTGATGACTTTGCATTTTTCGCAAATCTTTTTAACAGAAGGTCTGACTTTCATTTTATATACCTCCTAAATTTAAGCCATTACTTAGAGCGCCATGTAATGCGGCCCTTAGAAAGATCGTACGGTGACATTTCAACCGTGACCTTATCTCCCGGAAGGATGCGAATAAAGTTCATACGCAATTTTCCGGATATATGGGCATTAATTACATGACCGTTTTGAAGTTCTACCTTAAACATTGCGTTAGGCATTGCCTCAAGAACTGTGCCCTCTACCTCAATCATGTCTGATTTAGACATTATTGTTCCTCCCGGCTGTCCGCCTGCGTTGCAAATTTTTTCAACGCCTGCGTCAGTAATTTATTTGTTGACATATCTTCTATGTCAAGTTGTGCGGCGGTTTTAGTAAGATGCAAGGGATTTTTAGGTTTTGGATTGTCAAGCTTTCTATGTTTGCCGTCGGCTACATAAATGCGCTTGTCATTAACCTTTACTATCACCATAAAACATCCTTTGTCACGCCCGGCTTTAGAACAAACTATTCTTCCGAATTTCATATTTGCCTCCGTCAATCACAAACCGTCATTATTACAGGACCGTCTTTAGTGATTGCAATAGTATGTTCAAAATGGGCTGACAATGAACCGTCACAGGTGAGTACTGTCCAACCGTCTGGTAAAACCTTAACCTTTTCTTTGCCCATATTTACCATGGGTTCGATAGCTAATGTCATACCGGGCATTAACCTTACTCCCCTACCGGCTGTACCAAAGTTTGGCACTTCCGGTGCTTCATGCAGGCTCGTGCCTACGCCATGGCCCACAAACTGTCGTACCACAGAGTAACCGCGTGCCTCGACATACCTTTGAACTGCAAAAGAAATATCACCGATTCTGCCGCCGGCACTCGCCGCTTTTATTCCTTCATAAAGGCTTTCGCGGGTTGTGTCCATCAGCCGCTTTGCCTCAGGCGAAATATCACCTGCTGCAAAAGTGGCGGCATTGTCACCGTGGTATCCCTCAAAGCAGGCACCAAGGTCAACGCTGACTATGTCACCGTTTTTTATGATGCGATTTTTTGACGGTATGCCATGAATAACCTCGTTGTTTATTGATATACATGCCGTTGCAGGATAGCCTTGATAACCTTTAAAGTTAGGTGTTGCTCCCTGCTCGCGAATGTATTTTTCAGCAATTTGGTCAAGCTCAGCTGTAGAAACGCCGGGTTGAACCGCACTGCCTATCAATTTTAACGCACCGGCAGAGATTCTACAAGCCTCGCGCATTAAAGCGAGTTCTCTGCCTGTCTTAAGCACTATCATATTTACAACCCCAAGCCTGAAAGAATTGTATTAAATACATCTTCCATACTTTTGCGTCCGTCAACCTTGAAAAGTCTTTGTGATTGCTCATAATAACTTATCAAAGGTTCGGTGGTTTTATGATAAACGCTTAATCTGTCCTTTACGGTTTTTGGATCGTCATCCTTACGGCAAACAAGTTTGCCGCCGCAATCATCACAAACACCCTCATTGAGAGGCTTTCTGTGTTCGAGATGATACGTTGCTCCGCATACATCGCAGACTCGTCTTTTAGACATTCTTGCTATGATTGCTTCGTCTTGAACCTCAATTAAAATAACCTTGTTAATTTCAATACCCATTTCATCAAGCGCTTTTGCTTGCGGAATGGTTCGAGGAAAGCCGTCGAGCAAAAAACCGCCGGAACAATCATCTTTTGCAATTCTTTCCCTGATGATATCCAAAATGATATCATCAGGAACAAGATTGCCGGCATCAATAAGAGCCTTAATCTGATTACCCTTCTCAGTTCCCGACTTGGTAACCTCTCGAAGAATGTCACCTGTGGAAATTGCGGGTATAGATAATTTTTCACAAATAAGTTTCGCTTGAGTTCCTTTACCGGCGCCCGGAGGGCCCATAAGTATTAAATTCACCCAAACGTCACCTCCTGAGTTATCAATCCAAGAATCCTTTGTAGTGGCGCATAAGCATTTGTGATTCAAGGTTTTGAACCGTGTCAAGTGCAACACCAACAAGAATTATGACTGATGTACCACCGAGTGAAATCGGGATACCACCCATATTACCGATTGCAATCGGCAATACAGCGAGAACACCGAGGAATATAGCACCCATTAGGGTTATTCTTGACAAAATCTTCGAAATAAAATCTGAAGTTGATTTGCCTGGACGAATGCCGGGAATCGAACCGCCGTTTTTGCGAAGATTGTTTGCCATTTCAACAGGGTTGTACTGAATTGTAGTATAAAAATATGCAAATGCGATAATCAATGCAAAATAAAGTATTGCATAGAACACACCCTGCACACTGAACAGTGTAAGCAGCTTATAGAAGCTTGAGCCGGTATTCTTCATAAATGAAAGAATCATTGTGGGAAGCATCAAAATTGAACTTGCAAATATGATGGGCATAACGCCTGACATACTTACTTTAATCGGGATGTGTGTGTTCTGACCGCCGTACATCTTACGTCCAACAACGCGTTTTGCATACTGAACGGGAATGCGACGCTCTGAATTTGTCATCCAAACTATAAAAGCTACAATTAAGATAAACAGTAACACAATACCTAAGACTGCAATCTTCTGACCGATTTCACCGTCAATAAAGGCCTTACCAAGTGTTCTGAACGCTTGTGGGCCTCTTGAAATAATACCGGCAAACAATATCATTGAAATACCGTTGCCAATACCCTTTGCATCAATCTGCTCACCAAGCCACATAATTAATGCAGAACCTGCTGTAAAGCAAAGAACGATAACTGCGCCTGCAAAAATCATAGCGCCTGTTGCACTCTTTGCAACTGTAAGGTAACCGCTGTTTTTCAAGTAGAAGAAATAAGCTACACCCTGTAATAACGCAAGACCGACTGTAACAAAACGTGTTATTTTTGCAATAACTTTTTGTCCTTCTTCGCCTTCTTTTGAAAGACGCTCTAAAGCAGGAATTGCAACAGACAACAACTGCATAATAATTGAAGCATTGATGTATGGGGTTACAGACATTGAGAAGATAGCACCATACTCAAGTCCGCCACCTGTCATGATTGATAAATAATTAAGAAACTCTGATGCACCTTCACTTGTTATAGCAGATGAAAGTGCCGACCAATCAACGTAAGGAACCGGAATAAAAGAACCTATACGGAAAATTGCAACAATAAGAAGTGTAAACAAAATCTTTTTGCGCAATTCAGGTAAACGCCAAGCATTCTTAATAGTTTCAATCATTATTAATCACCTCTGCCTTGCCGCCTGCAGCCTCAATTTTTTCCTTTGCAGATGCGGAGAAGGCGTCAGCTTTTACTGTGAGCTTTTTGGTAAGATTTCCGTTTGCAAGAATCTTAACCGGCTTAGCAGCGTTTTTGATTTTGCCCGCTTTAACAAGAGCCTCAGCGTCAACAGTTGCGCCATCTTTAAAGGTTTCTAAAGCAGCAAGATTTACAACAGCATACTCTACTCTGAAGATGTTGTTGAAACCACGCTTAGGAACACGTCTTTGCAGCGGCATCTGACCACCCTCAAAGCCAAGCTTCATGCTATAGCCTGCACGAGCCTTTTGACCCTTGTGACCTTTACCTGCTGTTTTGCCGTTACCTGAGCCGTGACCACGACCAACGCGCTTAACTGCTTTTGTCGATCCCTGTGCGGGAGATAATTCGTGTAATTTCACTTTTCGCACCTCCTTAATATAATTGCGGTAATTATTTAGATGTTACCTCGATGAGGTGGATGATTTTTTTGATTTTGCCCATTGTCTGGGGATTGTTAGGCTGAACAGTTACGTCACCTATTTTTGAAAGACCCAGAGCTTTGGCGGTGGCAATCTGGTCTTTCTTAGAACCGATTAAGCTACCTTTAAGCTTAATTGTTACTGTGTTTTGATTTGCTTTAGCCATTTTGCCAACCTCCTATCCTAAAATTTCTTGTGCCGACTTGCCGCGTTTTGCAGCAACTTCGTCAATAGATTTAAGACTGGCAAGACCGTTGATTGTAGCACGTACTACATTGCAGGGGTTGTTAGAACGAAGAGCCTTTGTTCTAATATCTTTAATACCTGCAACTTCAACAACAGCACGTACTGCGCCGCCGGCGATAACACCGGTACCGGGGCCGGCAGGTTTAAGCATAACGCGACCTGCACCAAACTTGCCTATTGTTTCATGAGGAATTGTGGTGCCTTTAAGAGAAATCTTTATAAGATTCTTTTTAGCGTCCTCAATACCCTTACGTATAGCATCCGGAACTTCGCCAGCTTTTCCTAAGCCGAAACCGATGGTTCCGTTACCGTCACCAACAACAACCAAAGCGGAGAATTTCATAATACGTCCGCCCTTAACGGTTTTTGATACGCGGTTGATGGCAACTACACGTTCATTTAATTCTAAAGTTGAAGCGTCAATATTGTTAGCCAAAATGTTTCCTCCCTCTCATCAGAACTTAAGGCCGCCCTCACGGGCACCTTCAGCAAGTTCCTGTACGCGTCCGTGGTAGATATAACCGCCACGGTCAAATACTACTTCAGAAACTCCTTTTGCAATAGCGCGCTCGGCAATCATATTACCGACTTTTCTTGCAGCCTCTTTGTTGCCTCTGCCGCCTTCGAAATTCTTCTCGGCTGAAGAAGCTGCTGCAATTGTAACGCCTGCTACATCGTCAATCACCTGAGCATAAATTCTGCTGGATGAACGAAAAACATTAAGACGGGGGCACTCAGCGGTACCGCTTATCTTGCCGCGCACACGCAAGTGGCGTACAAGACGTGCTTTTTTAGTATCAATCTTTTTAATCATGTCTTATACTCTCCTTTTACTTTGCGCCTTTGGCAGCCTTGCCCTCTTTACGACGGACAACCTCGCCTTGATATCTAATACCCTTGCCCTTATAAGGTTCAGGACGGCGTTTGTCGCGAATATCTGCAGCAAACTGACCAACCATCTGCTTATCGGGACCCGAAACAACGATTGTGTTCTGATTGGGAACATCAATGGTAATGCCGGGAATCTCGGACATTATAACTTGATGGGAAAAACCAAGGTTCATAACCAGGTCTTTACCCTGCTTAGCTACACGGTAACCAACACCATTTACTTCCAATGTTTTGCTAAAGCCGTTAGTAACGCCTTCAATCATATTGGCAATAAGTGTGCGTGAAAGACCGTGAAGTGAACGGTGTTCTTTAACATCGCTAGCACGAGCAACGGTAATTTCGCCGTTCTCAACAGATACTGAAATTGAGGGGCAAAGAGTCTGAGTAAGTTCGCCCTTAGGACCCTTAACGGTAACAGTATTGTCTGAAATTTTAACATCAACACCTGCAGGAATTGCAATGGGTTTTAATCCTATACGTGACATAACTCTCGCACCCCCTACCAGATGTAAGCGAGCACTTCGCCGCCAACATTAGCGACACGTGCCTGCTTATCGGTCATGATACCTTTTGATGTTGAAAGAATTGCAACACCAAGACCTCTCATAACCTTGGGCATATCTTCTACGTTAGTGTATATACGCAGACCGGGTTTGGACACTCTTCGGAGTCCCGTAATGACCTGCGTTTTGTTTTGGGTGTATTTCAAAACAATGTGAATTACGCCCTGCTTTCCGTCATCAATGACCTGAAAGTCGTTAATGTAACCCTCGTCCAATAAAATCTGTGCAATAGACTTCTTTACATTGGATGCGGGGATATCAACCGAATCGTGTTTTGCTGAACTTGCGTTACGAATTCTTGTAAGCATATCAGCGATGGTATCGGTGATTTGCATGCCTTGTTCCTCCTTTGCTTAATTGCTTACCAGCTAGCCTTCTTTACGCCAGGGATTTCGCCTTTATAAGCAAGTTCCCTGAAGCAGATGCGGCAAATTCCGTACTTACGAAGAGTGGCATGCGGACGGCCGCAGATCTTACATCTGGTGTACTGCCTTGTGGAAAACTTTGCAGGTCTTGCCTGCTTTATTTTCATTGCTGTTTTGGCCATAATTCCTCTCCTTACTTCGCGAACGGAGCACCCATGAGTGATAACAACTCACGTGCTTCTTCATCTGTGTTAGCGGTAGTAACAAATATAATGTCCATTCCGCGTACTTTGTCAATCTTGTCATAAACAATTTCCGGGAAAATCAACTGCTCCTTAACACCCATTGAGTAGTTGCCGCGACCGTCAAATGAATTGGCGTTAATACCGCGGAAGTCTCTAACTCTGGGAAGTGCTGCAGTGAATAAGCGGTCAATAAAGTCATACATTCTCTCGCCACGCAAGGTAACTTTAACGCCGATAGGCATACCCTGACGAAGTTTAAAGTTTGCAACTGACTTTCTTGCCTTGCAGACTACCGGTTTTTGACCGGTGATAACGGTAAGGTCGTTGATGATTGAATCGATAACCTTCGGGTTATCTCTTGCTTCACCACAAGCTACGTTGATAACAACCTTTTCCATCTTGGGAATCTGCATTACGCTCTTGTAGTTGAATTTCTTCATAAGCGCAGGAGCAATTGTATTAATGTATTCTGTTTTAATTCTTGACATACTTCAATTCCTCCTAAGCCTTAAAATGTTGCGCCGCATTTTTTGCACATGCGGGCTTTTTTGCCATCCTCAATCTTGTGTGCAAGACGAGTGGGCTTGTTGCATTTGGGGCAAACGAGCATCAGTTTTGATGCGTAAATTGCACTCTCGGTTTTAATAATACCTGAGGGGTCGCCTGCCTTTTTGGGTTTAACGTGTTTTGAAACAATGTTAAGACCCTCAACAATGCATTTTCCTTCTTTAGCGCTAACCTGTAAAACCTTGCCGGTCTTTCCTTTGTACTCATCGTCGCCGGTCAAAAGCATTACGGTATCGCCAACTTTTATGCCGAGTTTACTCATAATTTTCTCCTTTGCGATTAAAGTACTTCGGGAGCCAATGAAAGAATCTTGAGATAATCTTTCTCGCGAAGCTCTCTGGCTACGGGTCCAAAGATACGTGTGCCACGAGGATTCTTGTCATCCTTAATAAGCACAGCTGCGTTTTCATTAAATCTGATATAAGTGCCGTCATTGCGACGAAGGCCTCTTGCGGAACGAACCACGACAGCCTTTACAACATCGCCCTTCTTAACAGTACCACCAGGGATGGCCTTTTTTACAGAAGCCACGATAACGTCGCCTATATTGGCGTACCTCCTTCTGGAGCCTCCTAATACACGGATGCACATAATTTCTTTAGCACCAGTATTGTCGGCAACCTTGAGGTAACTCTGTTGCTGTATCACAGTGTTTTCCTCCTAACAAAAGTCCTTATTTAGCTTTTTCAATTATTTCAACAACGCGCCATCTCTTATCTTTTGAGAGGGGACGTGTTTCCATAATAGAAACTCTGTCGCCTACTTGGCAGGCATTATTTTCATCATGGGCTTTAAGCCTAATAGTGTTTTTAATAATTTTCTTGTAAAGCGGATGTCTAACGTTATCTTCAATGGCAACTAAAACAGTTTTATCCATCTTGTCGCTGACAACTCTGCCTGTTCTGGTTTTACGAAGATTTCTCTCACTCATGACTGTCTGCCTCCTTACGCATTAGTATTTTCCGAAAGCTCACGCTCGCGGAGTACTGTTTTTACTCTGGCAATATCCTTTTTTACAGCGCCGATGCGTGCAGGATTGTCCAGCTGATTAATTGCATGCTGAAAGCGCAGATGAAACAGGTCTTTTTTGAGGTCTTCCAGCAGCTTAATGAGCTCAGTCACGGATTTTTCTTTGATTTCTTGTGCGTTCATTACTGCTCACCCTCCGTTTCCTGCTTAGCTATTACTTTACATTTGATAGGGAGTTTGTTTGCAGCCAAGCGCATAGCCTCACGAGCAAGCGCCTCGTCAACACCGGCAATTTCGAACATAACTCTGCCGGGTTTAACAACTGCTACCCAATATTCAGGAGAACCTTTACCTGAACCCATTCGAGTTTCAGCGGGTTTTTCAGTGATAGGTTTATCCGGGAATATTTTTATCCAAACTTTACCGCCACGCTTGATGCAACGAGTCATTGCAACACGGGCTGCCTCTATCTGATTTGATGTGATCCAGGCCGGTTCAAGAGCCTGAAGACCGAAATCACCGTAACTTACGGTGGTACCGCGTGTTGCCTTACCGGTCAAGCGACCTCTGTGTACTCTGCGGTATTTAACTCTTTTAGGCATTAACATTAGCGGTTGCCTCCTTCCTTCTTAGAAGCCGATTTACGTGAATCGTGGAGAACTTCGCCTTGATAGATCCAAACCTTAACGCCGATGCGGCCGTAGGTTGTCTTTGCTTCAGCAAAGCCGTAATCAATATCAGCTCTAATTGTCTGAAGAGGAATTGTACCTTCATGGTAATGCTCAGTACGTGCAATTTCAGCACCGCCAAGACGGCCTGAACACTGTGTTTTGATACCCTTTGCACCGCCACGCATTGCGCGTCCGATGGAAAGTTTCATAGCACGACGGAAAGATGTTCTCTTTTCAAGCTGTGCTGCAATATTCTCTGCAACCAATGTTGCGTTAAGGTCAGGATTCTTAACCTCAACAATATTGATAACAACAGGCTTGCCGAGCATTTTCTGAACAGATTCTCTTAATTTTTCAATTTCTGCGCCGTTACGTCCGATAATGATACCGGGCTTAGCACAATGAATGTGAATTCTTACACGCTTAGCGTCACGCTCGATTTCAATCTTGGGAACGCCTGCGTTGTAAAGTTTCTTTTTAAGGTATTTGCGAAGGTTATAGTCTTCTACCAGGGTATCGCCGAAGCTCTTATTGTCAGTGATCCAGCGAGAGTCCCAATTTTTTATAACACCAACGCGAAAACCGTTAGGATTAACTTTCTGGCCCATTAACTAAAACCTCCCTTATTCCTTAATTTCTTTTTCCCTGAGAATCAGGGTTACATGTGATGTTCTCTTCAAAATTCTGTGTGCACGACCATGGTCACAGGGACGAATTCTCTTAAGAGTAGGTCCGGGTGATACAAAGCACTCTGCAACATATAAAGAAGCAACATTCATATTATGGTTGTTTTCCGCATTTGCCATTGCAGAAGCCAAAAGCTTTTGCAAGGGTTCGCAGGCGGCCTTAGGAGTATTCTTAAGAATTGCCATGGCTATGTCTGCGGGCTTATTGCGGATAAGATCCAGCACAATTTTCACCTTACGGGGTGAAATGCGGGCGTATTTTAAAACTGCCCTTGATTCCATAAGTCATATTCTCCTTTCGACCGCTTATCTACCGGTTGTCTTTGCTCCGGCATGGCCTTTGAATGTTCTGGTAGGTGCAAACTCACCGAGTTTGTGTCCAACCATATCTTCAGTTACATATACCGGAACATGACGGCGTCCGTCATGAACTGCAATGGTGTGACCGACAAAATCCGGAAAAATAGTGGATGCGCGGCTCCAGGTTTTGAGAGCTCTCTTCTCGCCTGAAGCATTCATTTCCTGAATTCTCTTAAGCAATACAGGTTGCACAAAAGGTCCTTTTTTAACGCTTCTACCCATTTACTTTTTCTCCTTTCGTCGATTAACCGTTACGACGCTTTACGATAAGCTTGTTTGAAGCTTTATTCTTCTTGCGTGTCTTATAACCCAAAGCAGGTTTGCCCCAAGGAGTAACCGGGCCGGGACGACCGATCGGTGACTTACCTTCACCACCACCGTGGGGGTGGTCGTTGGGGTTCATAACTGAACCACGAACTGTGGGACGAATGCCCATATGGCGTTTGCGTCCTGCTTTACCGATGTTGATGTTTGCATGTTCGGGATTGCTTACCTGACCAACAGTAGCCATACAAGCAATAGGAACATTGCGAAGTTCGCCGGAAGGCATACGTAAAAGTGCCAATCCGTTTTCTTTAGCCATCAACTGAGCCATGTTACCAGCCGAACGAGCGAACTGAGCGCCCTTGCCGGGATAAAGCTCAACGTTGTGGATAAATGTACCAACCGGAATTGCTGAAAGGGGTAATGCGTTACCGGGCTTAATATCAGCGTCGGGACCGCTTACAACCTTATCGCCTACTTTAAGGCCGATAGGAGCAATTATATAACGTTTTTCGCCGTCTTCAAACTGAATAAGAGCGATAAAAGCTGTACGGTTGGGATCGTACTCAAGAGCAATAACGGTAGCTACATCACCGAAACGATCTCTCTTGAAGTCGATAATTCTGTATTTTTTGCGGTTGCCGCCGCCACGATGGCGAACGGTTATGCGGCCATAGCTGTTACGGCCTGCATTCTTTTGTTTTTTAGCCAACAGACTCTTCTCAGGAGCTTTTTTTGTAAGCTCAGAATAATCCATAGTGGTCATTCCGCGAAGGCCGGGAGTCGTAGGCTTGTAATGCTTAATTGCCATAATTAAATTCACTCTCCTGTTAAGGCTTAGCGGGATTAATCAACAATCCCATACGTTGCCGTAGATATTAGGGTTAATTATTTCAAACCATCAAAGAATTCAATAGACTTTGAATCTTTTTTCAGGGTAACAATAGCCTTTTTCCAGCTTGATGTGTAACCCGAATATCTGCCCATGCGTTTTTCCTGACCACGCACGTTAATAGTGTTAACCTTGTCAACATCTACTTTGAAGATTTCTTCAACTGCTTTTTTGATCTCTGCTTTGTTAGAGTCTTTAGCAACTTTGAATGTGTATTTTTTGCTTTCTATGCCGTCAATGCTCTTTTCAGTAATGATCGGCGCAATAATGATATCGTGTGCGGTTTTCATTATGCGTAAACCTCCTCGATCTTAGCAACGGCGTCTTTTACGATAACAAGCTTGTCAGCATTAATAATATCATAGGTATTAATAGTGTTGAACTGTGCTGTTTTTACGCCGGGGATATTTGCGGCACTCTTTACGCAAACATTGTTGTTGTCAGCAAGTACCAAAAGTGTTTTGCCGGTAGCGCCGATAGCGTTAAGGCAATCAACAACTGTCTTGGTCTTGTAACCCTCTAAGGCAAGCTCGCTGAGAACGATTAAGTTCTTGTTAGCAACCTTATCGGAAAGAGCTGACTTGATAGCCAGTTTGCGAACCTTTTTGTTAAGCTCATAAGAGTAATCTCTGGGCTTAGGTCCAAGAGCGATACCACCGTGTCTCCACTGGGGAGCGCGGATAGAACCCTGTCTTGCATGACCGGTACCCTTCTGTCTCCAAGGCTTTCTACCGCCGCCCGATACTTCTGTACGGGTTAAGGTTGACTGTGTGCCCTGACGCTGGTTTGCCAGGTAATTAACAACTGCCATGTGCATAACAACTGCGTTGGGCTCAATTCCGAAAACATTTTTGGAAAGCTTAATCTTTTCGATTTCGTTTCCCTTCATGTCTAAAACTGCTACATTAGCCATGTTCTACAACTCCTTCCTTAAGCCTTAACGCTGTCGAAAACAACAACGATGCCGCCCTTGGGGCCGGGAACTGCGCCCTTGATAGCAATAATATTGTTTTCTGCGTCGACCTTAACAACCTCGAGGTTCTGAACAGTTACGCGCTCAGCACCAAGATGGCCGGCCATCTTTTTGTTTTTGAAAACCCTGGAAGGGTCGCTGATGGAACCGAGTGAACCGCCGTGTCTTGCTACAGGACCTGTACCGTGAGACATTTTAAGACGGTGGAAGTTCCAACGTTTGATTGTACCTGCATAACCTTTACCTTTGCTGGTACCGCGAACATCAACTTTGTCGCCGGCTGCAAATACGTCTGCTTTAATGATGTCGCCAACGTTGATGCCCTCAGTGCTTTCCAAGCGGAACTCACGAAGAACCTTTTTGGGAGCAACATCACCCTTTGCGAAGTGGCCAGCCATAGGTTTGTTAACCTTGCTTGCCTTTAAATCGCCATAGCCTACCTGAACAGCAGCATAACCGTCGTTCTCAACTGTCTTTACCTGTGAAACAGCGCAAGGACCAGCTTCAATAACTGTTACGGGAACTACGTTGCCGTTCTCGTCAAAAAGCTGAGTCATGCCCAGTTTTTTTCCGATGATTCCTTTTTTCATTTTCTTTTCCTCCTATATAGGTTATTGGTTGACCCTTTCGGCCAACATGACCTCGACAGCTTACAGTTTTATTTCAAACTCAACGCCGGCGGGGAGTTCGATGCCTCTGAGTGCCTCAATTGTTTTGTTTGAGGGATGCAGTACATCGATGAGTCTTTTGTGAATGCGCTTTTCAAACTGCTCACGGCTGTCCTTATATTTATGAACAGCGCGCAGGATGGTAACAATCTCTCTTTCGGTGGGGAGCGGTACGGGACCTGAAACTCTTGCACCTGTGCGCTTTGCGGTGTCAACAATCTTTTCTGCTGACTGATCTACCAAAGCGTGATCGTAACCTTTGATGCGAATTCTGATTTTTTCATTTCCTGCCATTATGATTTGCCTCCTTGTCAGGATTGGCTCAGGAACTTGTACTGTGCCGGGTGTTTCACCCTGCTGCATTATAAAACCGGATAACCCCTAAGGGTTAAATCCGGGAACGGCATAACGCCGCATTTACAAAAGCAAAGCCCTTGTAATAGTAGAAGATTCCTGTCGCCCGGTTTATAAATCGGACATACTCCGCGGAAATTTCCCGACTCGAAGTCGGCCACCTCCCGCATCAACGCATATCTTCACGCATAAAGCGTGCCCTATGATAATAACACAAATATTTCAAGATTGCAATACTTTTTTAAAAAATTTTTAAACTTTTTTATTTTTGGGTTTCTTCCCTATTTTCGACGCGTCATATATATTATATATAATAGGTAGCGGCGTATGGATTTTTTGCTTTAATCCATACGCCGCATCTTTAAATTTTAAAACTAAATTTTCTCTGCGTGATCAAAAACTTTTGCAGGAAGTTCACTTTCGTCACAAGAAATTGTGAAAACAAAATTAATGTTGCTTTCTTCAGCTAAAACTGAAACTCTGTCAAGGAAAGCTGAAAGTGCATTATAGTCACGTCCGCCAATTCTAAGAGTTGCATCACCGAAAACATCTGTAATATCGTGGTTGCCGGCACATATACCTGAAAGGAATGCGAAATATTCAGAATAACCGCTAACGCCATAAGCATTAGAGTCAACCAATCGTACTTTATGCGGTATGCTGTAAGTAAGGATATCACCCTGTTCAACACATACAACTAAACCTTTTGTTGTTTGGGAAGCGTTTGTCACCATGTCAATAAGACGTTTGGTTTTTCCCGAGCCTTTGTTACCGATAATAAGTTTTATCATCATTATCACTCCTTTATATATTTACCGCAAATGCGGTTGTTTCCTAAAAATTATTTAAGTCTTTCTTCCAACGCCTGTCTTTGCTCTTCATAACCGGGTTTGCCAAGCAAAGCAAACATATTCTTTTTATAGCTTTCAACACCGGGTTGGTCAAACGGATTTACACCAAGCAGATATCCTGAAACCGCACAGGCTTTTTCAAAGAAATAAATAAGTCTGCCAAGGTTTTCCTCGTCTGCACGGTCAAGTGTAATAACAAGGTTAGGTACACCGCCGTCATTATGCGCAAGCAATGTGCCCTCAAAAGCACGTCTGTTAACATAAGAAACAGTCTTGCCTGCAAGGAAATTAAGGCCGTCACCATCGTTTTCTTCCTTCTCAATAACAACGTCATCATCAACTGTTTTAAAATCAACAACAGTTTCAAATAAGAAGCGTCTGCCATCTTGAATGTACTGACCCATTGAGTGAAGGTCGGTAGAAAAGATAACCGATGCAGGATAAAGACCTTTGTTGTCTTTGCCCTCGCTCTCGCCGAACAGTTGCTTATACCACTCCGACATTATTGTAAAGCGGGGCTCATAACAAGCAAGCAACTCTATGCTCATGCCTCTGCGATAAAGTGCATTACGAGCCATCGCATAACGGTAACAATCATTGTCGGGCTGTTTATATTCTTCATAAGCTGCTGCAGCGCCCGCCATAAGTTTATCAATATCAGCACCGCTTACAGCAATAGGCAGCAAACCAACAGGTGTTAAAACAGAGTAACGTCCGCCTACGTCGTCGGGAATAACAAAGGTTGTATAGCCTTCGCTGTCTGCAACCTGCTTGAGCACACCTCGTGCTTTATCGGTTGTACAGTAAATACGTTTTGCTGCTTCCTGCTTGCCGTATTTTTCTTCCATAAATTTACGGAACACTCTGAAGGCAATAGCGGGTTCTGTTGTTGTGCCCGATTTTGAAATAACGTTGACCGAAACGTCTTTGCCTTCGCAAAGCTTTAAAGTGTCGTTCAAAGCGGCAGAACTAATGCTGTTGCCTATAAAATAAATTTCGGGGGTATCTTTTGCAAGATTGTTGTAATAAGGTGAATGTAAAAATTCAATAGCGGCACGAGCGCCAAGATAAGAACCGCCGATACCGATAACAATTAAAACCTGACTGTCAGAACGAATTTTTGCGGCGGCTTTTTTAACCTCTTCAAATTCCGCCTTGTCATAGTTAACAGGAAGTTCAAGCCAACCTGTAAAATCATTACCTAAACCTGTTTTACTGTGAAGTTGTTCATGTGCTGAATCAACCTGTGAGATTAAACCTAAATAGTCATTTTCACGCAAGAATGCGCCTGCGTATTTGTCGCTGAAAGCTAAAGCCACTTTAAAATTCTCCGTTTCTTTTTATATTAACTTTATTTTACACTAACAACAATAATTTTTCAATCATTATTTATAAATTTTACTACAAATAAAACAATCCACTCAGCAAAATCAAAATTGCTCTGGAAAAGTTTAGTTTTTTGACGTCTTTTGCGGCAACAAGTTTAATTGCTCCCACCTCTTTACCGTCAATTTTAACACTTATAAGCCCCACCTCGTCATTTTTGTAAACGGGGGCCGTAAGATTTTCGTTATAAAACACAGTCTGCTCAATTTCTTTAGCAGAACCTTTTTTCAACAAAAGATGCAAATTATCCTGCGCAACGGCAAAAACTGTTTTTTGCACACCCTGTTTTACTTTAACAAAACTGTCTTCTCCAACCTCGCCCACTATGGTTTTGAACTCATAATTAGCAAAACCGTAATCTAACATTTTTCTTGCGCCGTTAAATCTATCATTGCTTGTAGGTGAGCCCATAACAACCGCAACAAGCTCCATCCCATCGCGACAGGCACTTGCACTAAGACAACACCCGGCGCTGCTTGTTGTGCCGGTTTTAAGACCTGTGCAACCGGAATAAAACTTAACTAATTTATTTGTGTTAACAAGCTCACTCTCGCCGCCACGCAGTGAGTCCATCCAAACGGTTGAATACTCAGTTATAAGCTTATGTTTTAATAACTCACAAGAGACTACCGCTACGTCATGTGCAGATGTATAATGCCCCTCGGCATCAAGACCGCTACAGTTTTTAAAGTTTGTGTTCTCAAGTTTTAACGCCTTTGCCTTTTCATTCATTTTATCAACAAAGGTTTCCTCACTGCCATAAAGCAGTTCTGCTAAAGCAACTGTGGCATCGTTTGCACTTGCAATAACCGTCGCTTTAAGCAACTCATGCACCGTCATTACCTCGCCCGGCTCAAGCCAAATTTGCGAACCGCCCATCGATGCGGCATGTTCAGATGTTGTAACCTGTGTTTCTAAGGTTATACGTGAATCATCAATCGCTTCCATTATCAAAAGCAATGACATAATTTTTGTTATCGATGCGGGCGAAACTTTTTCATTTGCGTTATCCTCATACAAGATTTCTCCGGTATTAACTTCCATCAGAATTGCCGACTTGGCATTTATGTCAAGCTTACCGTCTTTTATCACAGATGCATCAGCCGGCAACGCCTCAAGCGGTTTTGTCAGGTCGTCAGACATACATTCCGTTGCGACACGTTCATTCGCCGCACTCGCACAAAAAATCGACAAAGCAAATATTAAAGTCGCTAATAATATAGAAATAATTTTTTTCATTTTGGCACACCCCTTATAACAAAGGTATGATGTGCCAATAAAATTAATAACCTAAGTTTTGGGCGCAGATTATAACATTAACTCTGTCTTTAATACGTTGGTATGACATCAATGTATAACTGCAACAAATTCGCTTTTCGCTAAAGCAACCGCCGCCAATCTCTTTTTTAGCGCACTCGCCCTTGTTAAAGCAATAAGTACTGTTACAATCAAGACGCTGTGTGTTTTTTGGCGCGGCAATCTGTTTTACGCGAGCAACCGCCTCATCAAAATCTTTAACAAGTTTGTTTGAGCCCACAACAATAATAACTCTTTTCGGTCCAAACATTAAAGCGGCAACTCGGTTTGAGTTTCCGTCAACATTATATATCTCACCATTTTCGGTTATCGCATTGGCAGAAGAAAGGTAGGTATCGGCAAAAAAGCATTTGCGAAAACGGTCAAATTTTTCTTCCAAAGTGATGTCGGGTGCAGACGTGTCAATATAATCATAGTCGCCGTTTGCCAAGAGGTCCCGTACGCCTATATCCTTCAAGGTCATAGAACCACCGCAACCAACAGTTTCTCCCGCATTTAACATATTTTTAACGGCTAAAAACGCTTCCTCTTTCGTGTTGACAAAAATTGCGTTCATATTGTTTTTGTTCAGGTTGTTAATAACCTTTTCTATACGCTCATTCATAATGTCTTATGACCCCTTTTCAATAATACCGCCGCCAACCAATACACCATCAATATAAAACACCGCCGTTTGCCCCGGTGCAGGTGCCCTTTGCGGCTTTTCAAACTCTAAAACA
This sequence comes from Acutalibacteraceae bacterium, assembly GCA_045535505.1. Classification (GTDB taxonomy): domain Bacteria; phylum Bacillota; class Clostridia; order Oscillospirales; family Acutalibacteraceae; genus CAKSST01. The sequence continues at coordinate 4,901 of JAZSLU010000045.1, read as the reverse complement.
GCACCAAAATCAGCAGGGGTTAAAATCGCCTTGCTTTCAAACTGGCTGTATCTCAGCTTTGCAGTCACTTCAAGCTCTTTTGGAGGCTCATCAAATAAAATATAATTTGTATCCTTTAGATAAATTTTTGTGTAAAAGAGCTCCTGCTCGTCACCAAGCACAACCGTATTAGTCGGTGCATCCTTGCTTATAACAAAGCGTGGTCTGCCAAGTGCAATACCCAAGCCTTTACGTTGACCTATTGTATATCTTATAACACCATTGTGTTTTCCCAGCAAATTGCCGCAAGTGTCAACAAAATCGCCCTTTGCGGCTTTTGCGCCTGTCATATTTTCAATAAACGATGAGTAGTCACCGTTATCAATGAAACAAATGTCCTGACTGTCGGGCGCATTTGCATTTTTTAGTTTGTACTGCTCTGCTTTCTGGCGGTTTTCGCTCTTTATATAATCGCCAAGCGGAAACATAACCCTTGACAGCACCTGTTGGTCTAACTGCCATAACATATACGTCTGGTCTTTTGTAACGTCCGCCGCTTTTTTGATAACAAACCTTCCGTTTTGTTTTTCTACGTTTGCATAGTGTCCGGTAGCAAGCTTGTCAAAACCATTTTCTATCGCATAGTCCATTAATGCGCCAAATTTAATTTTTTTGTTACATATAACACAAGGGTTCGGTGTCAATCCATCAAGATAAGACTGCACAAACGGGCGCTCAACATATTCTTTAAACTTGTCTTCAAGATGCAAAACCGTATGCGGTACGCCAACGCTTTTACAAACTTGCGCCGCCTTTTGCGCCTCTTCGGTCTTGCCGTCAAGCAAGCACAAAGTTATACCCTGAACGTCGTAACCCGCTTCAAGCAAACGCAACGCCGCAACAGCGCTGTCAACGCCGCCGCTCATTGCCACAAGCACTTTTTCCATCAAAACTCTCCCCTGTTTTAAGATAGCGCAATAAGCCTTCACAGCCCTCGCTTATGTCGTCAAAGCATTTATCAAAATTGCCGTAATACCACGGGTCAGCAACGTCGCCGCCACGATGAGTAAAATCCATCAGTTTGAATATTTTTTTATCCTTATCCTCGCCCAACATTCTTGCAAGATTGGTTATGTTGCGACCGTCCATTGCAACAAGCATATCAAACTCACTATAATCGCTTTTTGTAATTTGTACCGCCTGTCTGTAAGGACAAAAAATGCCGTGTTTTTCAAGCTCACGCTTTGCGGGCGGATATACACCGTTCCCTATTTCTTCTGTGCTGGTAGCGCAAGATTTAATTAAAAAAAGGTCATCAATCCCCTGCTTTTTAACCATATCTTTAAATATAAATTCCGCCATCGGACTGCGGCAAATATTCCCGTGGCAGACAAACATAATTTTTATCATTATTTTAAACTCCAATCTAAAAACCAAGTTCCTGTCCAATTACAATAACTTCCACATCACAGCGACTTAACTTGTGTAAGTGCAACACCATTGCGTTGCAGATGCGGTCGGATGAGTTACAGTCATAACAGCGGTCGCCTTTTACGGCACAGGGTGTTTTATAACCCAAACGCTTGGCATTGATAGGCGCGGCAATGTTTCGGGCTCGCCAGATAGCATCCTCTAAAGTAGGTGCGATTTTATTTATACCAAAAACAAAATAGACTTTCTCGTGACCATACAAAGAGCAAGAAACACGGTTGCCATGACCGTCAATATTGACCATTTCGCCTTGTTCTGATGCGCCATTAACAGACAGTAGATAAATCTGTGTCTTAATACATTGCTTCGCAACTTCATCAAAAGTCTCACTATCTTTCAAATGCATCGGACTGCATACATCATTATGGGTTTGCAGCATTTCATACAAGCCCATGTTATATAAAGTTTGGGAATCACCAAAACCGACGGTTTTCCCATCGATAGCCTCATCAAGATACAAGGCAGCCTCAGCCGCATTGGCAAAATATCGGAATTGATAACCTTTTTTTCTCAAAAGAAGTTTGCAGGTCTGAAATGTTCATTGAAATCCCTCACAAAAAATAGAAGTATATTCATTTGACAAATTTATTATACATTTTTTTAAAGCATACCGCAACAAAAAAATAAAACCGACCTCAAGGTCGGTTTTTAATATTTACAAGATGCGCTATAGAAATAACGTTTTCACCCTGCATGGTTGAGGTTGGTGACAAAAGCGCACCCGTTGCGCAAAACAAAATATTATTTTGTTCTTTGCCTAAAAGCTTTTTCATTATGTGACCGCCTAAAACACTCGCACCGCATCCACAGCCCGAGCCACCCGCGTGCACGTCCTGACTCGTCCTGTCAAAAATCATCAACCCGCAATCTTTATGCACTTTTGAAATGTCAAGTCCCTCTCGTCCAAGCAGCTCATACAAAAGGTCTGTGCCCACCTGACCTAAATCGCCTGTATAGATTGCATCAAAATCTTTAATATCGGCTTTTGTATCCTCAAAATAAGCCTTTATGGTAGATGCCGCAGCAGGTGCCATTGCAGCGCCCATATTGTTGGCGTCTTTTACACCAAGGTCTTCAATTTTTCCAAAAGTTACACTCTCAACGTTTGGGCCTATTCCCTCTTTTTTCAACACAAAAGCGCCCGAACCAGTAACAGTCCATTGCGCTGTCGGTGTGCGCACACTGCCATATTCAAGTGGAAATCTATACTGCCGCTCTGACGAGCAAAAGTGCGACGAGGTTACTGCAGCGGCACAGTTAGCCGCACCGCCATCAACAAAAACAGAAGCTGTGCCAATAGACAAAGCAGCGGTTGAACAAGCACCGTACATGCCTAAAAAAGCTATGTTAAAGCTCATCAATCCAAAAGAACTGCCGATACATTGGTTAAGCAAATCCCCCGCAAAAACAAGGTCAACATCTTCGTTTTTTAACCCCGCTTTGCTTATTGCTTTATGCAAAGCTTGACTTTGCAGTCGGCTTTCGGCTTTTTCAAAAGAGTCTTCTCCAAAAAGGCTGTCATTGTAGCATACATCAAAATCTGCAGCCAAAGGACCTTCGGACTCTTTTTTGCCCACCACTGCAGCAGAAGAAATTATTTTAACGTCATCCAAAACGATTGTTTGTTTGCCTTGTCTTTGCATATTTTCTACTCTCCTTTTTTTAAAAAAGTGTTTGCAATAATTATAAAAATATGCAAATAAGGCTTGTTCTAAACCAATTATTTCACAATATTAATAATTTTTATATTTTGCTTTACAGCATAATCCAAGGCGATTTTGGTGCCGCTTTTGCGGGTGTCGGGAAGATTTTGTTCATCATAATAGACGATGCAAAATTTGCTTTTATTTATCATCTCATAGTTACGCTCGACATAGGCAGCTCGACCAGAGCCGATGATATGTTCAGGATAGTATGTGTCCTCGTAGCTTTCTAATAAGTAGTTCTTATAATGCTCGCTTATATAGGTTCCTATATAAATGATTAAACCCGATGAGTTTTTGGCACATCGGTTTTAGTGTTATCTACAGTATATTTCTATTGCCTCCCGAACAAATTCTGCCGTACCGTTGCCGTTTTTATTGATGTTGGCTTTGAAACGTTCATCGGCGACATACATTAGGCCGAGACCTGCTAGGATTTCGGTTGTGCAAGTGTAGTAGTTTTCGGTAATGTAATTTTGTAATTCTTTTACAAGTGCCTGAGCATCATCCGAGTCTGCGGTGTTGCCGTTTTGCTTACACTCGGCAAATTTAGAGAAGATTGCCATTAGTCCTTCGTTTACATCCTGCCATTTATCTTTAGTGTATTTTGCAGTCTTTTCTGCGTGTTCTTTATAGGCATCAGTTTCTCCCCATCGCTGTTTTGCCTCAACTTCATACTGCTTACGTGCAGTTTCGTAATCACTGTTATCAAACGCTGCCATTGTAACCTTTCCTTTCGTGGCACCGTCAAAAGCATCGATAATTCTCTCTAATCGTTCCTTTTTTAACTCTAAGAGTTTTCGTTGCTCAGCGAGTGCTTTTTGCTTGTCATAATCGGGAGATGACAATATCTCTAAAATGCTCTTAAGCGGGAAATCAAGTTCGCGATAAAACAGTATCTCTTGCATACGCAGGAGAGAATTTTCGTCATAAAACCTATAGCCGTTTTGTGCTTCCACAAGGGCGGGTTTTAAGAGTCCTATTTCATCATAATAGTGCAGTGTGCGCACACTGACACCTGTAAGTTTTGCAAACTCTTTTATCTGCATTTTCACAATAATCACCCCTCATTTGACAGTATAAGGTATTACGTTACGTCAGAGTCAAGCGTTTTATTTCACAATATCATACGGCCAGTCGATGATGCCGCCGAATTCTTTTACGTTGGTGTATCCCAGTTTCACAAGTTCTTCGGATGCGATTTTACTTCGTCTACCGCTACGGCAATAAACAAGGATAAGTTGCTCTTTGTCGGGCAGTTCTTCTTCGGCACGATTTACTATTTCATATTCTGGGATTAAAATTGCGTTTTCGATATGTCCCTCGGCGAATTCTTCTTCGGTACGGGCATCTATGATAATATAGTCTTTTTCGGTGTCCATAATGGTTTTAGCTTGTTCGGCGGTAATCTGTTCATAGCTTACATTATTTTCACCGTCACAAGCCGTCATTCCAAACAATGAGAGTGATATTAAAAGCATTATAATCAATCCTTTAACTTTTTTCATATTATTTGCTCCGTTTTATTGTTTTATTAGCAAAGTATATCTTGATAATCAGAAAATTCCTTTATTATATTTAATCATAGCCTTAAAGCTTAAAACAAGCCCTACAATAATACCAACAATTAAAACTGCGGTTCCAATTAAAACAAAGATGTTATTTTCGGTATATAAAGTTATAGCAGACAAAATGCTGAATATTATTATACCCACACCGATAATAACA
>JAZSLU010000001.1:0-32834 GCA_045535505.1 Acutalibacteraceae bacterium | reverse complement strand
ATGTAATCGCCGTTAGGCGTATGTAATCATTTCGCTTTGCGAAATGTATGTCATCAAGTCGCAAGACTTGTATTTTCCATCTTCGGATTGATTACATATCACCTACGGTGGATTACATACATTTCTTCGAAATGATTACATCCAACACTTCGTGTTGATTTCATACAATGCTCCGCATTGATTTATTGCCGCTTTTATGCTATAATACACTCAAGGCGGTGATTAGATGAAAAAAATCTCTTTATTTTTAATGAGTATTGCTTTGATTTTGGTTTTATGTTCTTGTGGTCAAAAAAACACTTTTGTAGAAGGTAATCTTTTATATGATTTAGGTGCAAAATCATTTGATGATATAGAAAAGGTTGAGTTTATATATGAAGAATATGAAGGCTATTATTCCGACAAACTTGAAATAACTGAAAATGAAGATATTCAAATGCTGTGCAGTTATATTTATTCTTTGGATTATCCAAACGATAAGTTGCATGAAATTTATGTATTTCCATCCAATAGTTTTTATGTGACTATTGGTGATGTAGAGTATCGGTTGTTTTTAGGAGAAGATGGAAATTTAACTACTGTTCCAAACAATGATTTAAATAAAGCCTGTACATACAAAGCGGAAAATGGAAAAGAGTTCACTAATGATGTTTGTGAACAGTTAATCAAAAAGTATAAGTAACAGTCGTAAAGAAAATCAGGCTTTTAGACCGGTTCCATTTTGAGTGTCGGTCCCATAAAGCAAAAGCACACCGTATGGTGTGCTTTTGCTTTACTGTTTTATCTTGTTTGGTTCAAAACACCCGACCCTTCGTACAAACAGTCGAATCCAAGTCTGTTAACTGCATCGTCACCGAGCGCATCCTGCGGATGATACAGCGAGGTGAGGATGGCGCCGCGGTCGACAAATGCGCCGCGCTTCAAGAGAGCACATTGTCGGGTACCGCAAGAGTATGGGTCATTGGTTCGAGTGGGGTTTTGGGAAGTAAAAAGTAATAAGTAAGAGGTAATAAGTTCGGTGTGCCTTCGCCACGGATTATACACCTCTCCGCATTGATTTATCTCCGTTTTTATGCTATGCTTGTGCTACAATAGGGACAAATAATTATTTATCCTTGCCTTTTTTATCAAATTTGTAAGGCAAGGCAGGAATAAGCGTCATACTTTCGGCAGATTTACTGCTTGAAAACAAAGTTTTTAACTGGATTCTCTTTGGCATGATTTTCAATGTGTCAGTATGATTTTTGTCATACCTGAAATTTGATAAGTTTATTTTAAACAAAAAGCGAAAACTGACCTTAAAACAGGAAGTCTTTCTGTTTTAAGGTCTGTTTTTATTGCATTTATTAAATCTAAAAATTTTTTAAAAATATTTTTTAACCCTGACACTAGTTGTCAGGGTTAGTTTTTATAATGGGGTTACAGCTGTAAGAAATCGGGACGCTGATTTCGAAAAAATAGTTACATTTTAATCAAAAAATAAAATTATAGGAGGTAAAGAAAATGAAAACTATTTTTGGTGTTAGTTCAGTCACACCTATTAATAAAAAGCTGAAGAACGGTTATACGATGTATGACTGGGTTAAAAGACAAAAATGCTTTCCTGCTTTTTGCATGAGAACGCTTAGCGGTGAAAATAAAATTACTGCTGAAGAAATTGAGTTTTTGAAGAGTAAGGATTGCAAAATCGGTTTGGTAATTCGTGACCTTACCGAAGCTAAGGTTTCAGGCGTTAATGGTACAGAGGATGCTATTAAGGCAGTAGAATCCGCAAAGGAATTGGGTGTTCCTCAAAATGAGGGTATCGCCTTGTTTGCAGAAATTAGACCCGAATGGAGTGTAAATCACAACTGGATGATTTCGTTTGCACAGGTTATTTCAGCAAACGGTTATATTCCTGCATTTATTGGTAATACCGATTCTAGTAAGAATTTCAACTTTGACCGCCAGTGTAGTCACTACGTACAGGCAACAAAGGATGCAAATTACTTTGGCGCGCTCTTTATGGCAACTGAGCCTAAGCTTGACACAATGCCTGAAAAGTGGGAGCCTTACTGTCCGTCTGCATTAAAGCCTGAGGATATGCATCTTTGGTCTTGCGGTACTACTACCTTTGATTTTAGCGGGGTAGAAGATGTATACGCTAAGGACGATAAAGTCCTTGAAAATATGTGGTAAAGGAGGTATAATAAAAATGAACAAGAAACAGTATAATAATGTGATCGAACATACATTAAAGCACGAGCAAACAGACGATTCACTCAGCACCGCAAGAGCCATATTTGATAATATGGGCGTTGCATTACCGCAGGGTGATATTAAAACTGTTTATGAAACCATTAGCACCGATAACTACATGGGTTGGAAGCCCTGCACAATGCAAGAAGCACAGGCAGCAGCAGACAACGGCACCGCCGCAATCGGTATCAGCGAAGACAGAATTGTTGTTCTTTCTGCTAACGATGAAGAACAGCCTGTGACACAAACTGCATCGGTTATGACACTTGACGAAAATACATCCGCTTTTGCTGTGGCAGGTTTGGAGTATTATGTATATAATTACAATACTACATCTTCAGTTGGACCTTATTTATTGTCGATTTTTTCATGTGCTAACGATAGCGATAGTTCGTCTATAAACACAACAGGACACGCTTTTCTTACAATTAAGAATTGTACATACACTTCTATTATTGTTGGAGGAATAACTGTAGCACCGTATGAGGAAATTTCTCTTGGCACGTGGGGAAACAAAGAGCCACATACTGGAATTTGGTATAATTTAGAGTCTTATTTGGTTAATGCAAATCAAGCGTATCAAGGCAGAGTGTCATTAACTGAAAATATAACTCAATCAGATATTACTACCATAAATACACTTATCTCAAATAATGATACATGGTCATATTTTGACAATTGTTCTTCATTTGCTACAGAAATATGGAACGAAATATCTTCTGTAAACCTTAATGCAGGTTTCCAAAAAACACCTGCTTCATTAGTTGAAAGTATTAAATCTAAATCCGGATATGAAACAAATCGCACTATACAGTATAATACTAATATTGGTTATGTAAAAAATGGAAACTTTGTATCCGTTCTTTTGGCTAATAATAGTAGAAATGTAAACTTTGTTCAATTCGCAGAACCAATAAACTTAAATCCTAATAGTTTTGAAATTTAATAGAGGTGTTTTTTATGAATTGCAAAAGAGTTATTATTATTTTGAATATTCTGATAATTATTGTTATGTTTATACATATTGCAATTAAAATGTATTCACACGCTACTCATGTTGAGTACAGTGCTCCAGCATATGTCAATCTGTATATTGCAATATATTATATATTTGCAATAGTTATATTGAATTCTATATATTTCATCTTGAATAAGTAATTCATAAAACACGGTGGCTGTTTCTGCGTAATGACAAAAATAGTAAAAATTTTTGTTTTACAAGGCTCTTATCAGAATGCAACGGTTGGTGTAAAAGCCAACCGTTCGTTTCTATATTTTTATTTTTTAAAATACACTTTAATTATAAATTTGTTCCTAATTTAACACAAGCATATACTACATAAGAAGGCGGTGATATGGTGAAAAAACCAAAAATTCTTTTATCGGGCAATAAAAAATTACAAAACTATGTTGATGCTGTTAACTGTGTAGGCGGTATTGCGGACGCTAAATATTTACCTGAGGTTGATACATCCTATGATGGCTTAATTTTATGCGGAGGAAACGATATTGACCCCAAATACTACGCTGAAGAAATTGATGGCTCGGTCAATATTGACGGCGCAAGAGATGAAGCTGAATTTGCACTGTTGAAAGCTTTTGTTGAAGCAAAAAAGCCCATACTTGGTATTTGTCGTGGTTGTCAGGTAATAAATGTCTTTTTTGGTGGTACGCTTTATCAAAACATAGATAATGCTAATGAACATTCATCTTTTTCTGATTTTGACCTTATACATAGTGTTAGTGCTATAAAAGGCAGTATTGCCCAAGAATTATACGGCACTGATTTTACAATAAATAGCTTTCATCATCAGGCAGTGAAGAAACTTGGAAGAGGATTAAAGGTTATTATGATGTCGAATGATAATGATGTGGTAGAGGGTTTTGTGCATGAATCTTTGCCGATTATTGCAGTGCAGTGGCATCCCGAAAGAATGTGTTTTGCTAATCGTAGGGACGATACGGTGGATGGTGCAAAAGTTTTTGAATATTTTATTCAAATGTGTAAAAATAGGATAAACAAATAAAAACAGACCATATTAATCACACTCTAAATGGCAGAAAAAAGGCAGAAACGAGTAATCGTCTCTGCCTTTTGCTATAGGGTATTAGGATGTCCTAAATGATTTTAAAAATGTCCGTACATTTTTACTGCTTGTTACAGTCTGCTTTTTCTTTATTATTCAAAGTTTATCAGTTGTTTTGATGTCCGCAGCAACGAGAAACTAAACATGCGGTGGCAGACAAAATTAACGACAAGAAAAGAATCAGCAGTCCTACCAAAATGGCGCCGATGATACTGGTTGCGGCAAAGGAAATTGCTAACAGGATAACCGATGTCAGTGCGGTGCCCAGAATGCCATATAAAACTGCTGTTAATGCGCCGTTGCCGCATCTACAAGATGCAGTTGCACTGCAACATCCTGTGGTGGACAGTAGTATAGCAAGATACACAATGGCAATGCCTAACGCCACCCACAAGAATGCCGACGTAACATTAATTATAGCAGTTATTCTCAAAAGGGCAGCAACAACTCCGAGAATTGCGCTGACAATAACCGCTATGGTTACACAATTTGGTTTATTATCACAACAAATAAAAGCCATCGATTTCACCTCCTCTCTCCATTTTATGAGAGAAAAAAGATGATGTGAGAAAAAGTGAATATATATTTTAAATATTGCCGATATATGATTTATTGTTGAGTTTTGTAAATTTTTGTGTTATATTGGCTTTAGTATAAGTGGTATTAAATAAGCAGGGAGGGGTATTTTTGTCTAAAATTCTTGATAATATTAAGCATACCGTAGATGCAACTATACCTGATAAAGAAGAATTGACACATGGATTACATCCAAAAATTGACTATGCTTTTCTCATTTTGCGAAATTTATTTGTTGCCTTTGCGATGATTTTTTTCGTCACGTCTATCTTTTGGCACAACGCCTATAATATTTTAAAGGCTACTGGATATTTTAGCGGTGCGTTGGCCTATGTTTTTGAGTGTCTTGCCGTTACCGATTGTTTTCAGACAAAGGTTCCCCACAAAGAAATGTTTATGGTATATTGTTTTGGTCCGCTTTACATAATTATGGGACTTAGTTATATATTATGGCACTGATATATTCTGCATTATTATAAAAATCACTGTGAGAAAGGTCTCACAGTGATTTTTGTTTCTGATATACTTTTTTAAGCCTGATAGCAGGCAGTTTTTTAAGGATGAATGGCGTTTTTGGTTTTATTTAAGTCGTTTATCGTTTGGTTTTGACAAGTCTTGCGCGGCTAATAACAAAGTTCATTGTTATACAAACGATTGCTATTAAGCCAACGCAGAAGAAAATCCAAAGCTTATAGCTGCCCGTAAAGTCAAACACAAAGTTGGCAACGGGACCGCCGAGTGCATAGCCTGCAGTATTGACCGAAACAAAGATGCCGAGAACTTTGTAGAAATATTTTCTTTCAACCAACTCGCGTGCGAAGATGGGAAGCATTATTGTTTCAAGCGGCAAAGCAACCGAAGAAAGAACAGAGTAAACAAAGCTGCAAGCAACACCGGTAGTAGAATTGCCTACAAAGCCGAGCGCAAGCATAGCAATAACGGCTGATACATAGCAGATTGTAGAAGAAACCCTTAATCCGCCTTTATCATAAATTAGTCCCGTAAAGAATTTAGAGCCTGTAAGAACAATTGAGTGTACGCTCATTACGGTAGTAATTAAAGCCATATCAACGTTGCTGTCCCGCAGATGCGGGTCGGCAATTTGCGATACGCTTTGTAATATAACGCCTGTAAAGAAGATACAAACGAGTGCAACATAAACATAAGGACGCTTTAAAAATTCGGTACTGCCTTCTTTGTCCTTTTCCTTTTTTTCGTATTTTATTTCGGAATCGTTGTCTGGTGTTTTAGGATTATCTCTAAACAATGCAAGAACTACCAAAGCAAATCCCATTAATATAAGGCAAACGAGTCTATATGAGTTTTTATAGCCAAAGTCGTTTGAATAAATGATGGGTGTGAGGATTATTCTTGCTACCATTGCGCCGATACCGTTTGATGCAAGAGCAATACCCATGATAGTGCCTTGGTTTTTAGAACACCATTTATTAACAATTGAACCAACCATGGTGGTTGTGGTAAAGGAAATGCCTAAGCCAAGGAAAAGACCGCCAAGATAGAAAACAATTATGTTATTTGCAAGTGAGCAAATAAAGGATGAAATGGTTAACGATGTAAAACCTACCAATATTAATTTTTTGGGGCCAAAACGATGAATTAGCGTTCCAAAAAAGATGTTTACTATAGATGTTGTTATAAAGCGGATGCTTGTGGTGATTGAATAAGCACCGCGGCTAATGCCAAGAGCCTTTGTGATGGGGGCTATGTATATACTGTTTGCTGATGAGCAGAAGCCTAAGGATATAAATACCATTAGACAACAGGTGGCAACAATTACCCATTTATAATCCAAGGTCTTTTTGTTAAACATAAAGTGATTACCTCTTTGAAAAAATATAGTGGTTGACATGACCAGCATTTATTATTATAATATTTTTAACATAAAGTCAAGTTAAAATGGTTTAAAAATATAAAAATCGTTCAAAGAGATGATATTATGCGAAAGATTTATGACATAGGTCCTGTTTATGATGATTTTTATGCCGATTATGTTAGGCATCACGTTAGGGAAGAAAACACAAACAGAGTGCACTCGCACGCTTATTGTGAACTTCTTGTAATAAACAGAGGGGATATAATTTACATTGCTCAAGGCAAAATGGTTAAGCTTCGAGATAAAGCAGTTATATATAACCGAGCAAATATGATTCACAACAACTTTGTTCAGAACGAGCATTTGTATGAGCGGTATCGTATAAATTTTTACGAGAAGGATGTTTTGCCGCAAGGCGTTGACGCAAGTGTGTTGCAGGAGGTGTTATCTGCATCATTTGCTAAAGAGTTGAACGATGAGGACTTTGACCTTATATATGAGTTGTCCAAGAGCGTTAAAAATGCGGTTAATGGGCAAGTTGATTCGCTAATTGATAAAATTAAAGTTCGCAGAGCTATTGAGCTGATTATGCTTACTGCCGCATCGGCAAAAGAGAGAGCAAAGCAAAAAGACACGTCATATATCGAGGATGTTGCAAAATATATTAACCGTCATCTAAACGAAAAACTTACCATTGAAAAAATTGCTTCGGAGTTTTTTATAAGCAGGGGAAAGCTTATATATGACTTTAAAGCGTATTGTAATATGAGCATAAACGAGTATATTACTATGGAACGTCTTGAGGCGGCAAAAAAACTGCTTATTAGCGGTAACAAGGTTTCTGCTGTGGCAGAAGAATGCGGATTTTCAACGGCAAGTTATTTTATAAACGTGTTTTCATCGTTGGTTGGCATAACGCCATTGCAATATCAAATTGCAAATGCCAAAACGAAAAAAAGGAAAACAAAATAAAAAAGGAATGTCTTGCGACATTCCTTTTTTATTTCTAGGAAATTAGTTTGCTTCGGGTACGAGGGGACCTGCAAGTTCTTCAAGGAAGAAGAGTTTGCCGGGGATGGTGGGAATGAAGCTGGATGTTACCCAACGGTCAGGACCGTAACGAAGAGTCATCCAAAGGCTCATACCTTGCCACTGCATGCCGCGTCCGAGTGCGCCGTCAGCGCCGCCGATAGCATAGTCTGCCTGGAACATAAGACCGGGGCCGATTGTGTTTGCACGGCAGGGAACCAATGTTGTACGGCTCTTGAAAGATGTGATTGCGTTCTGTTCAACTGTGAGGGGGTGGAGTTTAACTGCAATGCGATAGGGCTGTGATTTCCACTCTTCTACTGTGTTGAACTCGCCACCGATTGTGGGCTCCCAGAAAGCGATATGGCATGCTCTGCCGATACCATAAACGAGAACTAACTTTGCGCCCTCGGCTCTAAGAGCTGCAATTTTTTCAGGATATGTAGGAAGATTTTCTTTTGTTGCAAAGTTTCTGTGTGAAACGGGAACGGTAAGCTCACCGAGGGGGTTGTAGAAAGCGTTTTCCATAGCGTTTTGGAATGATGCTTCACCTGTGATGGTGTTGCCTTCGGCATCAGCCCACTCGTCCATGTTGAAGCACCATACGTTTTCGCAAGAAACGTTCCATGCTTTAAGGAAATAAACAGCCCATTTGTACATGCCCATAGGACCTACGGGAAGTATAAAAGCGAGTTTTTTGTTTTCTTCGTTTGCTTTTTTAATTTCGTTAGCAATTTCATGACCCATCATAACGTCAAATTCTTGAACGTTTTTGCACATAATGGGGGCGAAGTCTTTGTTCCAGAAATCCTGACGGTCAAAAATTTCTTCGGGTTTGTGGTCGCAGCAAGCGTCCATTTTTTCGAGGTCCCAACCTGCAGGGAAGAAACTTTCACACATGCTGTCTTTTACTGTTGATTTAAAATCCATAATTCTATCTCCTTGTATTTTTTAGGGCAAAAGCCTTTTTGTTGTACCTTTTAAATAACCCTGATATTGACGGAAGCCTTCTGCATATTCGGCACCGCACTGATAACCGCGGTAACGTGAGCATGTGCGAACCATATCAGGAAAATCGATGCCGTCGTGGTCACGCATCCAAACAATCTGGCTTTCGTGACATTCAAGCATTTTGATTTTAAGGTCGATTTCTTCGGTGACGTCAACAAACTCGGTAGGAACGAAGTTAACGCCTGCAAGAGTATCCATATAATAAATGGGAACGAGCTTTGCAACGTTTTTATTGTTCTGGTCGTAAGAGGGAACGGTTGCAGTAAAACTTGCATCAAAAACAAGGCGAGAAACGGCTGTATGGTCCGGCATATAGTCGTCGGGGTTGTGGGTGATAATAAAATCGGGGTCGGCGTATTTTATTATCTCAACCATTTTATCGCGTGCTTCTTTATTGTTATCGTAAATGTCAAGGTCATCAAAGCCGCCATAAATAACTTCGATGCCTGCAAGCGAGCCTGCTTTTTTTGCCTCGTTTGCACGCATTACTGCAAGTTCATCAGGCGGGATAACAACGTGGCCTAAGTTTCCGCTGCAAGCATGGCAAACAATAACGGTGTCGCCACGCTTAACACACTTTGCAAGTGTGCCCGAGCAAGCAATCTCAATATCGTCGGGATGTGCGCCTATTGCTAATACTCTCATACTAATTCTCCTTTATATAACGTCGTTTAAATTTGCGGAGATTACAGCATCTGCCGCACGGCGTAGCTCACCAAGTGATGCGCCGTTTATAATCAAACGATACATATCAATAATCATTATACACAACTTGTCGTCATTTTGCAAGTTGCAAACGTTAGCGATAACCTCTTTTGCAAGTTTTTCTGACTGTTCACCGCCATTTTCGGCAAGATAACGGTGCAAGCCTGCCGCAGCACCTATTGCAATATAAGCGGGGGTAATGCCGTTTTGGAGTGCAAGCGTAGATGAGCCGATAAGACGGTCAGCGGGTGAGAGCTTTCTTGCAGGGTCGCCGCCAACACGCTTGCAGGTGTCTTTAAGAGCAGCGTTTGTAAAGCGAAGCAAAAGGTCCTGGATATGAAGCATTATCTCGTCAAGAGCAACACCGTATTTTTTAGAGAGTGCTCTTGCGCTTTCTTCCATTGCGCCTCTAACGATGATGTAAACCTCATCTTTGTCTATTGACTGATATATGTACTCAAGACCTAAAAGGTCACCTAAATAAGCACAGGTGGCATGGCCCATATTGTGAATGTAAAGCTTACGTTTAAGATAAAAGTCAAAGGGTGAGAAGGGCACCATATTTTTAATATCGGGAATTTCACCCTTGAAGGCATCCTTGTCAACAGGCAGGTAGCCATAGCTTTCAACGCAAACGCGCATGGGGTTGCCGTCCTTCATCTCGTCGGTCTGAACGGGAACCATTCTGCCGATTGATGCTTCAACAAGACCGATGTTTTCATCAAACCAAGCCTGTTCTTCGGCGTTTAAGTTTTCCTTAATCATTTTTTCAATAACCTTGTTTGCGTCCATAAGGTTTTCGCAAATGATAATGTTGAAAGGGGGAACTTTACGTTCTTTGCGCAAACGTAAGCCTTCAACAATGTTGGGAATGATGAACTTTAATACATTAACTCCTACTGCGGTTGCCATAATGTCTGCTGATGCAATAGCCTCGGCAACATCATTTGCAATTTTACCATTAACTGCATTTACATTTATAACATCAATGTCTTTATGGCCTTCGGTTGAAATGATGCGAACGGGGTAATAATTGTCTTTGTTGAGTGTGTCAACAACAGCATCAACAACATCAATAAAGGTTACCTCGTAGCCTGACTGGGACAAGAGCATACCGATAAATCCGCGACCGATATTGCCGCCGCCATACATTACTGCTTTCATTTTAATACTTCCTTTTTTAAGATTGATAGCGTTACCGATTACAATCCGATAACGCTATCTTTAAGAATACACTATATTTCTTTATAAAGCAAGAATTTTAAATATTTTACAGCTTAAAATTTTATAGTTTTGCCAAATTTGCTGCTATCATAAATTGCGCAAATAATTTTTTGAATTTTCAACGCCTCGGTTGCGCTTATAAAGGGCTCAGTTTTGCTTTCTACTGAGTTGTAGTAATCCTCAATCTGACGGATGTGGCGAAAACCCCAATAGTCTTTGCCACCCTCATAATAGATACCGTCGGGTTTTTGAGAGATTGAAAGCACTTCACCGTTATTAAACTCAATTTTAGCATCGTCATAACTCATTGTTGCTTTTCCGTTTTCACAGTACAAACGAATTTCAATGGGGTCGTCGCAGCCGTAGTTGTTCATAGCCCAGAACGAAAGGGTTGCACCGTTTTTGTAACGTATGAAGCCTTCGCCCGTATCGTCAACCTCCATAATTTCGTGACCGCGATTTGTAAGATGAGCCTGAACCTCAATCGGTTCATCGTTGATAAACCAATTTGCAAGGTCTAATGAGTGAATAGCTTGGTCTATAATAACGCCGCCGCCTTCTTTGTCCCAGGTTCCTTTCCAGTCCGAAAGGGAATAGTAAGAGTCGGGTTTGCACCAGGTTAAAGTGCATCTTGCGCTGATTACCTTGCCCAATTTTCCGTTTTCAAGGTTTTCTTTTATAAGTCTTGAGGTATCATTGTAGCGGCATTGAAAAATTATGCCGTAGGTCAGTTTCTTTTCTTTTGCCAAAGCAACGTTTTCAAGCGCATCTTCCATTTTGATACTGATTGGTTTTTCACAAAGGACGTTTACACCTTGTTCTAAGGCGTATTTTGAAACAATGGGATGCAGATAATGCGGCAAGCAAACGTGTACAACGTCTATAAGCTCGGGCTTGATTAAATCCTTATAATCGTAATAAGCCTTAACGTTATATTTTGCTGCTGCGGCATCTGCACGGTCTTTTTTGATATCACAAACGCCTACCAAGGTTGAATTTTCAAGGTGGTGACAGCTTGTGGCGTGCATTGTAAAAATGTTGCCACAACTGATAATGCCTACTCTAAGCATATATTAAACCTCCTCCGAAAGTAAGAATCTCAAACTTTGAGCTGCATCAATAAGACGTGCACGCTCAATTTTTTCGCCTGCTGCTGCTTTTTCGGTGAAATAGAGCAATTCTTTGTAATAACCGCCGAGGTCTGAAATGTTACCCTTGGTTTTACCTGAAGCGGTCATTTGCTTTTTCTCTATAACGATTTTTTCTGCCTTATCGCCTGCATAGAGCATAAAACCGTCGGCACCGTTTTCAATAACTGCGTTTTCAAAAACAACGCGGAATGATGCCTGGAAGGGATGGCTTGTGGGAAGGTTCCAAGTGCCTTCAACGCCAACAACAAACTCATCATATTCCATAATTGCATTGATGTAGCTTTTTGCCTCACCGATTTTGTTTATTATGGTGTTTACCTTTTTAGGCTCACCAAAAATTGAAAGAGCAAAGTCAACATCGTGAATGTGAAGGTCTTGTGCGGCACCGCCCGATTGTTCAACCTTGTGCAACCAGTTGTTCCAACCCCATTCGGGTGTAGGACTTAAACGGCGGAAGTTTGCATTGACAACCTTGCCGTATTTGTTGCTTGCAACAATATCACGCAAAACCTCATATTCGTCCCAAAAACGAATAACCTGACCAACCTGAACCTCGCAGCCTGTTTTTTCAGCCTTTTTAATAAGCTCCTTGCTTTCTTTTATGGTGAGGGTTACGGGCTTTTCAACAAAAAGATATTTCACCTTTTCCATAGCGGCAAGTGCATATTCGGCGTGGAGGTATGTGGGAAGGCAAATGTCAATAACGTCAACGTCGGCGTTTGCAATAAGCTCCATACCGTCGCCGTAAATTATAGCATTCGTATCTTCTGCAAGAGATTCTGCCTTTTCTCTGCGCACGTCTGCAACAGCGGCAAGTTCAACGTTTTCTAAATTTTTATAACAATCAGCGTGCTGGTTGCCCATAAAACCGCAACCAATAAGTCCTACTTTTAACATAATTTATTTCCTCCCTAAAATTTTATCCATGGAATATGATGTATTGTAAATGATTGCTTCGGTATAATATTTGTAGTTGGGTATCATTTCTCCTGTAACCCAACCGTCATAGCCGATTTCATCAAGTGCTTTGGTTACTGCGGGATAATTTACGTCGCCCGCAAGCAAATCAACAAAGCCGCAAAGGCCGCCTGCTTCAACACGGTAATCCTTAAAGTGAATTTTTTTGATGCGTTTGCCGAGAACTTTAATCCAATGCTCAGGATAGCCGTTTGCAAGAGTGTTGCCAACGTCAAAATAGCTGCCAACATAATCGGAACCGATCTTGTCGATAAAATCACGCATTTCAACGGGCGAAAGTAAAAATTTGTTCCATACGTTTTCAAGACCGATTTCAACCTTGTATTGTTCTGCATATTCTTTTACCTTTCGAACAGATTCAAGACTATTATTATATGTAGTTTCATAATCAACAACCCTGCCGGGAGCAGCAAAATCTGCATTAACAGTACCGGGGATAACAAGAATTGATTCGCAACCGAGAATTGAAGCTGTTTCGAGTTGTTTTTTAACAATATCTTGTGCTTTTTGGCGCTCGGCATTATCCTCACTGTTGAGTCAATAACTCCAATAGAGTCCGCTTGCAACACTGTAAAGCTCAATACCGCAGTCATTTGCTTGTTTTTTAACCTCAAGAATGTCTTTTTCTGTTGATGCAAGGTTTAATTAACCCGCGCTTTCGTCAAGTGCAACCTCAACTCCTTCAAATCCTGCATCTTTTGCAAGTGCAAAGCTATCTTTTAAGCTTTGAGCGGGAAAAGACCAAATACTTATACCTTTTTTCATAACGTTCCTCCTAAAATTAATATTTTGCTTGAAAAAGGAAAACTTTTATGTTAATATCAGCATAACAAAAAAGTATAATTTTGAACAGTCATTTTTGTATTTTATGTGTATATTTTTGTGCACGGTAGGTGAGAAACTTGACCAAAGACACCATAAAAAATTATGTAAAGATAAGACCAAAAACGTTGATTGACGTTTCGCGCATTGTTACTATACATTATTTTGAATTTGGACCACAGTTTGTCTTTAGCGGTGAAAAACATGACTTTTGGGAAATGGTGTATATTGACAAAGGCAGTGTGGTTATTGAACGTGATGGCGAGGGAATAACCTTAAATCAGGGCGAGGTTGTTTTTCATAAGCCAAACGAGTTTCATACTATACGCTCTAAAAATTCAGCGCCTAATTTTTTTGTCATATCTTTTGAATGTAACTCGATAGCTATGAAATATTTTGAGGGATACAGTACGAAATTGGATGCGCGGCTTAAGGACTATATTTCTTCAATAGTTAAAGAAGGACAAAAAACATACTTTTTTTCAAAAAATAATAGGAAACTGTTAAGAAAACAAGATGCTCCGCTTGGAGGGGAACAGTTAATTAAAACATATTTGGAGCAGATGCTTATTTTTATGTTACGCTCTATTACTAAAAAAGGTAGCATAAAGGCGGTTTTCCCTGAAAACGATAGTGTTTCTCATCCTATTGTGAGTGCGGTTATTGCCTATCTTAACGAAAGGGTTAAAGAAACCGTAAGAGTAAGTGATATTTGCGACGAGTTTGGATACAGTCGCAGCTTTATGAACAAGCTGTTTCAGACGCATACGGGTGATTCGATTGCAGCATATTTTATAAAGCTGAAAATAGACAGAGCTAAGGCACTTATAAGAGAAACGAATATGAACTTTTCACAGATTTCGTCAAGACTGTCATTTGAAAACCCTCAATATTTTTCACGCGTTTTTAAAAGATTGTCGGGGATGACTCCAAGTGAATTTAAAAAGCGTGCTCATGTATAATATTAAAAGGCTACTTTGCAAAAAGCAGGGTAGCTTTTTTGTGATAAAAAGTGTTGACAAAGATGAAAGTTTATGTTATTTTGTGGTAAAATGGGTAAAAATGAGGTTGATTAAAAAAATCAGCTTTTATATAGATTTTTGTGGAAGAGTAATAGAAAAGGAGATGTAAAAAAACATGACAATTTTTGATGTATTAGGATTAATAGGAGGCCTCGCATTATTCCTTTATGGTATGGATTTAATGGGAGATAGCCTTAAAAAACTTGCAGGCGGCAAGTTGGAAGCTGTTCTTGCAAGTCTCACTTCAACGAGATTTAAGGGTTTCTTGCTTGGCTTTTTTGTTACTGCAGTAATTCAATCGTCATCAGCAACAACAGTTATGCTTGTGGGTTTTGTTAACTCGGGTATTATGCAACTGGGTCAGACCATCAGCATTATTATGGGTACTAACATTGGTACAACCGTTACAGCATGGCTTTTGAGTACGGCTGAAATTGACGGCGCTGCAACTATTTTAAAGTTGTTTAAGCCCGAGTCTTTTACGCCCATTCTTGCGGCGATAGGCTTTTTAATGGGAACCATGTCCAAGAAAGATTCAAGAAGAAACACCGGTTACATTCTTGTTGGTTTTGCAGTTTTGATGTTTGGTATGGATTCTATGAGTTCTGCTGTTGAAGGATTGAAAGATAGCGAAGCTTTTACAAATTTGCTTACAATGTTCTCAAACCCTATAATGGGCATTTTGGTTGGTACGATATTTACTGCAATAATTCAGTCGTCCTCCGCATCGGTTGGTGTTTTGCAGGCGCTATCACTTTCTTGTGTGGTGCCTTTCTCGACCGCTATACCCATTATTTTAGGACAGAATATCGGCACAACCATTACACCTATTATTTCGTCGGTGAGCGGCAATACAGAATCAAAGCGTGTGGCATTCACTTGTCTTTATATTAAGATGGTAGGCGTTGTTATTGTTGCGGGATTGTTTTACGCGCTTGATGCAGTAATTAACTTTGAATTTATGCAAATGCGTGCGAGCGCAATGACTATTGCTGTGGTTCATACAATGTTCAACATTCTTTCTACAATAATTTTGATACCTTTCTGCTCGTTGTTTGAAAAACTTGCAATTAAGACTATCAAGAGCAAAAAAGGCGAAGCAGAGGCAGACGTTTTTGCAACCTTGGATGTTAGATTTTTGGATGTTCCCTCGTTTGCTGTTGAAAAATGTAAAGACCTTGTTTTTGATATGTCAAACATTTCAAAACAGGCTTTCCAAAAAGCAATATCTCTTTTTGAAAACTTCGATTATGCAATTTTTAAAGAGGTACAGGAACTTGAGACTCGCATTGATAAATACGAGGATAAAACAAGCGCTTATCTTGTAAAAATTGCGGGCAAGGATATTTCTTCAAAGGATAGTAAAATTGTATCCGAGTTGTTGCATTGCATAGGTGATATAGAGCGAATTTCTGACCACGTTCTTAACATTGCGGAAGCAGCAAAAGAAATTAACGACAAGAAAATTACTTTCTCTGCAAAGGCAAAAGAAGACCTTGATATCATTACCAAAGCGGTTGGCGAGATTTTAGACCTTGCAACTGCAGCGCTCACAAACGAGGATATTGAAACTGCACTGTGTGTTGAGCCGCTTGAGCAGGTTATTGACCGCTTGAAGAGAAAGATTAAAAACGGTCATATTGACAGACTCAGACAGGGCGACTGCACAATGGAGCTTGGCTTTATTTTGTCAGACCTGCTTACTAACTATGAGCGAATTTCTGACCATTGTTCAAACATTGCAGTTTGTTTTATTGAGATTGTTAATGACTCGTTTGAAGCACACGAATATATTAACAAACTTAAAACCGAAGAGGGCACAGAGTTTGCAAAAATGTATGCTGTTTTCAAAGAAAAATATGCTATATCTGAATAAACTAAAAAACCGCTGTACAAGCGGTTTTTTTATTGCAAAATTTGACACTGTGTGATATATTTTTTAGTAGAAAATTTTAGGAGACCATAATGAGTAATATAAAAATTTATGATGTACGCGCACACAGCGCTGACAGCGCATTCTTGATTGACGACGAAAAAACGGCAATAATGTATGATTCGGGTTTTGCTTTTACCGGATATGCCGTTGCCGAAAAAATTAAAGAAATTTTGGGCCAACGCAGTCTTGATTTTATTTTTCTGACACATTCGCATTATGACCACGCATTAGGCTCGGCGTATGCATTAAAATATTGGCCGAACGCTAAGGTTGTGGCAGGGGAGTATGCTGCTAAAATTTTTGCTAAACCTACTGCAAAAGCCTTAATGCGTGAACTTGACGGCAAGTTTGCAAAGACTTGCGGTATTTTGGAATATGAAGATTTGATTGATGATTTAAAGGTTGATATTGCTGTTCGTGACGGTGATGTAATTAAAGCGGGAAATATGGAGTTTGTTGCTGTTGAGTTGCCCGGTCATACAAAATGCTCGGTAGGTTATTACTGTGCAGAGCATAAACTTTTACTTGGCAGTGAAACTGTTGGTGTTTACAATGGCGCAGATGATGTTTTACCCAGTTATCTTGTAGGATACAACATGGCGCTTGAGTCTATTGAAAAAGCGGCAAGACTTGATGTTGAACAAGTTTTGGTGCCGCATTACGGAGTATTGAAAGGGGAGCAGACAAAGCTTTATATTAGCCGAGCAAAACAGAGTGCAAAAAGTGCGGCGAAAGATATTGTTATAAAGTTGAAGAGCGGGATGTCTAAAGAAGATATTGCAAAAGCGTTTATAGACGAGGTTTATCACGGCTATGTTAAGGAAATTTATCCGATTGACGCAATAACGCTTAACACAAACATAATGATAAGTTTGATTGAAAAAGAACTACTATAAAAATAGCAAAATGAACCGATTAATTTATCGGTTCATTTTGCTATTCTGGGATCATTTGTTCGTTATAACAAATAATCAATGGAAACGTTAAAATAGTCGGCTGTTTTTATAAGTTCGGTAATGCCTGGTTCCCGGTCTCCTGTTTCGTATCGGCTTATGGTGTTTTGGCTTGTATTAAGGTCCATAGCAAGTTTTAATTGGGATATGCCTTTTGCGGTTCGAATTTCTTTTAAACGCATAAACAATCTCTCCTTGACAACATTATACCACAATGGTATAATAATAAAATCCCAATATGGCATATTTTCGACTTTTTGTGATTATTTACAACTTAATGTGACAAAATTGTTACAATTTTACTTTGAATATAGGTTGCACTTTATGTAAATAAGATATATAATTAATATACGCATTATTGAGATTATTATGTCTGTTTATATTTATTCACATTTTTACGGCTTTGTTTTATCCGTACACTTTGAAGGAGCGTAAAATAATTAATGGAAAAAAGAGAAAATCTTGCGGCTGAATATTACAGCATAGACGTTGTGCATGTTTTTAGAACATTATGGAGCAAATTGTGGGCAATAATTCTTTGCGGTGTTATTGTAGCAGTTATGGGCTTTTGCGTTTCATGCTTTCTTATAAAACCAAAATATTCGTCACAAATTTTATTGTATGTAAACAACAGTTCCTTTTCTTTAGGCAACACAAGTTTTAGTATAAGCTCATCTGAAATAAGCGCTGCTCAAAGTTTGGTTAAAACTTATGGTGTTTTGCTGGAAAACAGAACCACGCTTGAACGTGTAAAAGAAAAAGCAAATGTTAATTATGAAATTGAAGAACTTGCAAAGATGATTGAAACCGAATCTGCCGAAGGCACTGAGGTTATGCGCATAGAGATTATTTCAACCAATCCTTATGAGGCATCAAGAATTGCAAACAGTATTGCACAGGTGTTGCCAGTACGAATTGCCGAGATTATTGATGGTGCTTCAATGGAGGTTGTTGATTTTGCAGTACCCGACCTTGAAAAAATATCACCAAGCGTTACGGCTTACTCGGCTTTGGGTTTCGTTTTAGGCGTTTTTGTAAGCGTTATAATTTTTGTGATAGTTGCTTTGACTGACGATACCATTCATGATGAAGAATATATTATCAGAACTTATGAGTGTCCCATTTTGGCAAGGATTCCCGACCTTGTGAATGCAGGCGGCAAACAATATTCTTATTACTCATATAAGAGCCGCAAACACAACAAGTAAGGGGGCGTAGGTTATGAGCATATTAAAAACTAAACATAAAAGAAGCACATCGTCTGTTAATAAAAAGACATTGCATAAAAATCTTGAATTCACGGCAACAGAACAGTATAAGCTGCTTAGAACAAATCTTGATTTTACTTTACCGCAAGATGAGAGTTGCTCGGTTATCGGTATTACCAGCTCAATAAGAGGTGAGGGAAAAAGCACAACGGCAATTAACCTTGCTTATGTAATTGCAGAAAAAGGCAAGAGGGTTCTTTTGATTGACGGCGATTTGCGAATTCCGTCTATTGCCAAAAAGTTGGGCATTCATTCTAAGCCCGGTCTTACAAATCTGCTTATGGGCAACGGCGCTCAGTTGCGCGATTTCCAGTCCAGTCTGATTGATACTTTGTACGTCATCCCATCGGGTGAAATTCCTCCAAACCCATCTGAACTTTTAGGTTCACCCAGAATGCAAACTATATTGGATGATTTAAAAGGCAATTTTGATTACATAATCATTGACCTTCCGCCCATTAACATTGTTTCGGATGCGTTGTCAGTTGCACCTTTTATTACCGGTATGGTTTTAGTCATACGTGAAAACTACACCGAGAAAAAAGAACTTGAAAACTGTTACAGACAAATGGACATTTCAAACATTAAGGTGCTGGGATGTGTATTGAACGAGTCTAAAATAGGCGGTTTTTCTTATGGTAAATATAAAAAATATCGTTACTATCAAAGCGGAGTTGGCAAAAACGGTATATGATAGATTGGCATACTCATATATTACCTAAGATGGATGACGGAAGTTCAGATTGTGACGAGAGTGTATTAATGCTTAAAATGCTTTCGCAACAAGGCGTAAAACGTGTTATTGCAACGCCTCATTTTGTAGCAAATAATGAGTCGGTTGACAAATTTTTACAAAGACGTCGTCAAACTTATGATATACTTTGCAAAAAAACAAATGAGAGTTTACCTGATATTATCTTGGGAGCAGAGGTAAAATATTACAGTGGTATAAGCAAACTTGAAAAGCTTGAAAAACTTTGTATAGAGGGCACCTTAATTTTGCTTTTGGAGATGCCATTTTCAAGATGGACGGAATATACTGTAAGAGAACTTGAAGAGATGGCGTTAACAAGCAATGTTACGATAGTTATTGCACATATTGAAAGGTATGTTTCTAAAAATAACTTAAAAGTTTTGCAAAGGTTGTATCATAGCGGAGTTTTGATGCAAATAAACGCTAACTGTTTTGACCACCTTTTTGTCAGAGCAAAAATTTGTAGGCTTATTGAGAGCGGAGCAGTTTGCTTTTTGGGAAGCGATTGTCATAATTCAACATCAAGACAGCCGCAAATAGATAAAGCGCTTTGCTTTTTGGCAAAAAAATACGGCAAAGAGTTTATTAATCGGTTTAATGAGCAGGGCTTAATCTTGCTTGATAAATAAATTTTACAATAATTTTTCGTTACACGAAAAGGAGAAATCAAAATGAAAAAAATTGTAGCACTTGTTTTAACATTGGTTTTGGTTTTAGGTTTATGCCTTACCGCTTCTGCAGAATTGGGAAGCTTTGTTGAGAGCCCTTCTAACAACAGCGCACCCCAGTTGGTAGGTGCAAAAAATGAGGACGAAGATTGTGTTGCCAGATTGATTATTACTGCTTATGCAGACAGAGACGACCTTTCTGAAAAAAATCATAAAAAGCTTGAGGAAGCTTACGGCATCATTATTAAAACTGAAGACCTCTCAAAGCTTAACAAAAAGGTTGCTGATGCTGCCAAAAAAAGCGGCGCTAAGGTTTCTGATTTGGCTGTGAGCGATATGTTTGATATTAGCTCGGTTGGTTGTGATGCTCATGAAGACCATGGTCATTTTGATATTGTTTTAAAAGCTGATACCCTTAAAAACTTTGTTTGTTTGCTTCACTATTATAATGGCGAGTGGCGCGTTGTAGAAGATGCAAAGGTTACCCAAAACGGCCAACATCTTGAGTTTACTGAAGAAGATTTTTCACCCTTTGCTATCGTTGTTAACACAGCTGTAGAAGGCACATCACCTGCAACACAGGATAACGTTAATATTGTTTGGTATGTTGCAATTATGGCTGTATCTGCAATTTCACTCTTAATTGTTTTCAAAAAGTGTAAATCTGCTAAGGCAAACTAATTTAGAAGAGGAACGGTAATTATGAGAGAAACTGGGCAAAACAAAGGAATTTTTAAAATTATAGTAATTTGTTTGGTGGCTGTTTTTCTCTTTTCATCGGTATTGCTGGGCATAAGTGTGTGGGAAAAGCATCAGGGTAAATATGCTGATGACGAAGAATTTGATACAAGCGTTGAATATAACGGAACCGTATATGAAAAAAAGGAAAACATTGAAACCTTTTTGGTTATGGGTCTTGACAAATTTGATGCAGATATTAAGGCGGATTCATACAACAATGACTATCAAGCTGACTTTTTAATGTTGTTTGTTTTTGACAACAATAACAGAAAATGTTCAGCAATACATATTAACCGTGACACTATGGCACAAATTAATATTCTTGGTGTTGCGGGACAAAAGGTTGGTTCTGTAATTAAGCAGATTGCTCTTGCGCATTCTTATGGCAACGGCAAGGAAGTGAGTTGCAGAAACACAGCTGACGCCGTAAGTGATTTGCTGCTTGGTGTGCAGATTAATCATTATGTTTCGCTGACCATGGACTCTGTTCCAAAGATCAATGACCTTGTAGGCGGAGTGCAGGTAACGGTGTTGGATGATTTTACAGGTGTTGACGATAGTCTGATTAAAGGACAGACTGTGACTTTAACGGGTCAACAGGCTTTACATTACGTGCGTACACGTTATGGACTTGAAGATAGCACTAACAGTACAAGAATGCAACGTCAGCGCCAGTATATTGATGCTTTACAAAAAAAGTTTTTGCAAAAAGTTGAAGAAAATGAGCAGTTTTTGATTGATGCTTCTATTGAGTTAGATGGTTGCATTGTTTCTGACCGCTCAATTACACAACTGCAAGACTTGACAAAAAAGTTTTCTGAATTTTCGTTTGATGGTATTAAAACCGTTGAGGGTAAAAATGTTCGAGGTGATAAATTTATTGAATTTTATCCTAACGAGGATTCAATTGAACAAACAGTAATAGATTTGTTCTATGTACAACAAAATTAGCATATCCTATAACAAGTAATTGGAGAAGGGCTTGTAAATTTTGGTTAATAATGAGATAATTTTGGAGACATCGACTACAAGTGCGGTTGATGTTCAAATTAAGGATAAAAAATTATACAATTTTTTCAAAAGAATAATAGATATAGTTGTATCGTTGTTGGGTTTAGTTGTTTTGTTTATACCAATGGTTGTTCTTTGTATTATCATTTGCTTGGACAGTCCCGGTGCATCTGCAATATATGTTCAGGAGCGAGTGGGTAAGAACCAACGAGTCTTTAAGTTCTACAAATTTCGTTCTATGGTGCCAAATGCCGAAAATATGCTTGACTCTCTTTTGGATAAAAATGAAGTTGAGGGTCCTGCTTTTAAAATTAAAAATGATCCGCGCATTACACGTTTTGGCAAGTTTATAAGGCGGTCAAGCATTGACGAACTTCCTCAGTTGTTTAATGTTTTAAAGGGTGATATGAGTATTGTTGGTCCTCGTCCGCCTATCGAACGAGAGGTTAAACAGTATAATGAGTATCAAATGCAACGTTTGGCGGTTACGCCAGGTATTACTTGCCTTTGGCAGATAATGCCCAAAAGAAACAGTATGAATTTTGACGAGTGGCTTGAATTGGATCTTAAGTATATTAGACAGCGTAATTTTTGGCTTGATATAAAAATTATGATAAAAACCATTGGTGCGGTATGTAGTTTGGAGGGTGAATGATGCCTTTTTGCAACAACGAAAAGTTGCGCATTGCGATGCTTGGACACAAACGCATTCCGTCACGAGAAGGCGGAGTGGAAATTGTTGTTGAACAACTTGCAACGCGTATGAGTTTGTTGGGGCATCATGTTGCTTGTTATAATCGCAGGGGACATCATATTAGCGGTGCAGAGTTTGATGGCACCGCTAAAAACATATATAACGGTGTGCGCATAATTAGCGTACCTACCATTGAGAAGCGTGGATTAGCCGCTATGACATCGTCTTTTTTTGCGGCGGTTTTTGCGGCTTTTTCAAAATATGACGTGGTGCATTTTCATGCAGAGGGACCTTGCGCGATGCTTTGGTTGCCAAAACTTTTTGGTAAAAGATGCATTGCAACAATACACGGTCTTGACCATAAACGTGCAAAATGGGGTAACTTTGCATCAAAGTATATACTTTTTGGAGAAAAATGCGCTGTAAAATTTGCTGATGAGATAATTGTATTGAGCCAAAATGTTCAAGATTATTTTATTAAGACATACGGCAGAAAAACAAACTTTATTCCTAACGGCGTTTGCGAGGCGAATTTGTTGCCTGCTGTTGAGATTGCCGAGCGTTATGGTTTGGAAAAAGACGGGTATATTTTATATCTCGGTCGCTTAGTTAACGAAAAAGGAATTCATTATTTAATTGATGCATATAAAAAGCTAAAAACCGATAAAAAACTTGTTATTGCAGGTGGCTCGTCTGATGCTAAGGAATATGAAGAATATTTAAAAAACAAAGCGGCTGATTGTAAAAACATTATTTTTACAGGCTTTGTGCAAGGAAGATTGCTTGAAGAATTGTATAGTAATGCGTACATATATGTTTTGCCTTCTGATTTAGAGGGTATGCCGCTTAGTCTGCTTGAGGCAATGAGTTTTGGCAACTGTTGCTTAACTTCCGATATTCCCGAGTGCACACAGGTTATATCGGATTGCGGTGTATGCTTCGAGAAAAGCAATACCGAAGATTTGCTTATAAAAATGCAAGCGCTTTGCGATGATGAAAAAATTGTTAAAAAATTAAAATCGTCAGCGGCTAAGTATGTTTGCAGTAAATATAATTGGGATGATGTTACAAAGCAGACCATAAAATTGTACACAACGGATAAAGCGTCGTCTTTGGTTTCTTCTAATAAGTAAGGAGTTGGGAGTATGTTGCGAATTCTTCAGTGCGTCAACAATATGCACAGAGCTGGACTTGAAACTATGCTTATGAATTATTATCGCAACATTGACAGAACTCGTTTGCAGTTTGATTTTTTAACACATCGACCAGAACGGTCAGATTACGATGATGAGATTGAAGCATTGGGCGGAAAAATTTATCGTGCGCCAAGACTTTATCCCCAAAACTATCCTGAATATTTTAGATATATGGAGAATTTTTTTTCAGAACATAGCGAGTATAAAGTGGTTCATTCCCATATTGATGCGATGAGTTATCTGCCTTTACTGGCAGCGAAAAAAGCAGAAGTTCCCATTAGAATTGCACATAGTCACAGTACCGGTATAGACCGAGATTTTAAATATCCGTTAAAGCAGTATTTTCGTTTTAAATTGCCGAGTGTTACAACACACAATTTTTCTTGTGGAAAAGACGCAGGCGAATTTCTTTTTAGGGGAAGAGAGTATAACGTTATACCAAATGCGGTCGATGCTACTTGTTTTAAGTTTTGTTACAAGATAAGGCAGAAAAAAAGAAAAGAGCTTGGTATAGAAAATTGCTTTGTTGTGGGCCATGTGGGACGAATGTCTTATCCAAAAAATCATGAATATCTTTTATTATTATTCGTTAAACTTTTACAAATTCGCCCAAATGCAATATTGCTTTTGGTTGGCACGGGAGAAAAGGAAAATTATTTAAGAAAGAAAGTTTTACAGCTTGGTATTGAATCGTCGGTTATATTTTTAGGTAACAGAGATGATGTGAATGAACTGTATCAAGCGATGGACATATTTGTTTTACCATCGTTTTTTGAGGGGGTTCCCGTTGTAGGAATAGAAGCGCAATTTTCGGGATTGCCATGCATTTTTTCGAGTAAGGTGCCAAGAGAGGTTGGTTTTAGCAAAAAATGTCGTTTTTTAGAACTGTCAAAGCCATTATCTGTATGGGTTGATAATATTTTTGCGCTTGAGCAGACAAACCGGGACGAAGAAATTGACAATTCACTGTACGATATAAAAACAGCGGCATCTAATTTGCAAGAGCGTTACGAGCAGCTTGTGTTATGACGAAAGGGATACTAATCAATGCAAATATTAAAAAATATAATTAGAAAAATTATATTCAAAGAAAATGCTTCTTGCGAGTCTTTGTTGAAATATTTGTCAGATCGCGGGGCTGTAATTGGTAATGATGTAGTTATATATGCGCCCAACAAAACATTGATTGATAAAACAACACCTTGGCTTTTGAAAATAGGAGATCATGTTAGAATCACAGAGGGAGTTAAAATTTTAACTCACGATTATTCTTGGTCTGTGTTAAAACGCTATTCAAATGAAAACATAAAAGCAGGGGAAATTCTTGGCTCACAAAGTCCGGTTGATATCGGAAATAACGTTTTCATTGGAATGAATGCTGTTATTACATGTGGCGTAAAAATAGGCAATAACGTAATTATTGGTGCAG
Source organism: Acutalibacteraceae bacterium (assembly GCA_045535505.1). Taxonomy (GTDB): domain Bacteria; phylum Bacillota; class Clostridia; order Oscillospirales; family Acutalibacteraceae; genus CAKSST01. The sequence goes on along the minus strand of JAZSLU010000001.1, from coordinate 7,507 downwards.
GAAGCGTTGTGACCAAGAATTGTGAAGATGACAGTGTGTATGCAGGTGTCCCTGCTAAGAAAATAATGTCTTTAGAAGAGTTTTATCATAAAAGAAAAAAAGAACAGTTTGAACAAGCCAAAGAAATTGCAATTAGATATAAAAACGCTTTCGGTGTTAAACCTGAGAAAACTGTCTTTAGTGAGCATTTTATGCTGTTTTCATCTAAAGAGGAAGCAGACAAAATTGATTTATTCAAAAAACAAATGCAAACATCAAAGAATTATGATGAATGCGCACAATATATGCAGTGCAACAAACCTATGTTTTTAAGTTATGATGAATTTCTTGATGCTTGCTATGCAGAGGTTCAAGAATGAAAATTTAAAACGGTTATGACTATTTTTTAAAACAAGAGAGAAAAGATAATGGGAAAATTAGTAACTGTTGTGGTTCCGATTTATAATGTTGAAAGATATTTAGATAGATGTATATCAAGCATCGTTGACCAAACATATAAGAATATAGAAATAATTTTAGTCGATGACGGTTCTTTCGACAATTGTCCCAATATATGTGATGAATGGGCAAAAAAAGATTCAAGAATCAAGGTTATACATAAAAAAAACGAAGGACTTGGTATGGCTCGTAATACGGGCATTGATTATGCCAAAGGCGATTATATTTGCTTTTTTGATAGCGATGATTATGTGGAACTTGATACTATCGAAGAGTGTGTTGCGGCAGCGTGTGAACAGAATGCCGAACTTGTTATTTTTGGCCACGATGAAGTTACTGCAGATTCAAGGACAATTCGTACACATCTACCCCGCACTCCAAAGCAATTGTTTTGCGAAGAAGAAATTGTAAACAAATTGCTTCCAATGTCTGTTAATTCCAACTTAGAGACCGGTGAAGATTGGAATATGGTTTTAAGTGCGTGGAACAAATTATATTCTATGGACGTAATAAGAAAAAGCGGTTGGCGTTTTGTTAGTGAAAGAGAAATAATTTCTGAAGATTTCTATTCTTTAACGGAATTTCACGGATTTATTGATAGAGTTTGTATATTAAATCGTGTTTTTTATCATTATACTGTAAACAACAACTCTCTTTCACGTTCTTATAAGCCCGACCGTTTTGAAAGGATAAAAGTATTTTATAGTGCAATGGTTTCGCTTAGTGATAAGATGGGCTGTAGTAATGTGTTGGAACAATCAATAAAAGCAATTAGCTTTGGGTTGACCATTGGTGCAATGAAAAATATTGTTGCGGCAAAGTTTAACTTTAAAGAGCGATATAGTACATTAAGCGCAATAATTAAAGATGATTGTTTACAGAAAATAGTGAGAACAACCCATTATCGTAGGTGTGGTTTCCAAAAGAAAATATTATATGCTGTAACAAAGTATAAGTTGGTATGGCTTTGCTTTTTATTGGTGTACTTAAAAAATAGAAGTGACGTTTAGTAATGGGCTGGAGTAGAAAATTAATGGACACAAAAGGTATATTGAGAATTGAAAAAAGACCGTTGGCTTTTTGGTTAATAGTTTGGATTATTGCGTTACCTCTTTGTTGGGGAACTGTTTTTAATCTTCTTTCTTTGCCGACTATTATAAAATATACTGCCGATGTTTCTTGGATTGGACTTTTGTGTTTTATGGTGTATAGAAAAGCAATTATGGTAGATAAAAAGGTTTTTCCTTTGGTTCTATTAGTAGTTTCGTTTCTACTTTATTGCTCGTTAATGTATATATTTAATTTTCAGTCGGTTATTTATTTTCTTTGGGGATTAAGAAATAATTTTCGTTTTTACGTGTTATTTTTTGCCGTTGTTTCATATTTTAGAGAAGACGACGGAGAAAACTTTTTTAGAATTCTTGATATCCTTTTTTGGATAAATGCATTAGTTATATTGATACAATATTTTGTATTAAATTATGCTCAGGATTTACTAGGAGGAATTTTTGGGGTTGATAGCGGGGTTAACGCTTCAACAATTATCTTTTTTGCTATTGTGGTTGGACGCTCAGTGTTAAAGTATATGGATAAAAAGGAAAACTTTTTTCTTTGTGCATTTAAATGTACGGTTTCGCTTTTTATCGCCGCTTTGGCAGAAATTAAATTTTACTTTTTATTTTTTATAATAATTCTTATTATGGCTGCTTTTTTAACGTCATTTTCGTGGAGAAAGCTTCTTATATTTATTGTGTGCGCAGTTGTTGTGGCTGTAGCCAGCACGCTCTTGGTAACACTTTTTGGTTTTGATGATTTTTTGTCGTTTAAAAATATATGGGAATCTGCTACGCAAAAGCATTACAGTTCGTCTCAAACCGTTAACCGATTAAGCGCGATTCCCACCCTTGCCGAAATGGTCGTACCAAAATTTAAGGACCGCTTGTTAGGTTTTGGATTGGGTAATTGTGATACATCATCATTTGAAATTTGCAACACACCTTTTTATCAAACATACGGACATCTTAGGTATAATTTCTTTTCGGCCGCCTTTTTGTTTTTGGAAGTAGGCTATTTAGGAATTGTGATATATGTTGCTTTCTTTGTATTATGTTTTTGTTTAATTAGAAAACGCACAAAAGAGGGACTTTGCAATAATTTGCATGGTCAGATAGGGCTGATTGTTTCGGTTCTTGCAATTATTTTGGTTGTATATAATTCTTCTTTACGTGCAGAAATTGGATATATGGTATATTTTGTTTTGGCATTACCGTTTTTAACAAAACAAAGTTTAAATAAAAATTCATATATGGTTATTTAATTTTATAGGGGGAAAACAATTTATGATTAAAGGCTTTTCAAAACACGTTGTGCCGTTGATTTTAGTAATAGTTATGCTGTTTGTTATGTTGCCGGTACAAGCGATTGCACAATCAACAGACAGTTGTGTAAACGGACACACTGTTGTTATTGATGCAACAGTGCCTGCAACCTGTACGTCAACAGGATTAACAGAGGGCTCTCACTGTTCGGTTTGCGGTGAGGTTATTAAGGCGCAAACCGTTATAGAGAAAATTCCTCACTCACTTGTGCAAAACGACGGCAAGGAACCCACATATACTGAGTCGGGTTGGTCTCCTTACGAAACATGCAATAATTGCGACTATTCAACCTTTATTGCGTTGCCTGCCTTGGGTGAGGCTCAGATTGATTCGTATGAAGAGTTTATAACAAACCTGCAATTTCTTGAGATTTTGGCTGGCGAATATGTCAATATGTATCCAGGCAAAGACGCCGCTGCGCTTATAATTAAATATATCCGTACGGGCGTTGACCGTTATAATTCTGGCTCGTGGGGCATTATGGCGGGCTATGAAGATGCAGCCTTTGCTAAATTTGTAAGAGATACAGAAGATGCAATTAATGCGGGTCTTGGTGCTGACGAAAAGCTGAAAATTACAGGCCTTAAGAATATTAACAATTTTGATTTGCCTAACGGTGATTATGTAGATATTGGTCACGTTTTTGGCTCGATGGATATTACTTATCATAATAAAAACAGCGTTAACCATGCCGATGTTTCGGGATGGGCAGGCGACCTTGTTGATTTGCTTGAACTCGCTGATATAATGGGTGTTTCGGGAGACTTGGATGCAATGATTGATAACATTGCAAAAAATCTTTTAGGTAGTACAGTAAGTGTTCCTAATGCTCCCAGCTTTAGTAAAACAGATATTTATGGTGACTTGGACGCTTACTATATTATGCAAACATTGTACGCTTCAGATTATGAAGTGGGTACGCTTACGCAAATTTTCTCGGAATATTTTACAGATGAACTTACAGATGAAAATCGAGTAGAATATTTTTTGAAGAACCGTATTGGCTCAACCGGCACACGCATACATATCAGAAATGCGGTTTATAACGAATATTTAAGAAACAGTCTGGTTTCTACACTTGAGGGAACAAGAGAGTTTACAAACAGTGACATTTCGGATTTAAGAAAAGCAGTTTGCTATGCATTTGCTGATTATTTGTGTAAAATTGCCGGCGACTACGTTGATGTTTACACCAATGATTATTTTGACGTTTTTGAAACAAACGCATCAACACTTGCTCCCGGTATAACACAAGAAAGCTATCGTGCGACAAGTGCCGACGGCAAGCAAATGGTATATTATATTGCAACTGCGGATTTAAACAGAAACGATGTTAGCGTTTACGCAAACTATAACAATAATGATCCTACAACATGGGCAATGTCTCGTGTTCTTGACCAGGCAAATGCTGCACAGCAAAAATACGGCAACCCAGAAAGTGAATACTATATTCCTAACTATAACGTTGTTGTGAGCACCAATGCTGACGGTTATAATATGTCAACCGGTGAACCCGGCGGTTTGCTTGTTATGAACGGCGTGGAATATCACGAAATTGATAACGGCGGTTTCTTTGGTATAACAAAGGATAATAAGGCTGTTATTGGTACAATGCAAGAGTATAACAGCATATATAAAGACCAGATTAAAGAAGCCGTTGGCGGTTTTGGCACAATGTTGATTAAGGACGGTAAAATTGCCGTTTCAAAAACTGATACATACTACAACAGCCGTGCTTCTCGTACTGCCGTAGGTATAACAAGAACAGGCAAGGTTGTTTTGATGGTGCTTGACGGCCGTCAGGAACCCTATTCTTGCGGCGGTAGCATGGAAGAAATTGCGCAGATTATGTTTGAGGCAGGTTGCGTAAATGCTGTTAACCTCGACGGCGGCGGTTCTTCGACATTTGTTGCAAAGCCTGAGGGCGAAGAAGAACTTAAGGTGTTAAACAGCCCATCTGATGGCATACAGCGTTCAGTAAGCACATCTTTGATGTTTGTTTCTACTGCTCCCAGCTCTACTGCGTTTGACCACGCAAAAATTGAAAGCGATTACGTTTATTCTACCGTTGGAACAAGCATTCAACTTGAGGCTGTTGGTTTGAGCGCAACAGGCGCTGTTACCGAACTACCCGAGGGTTATACTTGGGCTGTTTCAAACAAAAGATGGGCAACCGTAACCGAAGATGGTGTGTTTACAGGGTCAAGACTCGGCAGCGGAGAAGTGTATTTGATGCTGGGCGATTCCATTATTGGCTCAAAAACCATTAACGTTGTTGAACCCGATAATATTTATTTTTCAAAAGATGCATTAGACGTAGTTTACGGCTCATCCGTTGTGCTGCCTATCATTGCTCTTTATGAAGGCAAAAAGGTCGCAATAAACGAGGATGACGTAATTCTATCGGTTAATAATGCACAAGCCGGTACTGCAGTAGGCTTGTCTTTCTACGCTGGCGAGAACACAGCAATAAAAATTGCAAAGGTAACTGCTGCATTGGCTGTCGATGAGGTGATTACAAGTTCGATAACCGTAAAGTTGTTTAAGCAGGGCGAAAACACCTTTGACTTTGACAAGGCTACGGGTGGCGACAGAAGTTTGGCGTTTGACCGCGTGGTATCTAACGCTACCACTAAAGATAATGTTACCTATTACGTTGTTGATACCAACGAGAATATGGTTACTTCTTATACGTTTGCGTTGGATTTAACTCAAATTCCCATTCCCGACCAACTTGCAGACTTGGTTTATATGCTTCCCGGCTCTGATATGGAAGACGCTTGTGCATGGAACTTCCTTTTACAACTTGCAGAGCGTGTAAGTGTTTTGACCGAGGTTACTCCAGTTTTGAGATTCAGCCCTAATGTTAATGTTGATTACAGTGAGTTGAAGATTGTTAACGAGTATTTCTCTTTAACAAGTGTTAACTTTGACGAAAGCACAAATACATTGACCTTAAAGCTTAACTGGATTGACCAAACAAAAGCTATTGATCCTGCAACTGCAAATCCTCTTTGCTTGGTTAGCGGTATAAAGATTACACCAAAAGACAATGCAAACTGGGATGCAAGCGGACGTATGAACATTGTTAACAGCGGTGAGATTAGTTACAATGTGTTCTTGCGTGCAAGTGCATTATATTCTTTTGCCCAGAAACCTGAAAATCAGGCTATTTACGGACTGAAACCCTTTGTTAACCCTGACCTCCCTTCAGAAGCGGGTGCAAGTTTTGGCGCGGTTTATAAAACTTTTGAAGATTCTTACACCTTGTCCAATACGCTTAAAAACGGTTGGATAAACGAAGATGGCGGCTATGCTTATTATCAGCAGGGTACAAAATTCTACGGTGTAAGAGAGGTTGACGGATATTATTATGATTTTGGTCCAAACGGAATAAATGACGGCAAAACAAAATACACCGGTATTTTCCATGATGACCAAATAGGCGTATATCGTTATGCAAAAGTAGGCGAACTAATTTCCGGTTGGCAGGAAATAGATGGTTATTGGCACTATTTTGATGTTAATACAAAAGCAGCAGTTGTTGGACAACGAAAAATTGGCGGCGTAAACTATGAGTTTATGCGTGACGGTAGGTTAAAATCCGGCGTGTGGGTAAACGTTGTCACGGGTTGGAGATATTACTATGGTCCCGGCTACTGTTTGAGCAAATGGAAAAATATTGACGGCGAGTGGTATTACTTTAGAAATGGCCATCCCGTAACAGGATATTCTATTGTTGACGATAAAGAGTTTAACTATGTTCGCAAATGGTATAATTTTGGCGAAGACGGCGTTGCAAGAGAACTTGAATATGACGGCTTTTATGAATTTGACGGAGAACTGTATTATATAGTTGACGGCGTACATTTTATTGGATTGCATAAGATTGATGGCGATTACTATTTCTTTACGTATGATGGTCCTGCAATTAAAGGAAAAACCTATTATACGTGGGAAACACATTGTGATTTACCCTGTGACACTTATGCTTTTGGTCTTGACGGCAAAATGGTTAACGGCATTGCTGAAATGAAAGACGGCTATTATTACTATGTTAACGGCAAAATTGACTGGACTAAGGCAGGTCTTCACAAAATAGGTGATGATTATTACTTTGTTAATACAGCAGGCAAATGTGTAACAGGTGCATACTACGCTTGGGCAACATTCTGCGATTTGCCTTGCGGTGAGTATCAATTTGGTACAGACGGCAAAATGCTGAACGGAATTGTACAAAAAGCCGATGGTTATTATTGCTATTTTAACGGCAAAATTGACTGGACCAAAGCAGGACTTCACAAAATAGGTGATGATTATTATTTTGTTAATACAGCAGGCAAATGTGTAACAGGCGCATACTATGCTTGGGCAACATTCTGTGATTTGCCTTGCGGTGAGTATCAATTTGGTACAGACGGCAAAATGTTGCAGGGAATTGTACAAAAAGCCGACGGATATTATTACTATGTTAACGGCAAAATTGACTGGACCAAAGCAGGACTTCACAAAATAGGTGATGATTATTACTTTATCAGCACGACAGGTAAATGTGTAACAGGTGCATACTACGCTTGGGCAACATTCTGTGATTTGCCTTGCGGTGAGTATCAATTTGGTACAGACGGCAAAATGCTGAACGGAATTGTACAAAAAGCCGACGTATATTATTACTATGTTAACGGCAAAAT
>JAZSLU010000038.1:0-23827 GCA_045535505.1 Acutalibacteraceae bacterium | reverse complement strand
TACTATCATCGTAAAGAGAAAATCATCATCATAATAAACTGACACTCATATAAAATTTATTCCAATAAAAGCAGACGGTCCGTGCCGAAAGGTGCGGACCGTTTAAGTTTTCTTGAAAGTGTATATTAACCTTCCTTAAATTTTACATGTGCCAAGAGAAGAAAAAATCTCTTACCGTTAATCTTTTCTTGAAATGCAGAAAAAACATTCCTAAAACTCATTATAAGATTTTCGTTTAAAAAGCATTCCACTCTGTTTGTGAGCGAAAATCTTTGTTGCGGCACAAAGTCAGGGAAAGTAGCTTTGTGTACCAAAATGTTTTTTTGCAGCGGGCACAACGCTGGGCTGACGTAGCGAAAACATTTTCGTCAGCAAAACAGGCACAGGTAAACCGTCATAGCGCGATGTGCCTAACTACATATCTTTTATTGATAACTAAAAATGATGAAGGAGCAATTTAATTAAAGATATGAATTAAAAATTATGGGCAAGAGCAACCTTGGATTCCGTGTTTTGTATTAAAGTGCTCAAATATTGTCCATAATTATTTTAGAAAGGAAGGTAGCATACTTTGAAATTTAAAGTTCGAATTTTTATGGGCGACAAGGAAATTACCCACGAGGAACTGAAGAATTATGTCATCAAAGGTAACAATACGATTGATCGTATTGTTAATAGCATTGTTGACAGAGCCATCGTTACGGAAGACGGCGAGGTTGTTTTGCCCGAGCCTTCCCGTGACAAGAATCCCGCCTAAGATATAGGCTAAAATAATCGGAATCCAACCGATGCAGTTTTGCATCGGGATACATAAACAATTTCGACAAAATATGGTATTTTGTCAATACACCTTGTGTTTGGTGTAAAAGTATGCTACAATAATAAAAAAAAGATGAAAAGGGGTGTGCTAATGGGTTGGCTCGAAAAGAACTTAAATTCAGATAAGTGGACAGAGATTTTATTTGATACCGATAAAATCGATACCGACAGTGACGGAAACTTTCTAATCAATGTTGCTTACCGCCGTGTTTCTACCGATAAGCAGGCAGAAGAAGGCTTTGGTTTGGATGTTCAGCGTAATGACATTATCCGATATTGCCAGTATAACAACGTTAATAACTGTGTGCTTTTTACCGATGATGGTGTCACCGGTACCACGATGGACCGTCCGGGTCTTAATCATTTTGTTGAGCTTGTGGACCGATTTAATCGTGGTGCTTCAAAAATTAAAATCAACTGTTTTATCGTACCGAGGATTGACCGACTTTCCCGTTCGCTGCTTGGTACACTTCAGTTTATTCAGGATTATATCGTTGACCGCAAGGATAGCAAAAACAGCCTTGTTAACACAAATACATACGACATTAACTTCGTAAGTATTGCCGAACCTTTTGTCAGCGTGGACAGAAACAATCCCACTTCTAAATTGATGTTGGTCTTGTTTGCCGGTCTTGCCGAGTACGACCGTGACCAAATCGTTTATAAAATGAAGCGTGGTCGTGAGGAACGCATAAAGTCGGGCAAGCCGATGGGCGGCGGTAATCAGCCCTATGGCTACAGATATAATCGAGAAACCGGAAACTACGATGTTGTCCCAGAGGAAAAGGAAAAGGTGCAGGAAATCTTTCGTTTGTATGTTGAGGAAAAGATGCCGCCTGCAAAAATTTCTGATTTGTTGGGCTTCAAGGGTGAGCGTATTGTTGTGCAGATATTAAAACGTCGCACTTCACTCGGATATTTGGTCTACAAGGGCAAGGAGTATGCAGGCAACCATGAGCCTCTTATTGACGAAAAAATCTTTTATGAGGCACAAGAGGAGATGGAACGCCGCAGCATAACCTATGCCCGTTCACAGTATCTCTTAAGCGGACTTTTGGTTTGTGGGGACTGCGGTGCCAAAATGCGCTATCAAAAATGGGGCAAGAGTGTAAAGATAGTCTGCTATTCTCAGCAATCTACAAAACAGTATCTTATTAAAGATCCCGATTGTAAGAATCTAAAATACTTTGCCGAGGACGTTGAAGAGGCGGTTGTGCAAGAATTGTTCCAGATGTCTTACCTTAATAATAAAAACACAAAGAAGACAGTTTCGCAGTTTGAGGTGTTGGATAACCTTAAATTGAAAATTCGCCGCAAGCAAGAAGAGATTAAACGTCTTTATAACATTTACGCAGAAAAGGGCACCGAACAGCTTTTAGAGGTTATCAGTGAACGTGAGCGAGAAATCGACCGACTGCAAGAGGCGGTGGAAAATGAGAGCAAAAAATCTACTATCGCTATTAAGGTTGAACGTTCTAGGGAGCTTTTACGTGACCTTCAAAAGTCTTGGGGAGTAATGAGCATTGAAGAAAAGAAGCATGTGTGTGACCAGCTTATAGACAAGGTTATCATCAGCGGCGCTGACGGTCAGCCGAGTATTATGGTTAAATTTAAACTGCAAGAGTATCTTTTGGAAGACAATAAATAATGAAATAATTAGTATGAGGACACAGCAATTTTGATTGTGTCCTCAATTTTTTTTGAAAACACTTGATTTTTTATAAAGCATGATATATAATATTATCAAATCACGATTTAGTAAATCACGATTTGAATTAACGGAGGTTTTGATATGTTTATTGGAAGAGAGGCAGAATTAAAGTTTCTTCAGGATAAATTTGATAATGAGAATGGTCAGCTTGTTGTTCTTTATGGCAGACGTCGTGTGGGCAAAACCGAAACATTAAGAGAGTTTTGCAAAGGAAAACAGCATGTGTTTTATTCCTGCACGCAAAGTACCGATAAAGTTCAGCTTTCCAAATTCTCAAAGCATATTCTAAAAGAGGATATCCCTGCAAAACAATATATTTCTGAGTTTGCAGATTGGGAAAGTGCTTTTCGTTCTGTTTTGGATTTTCCTTTTGGAGATCAAAAGAAACTACTCATCATAGACGAGTTCCCATATATGTGTAAAGGAAATAAAAGCATCCCCTCTGTGCTGCAAAATCTTTGGGATGCTGAGCTTAAGGATAAAAATGTAATGATTGTATTGTGCGGTAGCGCAATGAGTTTTATAGAGAAAGAATTACTTGCCGAAAAAAATCCGCTTTACGGAAGGGCAACCGGTATTTACAAAATGACCGAGATGGGATTTTATGATGCGATTAAATTCTTTCCCAACTATTCAGATAAGGATAAGGTGTTGGCATATTCCATCCTTGGTGGTATTCCGCATTATCTTCGTCAGTTTAGTCCAAAGCTTTCATTGGCGGAGAATATTAAGAAAAATATCCTAACTAAAGGCTCAGTTTTATATAGCGAGGTTGATTTTTTACTTCATCAAGAGCTTCGTGAAACCCCGATATATAACTCTATTATTGAGGCGGTAGCACTTGGCAATACAAAGCTTAATGACATCAGCCAAAAATCTCTTGTAGAGGACACCTCAAAAACAAGCGTTTATCTTAAAAATCTTATTGAACTTGGAATTGTTGAGCGTGAGTTTTCGGTCGATTCCAAAAGCAAGGAAAAAGCCAACTCTAACAGAGGCACTTATCGCTTGACCGATAATTTCTTTAGATTTTGGTACGCATTTGGTTTTACAAATTTTTCTCAGCTTGAAGACGGCGATGTAGACGGTGTTTATGATTATGTTATTGCACCGGCATTGCACGAGTTTGCATCCTTTACCTTTGAGGACGTGTGCAAAGAGTTTGTAAGAGAGATGCAGAAGAAAAACGAGCTGCCTTTCCGTTATTCAAAAATGGGCAGATGGACAGGAAAAACCACGGTGCGTGATAAGGATGCACCAAAAGGCGTTAGAGTTGCTGAAACCGAAATTGATATCCTCGGCATAGGAAAGGGCGGCAAGGAGTATTTGGTTGGTGAGTGTAAGTTCAAAAATTCACCGTTCGATTATTCTGAGTATCTTGATACGGTTGCCAAACTGACACCTCTTAAAGAAGGTGCAAAGTTCTATTATGCACTTTTCTCTGAATCAGGGTTTGATAGCAAGGTTGTATCAGAGGCAGATAATAACGACAATATTACGCTCTATAATCTAAATCAAATTGTAAATTACAAATAACAATCAGTTTACAGTTATTGTCAGTTGACCGAAAACGCTATAAAAAGTATAATATTAAGTAGATAATTTATAAGACATTAAGAGGATGGATAAAAGTTCATCCTCTATGTATATTATTTTTTCGCCATTCTATAACCATTCCAATGATAATTGGAGAAATTCGCAGATATTTAAGAGATAATAATGCAATAAGAGTTAGCCGCTCAATAAAAGATACAGCATATAAGACTATGCAGGCAAAAGAAAAATTGATGGAAAAACTCTGTCGAGAGCCAACCGTAACCGAACTTGCTGCCGAGCTGCAATTACCACGTGAAGAGGTGGTTTTTGCTTTAGAAAGTGTTGTCGAGCCCATGTCGCTTTATGAGCCAATGTATAATGACGGTGGCGATACAATTTATGTTTTAGATCAGCTTGGTGATAAAAACGATGATAATAACTGGTTAGACGAAATTGCACTTAAAGAGGCAATAAAATCCCTTAATTTGCGCGAAAAACGCATTCTTTCTTTAAGATTTATGCAGGGTAAAACTCAAATGGAAGTATCAAACGAGATTGGCATATCGCAAGCGCAGGTGTCACGCCTTGAAAAAAGCGCATTAGATAAAATCAAAAGTTAAAAAAACAGCCATACGGCTGTTTTTTTATGAGTATTTTATTGTGTAACAAATATAATTACCGTAGCTGATTGTTTCTAACGTAAAGCAAATGTTGTACTTTTTATCTTTAATGTATTTAACAATGGGGGAGTTTTGATTTGTAACATAACTTTTTATCATAGGCGAAATAGATTTATTATTACCTATGTAAAAAACAAGCGAACCTTCTTTGTATTTTACAATTTCGTCAATTACGGTTTTGTAATTTGAGGATATTTTACCACTCGATGAGTCGATAGCAAATGTGTTGTAAAAAGAGTTTTTGGTTGCAGTACATGTGGGATATGCAAGATTTGTTTCTATAGAGTGGGTGCTTAAAAACTCTTGTGATGTGCAGTTAAAATATTGATATAATATAAAATTATTATCTGTTTTGTCGTTGCTATCATCCCAAGTGACGTCAGTAAGATACCATTCATCATCAACCATAACAGCGTTCCACATATGACCTACATTTTGGCTGGTGCCGCATATTGTAGTTGCGTTTATGCCAACACAACGACAAAGGTATGCAAATGCTTTGGAATATCCTTCACAAACAGCCCAGCCCTCAACCAATGCTCCGTAAACGTCCCAATCGTGTGATATGGCCTGACCAAAAGAAATCTCTTCGGTTGCTGCAGCTTTTGTGTCATATTGTGTGTTTAAAATAATATAATTATGAATAAATTTTTCTTTGTAAACCTGTGACGTTCCAAGAGGAACTTGACATAAAATTTCTTCAACCTTCTTGTTAAAATCTTTAACCTGGCGGTTAATGTTATCTCTGTTTGCAACGTCGTAAAGTTTAAGATTATCATCAATCTTATCAACTGTTATGCCGTCAGTATAATAAAGCACAAGTGCTGAAAGAGTATCAGAAAAAGGGTTTTTAACACAAGAGGTATATTTTGATACATAAAAGAATTCCGGATGGTCACAAAGCACTTTTTGTAAAATTAAATATCCCTCTTCGTTTGAAATTTTAAAAGAATTAAGCCTAATAATATTTTTTGTTTCTTTAATAGCATTTAAAATTTCCTTGTAAACAAGTTTTTGGCTGTTGGTAAGCGAGTTGTATTGATAATATTCTTCCTCTAATACGGCAGTGTGAGCTGTTTCAATGAAAATTTGTTCATTAACTCCAGACGCATCTTGCTGTTCAGGAATTTCCTCAAGAACAATATCGTTAACAGTTTCAAAATTAGTGGTTGTGCTTGGAGTTGCTACGTTCGGCTTTTTTGTTTTGTTATCGTTAGATTTTTTATTTGTATCATTATTTTCTTCGTTTTCATATACAATAATTTCATATTCGGAATAATAACTGTAAATAGGTATTTGTTTTTTGCATCCCCATAATGAAAAGAGGGATAACGAAATAGCAACAAAAGATATAAACCTTTTCAAAACGCACACACCCCTTAGATTTTATAATTAATATATATCATAAAAAATAATTATATTCAATAAATTTGTGTTAACAAATTGATAGTGCGCATATTTATTATTAAAAGGAGTGGTTTTATGAACTGCAGTATTGCCGAATTGCGCGACAAGCAGGTTGTTTGTATAAAAGACGGAACAATATTGGGCTATGTTTGCGATGTTGAGGTAGATGCACATACAGGTAATTTAGTTTCTATAATAATTTTTTCAAAAAAAGGATTGTTTTCCGGTCCATTAAAGCATGATGACATCGTTATCCCTTGGAGTAATATTGAGGTAATAGGTCAAGATACCATTTTGGTTAACTTTGAGTTGCCGACCGTTGTGAGAAAACCACAAAGAGAATTTTTTAAATTTAAAATTTTTAATAACTAATTATTTTTGGACTCAGCTTTGGTTAAAATAAAAGCAGAGTCCAAAAATTTTTATATTATGTAAAACATTTCAGTAAATTGATTTTTTGACAATATTAATTTTTGCTCTTTCGGAAAAAATATTAAAGCCGAGCAAAAGGGGGAGATTGATATTGGCAAAAAAATTATAAAATTATTTTATACAATAACAGCAGTAATATGTGTTTTTGCGCTTGGTGCCGTAACCTATTTGAGACTGACATTGCCCGATAACTTTAATGTTGTCAGCGGCAATGAGTTGTTTATTAACTCGGCATTACCGCTTTCTGTTAATAAGAATGACTCAAATGTAAATACAGGTGACCAATATACAGCGGATATTCAGCTTTTGGGTTTAATTCCCGTAAAAGATGCAAGCGTTACTGTTGTTGACCAAAAACAAGTATGTGTGCTTGGAAACTCTTTTGGTATTAAACTTTATACTGAGGGTGTCTTGGTTATTGATTTGTCGGCAGTTGACACTGTTAACGGTAATGTTTATCCCGCAAAAGATGCAGGGTTAAAAATTGGTGACAGTATAACCTATATTAACGGCGTAAAGATTGAAAGCAATGCCGATATTTCTTATTTGATTGAAAATTCAAGCGGTAATACCTTAAAGGTTGTTGCAATAAGAGATAACAAGCAAATTAATTTAGAACTAAAACCCGCGCTTTCAAAAACTGCAGGAAAATATAAAGGCGGTATATGGGTGCGTGACAGTTCTGCTGGTATTGGCACATTAACCTTTTACAACCCTGCTACAAAAACAATGTGCGGACTTGGGCATGGACTTTGCGACAGTGATGCCGACTGTCTAATGACCGTTGGCTCGGGTGAATTGGTGTTGGCTGAAATAGTTGCATATACAAAAAGCAAAAAAGGCTCACCCGGTGAGCTTAAAGGCAGATTAACTGACCAAAAAATTGCAAGTTTGGAATATAACTGCGAGAATGGCGTTTACGGCATATCCGACAACTGCAGTTTGTCCCAAAATTATATGACACTTGCCACATCAACCGAAGTTAAAGTGGGCGAAGCAAAAATTTTGACCACCATTGATTCGCAAGGACCAAAATATTACGACTGTAAAATTTTAAGCGTAAATGACAAAAATAACAGTGAAAAAAATATGGTTATAAAAATAACCGATAAAGAGTTAATTTCAATTACAGGCGGTATAGTGCAAGGAATGAGCGGCTCACCCATCATTCAAAATGGCAAACTAATTGGAGCAGTTACTCACGTTTTAGTAGATGACCCAACAAAAGGCTACGCAATTTTCGCAGAGAATATGCTGGAAACTGCTCAAACGGTATCCGAACAACAATTAAAAGAAGCATCGTAATATAAAGCCTCCCTTTACACAAGGGAGGCTTTGTTTATATTATACCACAATATAATATAAAGGTGAATTTATGGTTTTTGTTGAAATTTATTAAATTATGTAATATAATAACAAAAAAACTCTTTTGGAGGTTACAGTATGGCTAAATTTTGTTCGCAATGCGGTAAAGAAATAGATATAAATGAACAGTTTTGCTCAACGTGCGGTACGCCAACAATACCGAAAGATATGGCTGTTTGCGACCAAGATAATGTTGTTGGCAAAGGTCCTTTCTTTTGGTTACTGCTTTTGTTCTCGGTACCGTTTTTCGGTTTTATTGCAAGCGTTGTTTTCTCTTTTGCACCCCAAAATAAAAGTTTAAAAAACTTTTCAAGAGCAGTATTAATTTGGAACATAATCGGTATAGTATTAGTTGTTATTTTTGCTTGTCTTTTTATTCCTGCTATCTTTAAAACTACAGGAATTGCTTTTTAATTGATATTATAGTTTTAATAACAAAACCCAAGGTAATTAAACCTTGGGTTTTGTTTGTTACTGAATAGATTTAAAATAGTTAATTATGCCTTTTGTTAATGCATCAGCGCATTTTTCATTATAATCGTCTTTAACCAAATTTTGATATTCGGCGCTGTTTGTCATAAAGCCGTTTTCGGTCAAAACGGTGGGAGAAGCTGTGTAACGGCACATATAAAAATAATGGAATTTTAGCGCTGTCCAAGCATTGTTGTTATAAAGAGCAGCGCTCTTTGTGGCATCAAAAACGTGTTGTGCCGCCGATTTTGAAAATGCGTTAAAATAATATGACCCAAAACCGTTGGGGCTAGTTGTTGTGGCGGCGTTGCGGTGGATAGATATCATTAAGTCAGGGTTAGAGTTCAAGAACTTTTGAATTCTAACATCAGGGTCAAGTGATGAGTCGGTTGTACGTGTCATTATAACGGTAGCGCCTATCGATTCAAGTCTGCCTTGCAATTTTTGTGCTAAGGTGAGGTTAAGGTCAGCCTCGTCAAAGGGTTTGCCGGGCGAGCCGCCGTCATTGCCGCCGTGACCGACGTCAATTAGAATTCGTACGCCGTTAAGTGAATAACCATAGTCATTTTGAGCGGCAGAAATTTTTGCAGGTTTTAAAAACTTGAAAACAAGCTGACCGCTATCGTTATAATCTGCCGACCAACCATAAAATGCGGCGGTCTTGCGCAGTTTTAATATAAGAGTATAGTCAATTTCGTTTTTAATTATTTCATAGCCCGAGAAAACAGGGTTGTTGGGGTCAAGCTCGATACTACCGTCAAAACTGCCTGCATAGCAGAAATTGATAGAAACATAAGAAAATGTGACCTCGCCAATGCTTCTGTCGCTGTTGTATTTTTGGTTTTTAAGTTCAAAATTAAAAGGTGCCTTCCAGTCAACATTAAGCGTTAAGGTCGTGTAGCGGCTGCTCTCAACGGTTGATGCAACGCTGATGTTGTTTTTTGATGGCAATTCGCCCTCGTAAACCTTGATGTGTTTTGTGTATATGCGGTTACCGTAGCGCATTAGGTGATATTGGTTAGAACCGTAGGTGATTTTGTTGGGACTAACGTAATCAACCGTACCCTTTGGCAGATAGTTGTTATATGCTAGTGATTTATCGTCAACTGTATTGCCGGTAAAGGTTTCACCCTGAAAACGTGTAACTTCGCCGATAAGACCTGCGCCGACGTTTGTATATTTACTGTTTGAGGGGTAAACGTTTGTGTCAACAATTTGGGGCTTTTTGGTTTTAAGAACAGTAATAGTGCCGCTAGACATACTCTCGGTAATGCCGTTATGCGTTGCTTTAAACACAACCTTGCCGTAAGCTTTGTCGGCAGTATAATTGTCCGGCATTTTAAAACTGCCCGCAAAACCGCCAAAACTGCCCGATTCGTCAACAATGGCATCCTCATTGTCAGTTGTGGTGGGGGAAAGTGTTATTGTCTTACCGTTAAAGGTTGCTGTAACCTTACTGCCTTGACGTGCTACGCAGGAAACAACCATTGTTGAAGAGCCGTCAATTTTAGTAGCAGCCGATGGTGAAATTGCTTTGAGTACAACATAGCGGTAGGTTACGTTATATGTTACGGTTTTGCCCTTGTGAACAAAGACAAATTTATTAGTGCCAACATTTAATTTACAGTCAATACTAAAATAACCATATTCAGTTCTCTCAAGAGAATTGCCGTTAAGTGTAATTGGAAATTCCGGGTCAGATGCGCCAACAAAATTTATATGGTTTTCTGTAACTGTTAAGGTTTTCTTTGAGGGTGAAGAAAAGGTTAGGTCTTTTAAAATGTAGTTATCTTTAAGATTACCCGCAAGGTATTTAAACAGTACGTTTGTGCTACCGGTTTTGTCGTTTGCAAGTGCTGTATAACTGTCAAAAGCAAAGCTCGAAATGTTTGCATCGCCCAATGCCATAAGCTGACGCGTCAGCTGGTCGGGGTTGGACCAGCCTGTCTGGCTTGAACCAACGAGCGAAGATGATAAACCAACGCAAATTTTTGCGTTTTCACCTATAGCAGATTGCCACCAGCGTGTAACTGTATTAAAAGATAGGGCAGAATTGGTTGTTGAAAATGCGTTGTTAATATAAGCAAAATCAAAAAGATTTGAGTTTATCCAAGAAAGAGTGTCTGCATGAGAGTTGGTATAGTCCTCATAAACGGTTGCTTGTGTTGAAATGCCGTTTGGGTTACTTGTTTGTTTTGCCCACACAGCATTGCATTTTAGAATGGTGAATATAGTGGGTCTTAAATTTTTAATTTGTGTTGTAATATTTTTTATAACAGCGCTTTGGCGGTTGCAAATATAATTATCATAACTGCCGCTGTGCCCGGAACGGATAAACTCCTCAAAGGTGACGTCTTGCTGCGTGAATCCGTAACCGCTTATCATTAAGCCGTCAATGCCGTCATTTTCGAGAAGTTTTGAAAGGCTTTCAATAAGGTTGCTTTCATAATTACTTTGCTTGTTGAAAATTTCAGCAGAAATATTAAAATCAACAACAATCAGCATACCTTCTTGGTGTGCGGCGGTTATTGCAGAGTTGACAGCGCCGTTTTCGTAAATTGCTGTTTTTTGAACAAAAGCGGGAACAATAACTGTATTTAGGCTGTTAATAGCGCAATATTTTGCGGCAGAGCTAACGTGTGCGGCATCAAAGTTGTCAAGACAGACGGCTTTAATGTCGTTTGGGGCTATGACTGTAACGTCATTTTCCGTGTTAGATGATGTTATTTGTGAAACATCTGATATAACAGGAGTGCTTACGGTTGGATTGTCTTTAAATGATGAGAAAAAATTTGAGAGTGTTTGGCTAACAAAGGGTAATTTGCCGCCGATGGTCAAAGTGGCAACAATGATTGCGGCAACAAGAACAGCGATAATTATAGGTATTAAAAACAAAGGCTTGCGTGGGCGCATGCGCTTTGCTTTTTCTATTTTAATATCTGTTTTTTCAAAATGGTTGTTCATATTAATAACTCCATATATACAAATAACTATATAATAATACAACATTTTACAAATTAAATCAATTAAAAATAGTGTGTTGACAAATATTTCTTTTGGTGTTATATTCATTTTATCAATTTAATATTTTGTCTTTGGGGCGAGGTGCAATTCCTCACCGGCGGTAATACAAATTTTTGTTAGCCCGCGAGCCTTTTGGCAGATTTTGGTGCGATTCCAAAGCCGACGGTACAGTCCGGATGAAAAAAGATTAATTTTTAAAAAGTATTTTGCGCCCGTATGTTTTGCGGGCGTTTTATTTTTAGGGAGTGTTTTATAAAAAATGAATAATTCTGTAAAACTTAAGAAACTTTGTGTTACTGCTTTGATGTGTGCAGTTGCAATGGTACTTGTTTTTTGCTTACGCATTAATGTCCAGTTTTTAACTATGGATATTAAGGATGCTGTATTATGCTGCGTTTCTTTATTGTTTGGTCCCATATATGGCTTGTGCGCTTCGGCGGTAGTTTCTTTTTTAGAGTTTGTAACCGTTAGCGGAACAGGTGTTTATGGTCTTATTATGAACTTCATCTCAAGTGCATCATTTTGTGTGGTGGCAGGTTTTGTTTATAATCGACGTCGTAACATAAATACAGCAACGCTTGGTCTTGTGTTGGCGGTTTTGTTTATGACAGCGTTTATGTTACTTGCAAATTTGTTTATTACACCTTACTATATGAACGCACCAAGAGAAGCGGTTGTTGGCTTGATTTTACCATTATTGTTGCCGTTTAATATACTCAAAGGCGTTCTAAATGCGGCGTTAACATTAATAATTTACAAACCGGTTTCTGCCGCCGTAAGACGTTTTACATTAGGCCAGTATGAGTTTAATGCAACAAAAAAACCTACGTTTTCATATAAAACGGCTATAATATTACCCATAGCCGCCACCGTTGTGTGTGTAACAATATTAATTTTAATTTTAAAGTTTGGCGGACAGTTTTCCATATTTTGATATTGACATATTGCGATAATATGTTATTATATATTTGAAAATTAAACATTTTACCTTATCAAGAGTGGCGGAGGGAACAGACCCTGTGATGTCCGGCAACCTGTTTATAACAAGGTGCTAAATTCTGCGAAAAGGTTTTTTCGAAAGATGAGGGTTGTGTAGTTAAATATTACCGCCCAATCGGGCGGTTTTTTATTTTATTTTTTGGAGGATAATATGTCAAAATTTCTTTTTACAAGCGAATCTGTAACTGAGGGACATCCCGATAAACTTTGCGACCGAATTTCTGACTCGGTACTTGATGCGTTACTAAAACAGGACCCCAATGCACGTTGTGCTTGCGAAAGTTTTTGCACAACAGGTGCCGTAATGCTTATGGGCGAAATTTCTACAACTGCTAAGGTTGATTATGAGCAAATTGCGCGTGACGCTATTGTTGATATCGGCTATGATAATGACGAACTTGGTTTTAACGGTAAAAGTTGCCCTGTGCAGTTGTTTATTCATGAGCAGTCAAGCGATATTGCAATGGGCGTTGATAACTCTATGGAATATAAAAATGATGACGCTGACGAGCTTGACCTACACGGCGCCGGCGACCAAGGCATTATGTTTGGCTATGCATGCAACGAAACAAAAGAACTGATGCCCTTAACCGCATCACTCTCACATGAGTTGTGCAAACAATTAACAAAGGTTCGCAAAGAGGGTACTTTAAAATGGTTGCGCCCCGACGGTAAATCGCAGGTAACGGTGCTCTATGAGGATGGTAAACCTGTTCACATTGATACTGTTGTAGTATCAACACAGCACGATGACTGTGTTTCGATTGAAGAAATAAGAAAAGAAGTTACGCAAAAGGTTATCATTCCGGTAATGCCACAAGGCTTATTTGATGAAAACACCCGCATTTTAATCAATCCTACCGGCAGATTTGTTATTGGCGGCCCTGTTGCTGATACCGGTCTTACAGGACGTAAAATTATCGTTGATACATACGGTGGTTGTGCTCGTCACGGCGGCGGTGCTTTCTCGGGCAAAGACCCCACAAAAGTTGACCGTTGCGCAGCATACGCTTCACGCTATGCCGCTAAAAATATCGTTGCCGCTGGCCTTGCCGAAAAATGTGAAATTCAACTTGGTTATGCTATCGGTGTAGCAAACCCTGTTTCAGTTTGTGTTAATACTTTTGGCACATCAAATGTCAGCGAGGACAAGCTTAGCGAAGCAGTTTCAAAAGTGTTTGATTTTCGTCCCGCTGCAATTATAAGAGATTTAAATTTAAGAACACCCATTTATTCACAAGTTGCTGCTTACGGACATATGGGTAGAGAGGATTTAAATCTTCCTTGGGAAAAAACTGATAAGGTTGATGAGCTTTTAAAAGCAATAAAATAATTTTTTAAAACGGATGCATTGATATGCATCCGTTTGTTATATTTTTGGACGAGTTTTCATATCATTAATTTGAGGTGATACCGTGCAAAAAGAAAATAACAAAAGTGTTGATTACAAACTTTCATATTTAATGGCACAAACGGTTATGTGTGCAATATTAATCGTTTTAATCTTGGTTATAAAATTTTTAAATAATGAAGGTTCTAAAACGTTAAAAAAGTGGTATAAAGAAAATTTTTTACAAAACACTCGTGTTTCAACCGTGACCGACAAAGAAGATGAGCAAAGCGATATAGGTTTTTCTTATGATAGCGGTAGCGATGCAATTAATACGTCGTTAGATTTGAATAAGACACAAAATTCAATAAAAACAAATCAAAGTTTAAATTCGCTTGTTTGGCCGGTAAACAGCCAAAAGATAACATCAGACTTTGGTTCAAGGCAAGACCCATTTACATCAAATGTAGCTTATCATAAGGGCTTGGATATTGCGGTTAATATGGGCACACCTGTTTTGGCGGCCGCAAGCGGAAGAGTTATTAATGTCGGTTATGAAAAAAACGGCTACGGCAATTTTGTGGCAATAGAACATTCGAGTGGCTTTGTGACATTATATGCCCATTGCAGTAAAATTAACGTTAAAGTGGGAGAAGAGGTTAAAGCGGGGCAGACTGTTGCTCTTTCGGGCTCAAGCGGACGTTCAACAGGACCTCATTTACATTTTGAGGTAAGGTTGCATGGCACCCTGCTTAATCCCTTGTGGGTTTTACCAACTAAAGATGCAATTTAAAATTTTCGGTATGCAGGTTTATATATCCTTTATGTTTGCGGCATATATAACCCTGCTTTTGTTTATTGACAAAACTGGACTGATTATGCCGGTTTTAATTTCTAATTTGATACATGAGTTTGGTCATGCTTGGGCAATGAATAAGGTTAGATGTAAAATTATTAAACTTGAATTAAAGCCGGGTGGATGTCTTTTAACAGTTCCTCCTTTCAAAACAACGAAAGATGAAATTTTTGTTGCGCTTTGCGGCCCGATTTTCAATTTTGCTTTTTGCATAATTTTTATAGTTGTATGGTTAATGTTTAACATTGAAGGATGCTTTGTTGCGGCGGTTATTAACGGCGGGTTGTGCTGCTTTAATATGCTTCCTATTAAAGGGCTTGATGCGAACACGGTTATGTATTGCTTGATTGCTAAAAAACATATCGAAATTTATAACCTTTTGAGTACATTGTTCCTCTTGCTGTTTAGTATTGTGGGAATTTTGTTTTTTATGGCTTATGGAATAAATACGTCGGTAATTGTTGTTGCTATATATCTTGTTTGTTGCTATGTGTTTAAAATTTAGGTTGCAAGAATTGTCGTTTTGGTTTACAATGTTTAGCGGTGATTGTAATGAAAAAGAACGATTATTCAAAACATTTTTTAAAAGCGCAAAAGCCGGGCCGTTATTGCGGTGGTGAGATGGGTGCTGTTGTTAAGGATTTTGACAGCGCTGATGTTTCTTTTGCTTTTTGTTTTCCCGATATATATGAAATTGGTATGTCACATCTTGGAATGAAAATTCTTTATTCACAGTTAAATGAACGTGACGATATTGTTTGTGAGCGCGTTTTTGCCCCTTGGATTGATTTTGAGGAGGTTATGCGCAATGAGGACATCCCGCTTTTTACTAACGAGTCTCGCCGAAATGTTAAAGATTTTGATATTATAGGTTTCACATTGCAGTATGAAATGTGCTTTACCACAGTTCTTAATATGCTTGACCTTGCCGGCATTCCTATACACACCAACGAAAGAAAAGGCTTAAAAAACATTGTTGTTGCGGGCGGCCCTTGCGCTTGTAACCCTGAGGTTTTGGCTGATTTTATTGATGTGTTTTTTATTGGTGAGGGCGAAGAGGTCGATTTAGAGTTTATTGACCTTTATAAAAAATTTAAGGATAGTGACGACAAAGAAGCGTTTTTAAAGGCGGCATCACAAATTGAAGGCGTTTATGTTCCCGCATTGTACAAGCCTGTTTATAACCAAGACAAAACAATAAAAGAGTTTATTGTAAGCGATAATGCGCCAAGCAGAGTTAATAAGCGAATTATAAAAGATTTAAATAAATCTTATTACCCTAAAAATTTTGCTGTGCCTTATATGCAAATCGTTCATGACCGAGCAGTTGAAGAAATTTGCCGCGGCTGCATTCGTGGTTGCCGTTTTTGTCAAGCGGGTTACATATATCGTCCTGTACGTGAAAAATCGGCTGATGTCATTTTTGAACAGGCTACAACACTTTGTGATAATACAGGTTATGATGAACTTTGTCTTTCGTCTTTAAGCTCAAGCGACCATTCTCAACTTATTCCTTTGCTTGAAAGGTTAATTGAATGGGGCGACAAAAAGAAAATCAGTGTTTCGTTGCCATCCCTTAGAATTGACAATTTCCCTCAAGAACTGCTTGAAAAAATCGGAGCCGTAAGAAAGAGCGGGTTAACCTTTGCACCCGAGGCAGGTACACAAAGGTTGCGTGATGTTATCAACAAAAATATAACCGAGGAGCAAATTTTGTCAACCTGCGAGACAGCATTTAATTCGGGTGTTACCAACGTTAAGTTATACTTTATGCTTGGTTTGCCGACCGAAACTGATGATGATATTGTAGGTATTGCAAACCTTTGTCAAAAGGTTGTAGATTTGTACTACGCTAACCCTAATAAGCCCAAAGGCAAGTCGGTTAGTGTATCGGCAAGTGTTGCGGCGTTTGTTCCCAAGCCATTTACGCCTTTTCAATATGAACCACAGTTGTCATTAGAGGAAATTGACCGCAGACAAAAACTGCTTCGCAGCAGCGTGACAAGTAAAAAAATCAACATTTCCACACACGATGGCTCGACTGCGTATCTTGAAGCAATTTTTGCACGTGGTGACAGAAAACTCGGTGCTGTTATTGAACGTGCTTGGAGAAACGGTTGCAACCTTGATGCCTGGGGCGAGTGTTTTGACTTTAACAAGTGGATAGATGCATTTAAAGATGAAAATATCGAGCCTGAATTTTATGCTTACAGAACAAGAGAATATACTGAGTTTTTCCCTTGGGATGTTGTAAGCTATGGCGTTAAAAAAGAGCATTTTGAGCGTGAAAACCGTCTGGCTCATAATGAGGTTACAACACCAAACTGCAGACAAAGTTGTGCTGACTGTCTTGAAAAATGTTATAAAGGGGGAGTTTGCTTTGAAAAACGTTAGAATAATGTACAAAAAAGCCGATGAAGCCCGCTTTATATCACATCTTGATATGAACAGATATTTTGCACGAATTTTACGCAAAGCTGATTTGCCTGTATGGTTTACTGAGGGCTTTAATCCTCATATTTATACTAATTTTGCTTTTCCGCTTTCATTAGGTTTTGAAAGCAATGGTGAAATTCTTGATATACGATTTGTTGAAGATTTTCCTCTTGCTCAGGTTGCAGATAAGATTAATGCCATATCCCCAAAAAATCTGCAGGTAATTGACGTGTGGGAGCCTGTATGTAAATTTACCGATATTTGCTTTGCTGAATATGAAATTGTTGTAGAAGGCAATTTATATGATGAACTTAGTGCGTTTTTAAACGCAAAAGAGATTATTGTATCCAAAGCAAACAAAAAAGGTGTTTTAAAAGAAATTAATCTTGCAGACGAGATTGAACGTTTTGATATTGAAAAAACCGACAGTGGTGTAAAAATTAACATCGTTTTACCTGCGGGAAATGCAAAAACCATTAATCCGTCATTGTTAATTGGTGCTTTTTTACAAAACCGTGTAGATGATGTTAATGTTAAATATACTCGCATGGGTTTTCTTGATGCCAAATTGAAAAACTTTAGATAGGACAGTTTATGATTGATAATACTTACGGTGAATTTGCCGATTATTTTGATTTTTTGAACGGTGATGCCAAATATCAAAAAAGAGCAAAATATATGCTCGAACTTTTTGATAAATTTGGTAAACGACCAAAAATATTGTTAGACCTTGCTTGTGGAACGGGTGAATTTTCGGTTCTGTTTGCAAAAAAAGGCTTAGATGTTATTGGGGTTGATTGTTCGGAAAATATGCTTGCTATTGCGCGTGATAAAGCGCATAATGCAAAACAGGATATTTTGTTTTTGTGTCAAAGGGCAGAAGAACTTGATTTGTATGGTACGGTGGGCGGCGCAGTTTGTTGTTTTGACAGTATTAATCATATTGTTGAAAGTAGCGTTTTGCAAAAGGCTTTTAAAAAGGTTTCGTTATTTTTAGAGCCAGATGGTTTGTTCGTTTTTGACGTTAATACTGTTTATAAACATAAAACAGTGTTGGGTGATAATACTTTTGTTTATGACCAAGATGACGTTTATTTTGTGTGGGCAAATGAATATAAAGAAAACCGGCATCTTGTAAACATTTATCTTGATATTTTTCAACAAACTAAAAATGACGAGTATAAAAGAATTAAGCAAACTGTTGTTGAGAGAGCATATACAGATGACGAGCTTAACAAAATGCTAGTTCGGGCAGGTTTTGAGATTTTGGCGGTTTACGATGATATGAGTTATAACGCGCCTACTGACCAAAGCCAAAGATTATATTATGTTGTAAAAAAGGTGAAATAATGGGACGTCTTATTAGAGGAATAACGGAGTTTGGTGAAATTATGGCTGTCGCACTTGATGGCACAGATATTGTTGCGAAGGCAGAACAAATTCATAAAACATCTGCAACGGCAACTGCCGCACTTGGCAGATTGCTTTGTGCTGCTTCAATGATGGGTAATGCGATTAAAAAAGAGGATGGAAGCATTACTTTGAAAATTGCAGCCGATGGACCTATGGGTACCGTTATGGCTGTTTCTGACTCGCATGGTAACGTGCGCGGTTATGTTAATAATCCTCTGGTTGAATTGCCGCTAAATGATATTGGAAAACTTGACGTTTCGGGTGCGGTTGGCAAAAACGGTTTACTGCACGTTATTAAAGATAGCGGAAGCGGAGAACCTTTTGTTGGTTCGGTGCCGCTTGTTTCGGGCGAGATTGCAGAGGATATAACTTCATATTATGCGTTGAGCGAACAAATTCCCACAGTGTGTGCCTTGGGTGTGCTTGTTAATGCGGACCTTACAGTTAAAGCCGCAGGTGGATATATTATTCAACTGTTGCCTGGGGCTGATGATGCTTGTATTGACAAACTTGAGGCAAGTATTGAAAAAATGCCGCCAGTTTCAAAAATGCTTAATGATGGCTTGACACTTGAAGAAATGCTGGGCAAAGCGTTAAGTGATTTTAAATTTGATGTTCTAACAGATACTACGGTTGAATATAGATGTAATTGTTCACAGCAAAGGGTAGAGAAGGCGCTTATTAGTTTGGGTAAAAAAGAATTGAATGATATGGCTGATGATGGTAAGGATATTGAGATAAAATGTCAGTTCTGCGATAAGGTTTATAACCTTTCTTGTGAGCAGATTAGGGGCTTAACAAAAAAATAAAAAATTTTAAAAATAATTGTTGACAAATAAAAACGATTGTGGTAATATATCACTTGTCGCCGGTGATATCTACTAAGAATCAAGCTTGCGTCGTGGGAGCATAGCTCAGCTGGGAGAGCATCTGCCTTACAAGCAGAGGGTCACAGGTTCGAGCCCTGTTGTTCCCACCAAATGGCCTGGTAGTTCAGATGGTTAGAACGCTAGCCTGTCACGCTAGAGGTCGTGGGTTCGATCCCCATCCAGGTCGCCATTTGCCTCTGTAGCTCAGTTGGTAGAGCAGGGGACTGAAAATCCCCGTGTCATTGGTTCGATTCCGATCGGAGGCACCAACAAATGCGGAATTAGCTCATCTGGTAGAGCGCCACCTTGCCAAGGTGGAGGTAGCGAGTTCGAGCCTCGTATTCCGCTCCAACGGGGACGCTTAAAAATTTAAGTGTCCCCATTTTTTAAAAACAAATTCAATATGGATAAGGCACCATAGCCAAGCGGTAAGGCAGAGGTCTGCAAAACCTTTATTCCCCAGTTCGATTCTGGGTGGTGCCTCCAAAAATAAAAGCAAGTCGAAAGACCTGCTTTTATTTTTGGAATGATGTTTGCCTTCGGCAAATGATGTCGCTATCGCTAATGATGTTCACTTCGTGAATGATGTCGGCTTCGCCTAATCAATTGGCAAACATCGCATCATTGCGAGAGCAACGAGCAACATCATATTTGCGAAGCAAATGCATCATATCGCCAAATGCGATGCATCATTCCATCTTGCCCCTTTGCCGCTTTTATGCTATAATGCACATAGGCGGTGATGATATGTTTATGATTTTGTTTATCATAGTTGGAACATTATTACTTGCAAGGGATATATCGGGATATGATAGTAGATATAACTCCAAAAAATATTTTGTCTTAAAAAACAAAGAATTTGCAAAAATCTTATTACCAAAATCGGTAGGTTGGCAACGTAGTGTAAAAAGGCTTAAATCAGATTTTAATAAAATGACATATATCGGTGCAACATTTTATATTTGCAATGTATTGTTAATTTTATCAATACCTGTTTTTATGCTTTTGATGCCTGAAATTCAGGTCTCACCCTTTGAAATCGATTCACGTTATATTTATATTTTAGTTGATACTTTAAACGAAAAGCTGCCAGTATTACTTTTTTTAATATTATTAGCTGTAGAAAGTATATTTGAATTTATCAATGTTATTATGCAATCAAAAACACAAAATAAAAAAGGAATGATTATCCTATCGTGTATATTGATTGTGATTATAGGTTTATTTGGTTTATTACAAATAGGAGAATTAGTGTCAACGATTATTGAAGTTTTTTAGAAAATCCTCGGTTTTTGCCCAGTTCTTTTTCGGACACGAGAGACAAAAAGAAAAGTCACACATTGTGTGGCTTTTTCTTTTTGTACATTTCACTATTCTCTTTTCACTTTTCACTCTTTTCTAAATATAGGTGTGACTTTTCCAGATAAAAGATAAGGGAAAATGGATAAAAGAAAGTGTGTGGCTGCGCCACGAATTTAATACAATGCTACTCATTAATTTGTTGCCGTTTGTTTTTATATACCCCCCTATTGACTATATACCCCTATAGGGTATATTATATTTTTGGAGGGAGAAATATGGATAATAATTGTTGTAGCAAGAAAACTATAAGAAGTAATGATGAGAAAAAATTGATAACCAACAGGCTGAATCGAATAGCCGGCCAAATTAACGGAATAAACAAGATGGTTGAAAACGACGCATATTGCAATGACATATTAATTCAGCTATCCGCTGTTAAGAATTCCATTAAGAGTTTATCTTCGCACATTTTAGAAAACCATTTATATATGTGTGTGACGAGAGACTTGGAAGACGGCAATTTAGATACGATTGATGAACTGATCAGTTTGTTCAAAAGATTTAATCAATAGGGAGGTGAAAACATGGAAAAGATTGTATATTGCGAAAAATGCGGTGCAATGGTTAAGGTATTAATCGACTGCACCTGCGAGAATTGCGGCATTAAATGTTGCGGAGATACAATGAAAGAAATTTCACAGGAAGAAGCTAACAAAATTTTAGAGAACAAATAGTTTTAAATTCTATAATTTTTAGCTATTAAAAAAGCGTTGTGTCTTATGGCACAACGCTTTAAATTTAATTATTCGGTTGTATAGTTATCAAAGTATCCTTGGATAAAGACAATTGGCGTACCTTTGTCTCCTGAGCCTGAGGTTAAGTCACACAAAGAACCGATAAGGTCGGTAAGTCTTCTTGGGGTTGTGCCCTCAGAAGCCATTTGACCGTAGAGATTGCTGTCTTTTTGCTGAATTTTGCTCTTGATTGCTTCTTTAAGCTCATCACCTGAAAGGGCAGAGAAATCGTTGTCGGCAAGGTATTTGAGCTTAAGCTCGTTAGGAGTGCCTTCTAAACCTGATGTGTAAGCGGGTGAAACAACAGGGTCAGCAAGTTCCCAAATTTTTCCGACGGGGTCTTTAAATGCACCGTCGCCATAAACCATAACCTCAATGTTTTTGCCTGTTGCATCAAAAAGCTTTTTCTGGATAGCATCAACGATTGGCTGACATTCGCGGGGGAAGAGTTTGACTGTATCTTCGGTTGCTTTATTTGAACCTAAAAGACCATAGTTTTCATTAAATCCGCTATTGTTAATAGGAGCGTTTAAGATATCGTCAAGGCCTAAAACAATCTCACCGCCTGCAGCTTTGAGAATGCGTTTTGTACGTGCTCTTGTATGAATGTCACAGCAAAGAACGTTCTTTGTATAATTTAAGATGGTTTTTGGATTATTAGCAAAAATAATTTCACATTCTGCACCGCATTCACGTACGAGTGATTCATAATACTCAACGTAATCAACACCGGTAAATGTATGTTTTTCGTAGCCAAAAAGTTCACGATATTTTTCAAGTGTTAAAACATCATTGAAGGGGTCAACACCTTTTTCATCAATGGCATCTAATGATATAAGATGGTTGCCAACTTCGTCAGAAGGGTATGAAAGCATTAAGATGATCTTTTTTGCACCCTTTGCAATACCACGAAGACAAATTGCAAAACGATTGCGGCTTAAGATGGGGAATATGACACCGACAGTATCGCCGCCAAATTTTGCCTTAACATCTTGGGCGATATCATCAACAGATGCATAGTTGCCTTGAGCTCTCGCAACGATTGCTTCGGTCATAGCAACTATGTCACGGTCATTAAAATCAAAGCCTGCGTCTTTTGAGGCATCAAGAACAGAAGAGGTAACTATTTCAACAATATCATCTCCCGCTTTGATAATTGGTGCTCTTACACCACGAGAAACTGTGCCTATCGCACGACTCATACAGAACAACTCCTTTTAAAATGAGGGTAAAGCAATTTTTACCCATAATACAGATGAAATTATATCACCATACTTTTAAGTTTTCAATATTTTTTATAAAAAAATAAAAAATTGTAAAAATTTATAAGTTTTCGTTATTTAGTGTATCCTCTTTTCCGTTATATACGACAAATTTGCAAAACAAAAACTCAAGCACAAAGTTTGCAAGCATTGTTACGACAAGAATTATAAAATCATTTATATCTTGTTTTTCAGCAATATCGCCTATGTATGTGGACAGTGGAGTAAAAACAAGATAAAAACCAAGTATCTTTGCCATGGCGATGGGCACGTTGGCGGCAGATTTAAACGTGTAGCGGCGGTTTAAAGTGAAATTCCAAATTATTGACAGCAACAATGAAATAAGGTATGGAATCCAATAGTCTTTTATAAAAATTTCAAGCAGAGCAAAGGATGTTACTTGAATGATACCTGCAGAAACAGAAAAAAGCGTAAACTTTGCTGCTTGCCATAATTGCTTATTTTTCATTTTGTTTTTCTCCGCTTATTCTTAATTGCTTTTTTAATAAGAAAACCCGAATGTTTTACCAACAGGCAAACAAATTCGGGTTTAAATACTTTGGTGCGGATAACAGGAATCGAACCTGCACCGAGTTGCCCCGACTAGAACCTGAATTTCATAAATAGGTGTGCCTATAAGTTCCTTTGAGTCCCTTGCGGTCCCCTGGAAAACCCTTTGTTTATGCGGGTTTTTGACCAAAAATGCCATAAAGCCTTTAGCCGTGCGGTCTGCACGGTTTTCTCATTTTGCGGATATTTTTTAGAAGTGTTTTAGAAGCATTTCATTAGAACACAGTTCTAACATATCCTTTTACCTTGTCGGATTTCAAAGTGTTTGCAAATATAAAAAATTTTTCGTTTGGATATGTAGAGTTATGATATGGTTGCGTATTTTTATATTAATGAAAGCCCTTGATACAAGGGCTTTTGATCCCCTTTGAGCGATTGACAAGGAGTGTCGAATATTGTATAATATGGATGGTGCTTCGCACCCTTAGAGGCTACCATAACGGTAGGCGGTTAGCCCTTCTTTACTAAGGAGGGGCACTTTTCCCTCCTAAATGAAAGGAGGGGTGCCAATGGTTACTTACGAGACTTTGTTCCTTTTCGGTTCACTTGTT
>JAZSLU010000002.1:0-15155 GCA_045535505.1 Acutalibacteraceae bacterium | reverse complement strand
TCGCCGTTTGGATAAAACTTTTTATCATCAGCACTCGCCTCTTGTGCCGTACCGTTAATAAAAATAGTAGGTGCATAAAAATCATCATCAACAACCAAACTCCATACATTTTCATCAAAATCATACTTAAAACCATACGGTGCACCATCTTGTTCGTACTTTGCAAAAACCCATAATTTTCCCATGTGCATAAAAGCTATACAATTACTTAAATTGGGATATATAACATCATCGTTTGCAGTTGGCATCCGCGATAATACATTAATGTTTCCGTCATCACCCACAAAAATAAATTGGGCGCTGTCAGGCATATTAACTTCATTGCTTTTTAAAACAATTATTAATCTTTGCCTTACACCCATAACAGTTCTGTACACATCCGTTTTTTTAAAACAATAACAATTATTATGATTACCATCGTTGAAAACTGAACTTATAATACCCTCTTCTTCCATCACATTTATTCCTGGTCTCGTCCTTAATTGTGTGCTTTTATACCACATATTTGTAACATCCGTAAGGTAATTATCATCCACAAGAGAAATACCGTCTTTAAAATTGACACCATTTGCAAATTCAGGCACAATAACCCTATATGACGCCAATGAATTTAAACCTTTATACATTAAAAATCACTACCCCTCGGCAAAACATCTTCAACATTTCTTTTTTTACGTACTAGTGTTCTTTTTTTGTTATAAATATGTGCAAACAACAACTGCGAATCACCATCGTTCTCACTTTGAGCAATAAACATTGCCACTCCATAAGGCATAATGTCTTGTAAAATTCGTTCTGGCAAATCTATCTCATCGCTTGATGCATTAACACATTTAAAATTTTCACGCCCCAAAGCAAAAAAAAGCTCGGCATAAACTTGATTGACTGCAACAATCCCTTGACGTTTAAGCTCATGCTCACCGGATATTTCACCATTCGCCCCCGCATATCCCAACAATGTAAGTGCTTTTAAATAAATTTCATTAACAGTCATATTTAATAATCCTCCAGAGCCTTGCTTAAAATTTTAAAACGTTCCTCATCACTCAAAGCGTTAAATGCCTCTATTTCCTCATTGTCCAATTCTGAAATAATTCTTTCTAAATCAATTTCATCATTATTATTCAAATCATTAATAAGTTCGGAAATATTAGGAACAACTCCCTTTGGTAAACGTTCAAAATATTGCTTTTGTGTAATTATGCCATTGTTAAGTAAATTATCCAGGGTATTAACAACCTGTGCCTCACCCCAAAGTGTTGAAGCACCAACATCCACCTTTACAGAAACAATTAAATCTTTATACTTTTTACTGTCAAAAGGCAAATACCATACGCCACGCTCATCAACAATTTTAATCTTTCGCTTACCATATTTATTAACCCAAAAATCAAGCCAAATTCTTGCAACATCCTCGCACAACTGATAAAATCTGTTCTGCACCGTTTGTAACGGCAGGGTTGCTGCCTCTCTTACAGCAATAATAGCAGACAAGTTATCAGGTCTTATATTTCCAAGTGCTGCATCATTTGCACCGGCTTGCGATAATGTATTATTAACCAATGAATTAATAAGCCCTTCAAACTGTCCGTTAAACGCAGGAGGTGATAAATAACTAATTGCACCACCTACACCATTGCCGCCGCAATTAACATCAATAATCTGTCCTGGCATATTAGTAACACTGCCGCTTATAACGTCAGCATCCTTTATCATTATCGGCATACCATAAAAAATCATCGACCATACTGCAGCAGTAAGAGTGCGGTTTATAGCAATCTGATTAGGAATTAAATACGTTATTTCACTATCACCATATATGCAAGAGCGTCGTCTTTCCCATGACATTTTGGCAATGGGATAATTACTCAAACCTAAATCCCATTCACTCCTGATAACAGCATTTTCAGTAACCCTAACTGCCTTTACAGTAACATTTCCATCGGCGTTTTTCACTTTATAAAGCTTTGTTAAAACAACTGCTTTTTGTGCATTTTCAGGTTCGTTTTGCGCACGTTGGCCCGCCATGCCGTCAAAATCATTGTCACCCTTTATGTTCTCAATATCGTAATACGGTCTTTTATTATTTTTTGCCTCACGCTTTAACTGGGCAATGCTTTTTCTCTGTGCAATAATAATGTACGGTTGCTCCTGAACGTTATCATTGTTCGGATCGCCAAAGGTAACATTTTCAACGTCAAGCACTTCGCAACGTATGTCACCCTTGATTTTCATTTTGCGTTCGCTATCAGCAAACAATCCTGTAGCAATATTCTCATCCCAATATGTATAAATAATGCAAGTGCCCGAAATATACGCATTTTTCAGAGCTTGTTCCTTAATTTCTTCAAATTTAACTCGTTCGGCAGTTACGTTAAAATAGTCAGATAAAAGCGACATCATTAGGTTAATTTCATTTTCATCCGACATCATAGATTGCTGATAATCTCCACTTAAATAAGCCTGCCTCATTTTCTGTGCCTGATGTTGCTCAATAACATTTTGCACACCGTCAGCCGAGAAATTTACAGCAATTGGATTAGCGCTGATAACAGCCGTTTTATATTCACCAATTCGTTTAATAATGTTATATCTTACCAACGGTCTTTCATTACCGCAATTTGCACCATACCATTGATCTCCAACGTAAAATCTCTCATTAATTTTACTCTGTTCCTGAACACCCTTATCGCCTAAGCCTCTTTTATAACTGTTACCGATAGCATATTCAGCAAAAACTTGTTTCGGAGCTTTGCTTAACATTTTTCTCCCACCAATCAAATAATATATAAATATCGAGCATCCTTACGGACGCTCGATATTTTATTAATGTTTATTATTCTGTAACAACGTAAAGTTTGCTTTCCTTGGTAAAATATCCATCTACTGTGACAACACAATAAACATAATATGTACCCTCGGAAAGAATGGTTTGTACATCTAACTCTTCATTTGTTGCACCAACAATCTTTTGTGCATTTGTCTTATTTTCATCATCAGCACAATACCACTGATATTCAACCTTAGCACCCTCTCGACTTGCAACCGCATTTACACTCAAAATGCCGCCATCGTTAATAGCCATAATATCGACATCATCACCAACAATAGCAATACTTGCTGCATCAACATAAGCAAAAACAGAATCAATATAAGCGGTCTTAACAAAAACATCATAATAAATTCTGTAATCAAATTTATAAGCATCTGCCTTTAAATTTTGCTCAGGTGTAAACATTCTAACCTTTTCGCTCTTCTTTATAAGCATCGCTGCTTTTTTAGGCAGCATAAGCATACGGATTTCTTTAGCATTATCAGCAGGAACAAAACCTCCTGCGCTATTTGCTGCAAACTCAAAAGCAGTTTTCATTCTTGCAGAAGATACGGGGATAATGGGAATGCCGTCAATTGAACGCACCTTCAAATTAATATCACCCTGCTTAAATTCAGAAACATCAATAGCTTTTGAAATCTCGCTTGATGTTTTTAAATTAGCCCAATACACTGAATCAACAAAAGCAACCAGTTCCTCATCAAAGCCAACTTCTTCTTGAACAGCACTCTGCATTTTAACAAATGCCTCGTAAGCATTTTTAGCATCGTCTGTTGAAACAACGTGATTGCGGTTAAAAGCAATACCGGCTAATTTTGAAATTACGTATGCATCGGTCTCAGGACAAACCTTTGTACGAACAAACTCACCCAAAATCTCACCCGCAAGATTAGCAACACCTGTTTCATCCATATCCTCTCTGTCAATCTGAAATGATCTTGCTCTGTCCTGTTTCATTTCATAAGCAGTGTTTGAAACAGTTACAGTACCCTGTAAAAAGCCGCTGTCACGGTCATAATCACCTAATCCCTGCAGTTCAATTGAAGGAATCTTAACAGTTTTTGCACCAACAAAATTTGCACTAAATGCATTATCGCTCAAAAAGCCAACGGCAGATTTTTGAACCAAAACTTTATCAAGCTCACCACTAAAACGGGTGGCAGTTTCTATTGAATTAATTGACATATATTTTCTCCTTAAATTTTAATTTTTACTCCAGATGCCTTTAATCAATGCATCTTGAACGTTATCGGTCGATATAGCACTACTTTGCTGCGAACCTGCAGAACTTAATGCAGCAAACTCCTGCTCCTTTTCTGCTCTTTTAATTTTGGCATCTTCATAATGCTTATATCTCAAATGTGCATCAAACAAGCTGATATTGTTCTTTAAAGCAATTTCAAAGGTTTGCTTTGGTACAGCACTAACCTTTTCAATCTCAGGAAATTCCTTGCTCAGCTCGATAAACTGTTCCGCAATACGTTCGTTTTCAGCATTGCGATTAAAATCTTCTATATCGCTTTGCTTTCCCAAAACCTTTTCATAAGCCTTTTGATGCTTTGAATGTTCATATTCTAACAACTTTGAAAACAAAGCCTCATCATCACCCGCCATTTCTCGTACGCGGTCGGAAAGTTCCTTTTCTTTTTCATCAAACAAATCATCAATCAGCCTTTGTGTGCTCTTACCTGTCGATGCGCTCAGGTAAGAAAGCTTGTCCATCACAGAACGCATATCGTCAAATTTCATTCCCTTTTGCGCAAGTTCACTTGCCTGTTCAACACTTAATTCTATGTGTTGCTTGTTATACTTAATGGGAATTTTAAGTTCTTTAGGTTCATCAGTCATAGATTCCCCCTCGTCCTGTACTGGCAAATCATTAGCAACAGTTTGCTCGTTTGGTTGCTCTGTCGGTGTGGTTTCCTCTAAAGCAATTTCTTTATCCATTTTCTTTTTCTCCTTTCGGTATGGTTGCCGATATTTTTTGTCATTCGACAATAAAAAAACAACCATTTTCGGTTGCTTTTTTACAATACTATTATATTACAAAAGGGCACACTTTTTGTCCGCGATTTTTCCATGCTTTATTCTTGCGCAGTACCGTCATAAGAAAATAAATTTTCAAGTTCATGCATAAACTTTTTGTTTTTTTCAAACTCAATATCACTTGTTTTTATCACATTATTGCTCTTAACCCTTTGTTTTTGAAGCATATTTTGATATCGCGCTCCCGCATTATAGCAATAAGCGCAACTCAAAATCCAACAAATCACTAAAATAACTATAAGAATAACTGTATTAATCATTAATTCCATCCTCCTAATAAATCACTCGGCCTAACCACCTGCCCACCATAGTACTTGTGTGGGTCTCTATTTTCCGTTTGAATTTTTGGGTCAATAGGTCTGAACATTTTTATATCCTCAAACGCATACCTTAATGCGTCCATTAGATGGTTATCACTGTCAATTGGCACGTTTTTCACCATATCCCTTTTGTCCTTTTGCCAACAATATGACGATAACTCTGCAATCACGTTTTTGCAATCGGGATGCACAATCAATTCATATTCTTGAATTTGTGCTATTCCGGCACGTATGCTGTCAGGTCCCTTTTTACTGGCAGTAACCCTTGACAGCCCCATTCGCCGTAAGTCTTCATTACTTTTTGGTTCAGAACTGTCTGCATAAATTTTCTCTTTAGCAAATCCCTTATCTTTAATCATTTTTGCAATATCGCAGTTGAGCATTTTACGCTCATAATGCTCATCATAAATATAGCAAACTCGGTCAATAGGATTAACTGCTGCAGCAATAAATGCAGTTGGGTCATTAGTATATCCATAGTCAAGACCAAAAATATGTCTAAACTTCCAACTATTATCAACTACTTTATCTTGTTCATTTGTAATGCCAATATTTGTTTTCTCAAAAGCCTGAACTCGCCAACGCTCAAATACATTACCTTCACTAACACCCCATTCACCCAATCCTGCAACAGCATACCGTCTTGGATTTTCTTTTTTCATCCTCTCAAAAACAAGTCTGTCCGTTTGGTCTAAAAATTCATTTATAAGATAGTTAGTAGAAAAAACTTCCGTATTGTCGTCAGGCGCATCAAAAAATCTGCTTTTAAGCCAATGGTTTACATTCCAAGGATTAAAAGTTATAGTCGTTTGTTTAAACAGCGGTGACGGCACCACGCCTCTTGGAACAGATAGGTCCAACTTATCAAATGCTGTCTCGTCAGGAATTTCAAACGCCTCTTCAATCCAAACCCAACATAAATATCCGGTATCAACAGTAGTAGATGCCAACTTCAACACGTCATCAAAACCTCTAAATAATACCTTCTGTCCGGTAGGTAAGTATGTCAATTCAAGTGGTTCGCATGTTGCTTTCCATTGTTGCCCTACACCAAGTTTCTCAATTGCCCATTTAAGTTGAGCAAAGGTAGAGTTTCTGTGTGTCTGCATCACCTGCCTTATGACCATCAAATTTGCTTGATTATATTTCATC
This sequence comes from Acutalibacteraceae bacterium, assembly GCA_045535505.1. GTDB lineage: Bacteria > Bacillota > Clostridia > Oscillospirales > Acutalibacteraceae > CAKSST01. The sequence continues at coordinate 8,804 of JAZSLU010000002.1, read as the reverse complement.
ATTCTATAAATGAAATTTAAAGCAGTCGTAGCAGACTTTTTGCTTCCTTTACCTCCTTTTAATACGCGATATCTTTTTTCGCATTTCCAAAATTCATCATATCCCCCTCCTACAACCTCTCTCAAACTTATATCTTTATTTAATGTCATCTATTATGTTCACCACCACGCTGTTTTTTCCATCATCCTTTTCATCATTCATTCCAAGATATTTTGTAAGCTGCTCAAGCGCTTTAATAGCACCCCTGCTGTCAAACGTATATACACCCGTTTCTATGTTTTCCTTTTTTGATGCATCCCATTTGGTAACAGGCTTTGCCTCAAGACATCTCTCAAGCAAATCGACCAACTTTTCAACAACGTAAGCTTTAGATACGTCGATAGTTTCCTCCTCTGAGTGTTTTATGTATTTCATAATATCCTTATTTTTTAATAATCTGCTACCCATAGTCTTTGCGCTTTTATCGCTATATCCGGCAAGCCGTGCAGCTTTTGTTGCGTTATTATGAATTCTATAATATTTGCAAAACTCTATCTGTTTTTGTGTTAAAACCTTACTCAAATCAAATCACCCATTAAAAAAGCCTGCAGAACCAATTCGTGCAGGCGTAAATTTTTATATTAATATTTTAACACACAAAACCGTAACTTTTGTCCGCACTTTTTCCACTAAAACTCGGTTATTCCATACATAAATCGTGTAAACTTTCTTAACGCTTCATTCCTTAATGTATATATTTTAGACTTTTCATAAGCCAACGTCCTCGAAAGCTCAATTATTGCATTTTTCTTATCTTTTATAACAAGTTCTTCAACAACAAGTCTTTCTTGCTCATTCAAAGCCTGTAAGCCCTGCTCTATGCGTTTTACTAAAATCTCATTTGCCTCAAGTAATAATTCAAGCCGCTGACGTTGTGCAATATTTTCGAGCAGTTTATCTTCAACAGCCTTGTTCTTTCCACCTTGAACCTTAATAGTATAAAAATCACCGCTTTTTATAGCCTTATAGGTGTTGTTTAAACTGCAAATACGAAGTTTTAAACTGTTTACCCCTTCTTTAAGACTGTTATAGTTTTTTAAATCTTCAATAGCTTCCTTTTGCCAATTCATATCTTTCCAATACTCCTTAAACTCACAAATTTTCCATAACTTATTCCCATAATATCTGCTTGCTTAATAATGTCGCCTATACTCATGTAATTTGCCTTTCTTTTTTGACGTCGTCCAACACGCACTCTCGCCGCTTGTCTTTTCTTTTCTGCAATCGCCCTACACTCATCAGAACAATATTCCGATTGTTTGTATCGCGTCTCATAAACTTTATTACATATCTTGCAAATGTGAATTTCTGGTTTCATCTTCATGCTCCTTGTCTTCAAAAAAATCATTGTAATGCTCATCATTTCTAAAACATTCCATACATCCGTCGCACTCTGTTGATGCTAAAACACATCTTGGCATCACAAACTCTCCTAACTGTTTTTTACTTATTTACCATTTTTTACCATTTGTATTGCAAAAAAATATTACCGTAATGTAATCAATAATAAAAAAATATATTAGCAGGACTTTCCAATTTCAAAACATCAGAAATTATATACGCCTCTCCAACGTTAAGACATTCTTTCTCAATTTTTTGATTAAGACTTTGGGGACTCATTCCCACCATTTTAGAAAATTCTTCAAAACTCAAATTATTTTGCTTAATAAGTGGCATCAACTTATCTTTTAAGGTCATAAATATCATCACCTCCGCATATTCAAATTGCAAAATAATACAAAATTCAACAAATTTCATCAAATTTCTTGCGCTTTAGCAAATATATCATTAAGTTTGTCCCCTGTCAAGTGACTTTTTATCTACTTTTAGAAAAATGTTGCATATTAAGTGATTTTTTGCTATAATCCAAACGAAAGGGGTTTTGAAAGTGAATTTAGGTGACCGTCTTAAAAAAAAGCGCCGAGAAAAGCATTTAACTTTGGAAAAAGTCGGCGAATATATAGGCGTTAGCAAACAAACTGTTCAACGTTACGAGTCTGGCCAAATAGCAAACATTCCTTTGGCGCGTCTTTCAGAACTCGCCAAGGTCTTGGACACCACACCGGGATACCTTATGGGCTGGGAATCCGAAGACATAGACAACTATGACAGTATCAAAAATTTGCTCGGTATAAATTAAAAAATGCTGTACAAAATTTGTACAGCATTTTTTATCTTTTATAAATTTTTGTTTGTTCCTCTAAAATGTTAGCAAGCCAGTCACTCGTACATCCGTCTAAAACTCGCCAAACCCAGTTGCCTTGTGCTGTTCCGGGAATATTCATTCTGGCACTTGAATCAGCGCAAATTAAATCTTGCATTGTCAAAATGCATATATCCGCGTTACTTCCAAGTGCAGCTTTCATCATGCCCCAACTATAACCCTCAGTTTCATTAAGCCGCAAATATTTCTTTGCATATTCGGTTTCATTTTTTGAGGCATTTTCAATCCAACCTATTATCGTGTCATTGTCGTGTGTTCCGGTATAAACCACACTGTTTTTCTTGTGTTTGTAGGGCAAATAAATGCTCTCATTTTCAGGGTCAAAAGCAAATTGTAAAACGTTCATTCCCGGAAAACCCGTTTTATCTAAAAACACTCTTAACTGGGGCGTTATATACCCCAAATCTTCGGCAACAATCGGTAAATCACCAAGTTTTTTCCTTGCAGCATTAAAAAAATCAATTCCCGGGCCATTATACCATCTGCCGTTAATTGCGCTCTCGCTCGTTGCATCAATGGCATAATATGCCTCAAATCCTCTAAAATGGTCAATTCTAACAAGGTCAAACATATCAAAGCAGCGCTTTATTCGGTCAATCCACCAACCATATCCATGCGCCTTATGATATTTCCAGTCATAAACTGGATTTCCCCAAAGTTGACCATCTTGACAAAAACTATCAGGCGGTACACCGGCAACAAGGGCAGGGCTACCATCTTTGTTTGTTACAAACAAGTCTTTATTCTTCCAAAAATCAACGCTGTCGGCAGAAACGTAAATTGGTAAATCACCAAAAATTTTTATACCATGCTCATTAGCATATTTTTTTAAGTCAAACCACTGTTCAAAAAACCAAAATTGCACCGTTTTATAAAATTCAATATGTTCATAGAGTTCATTTTGCGCTTTTGCAATGGCATCTTTTTTTCGAAGCCTTAAATCGTTGTCCCATTCATTCAACGGTTTTCCGCCCAAATTGGCTTTAATTGCGGCAAATAACGCATAATCGTCAAGCCAATCTGCGTTTTTAGCGCAAAAATCTTTATAATTTTTGTTATTGATATCAAACCGTTTGAATGCCAACATTAAAATTTTCTTCCGGTTTTCATAAAGTTTTTCATAATCGACACGGCTTTTGTCGCTTCCCCACTCAAAACCGTCACATTCATCTTTTGTAAGCAGATTTTTATCACATAGAATTTCAAGATCAATAAAATACATATTACCCGCAACAGAACAAACCGACTGATAAGGCGAATCGCCGAATCCTGTCGGACACAAAGGTAAAACCTGCCAATATTTTTGTCCTGCTTTGCTTAAAAAATCAACAAACTCACGTGCTTTTTTACCAAAAGTACCAATACCGTACTCAGACGGCAAACTTGAAATATGTAATAAAACACCACTGCTTCTCATTAAAACTCTCCGTTACAATTAATGCGTCGGGCATAATGCCCGACGCTTTGTTATTAATAATTTTCTGCTTTAATTTCGAAAAAGCTCTGGGGGTGCGCACATACAGGACACATCTGAGGAGCCTTTTTGCCGACGTTAATATGACCGCAGTTTGAGCACTGCCAAATAACATCACCGTCTCTTGAGAACACAATTTCATCATTGATGTTAGCAAGAAGTTTGCGGTAACGCTCTTCGTGCTCTTTTTCAATCTTTGCCACCTGCTCAAACAAATACGCAATGTGGTCAAAACCTTCTTCTCTTGCTTCTTTAGCAAAACCTGCATACATATCTGTCCATTCGTAATTCTCACCTGCAGCAGCATCCTCAAGGTTTACTGTTGTAGTAGGAACTTCACCGCCATGCAAAAGTTTAAACCAAATCTTTGCATGCTCTTTTTCGTTGTTTGCAGTTTCCTCAAAAATTTTAGCAATCTGAACGTAACCATCTTTTTTGGCCTTAGAAGCATAATAAGAATATTTATTTCTTGCCTGTGATTCACCTGCAAAAGCAGCCATCAAATTTGCCTCTGTTCTTGAACCTTTTAATTCCATTTTATAAAACCACCTTTTTATAATTTTTCAATGGCATCAGCCATATTATTAAGCCAATCACCCTCAAAATCTTCCAAAGCGCCCAAATCGCAAAGACTGGCAATCTGCGGAGCTATAGGCAATTTTGAAACATTCTGTATGCCCTGAATTTGAGCAATTTCATCAACATTACCGTTGCCAAAAATATTATGTTTTTCACCACAGTCAGGGCATTGAAAATAAGACATATTTTCAACTAACCCCAGTACTGGAATGTCCATCATATTAGCCATTTTAACAGCCTTTTGAACAATCATAGAAACAAGCTCCTGAGGAGATGTAACAACAATTATTGCTTTAATGGGTAATGACTGAAAAACAGTCAAAGGTACATCGCCCGTTCCGGGAGGCATATCAACAAACATATAATCAATGTCATCCCATAAAACATCCGACCAAAACTGCTTTACAGTACCTGCAATAACAGGTCCCCTCCATACAACAGGGTCTGTTTCGTTAGGCAAAAGCAAATTAACGCTCATCACGTCAATACCTGTCTTTGTCTTTGAGGGAATAATAAGGTTTTCCTCAACAACCGCCTGTTCTTTTAGACCAAACACTTTCGGAATTGAAGGACCCGTAATATCAGCGTCCAATACAGCGGTCTTATAGCCGCGTCTGTTCATTACTGTAGCCATCATAGATGTAACAAGGCTCTTACCCACACCGCCTTTACCGCTTACAACAGCAATAACGTTCTTAACACTTGAACGTTCATTTAGTTTTTCCTTTAAATCTACCGGCTTTCTGTCAGCGCAATTTTGACTGCAACTTGAGCAATCGTGATTGCAACCCTCACTCATTATCAATCATATCCTTTCCAAATATGTATAATTTAATCCATAATTTTATCATATTTTATCTTAAATTTTTTAAATGCAGGAGTAAATTCAAATTTTCTTTCCAACACCCAACCCCAAAACGCAATAAGGGGCGCATTAACAAGTGTTGTTATAACTGTTCCTATTCCAACCATATTAGTCGAAAAACTACCAAATAAGCACAACATTAAAATAACTGCAAAGGACAATGATGAAATATCATATACCCATTTAACCTTGTTCATTTTAAAACCAAATTTGTTTGTAATTTCGCTTACAACAACCTCATAGCCCTCTTGCGGCAAATATGTTCGCAAATACAACGCAACAGCAAACGACACTATTATCATTCCCGCAGCACAAGCTAAAATACGATGGGACATCAGCGTGTATATTTGAGCGCCAAAAACGCCTCTCCAAAAATCAAGTAAAGCAGAATATATTATTGCCGTTGCAAACGATAAAACATATTTCCATTTGAACCGCTTAACAACCAAAGCGGTTAAGAGAATAACAAAAGCTTGAAATAAATATTCCACCATACCGTATGTAACACTTGGAAAAAGTTGTGATATCTTGTTAAATAATACAAATGATGGCGCAACAACCATCGAAACACCAAAACCGCTTTTAGTGGCAAAACACACTCCTAACGAACAGGTAATACAAGCTACAATGTATGCAAGTTCGCCTAATCCTCCAATTTTTTTGTATTTCATTTTTCTTCAACACTCACTTTATAATTCGGGTCAACGTTTCTCTCGTCAACATCAAAAGTCTCACAAAATCTTCCCGCAGGTGATGGTTCAACATTAGCAGCATAAAGGTGAGAACAGTCGCTAAATCCGCAGCAACGAAAACTTACAATTCCTTGACGACGTTCCTCTGTATATAATGTGGTAACAGATGTCGGCAAAGCAATCAAATTCTGCCATAAAACATGGGGAGCACAATTAAATAAATGTGATAAAATCACCGCTTCAATACCAAAATGACAAATAAAAACAATTGTGTCGGTATTAGGCTTTACCGCCTTATATATAATACCCTCGCGCACATAACCGTGCTGTGCCATAAATTCATCAAATGCATCACAAACCAATTTATATTTTTCATAAATGTTGCCGTTTTTCATAGCTTGATTCTCATGCCAAGCATATTTGTCAAATAACATATCTTGTGCAGCACAATACGAGGGCAACAAATCCCACGGCACACCCTGTTTTTCTTTATAAGGCAAACTGATAGGATGTCCAAATTCACGTAAAAACTCTAATGTTACAGCCTTTTTCCCACTCTTTTTTATATAAGGCTCAGCCGTTGCTTGTGCTCTGCCCAAAGGGGAAACAAAAACTTCGTCAATTTTAGTATTGCATAAGCGCTCGGCCAACAATTCAGCCTCACGCTCACCCCTTTTTGTAACGCTGTCGTTAACATAGTCGGGATCACCGTGTCGGACTATTAAAATTCTCAAAACCCAACGCTCCTAAACAGTAATTTTCATAAAAAATTATACTACACATAATTTTTATAGTCAAGTTGTAAAGCATAAAGAAAAAGGTAAAATTTCCATATTTTTTCAAGATATCTCTTTACCTTTTACTTAAATTGTATTATAATGTATCTAAATGTAAATTTAAAGGAGATATCTTATGAGTATTACACCATTACAAAAAGCAAGATACAACTATCAGCCAAAATTACCCCAAATGTTAACAGGCGGTATTTCACAAATCAGCGTTAAAGAAGGCGCAGCCACTAAAAGCGTAGCCGACTGTGAAAAAATCGAGGCTCTTTTCCCCAACACCTACGGCAAAAAGGAAATTGTTTTCCAAAAAGGTGAAAACACCTCTGCCTCTAAAAAACAGGTTGTTGGTGTTATCCTTTCAGGCGGACAAGCTCCCGGCGGACATAATGTTATCTGTGGCTTGTACGACGCATTAAAATCAACCAATCCCGAGAACATTCTTTACGGCTTTAAAAATGGTCCTATCGGTCTTATTGAAGATGACTATATTGAATTTGACGACGAATATATCGACAAATTCAGAAACACCGGCGGTTTTGACATCATTGGTTCAGGCAGAACAAAACTCGAAACAAACGAGCAGTTTGCAATAGTTGCCGATGTTTGCAAAAAGCATGGTATTACCGCAGTCGTTATTATCGGCGGTGACGACTCTAACACAAACGCTGCTGTCTTGGCAGAGTATTTTGCAGCAAACAATACAGGTGTACAGGTTATCGGTTGCCCTAAAACTATTGATGGCGACTTAAAAAATGAAGACATCGACTGCTCTTTCGGTTTTGATACCGCAACCAAAACATACAGTGAGCTTATCGGTAACATTGAAAGAGATGCAAACTCTGCTAAAAAATATTGGCACTTTGTTAAGGTTATGGGTCGTTCAGCATCACACGTTGCTCTTGAATGCGCTCTCCAAACCCAACCCAATATCTGCCTCATTTCTGAGGAGGTTTCTGCAAAGAAAATGTCTCTTTCTCAAATTGCTGACTATATTGCAGATTCTGTTGCAAACCGTGCCGCAAACGGTATGAACTTTGGTGTTGCAATCATTCCCGAAGGCGTTGTTGAGTTCGTGCCCGAATTCTCAGTTTTGATTGCAGAAATCAACGAGCTTCTTGCTGGCAGCAAGGCAGATGCCTTCAATGCTCTTCCCACATGGGCAGAAAAATATGCCTTTATTGAAAAAGGCTTAACAAAAGCATCTATGGATGTTTTTGCTCTCCTTCCTCAAGGTATTCAGCAACAACTTTTCTTAGAGCGTGACCCACACGGTAACGTTCAGGTTTCACTGATTGAGTCAGAAAAACTTTTCTCAGCCCTTGTTGCTGATAAACTTGCCGCAAGAAAAAAAGCAGGTACTTATAACGGCAAATTCTCACCCATCCATCACTTCTTCGGTTACGAAGGCAGATGTGCATTCCCCTCAAACTTTGATGCCGACTATTGCTATTCACTCGGCTACAACGCATTTATGCTTATCCAATATGGTTATAATGGTTATCTTTCAAAAATTTCTAACCTTTCAAAACCCGCAACAGAGTGGGTTGCAGGCGGTATGCCCATCACAAAGATGATGAATATTGAAAGAAGACACGGTCAAGACAAACCTGTTATCAAAAAAGCCCTTGTTGAGCTTGATGGTAAACCTTTTAAATTCTTCGAAGCAAACAGAGATGCTTGGGCAGTTGAAACAGCATACGTCTTCCCCGGTGCTATTCAGTACTACGGACCTTCAGAAGTATGCGACTTAACAACAAGGACCCTCGCAATAGAAAAAGAATAATTTAAAAAGCCGATTGCTTTAGCGCAATCGGCTTTTATTTTCACTCAAGGAGTTCTCATCTCTGTTTTTCATTAAAAATAAGGAGCACCCAAAGGGTACTCCTTATTACTGGTGATCCATAAAAGATACTCTGCGCTCTCCAACCTGACGACCGCCCTTGGCGGTGCCCGTCGCTTGTTCGTGCTCGAGACTCGGGCAGTCCGACCGCTTTGCGCTCGGCTGCTTCGCCGAACTCCTCCGAAGTTCTCATCTCTGTTTTTCATTAAAAATAAGGAGCACCCAAAGGGTACTCCTTATTACTGGTGATCCATAAAAGATACTCTGCGCTCTCCAACCTGACGACCGCCCTTGGCGGTGCCC
>JAZSLU010000019.1:0-9587 GCA_045535505.1 Acutalibacteraceae bacterium | reverse complement strand
GCTATCCATTACAGTATTCATCAAATCAAAAAATACTGCCCGGTTTTGTGATATGTAGTCGGTCAACTCATGCTTAAACAAAAACTGTATCGGTTTTTTGCAGTTGAAATCAATCGTAATGGTACGGTTTTTAAAATCTATGTCCGCATTGGCTCGTATCGGTCTGTTCATTTTGTCCAGCACCTTATTACCCTGCGCATCCTTAACATAGACGTTATCAAACAGTATTTTCCAACCTAATTTTTTGCCGATGCTTTTTATGGTCTTTTGGTCCTCGGTCAATACCGGGTTGCCGTACATATCACCAAGCGCACGCTGTAACGGTGTGGCATCTTTCGGTGACGATGCAGACGGCTCGGTAAATGCTGAATCGGTTTCGGCAACAAAAAAAGCACCGTCATTAAACGCTGCTTCACTGTCTTGATTTATTCCATTGTCAACTATAATAACCTGTTCGGGATAGAACGCAATATATGATTCACCATCACCCTCAATAAAGTTATCATACACTATACCATCATAGCCTTTTTGTGCAAGCATCTTTCTCAATTCAACCGCCGCAGGTGAATTATAGCCTTTTCCACTTTGCATTTGAGTATTGTGAATTAATGTTGATTCATTAAATGATAAAATCCCATCGCCGAAAAGTTTTAAAGCTACTGCATTTGGTTGCCAATTCATAATATCGGTACCAATACAAATGGGGTTTTTAATGTTTAAGTATGCTCTTATAATGCGTCCTTGAACATTCTTTTTTTTACCCCTTATAATTGCCTGTTCTTCGGTACCAAAATGGAAACCTATATCACCCTCGCCAAAGGTTTCAAACTCCATATTATCAGTAAAGTGTGAAACCAATTTCGGACTGCCGTCATCATTAACAACGGTAGTTTCTTTTAATTTGCCGTTTTCCTCAGCAGTAAGATTCTTACTAGTCCTCTATTATTTTTACTATTTGATAAAATTTCAAATGTTCCTGTGGCATTCCCGACTCCTTGACCATTTGAGTAAACTCTGCCATCTGCGCCTTGTATCGCTCCAGGTGTTTCTTCTCCAACTGAAACTCCTCGCCCAAGCCGTTCACTACTGTTACCATCTTGTCCTGGTCCTGCATAATTCTCGCCTCCGCTTTCTATTGTGCTATAACTGCTTTGATTTGTCAATCCATTTTCTTGCAAATCATCTTCCGTAACATTGTTTGCAGAATTAATAAGCTTACCCGCCGCAATATCAGCAATCAGTTCAAGGTCAGCGTTAAGCTCGTCCAAAGTGTGAACAGCAGCAGTTGTCATTACATTATTTTTGTTAATATTTTTGGAATTTTCAACCGCTGCACCCGGCTCGGTTTCGGTCACACCGCTTGCAACGTCAACACCATCGGTCTGCAGCGCCTTAATTTCAGCATTAATTTTTTGGTTTACGCTCATCCAAGCCTTACCGACCTGCTTTGCATCGTTTTCGTTAACGTTGCTCATATCAATCTGATGTTTATTTGCAAGGTCGGCAAGCGTAGCGGTATTTTTGCCGTTGATAATATTTGCACCTATTGCCTTTGTTGTCTTATTCTGCACCGAATGGGCAATATAATGATCGCACGAGATAAAACACCCCAAAATGCGTTTTAAAGCATTTTGGGGTGTTTGTTATAGATTTATATTATTTATTAGTTTTGCGCTGTATAAACTTAATTATCTCAACAATAGGAATAACAGTTATTGAAAGGCCAAAAGCAATTAAATACTCTTTTAAATCAATAGGAGTAAATCCAAACAAGTTTGCGATAGCAGGTACTTCAATAACAACGGTTGTAAGAATAAACGCAGCAATCATTGCGCCGTATAAGAACCAATTGTGAGTCTTAAGTTTAAAAATTGAGCCTCGTTGTGAGCGCATATTAAGTGAGTGGAAAATTTCAGCCATTGACATAGTAAGGAATGCCATTGTAATGCCATGGTCAGACTCAATACCAAAATGCCAATTTGTTGGATACTGAATAAAGGAACCAATAAAGAACGCAGCAAGAGTCAAAATTGAAACTAACAAGCCCTGATAAACCATATCTACACCAAGACCGCCTGAGAAAATACCGTCTTTGCTGTTACGAGGTGGCTGTTGCATAATATCGCTTTCGCACTCCTCCATACCAAGAGCAAGTGCCGGGAAACAGTCGGTTATCAAGTTAATCCAAAGAAGGTGTGGCGCTTTAAGAATGGTAAAACCAATCATCTCGGCAGTGAAAATGGTTATAACCTCGCTCATATTAGAGGAAAGCAAGAACTGTATAGCTTTTCTGATGTTGCTGTAAATACGTCTTCCCTCTTCAACGGCATAAACGATGGTTGCAAAGTTGTCATCGCCAAGCACCATATCGGCAACGTTTTTGGTAACGTCGGTACCTGTAATACCCATACCGATACCAATATCAGCAGTTTTAATTGATGGCGCATCATTAACACCATCACCCGTCATAGCGGTGATTTTGCCACGTTTTTTCCAAGCGGCAACAATCTTAACCTTATGCTCAGGTTGAACACGTGCGTAAACCGAATATTTATCAATAGCCCTTTCCATTTCTTCATCAGACAATGAATCGAGCTCAGCGCCTGTAATAGCTTGAGATGCATCCTTAATAATACCAAGGTCTTTAGCTATTGCAACAGCAGTATCCTTGTGGTCGCCTGTAATCATAATGGGGCGCACACCAGCGCCACGGCAGATTTTAATTGCATCAAGAACTTCAGGACGAACAGGGTCAATCATACCGCAAAGACCAACAAAAATTAAGTTTTGTTCTAATTGTGCAGCGTTATATGCAGCAGGAATTTCATCAAGAGGTTTGTATGCTGCGGCAAGTACACGCAACGCCTTTTCAGCCATAGCCTTATTGTTGCTTAAAATTTCACTCATGGCGGCATCGTCCATAGGCTTAATGCCGTCAGCAGTTAAGACACGGTCACAGCATTTAAGTAATGCATCTGGTGCGCCTTTTGTATATTGCACAATGCCGTTTTCAGTTTTGTGAATGGTTGACATCATTTTACGCATAGAATCAAACGGTACTTCGCCTACACGCTGTTGCTCTTTTTCAAGCGTATCTTTTGACAAGCCGCATTTGGTTGCATAATTCACAAGCGCACACTCGGTAGGCTCACCGACTGCATTGCCGTTTTCGTCAGGTTTTGCATCACTGCAGAGCGACATAGCGCTACAAAGAAGTTTACTATCATAGGTAAATTCTTCAACAACTGTCATCTTGTTTTGAGTAAGTGTACCGGTCTTGTCAGAGCAAATTACCTCGGTACAGCCTAATGTTTCAACAGCAGTCAAGCGTCTGATAACAGCCGAACGCTTTGACATTTTGGTAACACCGATAGACAAAACAATGGTAACAACAGATGCTAAGCCTTCGGGAATTGCGGCAACAGCAAGACTTACCGCAACCATAAACGTGGGCATAATAACTTCTGAAAAACTAATACCAGTTCCGTCAATAACACCACGAAGAATTCCTACACCAAAAATAACAACACAGATTGCCAAAACAAGCCATGTTAAAATTTTTGAAAGTTGTGAAAGTTTAACCTGTAAAGGTGTTTTTTCTTCAGCAACGCTTGACAATGCGGTTGCAATTTTGCCCATTTCGGTCTGCATACCAACAGCTGTTACAACAGCTTTACCACGTCCGTAAACGCAAGTACTTCCCATATAAACCATATTGGCTCTATCACCCAGCGGCACGTCGCCGTTTTCAGCAGCTGTTATAGCCGAATCAATCTTTTCGACAGGTACTGATTCACCTGTAAGAGCCGCCTCTTCACATTTAAGAGATGCACACTCGATTATACGAGCATCAGCAGGCACTGCATCGCCAGCCTCAAGCACTACTATATCACCAACAACTAAATCTTCACTCTTAACAACAATTTGTTTAGAGCCCCTTATAACCTTTGATGTTGCGGCGGTCATTTCTTTTAATGCATCAATAGCCTTTTCTGCTTTTGATTCCTGAATTACGCCCAAAACCGCATTAAGCAAAACCACAAATAAAATTATAAAAACGTCTGTAGGCGGCTCGTGTTCAATAACACAAATAATAGCCGACACAACAGCAGCACCAATAAGAACAAGAATCATTGGGTCGAGAATCTGGTCAATAAAGCGTTTAAAAATTGTCACTTTTTTTCCTTCATCAAGCTTGTTCTTACCATACTTTACAACACGTTCATCGACGGTCGCAGGGTCAATACCATCAATAGACGAATTTGTCTTTTCGATGGCTTGCTGGGCGCTTTCAAGATAAAATTTCATAACCATACTCCTTTTATATCGTATGCAAGAAAAAATTAAAGACTTTTGCAATCATAAAAATATGATTGCAAAAGTCTCGTTTTTAAAACAATATCGGAACCGGAACAGTACATAACTGTTCGAGATGACGGCAACCGAAAATGCTGGAATAAAATCAGCATCAACTACTCCCTCTTGCATTTATTATTTTACCATTTTTTTGAAGATTGTCAATAATATTATTATCCAAAATTTATAAAAAATTAAAAAGAACTGATATACAATCGTATATCAGCTCTTTATATTAATTCTTCTTATTAAGATAAGCAAGTGACAAAGCAATATTTTCATATTGCACGTTAACTGTTTTTGGAACGTTTAATGAGCATTGTGCAAAGCACATAATAGCGCGAACACCGCACAAAACAAGTTTATCGCAAACCTCCTGCGCACAGTCGGCAGGAACGGCAATAATGCCAATTTTGATAGTGTTTTTACTTAAAAATTCTTCCAAGTAATCTACAGAGTAAATTGGTTTATTTGAGTTTGATTTCTCCAATTTTGTCACATTCTTATCAAATGCAGCAACTATATCTAAACCATATTCATAAAAGCCTGTATAGTCAAGCAACGCTCTGCCCAGTTTTCCTGCACCAACTATAACAACATTGTTATTTTGGTCAAGTTTAAGAAAATTTTCAAGCGAGGAAACAAGATCACATATTTTATACCCTGTTTTAGGCCGACCAGCACCGCTTACGGCAGAAAGGTCTTTTCTAACCTGCACCTCACCTAACGAGAGCGCTTTTGCAATTATAGTGGCAGAAATGTTTTCGGTACAGTGTTTTGTATCCTTTAAATACTTTAAGTACATCGGGATACGTCCAATAGTTGCACGCGATACCTCAAAATTTTTCATAATACCACCGTTATTTAAATTTAGCCAAACAAAACTATAAGGAACTGTGATACAAGAACAACTGCTAAAAGTGAGATAGGATATGTTGCGGCGTATGCTGCTGCAACGTCCTCTGTTCCCGAAACACTAATTAATGTGCCAAGAGCAGGTGTAGATGTCATACCGCCTGTTATCGAACCAAGACTATTAAGCAGACTAAGTTTAAGAATGTATTTTGCAATAATATAACCAATAATCATAGGAACAATAGTCATAATTGCGCCGTAAATAAAGTAAATAGGTTTAAAATACTTAACAAAATCTGCACCGCCTGCAATACCGGCACCCATAAGGAAAAGCATTAAGCCAAGCTCACGCAAGTTTTCAAGAGTTTTCTTGGGCGGCATAATGTTAATGCAACCAATTCTTGAAAAATGGCCAAACACAAGGGCTGTAATAAGACATCCGCCTGTAGTTGTGAGCGAGAAGCAGGTGCCGCTAAGACCTGCAGATGTGAGAGGAACTTTGATGTTACCAATAATCAAACCAATTAATGCTGCAAGGCCGAACGCACCAAAACCTAATGAGTCTATATCCAGTAATTTACCGGTATAAACTTTTTCAGCGCCCATATCAACACTTGCAAGTTTTGCTCTTTCTTCTTCCATATTTGCTTTTATAAATTTAGGAACAAGTTGAACAAACAAAACAACACCAACAACACCAAACAAATAAGCAATGCCATGACCTACTGTAACGGCTGCTTCATATTTTGCAGCCAAAGCAGCATCTGTATAGAAATTTCTTACAGTTTCTTTAGCAGCAGAGAAGCCGGGTGTGGTTGTAAGGGAACCTGAAAGCAAACCGTCAAGCATAGCAATAAACTCTTTGGGGTCACTTTCAAAACCTCTGCCGATATAATAGCAACCAACGCATGTTAAACCACCGGCAAGAATAATACATACACCAAGTAAGATATATGATTTAAAGTTTTTCTTTAGGTTTTTGAAAAATTTAGGACCGGCTATAAAACCAACTGAGGTTACAAAAAATATAAGTCCTAAATTCTCTATAATTTTTAAACCGCTTGATGTAATTTGCGGATCTTTTAAGGCATCAGCAATATTGCTGTAAAACAATGCACCAAAAAGCAACGCTACAATAAACACACCAGCTGTGCCGAGCGAAACACCTTTAATAGTTACACGGCCGAGCAAATAGCCCAAAGCAGTAATACAAACAAGCGACAGCATCAAAAATGAAACACCTGAAATGCTGATAACCCCGCCAAAAAGGCTCATAAATCAATTACTCCCTTCAACACTTAAATACCGGTCTTTTTGCCTGTATAGTCAGGCAAAAGTTTAGGTGAAACAACTTCAGTTTCAATGCCAGCAGCCTCGCGCTCTTTGTCAAATTTTGCAATGTGATCAAGTGTTAACTTGCCAACAGTAACATTCTTTGCAGTAGCAGAAGCATTTTTACCGGCATTACGTCCAAATACTATTATATCCAATAATGAGTTACCCATAAGTCTATTACGTCCATGGATACCGCCAACGGCTTCACCGGCTACAAACAAGTTTTCAACATTTGTTGTCATACCGTTAACATCAATATCAAGACCGCCGTTTTGATAATGCAATGTGGGGTAAACCAAAATAGGCTCTTTGCGGATATCAATGCCATAACTTGCAAACATACGCATCATTGCGGGAATTCGTTTTTCAATGGTTCCCTCTCCGCCAATTTCTTCAATCATGGGAGTATCAAGCCAGACGGCCTCGCCAGAGCCTGTATCAACGCCCTCTTTATGTGATGAGCATTCTCTGATAATAGAAGCGGCTGCAACGTCACGTGTTTCAAGGGGATGCATAAAAACTTTACCGTCACGGTTAATAAGTTTTGCACCCAGTGAACGTACCTTTTCAGTAACCAAAGCACCGAAAATTTGCTGAGGATAAGCAGCACCGGTGGGATGGTATTGCAATGTTTCGGCATAAAGCAACTTAGCGCCAACACGGTAGCCAAGTACAAGACCGTCGGCAGTAGCACCGTAGTGGTTAGATGTCGGGAAGCCTTGATAGTGCATACGACCAGCACCGCCTGTCGCAATAACAACAGTTTTTGCACGTGCAACCATAAGTTCTTTGGTTTCCATGTTCATCAAAACAGCACCTGCAGCTTTGCCGTTTTCATCAAGAATAAGCTCAATAGCAGCAGTAAAATCTACAACGGGAATTTGACGGTTTAATACCTCATCACGCAATGTGCGCATAATTTCTGCACCTGAATAGTCTTTTGCAGCATGCATACGTTTGCGTGATGTGCCGCCGCCGTGGGTTGTAATCATTGTACCGTCTTCAGCCTTGTCAAACTCAACACCAAGCTCATTAAGCCACAAAATAGCATCGGGAGCATCACAAACCAACTTTGCAAGAAGTTCACGCTTTGCGGCATAGTGACCGCCGCCGAAAGCATCAACAAAATGTATAGCGGGAGAATCGTTTTCCTTATCAGCTGCCTGAATGCCGCCTTCTGCCATCATTGTATTAGCATCACCGATACGAAGTTTGGTTACAATCATTGTTTTTGCGCCGGCATTATCAGCCTCAATAGCGGCAGATGCACCTGCACCGCCACCGCCGATAACTAAAACGTCAACATCATACTTAACATCGTTGAGGTTGATATCTTCAGCTTTAATACGGCTTTTTGCCTGCAAGGTTTCGCAAAGTTCGTGAGGAACTTTATCACCTTTATTAGGACCGATTAATAGAGTAGAAAATTCGCTCTTTTTATAGTCGGGATGGTATGCAGCAAGCAACTCTTCTTTTTGCTGTGCAGTCATACGGGCAGGCTCATAAGCAATGTTTTCTTTTCTTGCGGCTTCAACCGCTTTTAAAGATTCTTGGAATTCCTTTGAATACATATCTTAATAACCTCCCCTTATTTCTCGATTTCTCTATTATTGTAGAGTTCTTTGATTTCATCAATTGGCTTTTGCATCAAGGCTTCAATTAATTCCTTAAATGTGCCATCGTTAATTTCTTGTACACGGTTTGCAAGATGCTCGGTTTTAGGTGCAAGATACTTACCGTTAATACGTCTTGCAAGCATTGCAACCTGAGGATGTGAAATTCCTGCAGGGCAACGTGAGGAACAAACACCGCACATTACGCAGTCAAATGATTCCTCAGCGCATTTTTCAAATTCACCACGTTGAGCATAAGCAATATACTGCATAACGTTGAGGCTCTGAGTACAGCTTTTTGTACAAGCGTTGCAACCAACACAAGCATATATTTCGGGATAGAGCTGCATCATAATCTGTTCGGAGGGGCTGACCTTTTCGATGTCATAAATCTGCTTTACTAAGGGGAAGAAGGGGAGTGTTGCGATGTACATATTATCTTCAACCTTGGTCTGGCAGGCAAGACAAGTCTTCAGCTCTCTGTCACCGGCGATTCTGTAAATTGTTGCGCAGGCACCGCAGAAACCGTTACGGCATCCGCAGCCGCGGACCAGCTGATAGCCGGCATATTCCATGGCACGCATGATTGTCATGCTGGACGGAACCTGATATTTTTTTCCAAATAAGAATATATTGACCATGTTTTCCATCTGGATTCTTCCTTTCTCTTAATATTCATCCGGCATTTCGTCAAGTTCGTCACAACGGAACACAGGACCGTCTTTGCAGACATATTTGGTACCGATGTTGCAACGACCACACTTGCCGACGCCGCACTTCATTTTAAGTTCCATGGTTGTATAAATCTGCTGTTTGTCAAAGCCCAGTTCACAAAGACCTTGCAGAGTGAATTTAATCATGATAGGCGGACCGCAGATAATAACGGTTTTACCCGTATCAAACCCCAGTTCTTTAACATAGTTGGGAACGAAGCCAACATGACCGTCCCAGCCTTCCTGCTCACGGTCAATGGTTAAGTGAACCGTGATGTTGGTGTCTTGGCACCATTCGTCAATGATTTCTTTATAATGAACTAAATCGTCCATGCTTCTGGAGCCGTATACAATATCCATCTTTCCGTAGCGGTCGGAATAATGACGGCAGTAGTTGATAACGGAGCGCAGAGGCGCAAGTCCGATACCGCCGGCGATGAACAGCAGGTCTTTTCCGGCGAAGGCATCGTCAACGGGGAAACCGTTTCCGTAAGGTCCGCGAATGGTAATCTGCTGACCGACCTCTGCCTGATGGAGCCATTCGGTTACACAACCGCACTTTTTAATGGAAAATTCCATATATTCCGTATTGGTCGGGGAAGAAGTAATGGAAAACATTGCCTCGCCCACGCCGGGGATGGACAGCATCGCACATTGACCGGGCATATGTGCAAAAGCTTTTTCACCGTCCGGTGTCACAACGCGGAAGGTCTTA
>JAZSLU010000006.1:0-65911 GCA_045535505.1 Acutalibacteraceae bacterium | reverse complement strand
TATGGGTGCTAAAAGCGCCACCTCACACCTTGGCGAGAAACAATGGGGTAAGAACTTTTTTAACAAGGATATGCCACGCATTATGGCGGCTACGGGTATGCCTTATGTGGCTACCGCCGCCGAGAGTGAACCGAACGATTTTATTAAAAAAGCGGCGAAGGCACAGTATTACGCTAAAAATCACGGAACGGCTTATATTAAGTGCCTGTCTGCCTGTCCGCTTAACTGGGGCGATAAGCCCAACACCGAGCGTAAGGTGATTTCTGCCGCAGTAAACAGCTGTTATTTCCCATTATACGAGGTGGAACAGGGACACACTTCCCTTTCCTTTGACCCCGAGGCAAAGGGTAAAAAAATTCCTGTGGAGGATTGGCTTAAAATGATGGGTAGAACCAAGCATTTGTGTGAAGACAACTACACAGAAATTCGAAATACAATTCAGCAAGAAGTTGACCGCCGTTGGAATCGCTTGAAAGCACTGTCGGAACATCCGGAACTTTAAGGAGAGAGTAAATTGAGTAATCGTTTACAATACGAAACAAGTCCTTATCTTTTACAGCACAAGGAAAATCCTGTGGACTGGTATCCTTGGTGTGATGAAGCATTTGATCGTGCAAAAGCAGAAGATAAACCTATATTTTTAAGTATTGGGTACAGCGCTTGTCATTGGTGCCATGTGCTAGCCCATGAAAGTTTTGAGGATAATGAAATAGCTGAGATTTTAAACCGTGATTTTATTTCTATAAAGGTTGATAAGGAAGAACGTCCTGACATCGACAGTGTATATATGTCGGTATGTCAGGCGTTTACAGGTAGCGGCGGCTGGCCTTGCAGTATTTTTATGACTGCTGACCAAAAACCGTTTTTCGCGGGAACTTATTTCCCAAAAACTTCTCGCGGCGGTATGATTGGTTTTAAAGAACTTCTTATTGCCATTAACGAGGTTTGGGAAAACGACAGGGCTTCGTTACTTAATCAATCAAATAAGATTATAAACCATTTAAATCATAACGAGAGTAATTACAGTAATGCAGAAATAGAATTAACGCATTCCGCGGTGTCTGTTTATAAGAAAATTTATGATGAAAAATACGGTGGTTTCGGTCGGTCACCGAAATTTCCAACACCGCATAATATTCTGTTCTTACTTTCCCACTACGAACGATATAAAAACAAAAACTGTTTACAAATGACGGAACACACACTTTTACAAATGTATCGTGGTGGTATATTTGACCATGTCGGGTTTGGGTTCTGTCGTTATTCGACTGATAAAAAATTTCTTGTTCCTCACTTTGAAAAAATGCTTTACGACAACGCGTTGCTGATACTCAGCTATTGCAAGGCATATTCAGTAACCAACAACAGTTTATATCTTGATATTGCCGAGAAAACAGCAAAGTATATTTTGCGTGAAATGACATCAAAGGACGGAGGTTTTTTCAGCGCGCAGGATGCCGACAGCGAGGGCGAAGAAGGAAAGTATTATCTGTTCACTCCTGATGAAATTATTAGTGTTTTAGGTGAAACACACGGAGAGAAATTCAACAAACATTTTGATATAACAAGTACAGGAAATTTTGAGGGGAAAAATATTCCCAATTTGCTTAACAGCGATGTTACAGATAAATCTTTTGAAGAATTTTTGCCTAAATTACAACAATTTAGAATGAATCGATATTCACTTCATTTAGACGATAAGATCTTAACATCGTGGAACTCACTTATGATAGCCGCGATGTGCGAATTATATCTTGTGAGCAAAAACGACGTTTATCTGAATGCCGCTCAAAAAGCCGATGAATTTATAAGAAAATATCTTTGTGAAGATGATACACTATTTGTCAGCTTCCGCAACGGAAAACGTGGTGTAAAAGGTTTTTTAGATGATTATGCAAGTTATATATTCGCTCAACTTTGCTTATATAGAGCAACTCTGGACAACAGTTATTTAAACCACGCAAAGCAGATGTGTGATAAAGTCGTAAATGATTTTAGTGATAATGCGGGTGGATTTTATTTATACGGAAACCAAAGCGAAGAACTGATACTGCGACCGAAAGAAATCTATGACGGCGCTATCCCAAGCGGAAACTCGCTAATGGCATATAACTTTGTAAAACTATATCTTTTGACTTCGGACGATAAATATAAAGACTTGGCAAAAAAGCAGTTAGATTTTATCTCTTCTGAAGCATCACAATATCCAACTAATCATGCAATGTTTTTAATGGCGCTTTTAGAATATAATGAGCCGCCAATGAAGGTTACTATTGTAGTTGATGATAATGCAAATATAAACGACTTTGCTTTGGATTTACCTGCAAACGCAATGATTATTCTCTTGACCAAACCTATAGAAGAATATCCGCTTAAAAACAGCAAGACTACCTACTATGTATGTAAAGGTCGCAGTTGTATGCCGCCTACTAACGATTTGAATGAAATAATAAATACAGACAAATACTAACAGCAGAAAGGAGTTTTCACTATGGATGAAGATAAGAAAATCGAGCAAAAGCCTGAACCAGAAATAAAAACAGATAAAAAGCCCATTAAACCGGGCGATATAATCGGTAAAATTGATGTTCGCGATACTCGTGAACGCAGGGACGGCCCCGGCGGTAATTAGATAAAGAATCCCCCTTGCAACCTGATTTAGATTGCAAGGGGGATTGACTGTTTTATTGAATTTTCACGGCAGGATTGGACCTAATGTGTAGTATTAGTTAACCCCCCGTGGCCGGCATCTACGATGACGGTTTGGCTTTCAGTTAAAAGTTTTGAGGATGTTTTAATATCTGTGCTATTTAAAAAATTAAGTAATATAAAAGTTGATGTTAATAAAATACAACAAAATAATATAATATGTTTTCTATTTATA
This sequence comes from Acutalibacteraceae bacterium, assembly GCA_045535505.1. Taxonomy (GTDB): domain Bacteria; phylum Bacillota; class Clostridia; order Oscillospirales; family Acutalibacteraceae; genus CAKSST01. The sequence continues at coordinate 63,027 of JAZSLU010000006.1, read as the reverse complement.
AAAACCACCTCACATAAAAATATGTGAAAATAATTTTTATTATGTTAAATCGTTCCTACAACAATTTTTTTGTATAGCGATTTTAAATCATCAATATTAAACGGATTAGTACCGTCTGTCATAACGCTAGCGGCGCCGGCGGCAACGGCATATCGTAATATTTCTCTTGGGTCATCCGTTACACTTAATAGTTTTGCGCAAACACCAATCATACTATCCCCAGCCCCAACAGGAGATCTAACAATAACTTTTGGACTGTTAGCAAATAGCGAAACCTTTTCGTTACACCAAATTGCACCTTTCTCACCCAATGAAAGCAATACGTTTTTGGCACCCGCCTTTAAAAGCTTTTTACATGCTGCAATCATTTCGGTAGCGCTTGTTAGAGTGCGATTTTCAATGCACTCAAGTTCAAATTTGTTAGGTTTTATAAGATCAACACCATATTTTAATGTAGAAAGAAGCATCTCATCTTGGGTGTCAACAATTTTTATGGCTTTATGGTTAATAACACTTACAAGTTCACCATAGTAATCGTCATCACAAGCAGCAGGCAAACTGCCACTAATAATAACTGATTTTGCTTTTTGAGACAATGCAGCAACCTTATTAAGCAATGCCTTTTTGTCATCATCGGTTATATTACCGCTTTTTGTATTAATTTCAGTCAGTTGACCGTGAGGCTCAACAAGCTTAACATTCTTTCTAACATCACCTAAAAGATTAACAAAAGCGCTGTCAATATTATGACGCCCAAGGTCGTCGCAAAAGGCATCTTTGTCATTTTCAAACATAAAACCGGAAGCAACACAATATTCTCCTAATACGTTGAGCGCCTTTAAGGCGTTAATTGCTTTGCCGGAATAGGTTGTTGTAGCACAATCAGCGCGATTTATTTCACGCAGACGAACGTTTTTAATTGGAATTGTTATATCAATACAAGGATTTGGACAAACACCTAAAATCATAAAACAACACCACTTTAGATATAATTTTTTATAAGTTTTTCAAACGACGCAAGTGAGCGCTCTATCATTTCGGTTGAAACACAATATGAGATACGAACATAACCTTCACAACCGAAACTGTCAGATGGAACAAGTAATAGTTCATAATCACGTGCTTTCATACAAAATTCATTTGCATCGGCAATTGGAGACTTTACAAATAAATAAAACGCTCCATCCGGTTTAATACATTCATATCCATAGCTTGTAAGAGCGCTATATAACAAATTTCTGTTTTTGTTATATGCTTCAATGTTTGCGGTTGCATTAAGACAATTTAAAATTACTTTTTGCATCATACTTGGTGCGCAAACATATCCCAATGCCCTGCCTGCACCGCAAATTGCGGCAAAAACTTCATCCTTATACGTCATAGTGCTACTAAGAGCAATATACCCTATACGCTCTCCTGGCAATGAAAGGGATTTGCTGAAGGAATAACACACAATAGTATTATCATAATGATTTGTTATGTAAGGTAACTCAATATCATCGTAAACCAACTCCCTGTATGGTTCGTCAGAAATTAAATATATTGGGTTACCAAATTGCTTTGACTTTTGCTTTAAAATATCGCATAAACGATTTATTGTTTCGCTTGAATAAACAACACCGGTAGGATTATTAGGAGAATTTATAATAACTGCTTTTGTGTTAGCATTAATAAGAGAAATAAATTTTTCAAAATTAATTTGAAAATCATCAGTTTTGGCATCAACAATAACAAGTTTTGCACCTGCTTTTTCAACAAAAACACGATATTCGGGGAAAAAAGGCGCAAAAACAATAACCTCATCACCTTGACAAGCGAGTGCGTTTAATGAAACGGTAAGCGAGGCCGCAGCGCCACAGGTAATATAAATATCGTTTTTATCAATTTTTGCATGATATTTACTATTAATACTGTCCGCAATTGCACTTCTCGTATTAACATCACCAACAGCAGAAGTATATCCGTGTAAAGCTACAGAATCAGTATTGTTAATAAGGTCACAAATTGAGTCATTAACAATTTGCGGCGCAGGAACACTCGGATTGCCAAGACTAAAATCAAAAACATTTTCCTTGCCAATTTGCGCGGCTCTTTTCATTCCATATTCAAAGGTATCTCTAATTACAGAACGCACTTGACCTAAGTACATCATATTTTTGTTGACGTTAATCATAAAATCCTCCAAATTATATATTAGTTTCTTAATGAATCAACCGGTTTTAATTTCGATGCTTTAATAGCGGGAAAAATGCCGAAAAAGCAACCAAAAACAAGGTTAATTGAGATAACTGTAAAAACTTGCGATAATGAGAGTGTAAAATTTAAATTGAAAAAGCGGTTCGCACTTATTAATATTAAAGCACTTATTAATACACCAAACATTGCAAATGTTAAAAATAAAATTGCAGCTTCACACAAAAAATCAATTATTATACCAAATCTACTCTGACCCAACGTTTTTCTAATGCCAATTTCTTTGGTGCGTTGGTTAACAGAAATGAGCATTACGTTCATACTGCCAATCGATGCTACAAGTAACGAAATGCCGCCAACTGCGGTTAAAATCAAGGTTATAATATTAAGAGTTGAACTTAATCTTTCACGCTGTGAAGCCAAATCTTGATAAGAGTATGAAGTAGTATTGTTTACATAACTTGCACTTACAGCAGATATTACTTTATTCGCTTTATTGTCTATATCAGTCGTATCATTAAATTTTACGACAATTTGATTCAGTTCATCACTTTTCTTGTATTTTTGCATTGTTGAATATGGCAGATAAATGGTTGTTGGAATATACTGCTCAGTTGCAATTTTAAGCAACGAACTTTTAACGTTTGCAATACCTATAATTTCAAAATTAATTTTTTTGGAAAGCATTTTTATAACAATTTTTTCGCCAATAGCATCATGGTTGCCAAACATAGCAGTTGCTGTTGCAGTGTCAATTATGCAAACGTTATTTTTGCTCTGTATATCCTCATTACTAATTTCCCTTCCCTTAGTTATTTCCAGGGAAATAATGCTTTTAGAGTCGGCATCAACGCCTATTGTTACTGCTTTTTCAGTAAAATCATCATGGCTGACAGTACCGCTTGAAAAAATTACAGGCACAGCATTTATAACATTTGATTGCAAACGAATAATCTCAAGGTCGTTGTTTGTCAATTTACCGCTTTTAGCCATTATTGAGACGCCATTCATTCCCATGTTGTCAAGTTCATGATTAATGGCAGACTTACCGGCACCTGCGATACTCCAAATAGTAATAATCGAAATGACTCCAATAGTTATTCCTAAACCACAAAGAAGTGTTCTTGCTTTATTGCGAAATAAATTTGTTATTGCATATTTAATACTGTTAGTCATATATTTAATGCCCCTTTCATAAAGATAGTTTTTCAAAAAAAGGCATTAAATATTATTTTTATTTGTTTGAAACCGAAAGAGCTTTCACACGGTCACCAAACGAAATGCGTTTTTTTACGCTTATGGTATCATAATTCATTTTAAAAGTTGCTTGCATTGAAAATTTAATATTGCACTTTTTACAAATATGTTCTGCGGTAAAAGCATAGTTTTTATATGACCACGCACCGTTTCTGACAGCCGCCTTACCGCAATTAGGACAACGACACATAATTGCTTTTTTCGATATACGTGGGTCGTTAATATCCGTAATATAGTAAGGCTTGAAAGAAAGTTTGTGGAAAAAATCGTCAGAATTTGTATCAATAACAAACTTGTAAAAATCTTTCTTGTCATAAGTTCGCTTTAATAGGAAAGAACTTAACAAGCTATCATCTCTGGCAGTATGCATATCAAAATTTTCAGCAGCAATATCAAGCATTTCACAAGCATCAAGTAAAGAAAGCTGTCCCTCAAACTGATAACCCTTTTGGTGTAATTTTTTTTGAACATACGCCTGAAGGTCAACGTATTTACCGATAATATCAATATGTTCGCTGTTTAAAAAAAGACGCGAATTATCAATTAAAGTATGTAAATCCGAATTACTCCAGGTCAGTGTAATATAATCTTCACCACACCAATATTTGTAATTGTTTATTGCTTCGGCAAACGAAATTCCAGCAAGCATTTGCTCGTTAGTTATATTGGTCAGACGCTTAAATCGAGGAGACAGTTTGGTAGAAATTTCTGATTTTACATAGGTGTTAAATTCGTCAATTAGATGAAATTTGTCGTCTAGTTTAATCGCGCCAATCTGAACAATCTCATTTATAAATTTACCGAATTTTTTACTGTAATAATTATCCCATTCTAAATCAAGTAAGATATAGTTCATTTTTTTCTAGCCTCTGATTTCATTCGTAGTTCTTTGCTCAAAATCTTTTTTCTTAAACGAATAGATTCCGGCGTTACCTCAACAAGCTCATCCTCTTTAATAAATTCAAGCGCTTGTTCAAGGCTTAAAATTGACGGAGGAGTAAGTTTTAGCGCATCGTCTGAACCCGCAGCACGCATATTAGTCATTTGTTTGCGTTTGCATACATTGCAGGTTATGTCCTCATTTCGAGGATTTTCGCCCACAATCATTCCCTCATAAACAGGAACACCTGCCGACACGAAAAGACGTCCTCTGCTTTGCGTGTTGTACAAACCATAAGCAGTAGTATCTCCTGTTTCAAAAGCAACTATTGAGCCGGTAAGGCGGTTAGAAATTTCGCCTTTATATGGTTGATAACTATCAAACACATGATTCATTATGCCTTTACCGTTTGTATCAGTTAAAAATTGTGAACGATAACCGATAAGACCGCGTGCAGGAATTATAAATTCAATGTGAGACATACCGGTTTGTCGGCTGCCCATATTTTTAATCTCGCCATGACGACAGCCAATCTTTTCCATAACTGCGCCAACATATTCTTCAGGAACTTCAATCATCAAAAGCTCCATTGGCTCGTGCAGAACATCATTAATAGTTTTGTAGATAACCGTTGGCTGAGAAACTTGAAATTCATAACCTTGACGTCGCATTGTTTCAATAAGAATTGAAAGATGTAACTCTCCCCTGCCTGAAACCTTAAATGTATCAGAATTTTCAGTTTCTTCCACCCTTAAACTAACATTGGTTTCTACCTCTTTAAAAAGGCGGTCACGCAAATTTCTTGAAGTTACATATTTGCCCTCTCGGCCGGCAAAAGGTGAATTATTAACAATAAAATTCATTGAAAGAGTTGGCTCATCAATTTTTACAAAGGGCAATGGTTCAACCTTTTCGGTGTCGCAAATAGTTTCGCCGATATTTATATCCGCTGCACCGCATATTAAAACAATTTCACCGGCATTTGCCGATGTTACTTCAACACGTTTTAAACCCTCAAACATATAAATATCGGTTATTTTTACATTAGAGGTTGTACCATCTTCATGGCACAAAACTGCAGACTGATTTTTGCTAAGTTTACCACGCTCAATTCTGCCTACGCCAAGGCGGCCTACATAATCGTCGTATGCAATGTTAGAAATCAGCATTTGCAACGGTTGTTCCACATCACCGGGAGGAGCATCAATATTATCAACAATTGTATCAAATAAAGGCTTTAAGTCACTTCCCTGCTGGCTTACGTTTAACGAAGCGGTGCCATCACGACCGGATGCATAGACAACAGGAAAATCAAGCTGATCCTCATCTGCACCAAGTTCAATAAACAAATCAAGAACTTCATCAAGCACTTCATCAGGTCTTGCCATAGGTCTGTCAATTTTATTAACAACAACAATAACCTTTTTGCCAAGATTTAATGCTTTTTTTAGAACAAAACGTGTTTGAGGCATACATCCCTCAAAGGCATCAACCAAAAGTACGACGCCATTAACCATCATTAAAATTCGTTCAACCTCACCGCCAAAATCAGCATGACCTGGGGTATCAACAATATTAATTTTGACGTCATTATAGAGAACGCTTGTGTTTTTGGATAAAATTGTTATGCCGCGTTCACGTTCAAGATCGTTAGAGTCCATAACTCTGTCGTCAACCTGCTCATTCGCTCTAAAGGTTCCGCTTTGTTTAAGCATTTGGTCAACAAGGGTAGTTTTACCGTGGTCAACGTGAGCGATAATAGCAATATTTCTAATGTTTTCTGCAAGTGTCATTCTTTCAAGTCCGTTCATTCAAAATTATCAATTTATTATATCAAATAATTATATAATTTACAATATAAAAAACAAAAAAATCCGCAATAAAAGCGGATTTTTTGAATTAAATTGTTTAATTTTGACGTAAGTTATATTAACCGTTTTTTCACAAGTGCGTTCAAGCCCAAGATTCCGCCTATCGAAGATGCGCAAATTATTATAATAAAACGAATTAATGTCATTATTGTAACAGAGCCATCGCTTATAATTAAAGACAAAAGCATTAAAAACAAAAAGATAAATGCGCCTGTCAAACTACCATTAATAAGACCCTTCGATTTGCAAAGTTTTGATGTTGTAAAACCGCCAATAAAAGCACCCATACCACACGCAATTGATGACATCGGATGTGCAAGTTCAATAGCCAAATCTAATGATGTAAACAATATTGCCATTAACAATATAAAAACAAAACTTGTAATAAGTCCTATCGCCGTACCTAAAATTATGCATTTGTAATTTTTTACACTTATATCGTATTTTTTCATAAAATAATCCCCCATGAATAATTAATATTCACAGGGGTGTTATTTTATGAATTTATTTTGTTGATTCGTGAACTGTCAGGTTGGTCTGAATAGCAGTTTTTGTGATTTTTTGCTTAGAACCGTCAACAACAGACTCAATAACAATGCTGTTATCATCTTTAACAGCAACAACGCGACCGTAAAAGCCGCCGATTGTAATAATTTCATCACCAATTTCAAGGCTGTTACGCATAGCTTCCTCTTGCTTTTGTCTCTTTTTCTGAGGACGAATCATAATAAAATACATAAGAGCAAACATTGCAACCATAAGGCCGATTGAAATCAAACCGCTTCCCTTAGGAGTAGCATCTGTAGTAGATGTAGCAAGAAAATTGAACATACTTTTCACCTCCAAAAACTGTTGATATATTATCATAAAAATTAATATATTTCAAGGGCAAATTAAATACGTCTGCTAAAATTCTCAATATTCTCTTTTTTGTATAAAGAAAAAGTGCCGTTTTCAAGTGCTAAACGAATTTCTTCCATCATCTTATTATAAAAATAAAGATTATGCATTACTGCAAAACGGAATCCAAGCATTTCATCACTTTTTATTAAATGTCTTAAGTAAGCTCTCCCAAAACCTTGTGAGCAAACAGGACAGTCACATTCAGGGTCAATTGGCAATAAATCATTCTCATATTTTTTGTTATTTATGTTAATAATACCTTTTCTTGTGAAAAGATGACCGTGTCTTGCATTACGTGCAGGAAGTACGCAGTCAAAAAGGTCAATCCCACGCTCAACACCCTCTAAGATATTTGCGGGGGTTCCAACACCCATTAAATAACGAGGCTTATTTTCAGGCATAAACTCTTGTACATGGTCAATGACATCATACATAACCTCCGCCGGTTCACCAACGGCAAGACCGCCTATTGCAAAACCATCACAATTAAGCTCGGCAATTTCTTTCATATGGTCAACTCTTAAATCGTTATATACACAACCTTGATTTATGCCAAATAGCAACTGATTAGGGTTTACACAGTTTTCTTGCTTATTAAGTATATTATGATGTTCAATACAACGCTTTAACCAGCGTGTTGTTCGAGCACAAGATTGCTTTGAATAACTGTGTTCAGATGGATTCTCGACACACTCGTCAAACGCCATTGCAATAGTTGAGCCTAAATTTGACTGAATTTGCATACTTTCTTCAGGACCCATAAAAATTCTTCTGCCATCAATGTGAGAAGCAAATGTAACACCCTCTTCCTTAATTTTACGTAAAGACGAAAGTGAAAAAACCTGAAAACCGCCGCTATCAGTAAGAATAGGTCCATCAAAATGAGTAAAGTTATGCAGTCCACCGCACTGTTTTACAATCTCATCACCGGGTCTTAAATGCAAATGATAAGTGTTGCAAAGCATTACCTGACAACCAATATTTTTAAGGTCGTTAGCCGACAAACCACCCTTAATTACAGCAACCGTTGCAACATTCATAAAAGCAGGTGTTTGAACTGTTCCATGTACCGTTTTAAATGTCGAACGCCTTGCTCTGTCTTCTTTTTTATTAACCGTAAATTCCATTAAATTTCTCCATTATATAATTAACATTGCGTCGCCGAACGAATAAAATCTATACTTTTCCTGTACAGCAGTATTGTATGCATTTAGGGTATTTTCTCTACCCGCAAAGGCGCTTATAAGCATTATTAATGTGCTTTCTGGCAGATGAAAATTTGTAATAATTCCGTCCATAACATTAAATTTATATCCTGGATAAATAAATATATTTGTATCAGCGCTGCCTGCAGTAACCTTGCCGTTTTTTGCCGCACTGCTTTCTAATGTTCGGCAACTTGTGGTGCCAACACAAATTATACGTCCGCCATTGTTTTTAACCTTTTCAATTAAATCAGCTGTTGTTTGTGGTACAGAATAATGCTCAGTGTGCATAGTATGTTGTGTGATGTCATCAGTTTTGACGGGTCTAAAAGTTCCAAGACCTACGTGCAATGTTACATAACCAATATTTATACCTTTATTTTTTAATTCATCAAGCATTTCACTTGTAAAATGTAATCCTGCCGTTGGCGCTGCGGCAGAACCCGCTTGCCTTGAATAAACAGTTTGATAACGTTCGGGGTCTTTTAGCTCTTCGGTTATATAATGCGGCAAAGGCATCTGGCCAATCTCGTCAAGCAATGCCAAAAACTCACCATCGGCTGTAAATTGCAAAATTCTGTTTCCGTTATCAAGCACTTGGTCAACACAAGCGCTTAATTTATCAGAAAATATAAAGGAATGACCGCATTTTGCCTTTTTGCCGGGACCGGCAATACATTCCCATTTATTTCCTCCAAGGTCCTTTAAAAGCAAAAATTCAACTGTGGATGCTGTGTCGGTACGCTTACCAAAAATTCTTGCAGGCAACACCCTGGTATCATTAAGAATAAGGCAGTCACCTTCTTGCAAAAATTCAAATAAATTGGAAAATATACTGTGCTTTAACCCGCCATTTTTTTTATCCATAACAAGTAACCGAGAGGAGTTACGTGGGTTAGCAGGTTGCTGCGCAATTAATTCTTGCGGTAAATTATAGTAAAAATCACTTTTTTTCATAAAAAATAGCCTCAGTCTTTATTGACAAACAAAATTATCAATGGTATCATATTATGTATTATAGATTAGTTATTAATTATATTGCATTTTTAATTAATTATCAACTAAAATTTTTTTGAAGGGAAATTTTTTATGAAAAAGTATAATGTTGGTATTGTTGGTGCTACCGGTATGGTTGGCCAAAGATTTGTTTTATTGCTTTCAGAGCATCCTTGGTTTAACATCACCGTTCTTGCCGCAAGTAGCAGAAGCGCCGGTAAAAAATATTCTGAAACTGTTCAAGACCGTTGGGCAATGAAGTCACCCATCCCACAAAAAGTTAAAGATATGGTTGTACTTGATGCAACTGCTGATAAAGAAAAAATTGCCAAACAGGTTGACTTTATATTCTGTGCGGTTGATATGAAAAAAGACGAGATTCGAGAGCTCGAAAACGCTTACGCAAAATTGGAATGTCCTGTTGTTTCTAACAACAGCGCTCACCGTCATACTCCTGACGTTCCTATGGTGATTCCTGAAATTAACAATGGCCATATTAAAATTATTGAATCACAGCGTAAACGTCTCGGCACAAAACGTGGCTTTGTTGCTGTAAAATCTAACTGCTCAATTCAAAGCTATGTACCTGCAATTTATCCCTTGATGAAATACGGCGTTAAAAAATGTCTTGTATGTACATATCAAGCAATTTCAGGTGCTGGAAAAACATTTGAACGTTGGCCCGAAATGGTGGATAACCTTATCCCCTATATTGGCGGTGAAGAAGAAAAATCCGAGATAGAGCCATTAAAAGTTTTCGGTCACATTGAAAATGACGTTATCGTTAACGCAACTTCCCCCATTTTCTCTGCACAATGTTTGCGTGTTCCAGTTTCTGACGGTCACACCGCTGCTGTATATGTAGAGTTTGAAAACAAACCAACAAAGGAACAAATTATTGCCGATTGGGCTGAATATTCAGGTCGTCCCCAGGAACTCGAATTGCCCAGCGCACCCAAGCAGTTCCTTAACTATTTTGTTGAGGACAATTATCCCCAAGCTAAACTTCACAGAGAACTTGAGGGCGGTATGGCAATTTCAATGGGCCGCTTAAGAGAAGATAATATGTTTGATTATAAATTTGTTTGTCTTTCACACAACACCTTGCGCGGTGCTGCAGGCGGTGCAGTATTACTTGCAGAATTGCTTTGCGCAGAAGGCTATATGGACTAACTTTTAGGAGTTGATTTTTATATGAAGAAATTAGTATTTAAAGGTGCCGCAACCGCTTTGGTAACACCTATGAATGCTGACTGTTCGGTTAACTATGACCGTTTAAAAGAATTAATTAATGAACAGATTAACGACGGAATTGATGCTCTTGTAATTTGCGGTACAACAGGCGAATCTGCAACTTTAGACCATAAAGAACACGTTAAAGTCATTTCAACAGCGGTTGAAACCATTAACGGCAGGGTTCCTGCTATTATCGGTACAGGTAGTAACGATACCCGCTACGGCATACAACTTTCTAAAGAGGCCGTCGCCGAGGGCGCAGATGCATTGTTGCTTGTTACGCCATACTACAATAAAGCATCACAGTCGGGTTTGATTGCTCACTATAATTTAATTGCTGATAGTGTTGATGCTCCCATCATCCTTTACAACGTTCCCTCACGTACAGGCACTAATATTCAACCTGCCACCTATGCAGAGCTTTCAAAGCATCCTAATATCGTTGCCGCTAAAGAAGCAAGTGGTAACTTCTCAGCAATTGTTGAAACAATGCAACTTTGTGGCGATAACCTCGTTCTTTATTCGGGTAACGATGACCAGATAATTCCTTTGATGGCGCTTGGTGGTATGGGCGTTATTTCTGTACTTTCTAACGTTATACCTACACAAACACATGATATGTGTCAAAAATTCTTCGACGGTGACCTAAAAGGCGCTGCTGCAGACCAAATTAAGTACACAAAATTAATCAACGCTTTGTTTAGTGATGTTAACCCCATTCCTGTAAAAGAGGCAATGAACCTAATGGGTAAAAACGTTGGTCCCCTGCGTTTGCCCTTGTCACCTATGAGCGATACTGCACGCGCAAAACTTGAAGCAACCCTTAAAGAGTACGGCTTGCTTTAATAAAACATTCAGGAGTTTTAAAAACTATGACAAGGATAATCTTAAATGGTTGTTGCGGACGTATGGGACGCACCATCTCACGTTTAGTAGATGATACACAAGGTTGCGAAATTGTTGCAGGTGTTGACCTTTTCGGCGATGCTTACAGCCACTTTCCTGTTTTCAAATCATTAAATGATGTTAAGTGCGATGCCGACGTTGTTATCGACTTTTCAAACAGCGAATCACTTGACGAATTACTTATGTTTGTTTTAGATAAAAAAATGCCTGTTGTTATTGCAACAACGGGTTATAACGAAACAGCCATTGAAAAAATTAAAGCGGCTTCAAAAATCATTCCTGTATTTTTCACATTCAATATGTCGTTGGGTGTTAATCTTATTACAGGTCTTGCACAAAAAGCGGCCTCAATTTTAGGTGATGCATTTGATATTGAAATTATTGAAAAACATCACAATATGAAAAAAGATGCTCCCAGCGGAACGGCAATTATGCTCGCAAATGCGATAAACAGTGTTTTTGATGATGAAAAATATTATGAGTATGACCGTCATTCAAAACGCGGAGAACGCAGCAAAAAGGAAATCGGTATGCATTCTGTGCGCGGTGGAACTATCGTTGGTGAACATGAGGTAATTTTTGCTGGTCACGATGAAACAATAAGCATAAAACATACCGCAACATCAAGAGAGGTTTTTGCTGTTGGTGCTGTTCGAGCAGCAGAATTCTTAAAAGACCGCTCGCCCGCTTTGTATGATATGAACTCATTAATTAAATAATTGATAACACTTTTTTCTCCTCAACATAAAATGTAGTGACTATATTTTATGTTGAGGAGTTTTATTATATGGAAAACACTTGCGGTTGTAAGATGTGCGAGTATTTTAAACGTAACATTGGCAGAAAAATGAAAATTGAGTGTTACTTAAACGGTAGATACCACATTATCTACGGAGTATTATTTGAGGTTGGCGATAGTTTTATTGTTTTAAAGAAAAAACAACCCTTATCAACAGTTGTTTGTGAAATAAACTCAATAGCAATCGCAACAATAATTCATTAAAAAAACGGAGAGTAACCTCTCCGTTTTTTGTTATTATTTTAAAATAATTCTTTTGAAAACTTTTTTACCTTTTTTGATTATAACGTGACCTTTTTCAAAATCTGCCTTTTTAATTGTGTAAAACGGGTCGGTAATTTTTGCATCGTCAACGCTCACACCGCCCTGCTGAACAAGACGTCTGCCTTCACCCTTTGAAGGAATAAGTCCTGCTGCAAGCATAACATCAAGAACCAGCGCCGCATCATCAATAAAAGCCGAAGCATCCATCTCAAAGGTTGGCATATTTTCTATATCGTCGCCGCCTGCGAACAACGCTTTTGCGGCAGCCTGTGATTTTATAGCCTCTTCTTGTCCGTGAACAAGTTTACAAAGCTCAAAAGCAAGAAGTTCTTTAGCAACATTAAGTTCACTACCTGATAATGATTCATATTTGGCAATTTCTTCAAGAGGAACAAATGTAAGCATTTTAAGACATTTAATAACGTCAGCATCGTCAACGTTGCGCCAATACTGATAGAATTCGTAGGGCGATGTTTTTTCAGGGTCGAGCCAAACGGCACCTTTTTCGGTTTTACCCATCTTTTTACCCTCGCTTGTAAGCAAGAGGTTAAAGGTCATACCGTAAGCAGCTTTGGAATCAGATTTACGTATAAGCTCAACACCGCCTATAATATTACTCCACTGGTCGTCGCCGCCAAGTTCAAGCACACAATTATGTTTGCGGTTAAGCATTAAGAAGTCATAGCTTTGCATTAACATATAGTTAAGTTCAAAGAATGACAAACCACGCTCAAGACGTTGCTTATAGCACTCAAAAGTTAACATACGGTTAACCGAAAAGTGTACTCCTACTTCACGCAAAAACTCAATATAGTTTAGGTTAAGCAACCAATCACCGTTATTAACAATGATTGCCTTGTTATCAGAAAAGTCAATGAATTTTGAAATTTGTGCAACAAAACGCTCAATGTTATGGTTAATTTCTTCTTTGGTAAGCATTTTACGCATATCGGTTTTGCCACTGGGGTCACCAATCATACCGGTACCGCCGCCAAAAAGGGCAATCGGTATATGGCCATGCTGTTGCATATGTTTCATAACAATTGCGGCAACAAAATGGCCAACGTGTAAGCTGTCAGCTGTGGGGTCAAAGCCAATATAAAAGGTTGCGGGTTTATCACCATCCAAAAGGGCTTTAACTTCTTCTTCGTCTGTTGTTTGGGCAACAAGACCTCTTGCCTTAAGTTCTTCAAATAAAGTCATTTATATTCTCCTATCCAGCATTTCTTGAGCTGTATTTTTTACACTATCTGTTATCGTGTTACCTGCAATTATTCGCGCAATTTCGTTTATTCTGCCGTCACGGTCAAGCGGGAAAATGTTAGTAACAGTACGTTTGTTTTCGGCGGTTTTTTCTATAAGGAAATGGGTTGTTGCCGCACTTGCTATTTGAGCAAGGTGTGTCACACATAAAACCTGACGATAAGATGCAACCTCACGCAACTTATCCGCTACCCTTTCAGCCGCCTTACCGCTGATGCCAATATCAATTTCATCAAATATTAATGTATCAACACCATCTATTTTAGCAAGAACACTCTTAATTGCAAGCATTATTCTTGAAAGTTCGCCACCTGATGCAATTTTTGTTATGGGTTTAGGCGGCTCACCAACGTTTGCCGATATCATAAACTCAACGTTATCACAGCCGTTTTTGGTGTATCTGCCCTGCTCTATTTTAACAGTAAAGGTAACGTTTGGCATATCAAGACAACAAAGCGCATCACAAACATCAGTCGCAAATTTAAGTGCCGCTTCTTTTCTTGAAGATGTTAATTTCTTTGCACAAATAACCAAACGCTCTTCTGACAATGCTAACTGATTTTCAAGTTCGGTGGCTGTTTGCTCAGTGTTATCAAGCATATTAAGAGCAGCCTTTGCAGTATTATAGAACTTGAAAAGTTCTTCTTCGCTACCGCCATATTTATTAATCGCGCGATTAACCTCATGCAGTCGGTCACTGACATATTTAATACGCTCAGCATCAAAATTAAACTTATCCGCCTCGTTTTTCAATTCGTCAAGTATTGCTTCGAGCGAAAATTGCGCCGTATGCAGTTTTTCGCTCAAAACCGAGTAAGACTCCATCCCTTTTGAAGAAAGCTCACGAGCGGCAATAGAGGCTAAATTAACTGCTCCGTCAGCGCCATTATCACCTTTAAGAAAACTAATTGCTGATTCCAATTTCTTTCGAACGTCGTCACTTGATTGAATTAGTGCAAACTCATCCTTAAGAGCCTGTTGTTCACCCGGCTTAATATCGAGTGCATCTAATTCTTTAAGTTGATATTCGTAAAGGTCACGTTCACGGCGTTTTTTATCTTCATCCATATCAAGCGCGTCTAGTTGTTTTTTAATTGAGCGCAACGTAGAAAATTCTTCTTTGTACGCCGATAAAGCCGCATCGTTTTGTGCAACACTATCAATAAACGAACAATGTGTATCAGGGTTGAGAAGCGCTTGGCTATCGTGTTGACCATGAATATTAATTAGCTCAACAGCAAGTTGTTTGGTCATTGCAGCTGTTGCAGGTTGACCGCAAATTCGAATGGTAGAACGATTTTCACTTAAAGATTTTTTAATTATAACGCTGTCGTCAATTTCAATTTGCATTTGTTGCAAAATTTCTTTGGCGCGTTGTGAAATATTGGTAAAAACGGCAGTAACATTTGCGTTTTGGCTACCTGTTCTTATAAGGTCGCGCGAGGTTCTCTCACCTGTTATAGCGTTAATTGCATCAATAACCAAGGACTTACCCGCACCGGTTTCACCGGTCAACACGTTAAATCCATCATTAAACTCAATTTGAGCATTTTCAATTAATGCAATGTTTTCAACCAATAATTCTTTTAACATATCAATATAAAATTATATTAACTCCTGCAATTTTTTTGCCAAAAAGGCTGATTCTTGCTCATTTTTTGTTACAATAATAATCGTGTCATCACCTGCAAGGCTACCAAGAAGATGCTCCGAATATAATGCATCAACTGCAACACAAGCGCCGCTCGCCATACCGGAAAGGCATTTTATGACAACGTTATTAAGAGCATAAGTAACCGAAAGTGCCGACCTTTTAAAAGTATCAATAAAATGTTGAGATGATGTTGTATTTTTAAGCACCTCGTCACGAGCACTTGTATATCTGTAATTGCCGTTGTTATCGAGTGTTTTCACAATTCGAAGTTGTTTAATATCACGAGAAATGGTTGATTGTGTAACCTCAAATCCTGCCTGACAAAGCAGTTTTTGAAGTTCTTCCTGAGTGAGAACCGGAGTGTTCTTAATAATATCAAGCAAAGCTTGATGACGTTTATTATTCATCATTTTTACCTCAGTTTTTTTGACAATACGTCATAAAACGACATATTGTTCATATTAATAATTTTTGCAGTATATTCTGCACGTGAAATTGTGATAGTACTGTCAGATTTTATGAGTAATGGCTGCCTACCGTCAACACTCATATATGCTTCAATACCCTCTTTTGCACACTCAACATTAATTATTGAGTTACCGTCAAGTACAAGCGAACGAGAAAAAAGTGAATGTGGGCATATTGGTGATATAACCATATTGTTGGTTTGAGGCTCTAAGACCGGTCCACCCGCAGAAAGCGAATAAGCCGTCGAGCCTGTTGGCGTTGAAATTATAATACCGTCAGCACGATAAGGAATTGTATGACCGTTTATATCAACGTTAAGGTCAATTAATTTTGAACGTGAGCCGCGTGAAACAACAAAATCGTTAAGCGCATAATTAATTATACCGTTATATTCAACCTTGAGCATCATACGCTCCTCAACGTTATAATCACCTTGCTTTAGTTTTATAAGGTCATCCAAGCAATCAGGCTCTAATGAGGCAAGATATCCAATTCTGCCTGCATTAACACCTAAAATTGGCTTGTTAAGCGAGGATGCCAATTGTGTGCATCTTATAATTGTGCCGTCACCGCCTATTGCAACAATAACATCAGCCTTTGAATATAACACGTCTATTTCGCACAAAACTGCGTTATTTGCATAGTCAGCATATTTAGTAGGAACATAAGGTGTCATACCAAACTCAATGGCTTTTTGTACAACCTTTTCACAAAGCGATAACGCCTCATCACGTTTGGGATTAGGAATAATACCAATATTCAAAATTCAACTCTCCTTTAATGAAGAATGAGCAGACTCAACAACTAAACCAAAATTAATATCATCAGCAATAAATGGGTTTTGGCTTTTTTCAATATATGCTAAAAATTCAATATTACCTTCGGGACCTTTAATCGGCGAGTAATCTAAACCAATGAGTGAAAAACCACTGTCAAGAATAAACTGTGCGGCTTTTTGTATCACCTCTAAATGAACGGCAGGGTCTTTAATAACACCTTTTTTACCTACCTTTTCCTTACCTGCTTCAAACTGCGGTTTTATAAGACACACAGCACGTGCAGACATTTTCATTAACGGATAAAGCGGCGGCAACAAAAGAGAAAGCGATATAAATGACGCATCAGCCGAGGCAAAATCTATCTCATCGGTTATTTCTTTTGTAGTAACATGACGAAAATTGGTACGTTCGAGGTTGACAACCCTATCGTCACAACGCAACTTCCATGCAAGCTGACCATAACCAACGTCAACCGAATATACCTTTTTTGCGCCGCATTGTAGCATACAATCAGTAAAACCACCAGTTGAAGCACCAATGTCAACACATACAAGATTACTAAGTTTAATATCGAAAACCTTAATAGCCTTATCGAGTTTTAATCCTCCACGGCTTACAAACGGTAAGACATTACCTCTAACCTCAATAATATCTTCGGGCTTAACCATATCGCCCGCTTTACACGCTTTTTGATTATTAACATAAACACAGCCCGACATAATATAAGCTTTTGCTTTTTCACGACTTTGAGCCAAACCGCGTGATACAATTTCATAATCAAGACGAATTTTTGTAGCCATTAAATATCTCCGTTAAAATAAATTCTGCATTGCATTGCCATCAAGTCCAAGTTCATTTAAAGCAACGCTAACAGATGCGCAAGGCACCCTGCCGTCATCTATAGCATGAATTTTAAAATTAATACCAAAATTATTTTCAGCAATAACAGCGCCAACCTTTTCGGCAATACCGCCGCTGCGAATTCCCTCTTCAAAAAAATGAACATTCTTATAATCTTTAATGACATTGTAAATTTCATTATTTACAGGAAAAATTTTGTTTAGTTTTAAAACACTGAACTTATTAGTTTTGTTCATAGCATCAAATGCAAACGAAAACAATCTGCCGTAGGTTATAATTAGATTTTCGTTATTATTACCAAACAAATCAAAATCGTTATTTGATGGAACAAAGTCAGACAAAGTATCATTTTCATCGCCGCGAGGATATCTGACAGCGGTGGGCTTGTTGATTGCCAAGCAGGTTTTTATGTTTTTTTCAAGTTCACGATAATTTGAGGGCGAATAAACCGTCATTCCGGAAACTGATGTTAAATATGATACATCATAAACGCCTTGATGGGTAACACCATCTTCGCCTACTACACCTGCACGGTCAACCAAAAACAGAACGTTCTCCGAGTTTATTGAAATATCGTGAATCAGTTGATCATAACCACGCTGTAAAAAGGTTGAAAATACCGCAAAAACAGGTTTTGCGCCTCCTGCCGCCAAACCGCCGCAAAAGGTTACTGCGTGTTCTTCAGCAATACCAACGTCAAAAAATCGGTTAGGATATTTTTTTGCAAAATCACTTAAACCGGTATTTTCTTGCATAGCTGCGGTTACTGCACAAATATCTTTATTATTCTCAGCAAGGTCACATAAGATTTTACCGGCTATGGATGAAAAGGTATCTTTTAAAGAAACATTGGCACCCTGTGTTATATTAAAAGAAGATACACCATGATAAATATCAGGATTTTCTTCTGCCGGTGCAAATCCTTTACCTTTTTTTGTAATTACATGAATAAAGGCGGGTTTAGTTTGTAATTTAGCAATAGAAAATGCTTTTTGGAGCATATTTATATCGTGACCATCAACAGGACCGATATATTCAAATCCCAAACTTTCAAAAAAGTTTGTGTGATATAATGCATCTTTAAATAAATCTTTAGATTTATCAAGAAGTTTAAAAGTGGGATTGCCGATAAAAGACGGCAGTTTATCTAAAAATGACTTTAATCTATATTTAAACCGATGATACGATGGATTAATTCTTATTTTGTTTAAGTGACGTGCTAATGCGCCAATATTTTTTGAAATTGACATCTTATTGTCGTTAAGAATTACAATAAAGTTTGATTTTGAAGCTCCCGCATTATTTAAAGCCTCAAAAGCCATTCCACCCGTTAATGCGCCGTCACCTACTATGCTTATGCAGTAGCCATCTTGTCCTAAAATTGATTTTGCCTTATAGATGCCGTATGCTGCAGAAATTGAGTTACTGCTGTGACCTGTTACAAATGGGTCATGTTCACTCTCGCTTGGTCTCATAAACCCTGACAGTCCGTCTTTTTGTCTTATAGTTGAAAATTCGCCATATCTGCCTGTCAAAAGTTTATGGGTATATGACTGATGACCAACGTCAAAAATTATGCAGTCGTTACACGAATTAAAAATTCTATGCAAGGCAACTGTAAGTTCTACAACACCTAAATTTGAAGCAAGATGTCCTCCGTTTTTTGAAACAGTTTCAACAAGACAATGCCTTATTTCTTTGCAAAGTTCACCCAATAGATTTTGAGGTATTTTTTTTACATCATCGGGCGATGAAATACCCGACAGAAATTTATACTCCATATATACTCCAAAATTAATTTTTGCGATTAATTAAATAATCTGAAAGGTCACGTAATCCGTCTGCCTTTTCACCAAAAATTTCAAGCGCAGATTTTGCTTTTTGCGAAAGCATTAGACAAACGCCTTTTGCCTCATCCACACCGCCAACAGCGCTGACATAGGTGGCTTTTTCATTTTTAGTATCGCTACCAACAGGTTTACCAATACTTTGTGTGCTACCTGTAAGGTCTAAAATATCGTCAGTAATTTGAAAACACATACCAAAATTGTCTGCAAAAGCACGTGCGGCAGACAATTTTTGTGCATTTGCACCAGCAAGAACACATCCAATTTCTGCTGCAGCCTTAATAAGAGCGCCTGTTTTTTGTAAATACATTGTTTTAATTTGCTCAAGGCTCATTTCAATGCCTTCACCGTGTAAATCAATCTCTTGCCCGTCAATCATACCGCAAACGCCTGAATAATTGGCTAACAACGAGATTGCGGTAACCAAGCGTTGAGCATCAATATCTTTTGCTTTTGAGCAAAGTTCAAATGCGTAGGTTAATAATCCGTCACCGGCAAGCAAAGCACGAGCTTCACCATATGCCATATGACAAGACGGTTTACCACGACGAAGATCATCATTATCCATACAAGGAAGGTCATCATGAATAAGCGAATAAGTATGAATGCATTCCAACGCTGCTGCAAAATACAAAACCGAGTCGCCACTGCCACCGCAAATTTTGAAAAATTCCATCATTATTGCAGGGCGAATGCGTTTGCCGCCGTTTAATATGCTGTATCTCATCGCTTCGCAAACTTTATTGTTGTTTGGTAAATTGCGTTCTAAAAAAGGTTCAAAAATCTTTCTATGTTCTGTAATAAATTCTATAGACATTATTTTTCGCCGCCTTCCAAAAACTCAACTTTTTGTTTTGCCTCACTTAAATATTTTTCACATTTAAGCGAAAGCTCAACTCCTTCTTGAAAAAGTTTTACAGATTCTTCTAAAGAACATTTACCTTCTTCAAGTAATGCGGTAATATCTTGTAAACGTTTTATTGCACTATCAAAATCCATATTATTTTTCAATCCTTTCAGTACTGATAACCTGACAATTTGCTTTACCGTCACTAAAAATTAACTCAATCATATCATCAGCAGAAATTTTATTAATTGAGCCAACTATTTCACCGTTGTTTTTAGCAACAGCATATCCTCTTGAAATTACTGCTAAAGGGCTTAATGCATCTAGTTTTGCGGTAAGCTGCGCAAGTCTTGATTTATTATTAGCAATACATTGTTCAAAAGAACGTTTTAATGCATTTTTTGTTTCAAAAAATTTATCGGCACGGCAACTATAAATAAGGCTTGGCTGTATAAAATAACGATTTGAACAAATATCAGCAAAATCCTTTTCGCACACATTAATTTTATTATTTATTGCATTACTAAGGCGCAACCGAAAATTATTTATTAACTCTGCAATTTGATAGGCATCGCTAACAACAAGCTCTGCCGCAGCAGACGGAGTTGGTGCACGTAAATCTGCAACAAAGTCGCAAATTGTAAAATCGGTTTGATGTCCGACAGCAGAAACAATGGGATAGGGCGACGAGGCAACAGTACGAGCAAGTTTTTCATCATTAAAAGCCCATAAGTCTTCAACCGAGCCGCCACCCCTGCCGATAATAATTACATCAATATCATTACGGCTATACAATGTTTTAAGCGCATTAACCATATTAGGTGCAGCCGACTGCCCCTGCACCAAAACAGGATATACTACAACAGGAACATACGGTGCACGTCGAGCAAGTATTGATAAAATATCTTGCAGAGCTGCGCCTGTTCCCGAAGTGACAACACCAATACCCGATGGCATTTTAGGTAATGGCCTTTTTTTACTATCATCAAATAAACCTTCTGCAGACAACTTTGTTTTAAGTTGTTCAAAAGCAATAGCAAGAGCGCCTATTCCTTCTGGTTGTATAGAGGTTACATAGAATTGATACTGGCCTGTGCTTTCATAAACAGATACTCTGCCAAAACATATAACCTTCATACCGTCTGTTGGCTCAAATGCAAGATTCTGTGCCGCTTGACGAAACATAACCGCCTTAATAACCGATTGTTCGTCTTTTAAAGAAAAATACATATGCCCGCTTTGATAATGCAGCTTAAAATTAGAAATTTCACCGCAAACGTAAATTCCGTTCAACCTTGTATCTGCATCTAATAGCGAACGAATGTATGTGTTAAGCTGTTTTACAGACAAAATTACATCCGGCATAATTAACAACTATTCCTTAGCGTTTGATTGCTTAAATACTGACGAAAGAACACCGTTAACAAATGATTGATCATTATCACAACCATATGTTTTTGCAAGTTCAACAGCTTCGTTTATAGAAACGCTGCTTGGAATGTTATCGCAAAATTTAATTTCATAAACCGCCAAAAGCAATATAGCAAGCGAAACTTTTGAAATACGAGAAATAGTCCAACCCTTCAGATTGGAAGAAATTATTTCGCGCAAATAATCTTTATTTGTACAAACACCTCTAAAAACAGATTCAACGTAATCATCAGAATATGTTAATGCACGTAGTTCTTTTGCAAGTTCTAAAATGGCATCTGCACTGTCACTATTAAACAAAGATTCAAAGATTAAAATGAATGTTTGTTCTCTTTCTTCGTGTCTTGACATAAAAACACCAACTTTCGCAATTATACATAATATATTTTATACTATAATAATAAATATTTCAAGATTATAGTTGCATTTTATAAGTAAATTTTGCATAAAAATTCAATTTCACTTGAAAAATTGCAACACTTTTGCTATAATTGTAAAAAAATTGCGAGGTGATATCATTTGGCAGGCTTTAAGACAAGCTTTTTAGGTTTTAATAAAGATGATGTTATGAACTATATAAAAGCGACAAAAGAAGCAAATAATCAGAAAATCAATACGCTAAACAAGCAAATTGAAGAATTAAATACGCAAAATCAAACATTAAAAGCAAAAGTTGATGAGTTTGATTCAAAGCGTGAAGAAATTGAGCGCCTTAGTCAAAGCATTGCTAAAATGCATATCATTGCATGTGCAAATGCAAAAACAATTATGGAAAAAACTGCTGAAAATATGTCTGTTTCACAACAACAAGTTGATGCAAACGTAAAATGTGCCAACGATGCTTCATTAGCACTTAGTGACATTCGCTCCAAGTTAACCGATTGTTATAGCGAGTTTTGCGAAAAGGTTGACACCCTTTCAATCTCTCTTGATGAAATGAAATTAAATATAGACCAAAACAACCAAATTAACCAAGAAAAATTAACTTCACTTATTGAAACATTTAACAAGGTTGACAATACATAAAAAATTAACGGACCACAAATTGTTGGTCCGTTTTTTAATGCGATTTATTTGCAAGAGGATGAAAGCGCTTATACGACTGAGAATATTTGTTTTTAAGCATTTGAGCATATATTTGTGTAGAAGAAATATCAGAATGACCCAGCATCTCTTTAATATCTTCAAGCGGGGCACCGTTTTCTAAAAGATGAGCCGCAAACGAATGTCTGATTGTATGAGGAGTAATATCCTTTTTTATATTAGCTTTATGAGCATAACCTTTAATAATTTTCCAAAAACCCTGACGTGTTAAGGGTTGTCCATTAAGATTTGTAAACATAATGCTTTGGTCATCGCCAACAATAGCATCACGTATAGATATGTAGTCTTTAATTGCCTTCACCGCATCGGGATAAAGCGGTATAAGGCGAGAACTTTTATCGTTATGAAGAGAAACAATACCAACTTGAACGTTAACATCATTTAATTTTAAAGCAACAAGTTCTGAAACCTTTATACCCGTTGCATAAAGAAGTTCTAACATTGCTTTATCTCGGCAAGATTTATAATCTGCCCCGCTGGGTTGTGAAAGGATTTGTGTTACCTCTCTTGCAGTTAAAACCTCAGGAAATTTACGTTCTTTTTTTGCAACTTTATAGCCTATTGCAACGTTTTCAACAATGATTTTTTGACTTTTTAAAAAAGCAAGATAACAACGAATTGATGCGACAGCCCTTGAAATGCTTGACTGGGCTTTATTAGCTTTTTCTAAATATTTAACATAACTTTCAATGGTAGCAAAATTAATATTATTGACAGATTTAAGCTTTACAGTATTGCAATATTCAATAAATTGAGAAACATCTCTTAAATAAGATTCAAGAGTATTTGATGATGATTTTTTGGTATTTTTAAGATATTCCTCAAAATTTAAAATATAATCCTTCACTTTATTAATTTCACTTCCTTTTAAAAGCTGAAAAAACCTCCGAACGCTTTAAAAAACATACAATCAACCAATGATGATGACAGCAGTATTAGTAAAACAAAAAGATATCTCAGACAATAATTTTTAAAATCAAAATATATATGTGTGCCACCTTTTGTTCGCAATGCTAATTTTGCCATTAATAAAGAAAATGCAAATGATTCCCTACAAGCAAGCATAAGTGCGAAAGATATAATTACATTTGCAGGTAATATAACCAACAAACAAAAACCTATACCCTTTATCGAAAAAGTAGTATAAAGATATGCAGAAATGATACCGTATGTATAACCAAAATATCCAACAACGAGGGGCACAGTTGCCATACCGGCAAGGCTTGTTCCACATAAAAATGCCGTAGCAACAAAAGGCAGCCAGGAAAAAATTGTTTTAAGAAAAACGACAAAAATGCTTTTATCTTGCCTTAAAGCAACATAATTATCTAACTTTTGTGCAATAGACAAAAAAACTTCTGTATCAGCGTTTTTAATTTTTAATGCTCCTATCACAACACCAACTAAAACCGATAAAAGCATTAAAAGCAGTGTATAGTTTTGATTAACAGCATCAAAAAATTTTGCACCGCGTAACCTAACGACTGTTGTTTTTCTCATAAATACTTCCCCTTGACATAGATATTTTAGTAAATTCTATGCGATAAGGACAAGTTATATGCAAAATTTATGATAATTCTTTAGAACGATCGTGCGCAGCTTTAACACACGCTTTTACAGCATCGTCAAAACCATTTTCATCAAGTTTTGAAAGGCCGGCAACGGTTGTGCCATTGGGCGAAGAAACCATTTTAATAAGTTCTTGTGCGCTCATGCCGCTTTTTTCAAGCATTTCGGCACCGCCACGAAGGGTAGCACACGCAAGCCTTAAAGCAACTAAATCAGGCAAACCAAGTGCTGTTGCCTGTTCACACATCACTTTAACAAAACGGAAAACATACGCAGGGCCACTACCGCTTAATGCAGTTACGGCATCCATTAAATCTTCCTCAATAGCGCTGCAAACACCGCACGAATTAAAAATTCCTTCAACAAAGGAAAACATTTTGTCGTCAACGAGGTTGTTTTTACATATTCCTGCCGCACCTGAATTAACCATAACAGGCGTATTAGGCATAACACGAATTATAGGCACTTTTCCAATATACGATTCAATTTTCTGAGTCTTTAAACCGGCAACAATAGAAACAACACAACTATTAATTTTGCCATTCAGCAAGGGCAAAACCTCAGCACAAATTTGAGGTTTAACAGACAAAAACACAAAATCACATTCTGTGGCTTTTTCAATGCTGTCAACAAAATTTGCGCCCAAATTTTCTATAACAATTTTTTTTGTTTGGTCAACATCATATCCATAAATTTGAGATGGTTTTATGTAACCTTGCGAGATTGCGCCTGACATAATTGCTGTTGCCATATTACCGCAACCAATAAATGAAACTTTAAAATTAGACATAAAAAAACCGCCCTAAAATAAGAGATTTAGTCCGTTATTGTTAGTTTACACTATGCATAATTTTATGTCAACTACAATTTTGTAACATTTTGCAATGTTATGTAAACTGTTTATGTCAACCTCAATATTTTGTTTTTATATCTATTTATGTTAACTACAAATTGCGGTTTTTAGCAATTATGATTGAAAAAAATATTTTTTAATGTTATAATTAAGAAAACATCAATTCGGAGGTTTTTAAATGTCAAAAACAGTTGTAATTACCGGTTCTTCCAAAGGCATTGGTTCTGCAACAGCAATATTGTTTGCAGAAGCCGGATGGAATGTTATGGTTTGTTATAATGATTCGCGCGAGTCGGCAAGCCTTTTGGTCAGGTCTTTGCGATCACATGGATATAATGTTGAATTACATAAGCTTAATGTAACAAATCGACTTGAAGCTGACCTGGTGATGAAAGAAACGGCTTATAAGTTCGGAACTATTGATGCATTAGTGAACAATGCCGGAATATCACAACAAAAGGTTTTCAATGATATAACCGACTATGATTGGAAAAATATGCTTGATGTTAATCTTACCGGAACATTTAATTGCACTCAGGCCGCCCTTCCCTATCTTCTTGAAAACAAAAACGGCACAATCATTAACGTATCATCAATATGGGGAATTTCAGGCGGCTCTTGCGAAGTACATTATTCAGCGGCAAAAGCCGGTGTAATTGGTTTTACAAAAGCACTCGCCAAAGAACTCGGTCCAAGCAATATACGAGTAAATTGCGTTGCTCCCGGTGTTATTGACACATCAATGAACGCTAACCTTTCAATTGAAGATGTTAATATGCTTGCCGACGAAACTCCTCTTGGCAGAATTGGTAATGCAACCGAAGTTGCGCGTTCAATTTTGTTTTTGTGCGGTGAAGGCGGCGAATTTATTACCGGTCAGGTTTTAAGCCCAAACGGCGGTATATTAATTTAATTTAATTTTATTTATAAAAATTAACACCCGTTCTAATCAACGGGTGTTTTAATTTTTGCAAATTATTTATATAAAGGTCCATAAGTCTGACACGCTCTATAATCCTGACCTTCTTTATCCATACCAAAAGCATTCCAAGCAGCAGGTCTGAATATATCATCTTTTGGAACGTTATGCATACAAACAGGAATTCGAAGCATCGAGCACATTGTAATAACGTCAGCACCAATATGGCCATAACTAATTGCGCCATGATTAGCACCCCAATTATTCATTACATCATATGCTGTTTTAAAAGGACTGCCATCTTTACCGTCACAGCGAGGAGCGAACCAAGTGCAAGGCCATGTTGGATTAGTTCTTTCCATAAGTTTATCAGAAACATCATTGGGAAGGTTTACTGTCCAGCCTTCAGCAATCTGCATTACAGGGCCTAAACCTTTAACAAGATTAAGTCTTATCATTGTACAGGGCATTTCGGCACGAGTTATAAAATGGCTTGAAAAACCGCCGCCACGGAAATTATCAAAACCCGCCTCACACCAAACTGTTGCATCGGTCATCTTTTTAATTTCTTGGTCGGTAACTTCCCACCATTTTTTCATAATGGCATTACCGTTCTCATCTTTACATTCACCGCAAGCATCCAAGCAAGCAGCACCAGAGTTAAGAAGATGAATAACACCATCAGATTCTGCTGCCTTGTTTGAAAGATTGTAACCCGTAACACGCTCAACTGCTTGGCTTGACCAATAAGTGCGAACGTCCGCAAAGATTTGAGCACGATGTGTAAGCAAACGCATAAACAGCATACCAAGACCATTCAAAATATCGTTTTCTGTTGCCAGAGTATAAGGCTCTCTGGCACCATTATGGTCAAATGTTGAACTTAACAATGCCTCTGGGTAGTCACAGTTAGGCCAATGGTCCGTCCACTGCCTTTGTCCCTGAAAACCGCCGACAATGGCATTATGGCCAACCTTTTCTTCCTCGGCAAAATCGGGCAGATTTTGGTTTCCTGCCATAAGGTCTTTTATAATACAGTACATTTTAACAGTGAATTCCCACTGCTTTTCTTTTTGCTCATCGCTAAATTTAACAGATTCGGGGTTATCGTCACGGCCCTCTTTACAGTGTTCTTTTGTCCAAGCAAGTGCTTTTTTATATTCATATTCGTCATAGATTCCTTCTTCCATTCGGCGAAGAATTTCAACCTCGTCAACCGATTCAACGCGCATACCAAGGTATGACTCAATAAAGTCTTGATCCATAATTGAGCCGGCAATACCCATACACTGAGAACCAATTTGAAGGTATGATTTACCTCTCATTGTTGCAACAGCAACTGCCGCACGACCAAAGCGGAGAAGTTTTTCCCTAACATCTTGCGGAATTTCACTAACCTTATCTCTGTCTTGAACTTCATGACCGTAAATGCCAAATGCCGGCAAGCCTTTTTGCGCATGTGACGCCAAAACGGCGGCAAGATAAACCGCTCCCGGTCTTTCAGTACCATTAAATCCCCAAACGCCTTTGATTGTTGCCGGATCCATATCCATCGTTTCAGAGCCATAACACCAACAAGGTGTTACAGAAAGTGTAATATCAACACCCGCCTTTTTAAACTGGTCAGCACAGGCAGCAGCCTCAAGAACACGTCCTATAGTTTTATCAGAAACAACAACCTTTACAGGTTCGCCATTAGAATAAAAAAGATTTTCTTCAAATAATTTTTTTGCAGCAAGTGCAAGTTCCATAACTTGTCCCTCAAGACTCTCTCGAAGTTTTAAAGGGCCACGACGACCGTCAACAATGGGACGGATGCCAATAACTGGATAATCGCCTACATATCTATTTTTTGTCATATTAACTTCCTCACATTTATAATAATATTTTATAGATTAATTATATGCTTTGGATTAAAATATATAACAAAAATAAAAAAATACCGAAGCACATAATGCGCTTCGGTATTAAAAATTTTAAATTTATGCTTTGCCGTTGCAGCCAAGAACATTAACGAGTTTATGACGAACAGTCTCAACGATGTTTGCGCGAGCAGGTTTAAGATACTCACGAGGATCAAAGTGTTCGGGATGCTCGTTAAAGTATTTACGGATTGTACCAGTCATTGTAAGACGAAGGTCAGAGTCAATGTTGATTTTGCAAACTGCTGAACGTGCAGCTTCACGAAGCTGATCTTCGGGAACGCCGATAGCACCAGGCATATTACCGCCGTTTTCGTTAATCATCTGAACATACTCTTGGGGAACAGATGATGCGCCGTGAAGAACAATCGGGAAACCGGGAAGATTCTTTTCAACTTCACGAAGAACGTCAAAACGAAGCTGGGGTTTTGTGCCGGGTTTAAATTTGTAAGCGCCGTGTGATGTACCGATAGCAATAGCAAGAGAGTCGCAACCTGTTTTCTCAACAAATTCCTGAACCTCTTCAGGACGTGTGTAAGAAGCAGCGCCTTCTGCAACTTTCACATCATCTTCGATACCTGCAAGAGTACCAAGTTCAGCCTCAACAACAACGCCGTGTGCATGAGCATATTCAACAACCTTTTTGGTTATCTCAATATTCTCTTCAAAGGGCTTTGAAGAAGCGTCAATCATAACTGATGTAAAACCGCCGTCAATGCATGACTTACAGGTCTCAAAGTCAGGACCGTGGTCAAGGTGAAGGGCGATCGGAATTTCAGGACATTCCATAACAGCAGCTTCAACAAGCTTTACAAGATAAGTGTGGTTTGCATAAGCGCGAGCGCCTTTTGAAACCTGCAGAATAAGGGGTGCTTTTTCTGCACGTGCTGCCTCAGTGATACCCTGAACAATTTCCATGTTGTTTACGTTAAAAGCACCGATAGCATAGCCGCCGTCATATGCTTTTTTGAACATTTCTGTTGTAGTTACTAATGGCATAATAATTCTCCTTAATTTTATTTGTTTATATTATATCCCCCTTTTCGCCTGTTGTCAATTAATTAAATGGAATATTTTGCTCAAATAATCTGTTTTTTGATATTTTTATGTATATTTTAAATCAAAAAGGCTGTTCTTGATAGAACAGCCTTAAAAAATTATTGTAGTATTGAAGAAACATCATTTTTTATCGATGATGTTGTGCTGTTAACGCCCTCTTTTACTGAAGACATCATGCCGCTATCCGTCATTGAAGATATATTAGATGCCAATGAACCATCATTTGAGTTAACGCCGCCGGGTTCGTTTTCACCCTTGGTTCTTGCACAACCTGTAAACATTGAAGCAATAATTGCAACAGCAAATAAAATTAAAAACAACTTTTTCAACTGGTTTCCCTCCTTTTAGCATTATTATATCCTACAAAAATAAATAAATACCGCTAAAACAGCGGTATTTATTGTTTTTATTTTATCATTTGATTAAATTGTTCCTCATCAATAACCGTTATGCCAAGTTGTTGCGCTTTTGTAAGCTTTGAACCCGCATCTTCTCCTGCAAGAACATAATTAGTCTTTTTTGAAACCGATGATGATGTTTTGCCGCCAAAACTTTCAATAATTTTTGCAGCATCAGCACGTGTATAGGTTGGTAGTGTGCCGGTTAAAACAAATGTCATTCCTGCAAAACGTGTGTCCTTTACCTCTGTAAGACATTTCATGTTCATACCAATCTGTTTAAATTGATTAATAAGATTAACATTTTGAGGATTGGTTAAAAAATCAATTAGGCTTTGTGCCATCACATTGCCATAACCATCGATTTTAAGCACGTCTTCCATAGAAGCATTAAGAATATTATCCATATTTCCAAACGTCTCGCAAAGCAATTTTGCCGCCTTTTGCCCTATATGATGAATGCCAAAACCAAAAATCAGCCTATAAAGATCGTTTTGCTTGGATTTTTCAACCGCCGCCAACATATTATCAGCAGATTTTTCTCCAAAACGGTCAAGTTTTACAATATCTTCTTTTTTCAGATAATATAAATCAATGGGTGATGAAATTAAATTTTCGTTTAGTAATGTTTCCAGCACCGCTTCGCCAAAACCCTCTATATCCATTGCAGGACGGCTGCAAAAATGAATTAGATTCCGAAGTTGTTGTGCAGGACATAAGACGTTTACGCAACGCACAACCGCCTCGTCGTCATCTTTATAAACAGGGCTGTTACAGACAGGACAAAAAGATGGCAATTTAAAAACCGAATGATTTTCGCAATCTTTAGCTTTAGCAACAACTTCTGGTATTATATCACCAGCTTTTCTAACAACGATTGTATCGCCTATTCCAATAGACTTTTCATTAATAAAATCTTGATTGTGCAAAACTGCTCGGCTTACCGTAGTACCAGCTAGTGTAATTGGCTCAAAAACGGCAGTTGGTGTTAATGCGCCGGTTCTTCCAACGTTAACCTCAATATCAAGCAAAACGGTCTGTTTTTCCTCAGGCGGATATTTAAAAGCGACCGCCCATTTAGGAAACTTTGACGTGCTTCCAATTTGCTCTCTCAAATAAAGGTCGTCTGTTTTGACAACCGCACCATCTATATCAAACTGTAAACCACCACGCATATCACCTATTTCAGCAATACAATTTTTAACCTCAGTAGCAGTTGAGCAATTATAATAAAAAGGAAGAACAGAAAATCCTTGTTCTTTTAAAAACTCCAATGATTCAAGATGAGAAGAAAAACGGATATTTTCAATCTGTTGGATATTGAAGATAAATATATCCAGTTCCCTTTTTGCCGTGATTTCAGAGTTTTTTTGACGCAACGAGCCTGCTGCAGCATTGCGAGGATTTTTTGCAGGTTTTTCTCCGTTAAGCTCTTGATATTCACGCAATTTAAAAAAACTGTTATGCGGCATATAAACCTCGCCACGAACTTCTAATTTACCTTTAAAATTTATTGTTTTAGGAATGCTTTTAATGGTCATTAGATTAGCAGTTACGTTTTCACCAACATCACCGTCGCCTCTTGTTGAGCCCATAATAAATTTACCTTTATTATACTCAAGCGAAACGGATAATCCGTCAATTTTAGGTTCAACAGAAAACATAGTATTGCTTGAAATAAATTTAATTCTATCTACAAATAAATCAACCTCATCCAAGGAAAAAACATCTTGCAAACTTTCCATTCGTACAGTATGTGTAACCGGCTCGAACTGAGCAAGTGCCATACCTCCAACCTTAGCGGTGGGCGAATTTTCACGCTTAAACTCGGGAAACTGAGCTTCAAGTATTTTGAGTTCATTGTTTAGAGCATCATACTCAAAATCTTCAAGTTCAGGGTCATCATGAACATAATATTTGTTGTTATGATATTCTATAAGTGCATAAAGTTCATCTATTCTGTTTTTTGCAACTTCTTTTTGCATAAACTCACCTTAATTTTCCATGGTTCCATAATCAAAAATATCGCCAACAAGATCACCCTCACCGTCATAAACTGAGGTGTAATTGTCAGGAACTTTGCCGACAATAACTGTCTGAGCAATGATAAATGACGTAACATACTCTTCTTGTCGTTGATACCATGGCAAAGTAATATAATATTTTGATGTTACCTCAATAATAATTTGATGTAACGTGTTATTAATTCCGGCTTTTGTAAACTCACTTTTATAATCGGTCGAAACCGAAGTTGAAATATCCAAATTAAAATTAACGCAAGGTCCCCTACCTAATAAATAATCGTTTTTTGTCAATGTACCAAGAGGAACAGAAACCGTTGTCTTTTCGGTTTTTCGAACCTCATTGACAATAGCATCGGTAATTTTTGACTTTATATAATTAAGCTTTATAGTATCAATTTCAATTGCAGAAATCAAATTGTCATTATCTCGATTAATATTAGCAATATCGTTATATTTAATTTGTGTATCATCTAAAAAAGCACTAACCGCATTATTTGTAGCATTGGTTATAACAATCTGCGCTTTTGTAGTAGCCGCATTTGTAACAATTGGTCTTATAAGTTTATCGGTTAAAAGAAAGCAACAAACCAATAATATTATAATAACCATCAGCAGCAATTTTATATTATAACGTTTTTTACCTAAAGGTAACCTTCTCATAAAACTACCGCCTTTCTAATTATTATTATACGAAAAGCGGTAATTTTTGTGAAATTTTAAATAATGTTATTAATAGCCCAAACGAGCATATCTGCAGATTTTTCGATACCTAAAGCGCCGTTTATGCAAATATCATAAGCTTTTGCATCGCCCCAACGCAAATCAGAATACATATTATGGTATCCTGCACGCTTTTTGTCGGTCTTTTTAACAAGGTCAGTCGCTTTCTCTTTTGAAAGATTTTCATACTCAGCAACACGCTTGACACGATAGTCAATATCTGCATGAACAAAAACCGTGAACACGCCTTCAATATCTCTGAGAATGTTTCCGGCACAACGTCCTACTATTACGCAAGAATCCTTTGATGCGACCTCTCTAATAATATCGCTTTGAATTTGAAAAACCTTGTCAGTAATTGGCATTTGAGATACACCCGTAAGCGAACTGTTAAATGTGTAAGCGCCAATTGAAAGAGAATATAAAAAGCTGTTTGTTGGTTGTTCATCATTATCTTCAAAGAACTGTTTACTATATCCGCTGTTTTTTGCGGCAATCTCAATAAGTTCCTTGTCATAATAAGGAATACCCAGTTTTTCTGAAACAAGTTTGCCAATATGACGGCCGCCACTGCCAAACTCTCTGTCAATACAAATTATAACTTTTTTATTCATAAAATCACCCAAAAATATTTTAACATAATTTTTCCAATTATTCAATAATATATTTATTCAACAACATATAATTTGTTTCAAACAATAGTAAAAGCAATTATGAACTTGACATTTTATTTGTTTTGTGGTAAAAAATATAGAAGTATGCGGGCGTGGCGGAACTGGCAGACGCGCCAGACTTAGGATCTGGTGGTTTTACCGTGGGGGTTCAAGTCCCTTCGCCCGCACCAAAATCGACAAATCTCGACAGAGGTTTGTCGATTTACTTTTTACCTCTTCACTCTTCACTTTTCACTATTCTCTTACACAGTCGATTTTGGCAAGTTTGTGCAACCCTTTCAAAAAAATAAGACAGTCCGAAGACTGTCTTATTTTTTTGGCACGCTGAGAGGGACTCGAACCCCCGACCCTCTGCTTAGAAGGCAGATGCTCTATCCGGCTGAGCTATCAGCGCTTATTATATAACAGTCCCGCCAAAAAAGGCAGGACTGCTGTTTGGAGCGGGTGATGGGAATCGAACCCACACAGCCAGCTTGGAAGGCTGGAATTCTAGCCATTG
Source organism: Acutalibacteraceae bacterium (assembly GCA_045535505.1). Classification (GTDB taxonomy): domain Bacteria; phylum Bacillota; class Clostridia; order Oscillospirales; family Acutalibacteraceae; genus CAKSST01. The sequence goes on along the minus strand of JAZSLU010000006.1, from coordinate 29,626 downwards.
AACTACACCCGCAAAAAAGCAAGACATATTTTAGCACATGTCATTGCTTTAGTCAAGTTAATTTTACTTAAAAAATTGCCTTAATATCAATTTTTTGCTCTTTGATGCAAACATTTGCACCTTTTAGCTTGGTATCATTATTAGAAATTATAATATCTACGACCTTATCCTCAATTTCTTTTCTAATAATTGTGCGAAGTTCACGAGCGCCTGTTTGTTTGCCCTTGGCTTTTGTGGCGATATATTTGCAAACCTTTTTATCCCAAACAATATCAATGCCTTTTTCCGCCATAACTTCCCCAAACTCACAAAGCATTAAATTAGCAATATTAACAAGGCTTTCTTCACTCAATGGGTCAAAAACAATAATATCGTCAACACGTGCAATAAATTCAGGCCTCAAAAATTCTTTTAAAGCTTTAATACATTTATCGGCAGAGGCTTGCTTTTCGGTAGTGCCAAAGCCCATAAGAGAATCGCTTCTGTCACTTCCTGCATTTGAGGTCATAATAACAATACAGTTTTCAAAACTTACTGTTCTACCCTGCGCATCGGTCACCCTACCGTCATCAAGAATTTGCAATAAAATGTTAAGAACATCGGGATGTGCTTTTTCAATTTCGTCAAACAAAACAACAGAATAAGGCTTTCTGCGCACTTTTTCGGTAAGCTGACCCGCATCATCATAACCAACATATCCAGGAGGAGAACCGATAATACGAGAAACAGAGTGTTTTTCCATAAATTCGGTCATATCCAGACGAATCAAGGTTTCCGGAGTATCAAAAAGCTGTTTTGCAAGAACCTTTGCAAGTTCAGTTTTGCCAACACCGGTAGGACCGATAAAGATAAAAGATGCCGGTCTTCTGTGAGCGGTTGTCTGAACACGTGAACGCTTAACGGCAGCAGCCACCAAATCGACAGCGTTATCCTGACCAATAATCTGATTTTTAATATCATCAGCTATGTGCTTTAATTTAGCAAAATCACCTTCTTCAACCTTTCGCGACGGAATGCCCGTCCAAAGTTCAATAACTTTTGCAAGGTCGCTTTCGGTAACAACTGTATTTGATGCGGGAGTATAAAGGTCGGTTGCAATTTGTTGATACTTTGCACGTTCTGCCTTAACCTTTGCTTGTTCTTCGTAGTTGGGATTTTCAACATTAGCAGCAAGTTCATCTTCCCTTTTAGCAAGTTCGGCAATCTTTTTATTAGCTGCATAAAGTTGGTCAACGCTTTTATTACGAAGACTTGCGCAAGAACACGCTTCATCAAGTAAATCAATAGCCTTATCGGGCAGATATCGGTCATTAATATAACGCTCAGAAAGCACAACCGCACGCAAAGCAATATCATCAGGAATTGTAACGTTATGATAACCTTCATAATAGCACTTAACGCCAAGCAAAATATCCTGTGCATCTTTAATTGACGGTTCATCAATAACAATCGGTTGAAAACGTCTCTCTAACGCAGCATCTTTTTCAATATATTTTCGATATTCCTTAAAGGTTGTTGCACCAATCATTTGAATTTCGCCGCGAGATAGCGCCGGCTTTAAGATATTACCGGCGTTCATCGAGCCTTCTGATGAATCACCCGCACCGACAAGATTATGCACCTCATCAACAAACAATATTATATTACCTTGCTTTTTAACCTCATCAACAAGACCTTTAACGCGGCTTTCAAACTGACCTCTAAACTGAGTTCCAGCAACCAGACCGGTAAGGTCTAAAAGCATAATTTCTTTATCAAGCAATCTTGCGGGGGCATCCCCAGAAACAATTTTTAAAGCAAGGCCTTCTGCAATAGCGGTTTTACCGACGCCTGGCTCACCAATAAGACATGGGTTGTTTTTACTTCGACGGCAAAGAATTTGAATTGTACGGTCAAGTTCTTTGTTTCTTCCAATAACATTATCCAACTTGCCGTCCTTGGCCTTTTGGTTAAGGTTAGTACAGAACATATCTATATATTTACGAGCTTTATGTTTACCGTTTACCTTTTCCTTGTCTTTTTTAGCATCCTCGGCTGCGTCATTTGCTCCTTCTTGCCTTTGCTGTGCATTGCCGAAAATATTATTTAAAAAAGGAAAAACAGAGGCTCCTCCCATTTCAAAACCGGGCATTTCACCACTTTCATCACCAGACATCATCTCCATAAGCTGTGTGCTCATGTTTTCAATGTCATCATCTGTAATATTCATTTTTTTCAAAAAGCTGTCAATGCTTGGCTCAAAGCCTAATTGCTTTGCACAAACAAGACAAAGACCGCGCGGCTCCGTATTGGGCTTAGAGGTGTCAGAAACAAAAACAACTGCAGGTCTTTGGTTGCAGTTTGAACACATTTTGACCATAGAAAAATACTCCTTTATTTGTCAGAAGAATCGGTTTTTAAGAAAACCTTGATATAACCAGCCATTGATATTAATAGGCATATTGTCGATGCGAGTGCAAGACCATCTAACACAATCACAGGCATTTGCGGATTAATATCAGTATAAATTGCATAGAAAAACGTTAAATATACAACAACCGTAGCAAGTTTTCCAAACCATTTTGCAGATATTGGTTTAAACCCGCCACGTAAAATATAAACAGCAGCAAACAGTGTCAATATTTCCTTAGTAAAAAGAACAACAACCATTATTAGCAAGTTTGGATGAGTAAATATAAGACAAAAAATTACAGAAACCTGTGTAAGCTTGTCTGCTATCGGGTCAAGCACCTTGCCAACATCAGACACCATATTGAACTTTCGTGCAATAAAGCCGTCAATAACATCAGTAGCAGCTGACAACATTACGACCAACAAAGAAAGCAAATAATGATGCGGCTCACTCGAAAAATACAGTGTAATAAATACAGGTATTATGCATATTCGCAGAAGCGAAATTACATTTGGAATTGTTAAGTTATCCTTCATTTTATATCACCAAATTTCAGTTAAATGGACTTAAATTAGACAACCATTTAAAAATAGCTGAAGCCTCAATGTTTTCGGTTGTAAACAGCCAAAATCCTTTTGGATTTATACTTATAATTGCTGACATAGCAACACACAAAACCACAGCAAATAAAACACCTTGCGCAGTGCCGAAAACTCCACCAATCGTTTTGTTAAATCCTTTTAACAAAGGCAACTTAAAGATTGAGTTTATAAGCTTCGCAAGAAGCTTTGCAGCAACTAATAAAACAACAAACAAGATAATTGCGCAAATTATTTTAACAAGATTATATACAAACGGCATAACGATATCCTGAGTAATAACATCGGCAATAACCTCACCGTCTGTTTTAACGCTCATCGCATTAATTTTGGTTGCAATATTCTCAGGAGTAATATTAGCCTTGTTTGCAAGATTTTGCACATATTCGGGCATTGATTGCCAAACAATTTCGGCAGCTTCTGAGGTTATGGTTTGTGTGGTTTCGGGTAAAGCCTTGGAAATTTTAGACACAATAACAGGCTTAATAGTTTTGTCTGCAATAGCAGTCGAAATTGGGGTACACAACGAAAAAGACAGATATACCGCAAAAAAGAAACCTACTGTTTCAATAGCAGTTTTTGCAAAGCCTCTTTTTGCACCAATAATCGCAAATATAACAATAATTGAAAGAAGAATTATATCAAGTATTATACCCATAAAATCAATCCCCTGTTTTAATTTCTTTAACCTCAGTATCAGAGATGGCCAAAATAGTTTTACTGTTCTTTGCAAATACGTTTTGTACTGAATATCCGCACTCGACGCTGCAAACCAGCTGACTCTCTTTGTTTAAAACATAGGCAATGTTATCGTCAAAGCAAAAAAATCTACCACCGCTATAAGAAACATCTTGGGCAGCGCCTGTAAAAAGCACACTTGATGCCGGCTCAAATCGAGAGTTATAAATAATACATCTGGTTTCAAGATTGTTCATTTTACTTTCACAAAACAACAAAAATTCAGAACTTGAAATTTGTCTAAAGCCAATAGCATTACCTTCATTCTCAACCGAAGTTACCGCTCCGTTGCGCCATTTAATAAAATCAATTTTAGAATTTGTAATGCTAACAAACGCCTTAGCATTAAGCGTTTTTAGCATTAATATCGGTTGATTATATTCGACTGTGGTTAAAGGGTTAGCGTTCTTGTAATTAAAAACGTACACTTTAGATATATATTCACCGGCATTCGAATATATGGTTGCAACCGCAATTTTCTTGCCGTTGTTTGAAAGACATACAGCCGTCACAATTTCTTTCGATGATGACCACGAAAAAAGCATTTTATTGCGCTTGTTGTAAACCTCAACCCTAGAAGCATAGTCAGCAGGTTTTGTAACAATGGCATATGTGCCACAGCGCGATATATCACCTGTGATTATTTTGCTTTTAAGCGTCTCACCGCCAACATCACCATTAAGGTTATAAATTTTATAGTCTGTGCCATTTTGGTCAAGCAACAATGTTCTGGCGCTTGAAATCTTCATAAACGGATTAGAAAAACCGTGAGTATCGGAAAGAACAGTTTTACCTTTATCGTTATAAACGGTATATGCCATGTCGGTAACTACATAAAGCAAATCATTTTTATATTCACTTGATACCGTTTGACTACCTGTTATTTCTCTTGGAAATTCACCCGAACCTAAAGCTACGTATGAATTTTGAAGATATTCAAAGACACCCGTAGGAGTTGCTAAAGAAACAATAACCAATATAGCAATTATTACAGCAAGAGCAGTAAATTTTTTAATTTTTTTTGCAAGTTGTTTTGCCTTATCACCAATTATAACGTTATACGACACAAAATTTGTGTGTTTTTTCGGTGGAGTGTTTTTAGTGGTAGATTTGGCAGTTTTAGGTTTTACAACAGCATTTTTTGTTTTCTTTGTAGGTGTCATTATCACCTTTTCGGGTTTTTTAGGTACATTTTTAACCTTGCTTTTCGTCGAAGATTTATTAAGTTTAACCTTTTTTACATTCTTCTTTTTATATTCAGCCAAAACAAAACACCTCCATCAATATAGCACTTTATTAAGATATAATCCCTCAGGCGGTGCAGTTGGTCCTGCAAGATTACGGTCTTTTGATTCAATAATTTTTTTAGCATCACATGAATTTATTTTGCCATAAGAAACCTGTAATGCCGTTCCGACAATAATTCTCACCATATTATATAAAAAACCATTGGCTGTAACACTTAAAGTTACAACATCGTTGCTTTTTGTAACATTACATTGAGAAATTTTTCTTACAAAATCGGTTACATTTGTATGCGAACTCGAAAAAGCAGAAAAATCAAATTCACCTACAAGATTATTACAAAATTCATTCATTACATCAACATTAAGTGGTATTTTAATATGTAATGCTCTGCCATGTTCAAAAGGATTGGGAAATTGTGAATTATAAATTCTATAAATATAGTTTTTCCCTTTTGCGTTGTATCGTGCGTGAAAACCATCATCTACATATTCACAATTGCGCACAGAAATATCCTGTGGCAAATAAAAATTTAACCCATTAACAATGTTTTTAGGCTCAATATTTGAACACGTGTCAAAATGACAGCAAAACATATTGGCATGAACACCCGAATCGGTTCTGCTGCAACCGGTTACACCAACACGTTCGCCAAGAAGATTTTGTAATGCATCCTGCAAGGTTTGTTGAACAGAAATACCGTTAGGCTGAACCTGCCAACCACAGTAATTTGTGCCTAAATATGAAATTGTAAGCAACATTCTGCTCATAAAATACCCCTACTAAATAAATATAACCGCTGTGCACACAACACAAACAACAAAAACATATACAAAATCTGAAAAATGCAACTTAAACTGTTTAAAATGAGTTCTTCCTTTGCCGCCACAATAACAACGGCATTCCATAGCATTAGCAAGTTCTAATGCACGACGTACCGAAGATATAAGCAAAGGCACTAAGATAGGCACCATCGCTTTAATGCGTTTGGCAAGTTTGCCAGACTCAAAATCGGCGCCTCTTGCTTTTTGCGCGGCAATAATTTTCTGCGCTTCTTCAATCAAGGTCGGTATAAATCTTAAGGCTATAGTCATCATCATAGCCATTGTGTGAACCGCCTCGCCAAGCCCAATAAGCTTTAACGGAGAAAGCAGTCGTTCAATTGCTGATGTGAGTTGTGTGGGAGTTGTGGTATAAGTTAAAAGTCCACCAACAAAAATCAACAGTATAATTCTCATAAGTATAAATGCAGCACGAAGTAAACCTACAGTCGTTATGGTTATAAACTGCCATTGAAAAATAATGTTACCTTCGGTAGCATAAAAAACATTAAGCAAGGATGCAATTATAAGCACAGGTAAAACAGGTTTTAAATTTTTTAAAAACAATGAAAGCGGCACTTTGGATAATATAACAATCAGCATAATAAGTGCTGCCATAAGCCCAATTGACGCCCAACTGTTTGCTATAAAAATAAATATAAGTTGCAAAAAAATGAGCAAAATCTTTACACGTGGGTCAGCCTTGTGAATTATTGATTCCCCCGGATAATACTGACCAAAAGAAATGTCGTTCATCACGGTTGCTCACCGCCTCTCAAAATGCGCTGTATCGCACAAACCGCCTCATCTACACGAAAAACATCAAGTGGAATATCAATGCCGTTATTATTTAAAATCTCGCATATTTCGGCAACCTCTGTAACATCAAGGCCGATATTTTTTAATGTATCACGATGCTTAAAGACATTTTTAACGGTGTCAAACATAACAGCCTTGCCCTTTGAAATTACAAGAACTTTATCGCAAAGACGGCAAACCTCTTCCATACTGTGAGAAACAATAATTACAGATGCATCAAATTTCTTTTTATAATCATTAATTGCTTTTTCAATAGTTTTTCTTCCGATTGGGTCAAGACCTGCAGTTGGCTCGTCCAAAATAAGAACTGAAGGTTGCATTGCCATAATACCGGCAATAGCACAACGCCTTTTCTCACCGCCTGATAAATCAAAAGGAGATTTATTCAATAATTCTTCCTTTAATCCTACGGCATTTGCAGCAAGCAAAACACGTTTTTCAACCTCTTCGCTTGAAAGTTCCATATTAGACGGACCAAAAGCAATATCTTTTTTTACTGTATCCTCGAACAGTTGATATTCAGGATATTGAAAGACAAGACCAACCTCAAAACGTAGCCCCTTTTTGCATTTACCATCATTCCATATATTTTCACCAAAAACCTTAATCTCGCCAGAGTCTGGCTCAATTAAGCCGTTCAAATGCTGAACAAGGGTTGACTTACCCGAACCCGTACTGCCGATAATGCCGAGAGTTTCACCTTTGTTTAAAGTAAAACTTATATTATCAATAGCACAGGTTTCAAACGGTGTTTTTTTGCCGTATATATAACATAAATTGTTAACCTCAATTACAGGCAACACAAAGATGCTCCTCCTATTTTAATTTATCTAAAATAACTTTGGCACATGACTGCGGTGTAAAAACCTTACAGTCGTCAACAATTCCAAGCTGTGAAAGCTCGTGCATTAAACGTGTTGACTGCGGAATATCTAAACCGTTTCTTTTCAACAAATCAAAATCGCCAAAAATATTTTCTGGGGTATTGGCAGCGACAAGGTTTCCGTCATTCATAACAAGCACTTTATCGGCCAAAAAAGCCTCTTCCATAAAATGAGTTATTATAATTGCCGTCATGCCAAAGTTTTTATTTAAATCTATTATTGTTTTTATAACTTCTTTTCTTCCCATAGGGTCAAGCATTGCCGTAGGCTCGTCCAAAACGATATATTTAGGTTTCATAGCAAGAATGCCAGCTATTGCAACTCTTTGTTTTTGACCACCCGAAAGCTTGTGTGGCGCATGAGTGGCATAGTCAAGCATATTAACAGCATTTAATGCCCACTCAACGCGTTCCTTTATATCGCAAGGCTCAACGCCCAAGTTTTCAGGTCCAAATGCAACATCCTCTTCAACAATGGTTGCAACAAGCTGATTATCGGGATTTTGAAAAACAAGTCCGACTCTTCGCTTAATTTCATTTTCAAAATCTTGGTCAGCCGTGTTCATACCATCAACAACAACATCGCCATAAGTGGCTTTATATAAACCGTTAAGCAATTTAGATAATGTTGACTTACCTGAACCGTTAGGACCGATAACGGCATAAAAGCCGCCGTCCTCAAAGGTATAAGAAAAATCATTAACGGCAGTCTTTACAAGATCTGATTCAACTGTATATTGAAAGTAAACGTTTTTTAGTTCAATCATTTAAAACAATGCATCCTTTGTCCATATTGTAGTATTACCACATGGCATAATAACATCACGACAGGTTACGGGCAAACCAATCTCTTGGGTAGAAACGTAACCGCCTTTTTTGGCAACAACAAGTTCGCTTATTAAATAATCAAGCACAGTTTGCGACATACCCGCAGTATAAGTGTTAAGAAAGATAAAACGTGCATCATCACTTAAAATTTTTACAATTTCACTCATAAGCTCAGGTAAAGCCTGTTCAAGTTTCCATAACTCTCCGTTTGGACCTCTGCCGTATGAAGGCGGGTCAAGTATAACGCCGTCATACTTAGAGCCTCGTCTAACCTCACGCTGAACAAATTTCAAACAGTCGTCAACAAGCCAACGCACAGGCTTATCGGCAAGGTTTGATGCAACGGCATTTTCCTTTGCCCATGAAATCATTCCTTTAGAGGCATCAACATGTGTAACGGCAGCACCGGCAGATAAACAAGCAAGGGTCGCACCGCCTGTATAAGCAAACAAATTCAAAACTTTAAGTTGTTTATTGGCACCGTTTATCAACTGTTTTAATAATTTCCAGTTAACAGCCTGTTCCGGAAAAAGCCCTGTATGCTTAAAACCCATAGGTTTAAGCCTAAATGTTAGGTCATCATATTTAATACTCCATACATCAGGCACTTTTTTTAGCATTTCCCAATGTCCGCCACCGGAATTGCTTCTGTGGTAAACGGCGTGCGGTGTTCTCCATCTTGCATCTTTTGCACCGGTGTTCCAAATAACCTGAGGGTCAGGACGTGACAAAATTATATCACCCCAACGTTCAAGACGCATACCGCCGTTAACATCAATAAGTTCATAATCTGAAAAATCAGTAGCAAATCTCATAAATTATATTCCCATCTGTGCGCCGCCAAAAGGCAAACCTAAATGTTCATAAGCGGCTTTAGTAGCAACTCTTCCACGAGGAGTGCGTTGTATAAAGCCAATCTGCATTAAATAAGGCTCAACCATATCTTCAATAGTGATTGCCTCATCACCCAGCGCAGCAGCCAATGTTTCTAATCCAACAGGACCGCCGCCATAGAAGCGTATCATTATGTCAAGCAGTCGGCGGTCAAAATCATCAAGGCCCAAGTTATCTATATCAAAGCGTTTTAATGCTTCAATAGCAACTTGCTCTGTGATAACACCGTCATAAGCAATTTCGGCAATATCACGCACACGCTTTAGTAAGCGGTTTGCAATACGAGGCGTACCACGTGAACGAGAAGCAATCTCTAAAGCGCCGTCATCCTCAATACCGATACCCATAATTCTTGCAGAGCGCTTAATAATTTGAGCAAGTTCCTCAGGAGAGTACATCTCAAGACGGAAGATAATACCGAAACGGTCACGCAGGGGCGCAGAAAGCTGACCCGAACGTGTTGTAGCACCAACAAGCGTAAAGGGTTTTACATCAAGACGAATTGAGCGGGCTGATGGGCCTTTACCAATAATAAAATCAAGCGCAAAATCTTCCATTGCGGGATAAAGAATTTCCTCAGCTGTTCGGTCAAGACGGTGAATTTCGTCTATAAACAGCAAATCATTTTTTTCAAGATTGGTAAGCAGCGCAACAAGGTCACCCGCTTTTTCAATAGAAGGGCCTGAGGTTATACGAAGGTTAACTCCCATTTCTCTTGCTATAATACCGGCAAGAGTTGTTTTGCCAAGACCCGGAGGACCGTAAAGCAAAATGTGGTCAATAGCCTCGCCACGCTGTTTTGCCGCTTGAATGTAAATACGAAGGTTTTCTTTTATTTTTTCCTGTCCTACATATTCGTCAAGGGTTTTAGGGCGAAGTGATACTTCGGCATCAATATCACCGGGTTCATATTCGGGGGATACTATTCTGTTTTCAAAATCCATTTCGTCAACCAAAGTTCACATCTCCTTTATAGATATTTTAAAGCATTTTTTATGAGCTCATCTGCACTCATATCAGCATCAAGTTTTGAAACAGCATGGGATGCCTCGCTTCTTGAAAAACCTAACGATATCAAAGCGGATATAGCATCCGATGCGTTTGTTGAGACCTTTGCATCAACCGTAGCAGAAACATCGGTTGAAATATCACCATCAATAATTTTTCCAAATTTATCTTTAAGTTCTAACACAATTCGTTGAGCAAGTTTTATACCAACTCCGGATGCGGCTGTTAAAGATTTTGCATCACCGGAAGCTATAAACATTTTTAGCTTATCAGGCGTAAACTCGGATAGGATTGCTATTGCAATTTTAGGGCCAACACCGCTAACAGATGTTATTAGCTTGAAGCAGTCAAGTTCTTCGGTAGTTGAAAAGCCAAAAAGCTCAATCGCATCTTCACGGACAACCATATGAGTGTACAAAAAAGCATTTGTGCCAACACTCGGTAAATCCGCCGCCGTTTTCAAACTAACAGTACATTTCATTCCCACCCCACCGCATTCTATAACAGCGGTATTAGTGTCAGAAAAAATTTTTTTACCATTAAGTGAAGCAATCATATATTTTTACTCCTATTCAATAAACCGTTTGATGAATGTGCATGACATATAGCAATTGCAAGAGCATCTGCCGTATCATCAAGCTTTGGTGGCTTGTCCATTCCTAAAAAGTTTTTTGTCATTTCTATAACCTGATGTTTTTCAGCACGTCCGTAACCTGTAACGGCTTGTTTAACCTGTAAAGGCGTATATTCATAAACAGGCACACAAAATTTTGCAGCTGCAAGTAAAATTACGCCTCTTGCCTGTGCAACATCAATAGCAGTTGTTGTGTTTGTGTTAAAATACAACTTTTCAATAGCAATCGCATCAGGCTTATGCTTATTTATTAAGTATTCAACACCGTCAAAAATCTTTGAAATACGTTGAGTAAATTTAGTGCCCGCATCGGTTGTAATTGCGCCATATTCAATCGGTTTAAAACGATTTGATGAATAATTTAAAACGCCGTAGCCGACTATTGCATAACCGGGATCAATACCGATAATTAACACACCAAACTCCCCCAATATAATTATTTAACATACAGTATAGCATATTATATTAAATAGAGCAATAAAAAGTTTAAATAATTTTCCCAAAAATTTCCCATTTTTTATAAATTAAGTTCAAATTTAAGAAATTTAACTTTTAGTGAGAAAAAAAGAGCATTTTAAAGAAAAAACGAGCAAATTAAAGCATTTTTAGCTATCCGTCAAAATGGTAGTGAAAAATCTATAATTTTTCAAAATTTTACTTGACTTTTAGAGTATATAGTATTATATTATTGCTATGCGTTTAGAGCATCTGAAAAGATGACGCTGTTATCAGGCTTTTTGCCGTAAAACCGCTGGTTTTCGCAGCAAAGGGGGATGCTTTTTTATGAAAGACAACCAATTGATTAATTTGAAGAACATCACTGTTTCGTTCGATGATGAAGAGCCAGTTTTAAAGGACATATCTCTTTACATTCGTGACAATGAATTTATCACGTTTTTAGGTCCTTCCGGCTGTGGCAAAACAACCACGTTACGCATCATCGGTGGCTTCGTTGAGCCAAACGAAGGTGATGTTTTTTTTGAGGGTAAAAAAATAAATGGTGTACCTCCTCACAAAAGACAGGTTAACACCATTTTTCAACGTTATGCGCTCTTCCCTCACCTAAACGTTTACGACAATGTTGCATTTGGTTTAAAAATTCAAAAATTACCTAAAGCAGAAATTAACAAACGTGTTATGAAGATGCTTGAGCTTGTTGGTCTCAAAGGCTTTGAACACCGAAAAATTGATATGCTTTCTGGCGGTCAACAACAGCGTGTTGCTATTGCACGCGCCGTTATTAACCGTCCTAAAGTTTTATTGCTCGATGAGCCTCTCGCAGCACTCGACTTAAAGTTGCGCAAAGATATGCAGGTTGAGCTTAAAAAAATTCAGCGCGAACTATCTATCACCTTTGTTTTTGTAACACACGACCAAGAAGAAGCATTAACACTATCTGACACAATTGTTGTTATGGACAATGGTAAAATCCAGCAAATTGGCACTCCTCAAGACATATATAACGAACCAAAAAACGCTTTTGTTGCTGATTTTATCGGTGAATCAAACATTCTTGACGGTGTTATGAAAGATGACTACCTGGCTCATTTTTCAGGCATTGATTTCAAGTGCCTTGATACAGGTTTTGCTAAGGACGAGCCCGTTGATGTAGTTGTACGTCCCGAAGATGTTGATATTGTGCCTTATGATGAGGGAATGCTCAAAGGCGAGGTTACCTCTGTGACCTTCCTCGGTGTACATTACGAAATGATTGTTGATATCGGCGGCTTTAAATGGATGATACAAACCACCGACGGTCAAAACGTTGGCGACAAAGTTGGCCTCTATATTGAACCCGATGCAATTCACGTTATGAAAAAAAGTGAATATTCGGGCAAATTCGGCGACTATAGCTCGTACAGTGATGAACACGACCACCTTTCCGATATACAAGATGATGAAGGGAAGGTTGAGAATTGAACAAAAAGAATTCTCGCGGTCGCTTTTTAGCATACCCGTACTATTTATGGTCTGTGCTGTTCATCGTTGTGCCTTTTATAATGGTTGCATATTATACTTTCACAAATTCAAATGGTGAACTTACATTTTCAAACATTACAGAGCTTTGGCGCTACAAAGAGACATTTTTAATATCCTTTGAATATTCAATAATCGCAACGATTATATGTATTTTATTGGGATACCCCACCGCATATATTCTTTCAAGAATGAAACTGCGCACACAAAGTGTGTTTATGTTACTTATTATGTTACCCATGTGGATGAATTTCCTTATAAGAACATATTCATGGATAACAATTTTATCAAACAAAGGTCTTATAAACTCCTTGCTTTCCATGCTTGGTTTTGAAACCATGCAGCTTATTAACACCCCCGGCGCAGTAATTTTAGGTATGGTTTATAACTATCTGCCTTATATGATTTTGCCAATTTATTCAATAATGTCGAAAATTGACAATTCATTGCTTGAAGCAGCAAGCGACCTTGGCGCTTCACCTTTTGAACGGTTAAAAAAGGTCATTTTACCGTTGAGTCTGCCGGGCGTTTTATCGGGCATAACAATGGTTTTTGTTCCTTCGGTAAGCACGTTCTACATTTCGCAAAAGCTTGGCGGCGGCAAAACATTGCTTATTGGCGATGCTATTGAAATGCAATTTCAGCAATCATACAATTACAACTTGGGCGCTTCACTCTCACTTGTGCTTATGGTTGTAATTTTAATCTGCATTGCCGTTATGAACCGCTTTGCCGACAGTGACGACGGAGGTGTTATTATATGAAAACATTATCCCGTCTTTATATGTTCCTTATAATCTTCTTTTTGTATGCGCCCTTGCTTGTTATGGTTTTCTTCTCATTCAACTCATCAAACAGCACTGCAATATTTGAAGGTTTCTCACTGCAATGGTACGTTGAACTTTTTAACGATTCTCTGACAACAACAGCGCTTACTAACACATTGCTACTTGCTGTTGCTTCATCTGCCATTGCTACCGTTTTCGGCACAGCAACCGCTGTTGGCTTGTTTTATACAAAAAACAACATTTTAAAGCGCACCTCTATGACGGTTACCAATATTCCTATGATGGCACCAGATATTGTTACAGGTATTTCAATGATGCTTTTGTTTATCTTTGTAGGAAGATGGTTAGCGCTCAAAAATGCCTTGGGCTTTGGCACATTGCTTATTGCCCACGTCACTTTTAACCTGCCCTATGTTATCCTTTCGGTTTTACCAAAACTTAAACAGACCGATAAATTTTTGTTTGAAGCTGCCCAAGACCTTGGTTGCACACCTGTGAGTGCGTTCCGACACGCAGTTCTACCAAATATTACATCGGGCATTTTAACGGGCTTTATTATGGCTTTTACGCTTTCGCTTGACGATTTTGTTATAAGCTATTTTACAACAGGCGCTGATTTTCAAACTCTGCCTATCAGAATATTCTCTATGACAAAAAAGCGTGTTACACCTGATATGTATGCACTTTCAACAATTATTTTCGTTGCTGTTTTGTTATTGCTTGTTTTGCTTAACGTTGCGCAGTCACGTTCAGAAAATAAACTAAGGAGGAAAAAATAATTGAAAAAAATCGTATCAATAGTTCTGTGTATTTTTCTTTGTGCCGGTCTTTGTGTTGTTGTTACCGGATGCGGCAACAAATTCGATTATGACAGTATTAACTACACCTCAACATATTCACAAGAATATGCAGGTACAACACTTAATGTTTTTAACTGGGGAGAATATATTCCCGACGGACAAGGCGGCACCATGGACCTAAACCTCGCCTTTGAAAAACTTACCGGTATTACTGTCAATTATTCAAACTATGAAACAAACGAGGCCATGTACACTAAACTTAAAAGCGGCGGTGTTTCATACGACATTATCATACCATCAGACTATATGATACAACGTCTTATCAAAGAAGATATGCTCAAACCACTCAACTTTGATAAGATTGAAAATTACAAAAATATTTCTTCCGAATATAAAAATCTGTATTTTGACCCCAACAATCAATATTCCGTTCCATATTGCGTAGGTATGCTTGGTCTTATTTATAACACAACAGTTGTAGATAAAAAGCCTGATAGTTGGGGCATTATGTGGGACAAAAAATACAAAAATCAAATTTTAACCTTCAACAATCCTCGTGACGCCTTTGCTATTTCACAATTATATCTCGGTATTGACCTTAACACTGCAATCACATCTGACTGGGATAAGGCAGCCGATAAACTTAAAGAGCAAAAAAGTGTTTTACAATCATACGTTATGGATGAGGTTTTTGATAAAATGGAAACCGGTGAAGCAGCAATTGCGCCTTATTACGCTGGTGACTATCTTATTATGAAAGAAAACAACGACGATTTGGCTTTTGTTTATCCCAAAGAAGGCACAAACATTTTTGTTGATTCGGTATGCGTACCCAATTCATGCCAAAATTACGAGGCCGCTATGATGTACATTAATTTTCTTTGTGAGCCAGAAATTGCATGTGCCGTTGCCGAGACTGTTATGTACGCAACACCAAACTCAGAAGTTCTGAAAATGGATTCATATTCACTAAAGGATAATGAAATTCTTTACCCTAAAAAAGAAGATATGCCCACAACACAGTATTATCACGACCTCGCTTCCCAAACACGTCAGTATTATGAAAAGCTCTGGGAAAGCGTCAAATTACACTAAATTAGAAAACCGTACAATCAAAAGGATTGTACGGTTTAATTTTATCCAATTTTAAGTTGCAGTCTTAATTTATCTGCAATCATTGCAATAAACTCACTGTTGGTTGGTTTGCCGCGGGAATTATGAATTGTATATCCAAAATATGAGTTAAGAACATCAACGTCTCCCCTGTCCCACGCAACTTCAATAGCGTGACGAATTGCGCGTTCAACGCGCGATGATGTTGTAGAATGTTTTTTAGCAACCGTGGGATACAGAAGTTTTGTAACAGAGTTAATTATGTTAGCATTTTTTATTGATAAAATTATTGATTCTCTTAGATAATGATAACCTTTAATATGAGCAGGAACGCCAATTTGATGTATAATTTCAGTTACCATCACCTCAAGCTCAATATCACTGACAACATTATCTTTTATAATGGGTTCTTTTGAGTTTTTCCACCCTGAAAGTTTTATAATACGTTCAGCCAAAAGATTTGTATCAAACGGTTTAATAAAGTAATATGAAGCCCCTGCCGATAATGCTTCTTTTTCAAGGCGTGGGTTATCAAAACCCGACATTGCAAGTACCATAGGTGCATTTTCATTAAACTTCTCTTTGAGTTCATTAAGAACACCAAGTATATCTAAATTTGGCATAAACACATCGGCTAACACGACATCGGGTTGATGCGTTTTTATTGACTCTAAAAGTGTTCTGCCGTCTTTTTCACATAAAATTACATCCATTCCGTAAGTTTTTAAAGCGTTTGCGCAACTTTTGCCGAATTCTGTAGTATCATCCGCGATGACAATTTTCAGTTTCTTTTCCATAAAAATTCCTCCGTTCCATCTTTTACCATATTTTACCATATTTATCATATTAATGCAAGATTTAAATGCGTAAATTTACACACTTTCGTATGCCATTTTAACTGTATAAACGCCGATATTCGACATATAAGTTACTTATAAATTTTAAAACTACATTTTATACAAAAATAAAAATACGCCTGCTTAAAAGCAAGCGTATCCTTTTGAGAATGTATATATTTTATTTTGCAACAGTTTGTCTGGCGCTAACCTTACCCTCAGGTTTAATTTCACCTGCTTTTTGAAGAGCAATTTTGGTTAAGAACGGACCTACAAGTTCATAAATTAAAACTGAAAACAAGGTGATGTTTGTTACTACAACACCAACCTCACCTAGCGTTTCTGCTTTAATAGCCATTCCAAGGGCAACACCGGCTTGTGGCAGCAAAGTAATACCAAGATATTTTACAATATTAGGGTCACATTTTGTTGCTTTTGCGCTAAATGATGCACCGCTGTATTTACCGAGGGAACGAACAATTATATAAACAAAGCCAATGCAAACAACAGCAAAATCTTTAAAAGTTTCAAGTTCAAGTTCCGCACCACTAAGCACAAAGAACAAAATAAAAATTGGTGCTGTCCAACGGTCGATACGATCCATAAGTTCTTCTGAGAAGTCACACATATTGCAGAACACCGTGCCAAGCATCATACAAGTAAGTAATGACGAAAAAGTAATTTGTACGCCAAAAACTTCAAACTTTAACATAGACACCGCAACAGTAAGCATGACAAAAGTAACAGACATGGAAAGACGTTTTGATCGTGAGTGGAAGAATTTTTCAAAATATGTAAATAACGCACCAGCCACAAAACCAAGCAAAAGTGATAAAATAACCTCTAATATCGGTTCAACAATAACAGATACCATGTCAACATTACCGGAAATCAATGCTTTTGCAACTCCAAATGATATAGCAAATAGAATAAGACCGACAGCATCATCAAGCGCAACTATCGGCAAAAGAATGTCTGTAAGCGGTCCTTTTGCTTTATATTGTTTAACAACCATCAAGGTCGCAGCCGGCGCCGTTGCTGAGGCAATCGCACCAAGAACTATAGCCGACGGCAAAGGAAGCTTATTGGGAATTATAAAATGCAAACCAATTAAAGCGGCATCAACCAACAAAGTTGCAGCAACCGCCTGAAAAATGCCGATAATTGTTGCCTGTTTGCCTGTTTTTTTCAAATCGGACATACGAAACTCGTTACCGATTAAAAAAGCAATAAAACCCAGCGCCACATCAGAAATAATGCCATAACTTGCAACCTCAGTCATACTCATAAAGCCAATTCCGGAAAGCTTTAATGCACCAAGGCAATAAGGTCCAACCAAAATACCCGCAACTAAATATGCCGTAACGGCTGGAAGTTGCACTTTTTTGGCTAACCTGGACAACATAAGTCCCACAAAAATTGCAATTGACAAGCTAAGTAATATTTGCATATTTATATTCACCTCATGTATTTTGGTAGCAAAAAAGGACTCTAAAGAGTCCTGATTTAAGGGCTGCAATAAAATTAATGTCAATTTTTAAACCTCGGCAATTATAGCACATAGCCTCACATAATGCAACACATTATTTAATTTTATGCAATAATATTTCCATCTGCTGCTAACTTTGAATTTGGATTTTCAGTTAATAAAATTTTATAAAAACGCATATACATCAAAAAAGTTATTATCATAACACAAGATGTAAATAAAATTATTGCGTTAGCAAATCTCTGTTCTATTTGAGGAAATAAAATTAATAACACTGTAACGCAGTATAAAACAACTGTATTAACCTTTCCATACCATTTTGAACTACACACACAGTTATTCTTAATAAAGGTTACAATGCCCATAGCTGACATTGCCGCCTCTCTTAGAATAAACAGACATATAATATAAATCATAAGTTTATATTTAAAAGCAAGACATATTATTAATGATGCTTGTGTAAGTTTATCGGCAATTGGGTCAATAATTTTACCAAAATCAGATACCATATTAAATTTTCGAGCAATTATACCATCTGCCACATCAGTAAGACCGGACAAAATTATTACACCAATTGCTCCATAATAATCCTGTTTTGAGATGTATAAATATATGATTATAGGTATAAGCAATATTCTTATAATACTTAACAAATTCGGAACCGTTAAAATATTCTTTTTACTAAAAAGTTTATTCATTTGTTATCCTCTCTTATAATAGATATCACTGTTATTATATAATTTTACAATAAAAAGTAATGAACAAATTGTTGTTTTACTGTAAATTAATTATTATTATTTACTTTTTTCTTTAAAAATTGATATGAATGTGTTATAATAAATATCGCAAAATAAAATTAATATTTTTTAAGGAGATAATTATGGCACAAAAAGTTATTATAGCGAGTGACAGCACAACTGATTTAGGGCCTGAACTTATAGAAAGATATGACGTTAAAATCATTCCCCTTGGTATTAACCTCGGCGAAAAATCATTCTTTGACGGCGTTGATATAACACCAGACGACATCTACGCACACTACCAAAAAACCGGTGAACTTCCAAAAACTGCCGCTGCAAATATTGAGGATTTTAATCAATTTTTTACAAAATATACCGCTGATGGAAGTAGCGTTGTTTTCTTCACCATCAGTTCTGAAATGTCTTCAACCTTCACAAACGCAAGACTTTCTTCAATGGAATTTGAAAATGTTTATGTTGTTGATACACAAAATCTTTCAACAGGCGGTGGTCTTTTAGTTATTAGAGCAGCCGAAATGGCAGCCGAAGGCAAAGACGCTAAAGAAATCGCCGAAAGTTGTCAGGAACTTGCAAAATATATTTCTGCCTCCTTTATTATTGACAATCTCGAGTTTTTGCATAAGGGCGGTAGATGTTCGGCTGTTGCAGCATTTGGAGCAAACCTTTTGCAGCTTAAGCCTTGCATCGCAGTAAAAAACGGTAAAATGGGCGTTACAAAAAAATATCGCGGCCCATTTGCTTCGGTGTTGCAGAAATATATTGCTGACCAACTTGCTGATATTGACAATATTGAACTCGACCACATTTTTGTTACACATGCTGGCTGTGACAAAGAAATTACCAATCAGTGCATTGAACAGGTTAAAAACACCGCCAACTTTAAAAACATTCACTTCACACGTGCCGGTTGCACAGTTTCATCACATTGCGGCAAAGACACATTGGGCGTTCTGTTTATTTGTAAAAAACCTATTGAATAATAAAACAACAGCACCTCACAAATTGAGGTGCCGTTGTTATTTTAGCTATAAACTTCTTCTTTCAGGATGCCTATGTAATCAAGATTTCGATACTTTTCGTCATAATCAAGGCCATATCCCACAACAAACGCATCAGGAACTTCAAGGCCGACATAGTCGGCTTTAAGGTCGGTAACTCGGCGTGAGGGTTTATCTAACAGTGTGCAAATTTTTATGCTGTTTGCCTTTCTTGCGTTAAGCATTTGGCAAACATAGCTTAAGGTTCTGCCGCTGTCAAGAATATCTTCTATTACTAGCAAATCATAACCCTCGGGGTTAACGCTTAAATCTTTAACAATTTTAACTGCGCCGCTCGAACGTGTGCTTGAACCATAACTCGAAACCGCCATAAAATCGATTGAACACTGTAAATCAACTTTGCGTAAAAGGTCTGCCATAAAAATAAATGAACCTTTAAGCAAGCCTACTGCAAGAAGTTTTTTCCCTTTATAATCTTTTGTAATTTGTTCCCCGAGCCTTTCACAAATTTTCTCAAGCTCTTCTTTTGAAACAAGGATTTCCTTAATATCGTTTTTCATAAAATACATCCTTTTGGCAAAGTATGTATTTATTATATCATTATTGAAAAATTTGTCAATCGGCGTCAGCAACATTCTGCCTTTTCAATTTCTTTTTTTAACTTATTTATAATTTTTTTCTCCAGTCTTGATATATAAGATTGTGAAATTCCCAAAAAATCCGCCACCTGCTTTTGAGTAAATTCGTTGTAACCGTGCATTCCAAAACGCATATTCATAATTTGCTGTTCACGTGGTGGAAGATTGCATATAAGACTACTTAACATTTTTCTTTCATCTTCAGCTTCCGCCTTGCTGCCAATTGCGTCAGCCTCACTGCCAAGAATATCAGACAATAGCAACTCGTTACCATCCCAATCAACATTTAGAGGCTCGTCTATTGAAACTTCACTTTTAAGTGAGGTTGTTTTTCTCAAATACATTAATATCTCATTTTCAATACAGCGTGATGCATAGGTTGCCAGTTTAATCTTTTTGCCAGGGCAAAAGGTCTTAACAGCCTTTATAAGCCCAATTGTACCTATCGATATCAAGTCTTCAATGTTTGCACCTGCCGCATCAAATTTTCGGGCAATGTAAACTACCAATCGCAAATTATGTATTATTAACTGTTGCGAAATTTCCTCTTTATTAATTTCAAAATCTTCAAGCAGTTTATTTTCTTCTTCGCAAGATAAAGGCGGCGGTAGTGTTTCAGGCCCATTAATATAAAAAACAGGCCTTGTTCCACTTAACTTATTTAATATATAATGTACAAATTTTTTAATTTTATAAAATATCATAATCTTACACGCTCCGATTCCTGTGATAAAATTTGCGGGCTTAACAATGCGTTAAAATCATTTGGCAACATACCTTTTTTTGCAAATGCAATAATCGGTTTGCTTATTGTTAATAGTTTATTATCTAATTCAATTTGTGCTTTATGAGCCATAAAAGCATGTAAAACTCCCCTGCCCGATATATCGTTATAGGGTATTAATCTATACTTTGATTGTTCAACTGTATCAAACAAATTTTGTGCACTTGCTTTGTCAACAATAATTACCGATTTCTCACTAAATGGGTCACATAACGAGTGTCCCGTATCAATAATCGCTAAAAAGTCATTCGATTTTTCATTATAATATATTGTTAACTTGCAACGGCTTGCTGTAGGCGCTTTTAATTTTAAATATCGCTCAGATAACGTTATTGCCACATAACATAATATTGTTATAACCAGTAAAATCAACGGAGATATATGATAATATATAATACCGTTATATATTATCATTGCCTTAGGTTTAAATAGTGTCCAAAACGCTATAACAATTCCACCGTAAACTGCGTTTGTAAATACAAAACCTATCAGCAATTTAAAATATTTGCTAATTTGTTTTTTACCGCAAACCGACAAGGTTATTATCGCACACGACAACAGCCAAACTGTAAAATTGATGACCGTACCATAACTTGGTGCAAATATGTACAATGATAACAATCCGCCCAAAATAGATGACAAAATGCATCTATATGTCCTGCACTCAACATGAGCAAGTTTTTGTGCGGTAAGCAAAATAAAAAAATCAATTACGGCATTAATTATAATTAAAACATCTGCATATACCGTCATATTAATTTCACCCAAGCAAATTATACCTTATTAGCTTTGGCAGTTTATGTCAAATTAAGAAAGAACTAAAAATTTATGCAATATTAAAAACTATTGCAGTTTTGAGAACAATTTGTTATATTATAAATTGAATAAACAATTATAAGGTGAATTATGGAAAAAACAATAATTAAACCAAGCAAAAAGTTTTTTAGTTTAAACATAAAAGAAGTAATAAAAAACAAAGATTTAATTTTTCTTCTTGTAAGAAGAAATTTTGTTTCATCTTACAAGCAAACAATTTTAGGTCCTGCTTGGGCATTTTTACAGCCATTGCTGACAACGTTTGTTTACACATTTGTTTTTGGTAAACTTGCAGGTTTGAGCACAGACGGTGCACCGCACTTTTTGTTCTATTTATGTTCAAATGTAACTTGGATTTATTTTTCGCACTGCCTTTCGGTAATTTCTAATACTTTCGTCTCAAATGCATATTTATTTAAAAAGGTATATTTCCCCCGCCTTGTAATGCCAGTATCAACGGTTTTGACACAGCTAATATCCTTTGCCATACAGGCGTTATTGTTTGTTATTACTGCAATAATTTTAACATTAACCGGTGGCGCACAGTTGCAAATATCAGTTTGGCTGTTGTTTGTTCCTGTTCTTGTTCTCATGATGGCGTTATTTGCTATTGGTCTTGGTATTATCATTTGTTCGATAACCACAAAATATCGTGATTTGTTAATGCTTGTATCCTTTGGAACGCAACTTTGGCATTACGCAACCCCGGTTGCTTACGGAACAACAATTATTCCCGCGAATTTGCTCAACCTATATATGCTTAATCCTATGACGCCAATTATATGTATGATGCGTTATTGCGTTCTCGGCACCCTATCTGATAATATGACACTTGAATTTTTGCTTAGACATCTTGTGATTGCAGCAATTATTATCACTGTTGTTTTGTTTATCGGATTAGGAATTTTTGGCAAGGTTGAAAAAGACTTTGTCGATAGAGTCTAATTAAAAGGCGGTGTTATTATGTCACAAAAAGCTATAACTTTTTCAAACATATCAAAACAATACCGTCTTGGCGGTTATAATTCTGGTTCATTAAAGGCTGATATTCAGAGCTATTTTGCAAAATTGCGTGGCAAAGACGACCCGAATTTAAAAATTGGCAAAGAAGCAATAAACGGCATTGAAACAATGTGGGCGTTAAAAGATGTTTCATTTGACGTTAACGTGGGTGATGCCATTGGTATAATTGGCAAAAACGGTGCAGGTAAATCTACCCTGCTTAAAATATTGTCTCGTATTACTGCACCAACTTCAGGCACTATTGAATATAGCGGTCGAGTTGCAAGTATGATGGAAGTCGGCACAGGGTTCCATAACGAGCTTACAGGTCGCGAAAATGTTTATCTTAACGGTGCAATATTAGGCATGTCAAAGTCTGAAGTTGATAGTAAATTCGATGAAATTGTTGAATTTGCTGAAATGCAAAGGTTTATCGATACGCCGGTCAAGAGATATTCTTCAGGCATGTATGTAAAACTTGCTTTCTCTGTTGCTGCACACCTTAATGCAGAAATTATGGTTATGGACGAAATTCTTGCTGTGGGTGACGTTGCATTTCAGCAGAAATGTCTTGATAAAATGTCTGACGTTGCTAAAAACGAAGGTAGAACGGTCTTGTACGTCAGCCACAATATGAACACGATAAAACAACTTTGTAATAGATGCGTTGTTCTTGACAAAGGCACACTTGCTTATGACGGCAATGTGGATGATGCTATTTCTGTTTATGTTGGTAATGCGTTTGACTTATCTGATGACATCGACCTTTCTAATCACCCGCACAGAGCTAAGAATATTGAAGGTAAAGTTAAATTTTCTCATTTAAAAATCAAAAACAAAAACTGCACATTTTCAAGTTCGGATACACTTGATTTCACACTCGATATAGACAGTAAAACAGATAGTGATTGTGAGTTTTTTATAAGAGCAATTGCACGATATAAAGACAATACCCCCGCCGGAGTTATTGAATCACAAAAAATCAAAGGTCTTAACAAAGGCATTAATTCCTATAATTTTTCAATTCCTTTAAGCAACTTTATTAACGGAAGATATGCACTATCACTTTCTATCGTTAATTGCTCACCCGGTGTTTTGCGACCCTATTATGATTGGATTAATAAAGCTGTTGCATTTGAAGTTAACGATATTTATTCTGGCAACTGGAGCCATAACAATTGGGGACATACCAAATTTGATAATATGATTTTAAAATAATAAAACGGACCGATTTTTTCGGTCCGTTTTGCATTTTATCTTTCGTGTGTTCTGCCAACCAGATAATCTATAGACACTTTATAAAAGTCCGCTATTCTAATTAAAGTTTCTAGTTTAGGTTCACGGGTACATAGCTCATAATTTTGATATGTTTTTTCTGCAATATCACAGTATATGGCAACCTGTATTTGCGATAGTCCTTTTTCTTTGCAAAGCTCGCGAAGTCGCTGTGCCAAAATTTTTCTCATAACCCATCACCCACAATAATTATCGACATATTTAGTATATTAAGTTACAATCACTTATGCACCAACAATTGTAGGTGTGTCGGTGCGTTTAATTAATATATATAATACTCAAAAAGCATACTTTCAAGCTTGAAAGTATGCTTTAAATTTTATAATATAATACAGATCAATCCGCTACAGCCCTCGTTAATTACACGTTCTATTGTTTCTTGCAAACGCATGCGAGCATCATCGGGCATGCGGGCGAGTTTTGTTCGCAATCCCTCGTTTACAAGTTCATGCAAAGATTTTCCAAAAATGTTTGAATCCCAAATTTTTACTGGGTCTTCTTCAAACTCTCGAAGCAAATACATAACCAAATCTTCACTTTGTTTTTCACTGCCAACAATAGGGCTTACTTCTGTTGTTATGTCCGCCCTCATCATATGTATTGATGGTGCAGATGCACGAAGTCTTACTCCATAGCGACCGCCTTGTCTTACAATTTGAGGCTCTTCAAGCGACAGTTCCTCAATAGATGGCATTACAATACCATATCCGGTTGCTTCAACCTCATCAAGTGCATTTTTAATTTTATTATATTTATCTCTAACACTCGATAGTTCTGTCAATGTTTGCAACAGCATACTGTCGTCTTCAATATCGATACCTGTTGTTTCAGCAAGAATTTTATAAAAAAGATTACGAGCCATAGAAAGCTCTATTTTTGCATTACCGCAACCAAGGTCAACCTCAACTATTGTTGCATTTTCAACGTTATTACACTCAAGCAAAGCCTTTTCAAGCTTTTTCACATCACGTATATGTACAATATCAGACGAGCTATTTCGTGCAATCTCTGTTATCTCGCAGCGAAGCCAATGGTCAGTTGAAAGAGAGTTCACCCAACTAGGCATCATAATTGAAATTTCGCTCACAGGAAACTCAAATAGAATTCTTGCAAGAATTTGGCGAATATCATTTTCATCCATATCAATACAGTTGACAGGAATGACTGGCACTTGGTATTTATAGCTTAAATCTGCAGCCAAATTCACACTTTCATCACTATCAGGATACATACAGTTAAGCAAGGTTACAAACGGTTTGTTAATTTCTTTAAGTTCGCTAATAACCCTTTCTTCTGCAACGGCATACTCTTCACGAGGAATGTCACTAATGCTACCGTCCGTGGTAATTACAAGACCAATTGTTGAGTGTTCGTTTATAACCTTTCTTGTTCCAATTTCTGCAGCAGTATCAAATGGTACAGGGTCATCAAACCATGGGGTTGCAACCATTCGCGGTTGTTCCCCTTCAATATATCCGAGTGAGCTTGGCACAATATAACCTACGCAGTCAATAAGCCGAACACTCATATTTGCATTGCCTTCTAAACTAATTTTTACAGCATTTTCGGGTATAAACTTTGGTTCGGTTGTCATTATTGTTCTACCCGCAGCAGATTGAGGCATTTCGTCATTTGCACGCTCTCTTTGATAATCTTGCGCAATATTAGGCAGAACCAGCATATCCATAAAGCGTTTTATAAATGTCGATTTTCCTGTTCTGACAGGACCAACAACACCTATATAAATATCTCCGCCTGTCCTTGCGGCAATATCCTGATATATATTAGTATTTGCCATAAAACTTTCCTCCGCATTTATATTCGTCAATAGAATTTATGCAACACAAAGGACAAATATGATAAAAATAGCAAAAGCACAGCAAAAAAATTGCTGTGCTTTAAAATTATACATTATGCAAGTTAAATACCTTAACGGCGTTATCGTGAAGTATTTTCTTATTATCTTCATCACTAAGGCCAAGTGAATAAAAACACTCAAGTTCGCTGCCTGGATTCCACATAGGATAATCCGTGCCGAAAAGAACACGGTCAGCACCGTACTCCTTGATTAATGCCGTTGCTTTTTCTTTTGTCATTGCGTAAAATGATGACGAACAATCAACATAAAGATTTTTATAGCCTTTTAACTGTTTAGTTGCTTCTTCCCAAACAGACCATCCACCAAAATGCGCACCAATAATTGTTAGATTTTCAAAGATTTCGAGCAAAGGTATTAAACGATTAGTATTAGAATAGTCATACCTGTGGTCGCCTGTATGAATAAGGATGGGAATTTTGCCTTCGCAAAGCTCATAAAACTTTAAACATCTGTAATCATCAAGCTTAAAACCTTGAATATCCGGATGTATTTTTACACCTTTCAGCCCAAGTGAAATAAGCTCATCAAAATCAGCTTTAATATCATCACTTTCAGGATGCAAAGTGCCAAGACCGGTCATCATTCCTCCGCTTTTTGAAACCTCATTAGCAATATAATGATTAATACTGCTAACCTGCTTTGGCGTTGTGGCAACCGACTGAACTATATAGTGTCCGATATTTGCGGCTTTTCCCTGCTCTAACAAGGTTGAAACCTTACCGTCATGGCACATTTTTATGTCATAAAAATGGCCTGTTCCGTCAGATGCCTTTTGAGCTATTGCATCAGGATATATATGACAATGTGAGTCGATGATTTTATACATTAAACAAACATCTTCCTTATGCTGTGACAATGCTGTCTGCTTTTTGTAGTCCAAGCTTTTTAACAGCATCTTCACGCATTTTGTACTTTAATATTTTACCTGCAGCATTCATTGGGAAACTGTCAACAAAATCGATATAACGAGGAACCTTGTGACGTGCCATGTGATCACGCACATAAGCCTTCATTTCATCAACTGTCATTGTTTCATCTTCTTTTAAGATGATACATGCCATTATTTCCTCACCATATTGCTCATCAGGGACACCAATAACCTGAACATCCGATACCTTAGGATGAGTATAAATAAACTCTTCAATCTCTTTTGGATAGATGTTTTCGCCGCCACGGATAATCATATCTTTTAGGCGTCCTGTTATGCGGTAGCAACCATCTTCAGTTTTACAAGCAAGGTCTCCCGTGTGCAACCAACCGTCTTTGTCAATTGCAGCGGCTGTAGCAGCAGGCATTTTGTAATAACCCTTCATAATATTGTAACCTCGGGCAACAAACTCTCCGTTTTCGCCTATGGCACATTCTTCACCTGTTTCGGGGTTAACAATTTTACATTCAATCTGCGGCAAAGCTCTGCCAACAGTTGAAACACGCAACTCTAACGAGTCATCAGTGCTGCTCATTGTGCATCCGGGCGATGCTTCAGTTTGACCATAAACTATGGTAATTTCCTTCATATTCATTTTGTCAACAACATCTTGCATAACAGCAATAGGACAAGGACTGCCCGCCATAATGCCCGTGCGCATATATGAAAAATCGGTCTTTTCAAAATCTTCGTGTTCCATCATTGCAATAAACATAGTTGGAACGCCGTGGAAAGCAGTAATCCTTTCTTGGTTAATACAAGCAAGTGAAGATTTCGGTGAAAAATAAGGCAAAGGCATTATACTAACACCATGTGTCATTGACGCAGTCATTGCAAGCACCATTCCAAAACAATGGAACATCGGCACTTGAATCATCATACGATCGGCTGTTGACAAATCCATTCTATCGCCAATACATTTACCATTGTTAACAATATTATAGTGTGTAAGCATTACACCTTTTGGAAAGCCTGTTGTTCCCGAAGTGTATTGCATGTTGCAAACGTCATGAGGGCTTACCTTTGAAGCAATACGCCATACCTCTTCAATAGGAACTTTGTTGGCATATAACAATGCTTCTTCCCATTCAAGACAACCTTCCATTTTAAAACCAACAGTAATAACGTTGCGTAAGAACGGCAATCTACGGCAATGCAAAGGATTGCCCGCAACAGTATTTTTAAGTTCAGGACAGATTTCTTTAACAATCTCTTTATAATTTGAATCACGGTAGTTTTCCACCATAATTAAGGTATGAGTATCAGATTGACGAAGCAGATATTCAAGCTCGTGAATCTTATATGCAGTGTTAACAGTAACCAAAACTGCACCAATTTTAACAGTTGCCCAAAAAGCAATATACCACTGAGGCACGTTAGTCGCCCAAACAGCAACCTTACTACCCGATTTTACACCCATTGCAAGTAACACTCTTGCAAATTGGTCAACATCGTCACGAAACTCTGAATAAGTTCTGGTATAATCAAGAGTTGTATATTTAACAGCATATTGGTCAGGAAATTCTTCAACCATACGGTCAAGCACCTGAGAAAATGTGAGGTCAATAATGGACTCTTTACGCCAAACAAATTTACCAGTTCCGGCTTTATTACTGTAAAGAGAGCGATTTTGACGATTTTTGTTTTTAAATCGTCTCATATAACCGGCAAAATACGAAAGAATAATCTCTAAATCTTTAACCTCCTCAAGATATGAGGGGTCCCATTCTAATGAGATATACCCGTTATAATTAACCGAGCGCAGAGCATTAATCATGTTTTCAATAGGTAAATTACCCTCACCCATAAGGCAATACTTAATATTGTCACCTTCGGCAACAGAATCCTTAATATGAACGTGTTTAACGTAAGCACCGAGGTTTTCAATCGTCTTGTCGGGACTTTCGCCTGCAAAACGATAAGGATGATGCATATCCCAAAGCGCTGCAACACTATCTGAAGCAAAACTTTCAAGCAAAGTGCGCAATTTTTTCGTATCTGCAAAATAGCCGGTCGTTTCAACCAAAACAGTAATATTATAGCGTTCTGCCAAAGGTAAAACAGCCCCAATACACTTTGCAGCGGCTTTATCACAGTCAGAACTGCCGTTTTCCAATGCATAAACGCGAACAAACGGTGCTTTAATTTCATTAGCCTTTTGAATATATTCGCTTAAAATTTCAACGTTCTTATCAATATATGATTCATCGCCAATATTGCACACTGAGTCTAAGCAAACAATTTCTATACCGTCACTTCTTAACTTGCTGACGTTTTTATTAAGATTTTGTTTGCTTAATGGCTCACCATCTTGTGAAAAACTTGCAAGTTGAGAACTGTGCAGTTCTATTCCGGAATATTTAATTTCTTTTGCGGCTAAGCATAATTGCTGCCAAGAGTAATTTGCCCAACCCTTTGTTGAAAAGGAAAGTTTCATTAGGCATTCTCCTCATATACAATTTTATTTATAGCATTGAGATACGCTTTGATACTTGCCTCAATGATATCAGTTGAGATACCCCTGCCCGAATAAACAACGCCGTCAGAGCGCAATCTTACAACTGCAGAACCCATTGCCTGCCTACCTTCAGTAACAGAGTGAATTTGAAAATCGTCAAGTTCGTAGTGATGGCCGATAATCTGCTCAATAGCAAGGAAAG
>JAZSLU010000018.1:0-15184 GCA_045535505.1 Acutalibacteraceae bacterium | reverse complement strand
TCGTCCCATGCGTTTTTATCTGCAGGATTACAAATAGTATCAATACAAGGAAGGCTGAGACCTTTTTCATAAAGTTTTCTTACGGTGGAACTGGCGGTGTGATCGTGGAAAGCACCGTCTTTATCTGTAAACAAAGGTCCGTAAATATTGTGGAGTTCTATGCCTGCGAATTTAAGGTCTTTTGCAATATCGCAGAAATCTTCAAAGGAATTATTATGCCAACCTTTGGTTGAAAAGGATAATTTCATATTTAAGCCTCCTCGTAAACAATCTTATTAACTGCACCGATATAAGCCTTGATAGCGGCGCCTATAATATCGGTGGAAATTCCGTTGCCGGAATAAAGTTTTCCGCCCATACGCAGTTTAACAACAGCAGAACCTAAAGCCTGCTTGCCCTCTGTAACCGATTGAATCTGGAAATCGTCCAACTCATAGTGACAACCGATAATCTGCTCAATAGCAAGGAAAGCAGCATCAATAGGTCCGTCACCCGCACAAATGCCCGACATTGTTTTGCCGTCTTTTTCCATAATCACATTAGCTGTTGAAGAAATAATATTACCGCTGTTAATAACAAACGATTTCAATTTATATGCCGCAGGAACCTGCATTGAGTTAACAGCCACAATCGCGTCAAGTTCTTTTGCTGTTAAAACCTTTTTCTGAGCAACTGCAGAAACCGCCTCAAAGACTTTCATATTATCTTCTGCAGAAAGCTCATAACCACGGTTTTTAACAATTTCCGCAACTTTTTTACTATCTATTCCGCCCTTAATAATTGTCTCATCGTCGGCATCGTCATTAATAACAATTTCATTATCATAGGGTTTTCCCAAAACACGCTCAACACTTGCAATACAACTGTTAAGCTCAGTAATCTTAATATCACATGAGGCATTAATGCTATCGCCTTTTATGCGCATAATTTGCGCCATATCTTTAAGGTTTGCAGCATCATCACCTGCAACAGTAACCTTAACAGCCGCCGCACCCGCATTAATTGCCGAAATTGAACAAGCGGTAGCAAGTTTAATTTCGTTTGAGCACTGAACACCAAGAGGAACATTACAGTATGAAACAATACTTGCAACAAATGCACCAAATTCTTCTGGCAACATTGAACTCGCATTATCACAAACTGAAACTGTTGTTGCACCCGCATCTACTGCAGCGGTAATAGCCGATTTTAAGAACGCAGCCTCTGCGCGAGTCGCATCAAGAGCGCAAAATTCAACATCATAACAAAACTCTTTTGCCTTTTTAACAACAGCAGGAATCATTTCAATAACTGCTTTTGGTTTTTTCTTGCAAAGATATTCCATTTGCACAGCCGAAACAGGAACCGAAATGCAAATGCGGGGATTTTTAACACAGAAAAGAGCTTTTGCTGTTATTTCAACCGACTGTTCATCTAAGCCAACAGGAAGAGAAATAATAGCGTTTTTAACAAAAGCCGATACAGTTGTAACAAGCATTTCGTTTTCCTTTGAACCAACAACACAAGGTAGTTCAATAACAGATGTATTTAGTTTTCCTAAATTTCGTGCAATTTCAACTTTGTCTTTAAAGTTAACAGTATTGCCTCCTGTAACACCCGAACGCAAAGTTACGTCTGTCATCATAATCTTTTTCATAAAAATATACCCTTTCCAAAAAAATAACCCTGAGGTATTAATAATTAATACCTCAGGGACGAATCACACAATGATACGCGGTACCACCCTGATTACCGAAAAAACGGTCTCTCAAGCAAGGTTCTAACAAACCTTAAACCATGGTAACGGGGTTTGGCCGTAACTCCTTACTCTTTTATAATAAAATTTAGGGAGTTCTGCTCAGAAACGAGACTGCATTTTGCATTTTGCTATCGGCTTACAGCAACCGCCGACTCTCTTAAAACAAATTAGCAAAGCATAATTTCTTCAACGCATTTATCAATATTTTATGGCATTATAACACAGCAAAATAGTATTGTCAAGATTTTTTATACTTTAACAATCCAATCATGTGTATCCTCAGCCTTACCCCACTGGATACCTGTTAAGGTATCATAGAGCATCTGAGTTACCTCACCGATTTTACCGTCATTTATAATATAATCGTTATCACCCAGCACTAATTTGCCAATGGGAGAAACAACAGCGGCAGTGCCGCAACCCCAAGCCTCTTTTAAAGTGCCGTCAGCAAGAGCACTTGCTAGTTCATCAATACTAAAAAGGCGTTCGGTAACTTTATAACCCTTTTCGCGTAGCAACTCAATGCAAGATTTACGTGTAATGCCGGGTAAAATTGAGCCTGTAAGCGCGGGTGTTACAATCTCATCACCAACCATAAACATAACGTTCATAGCGCCAACTTCTTCAATATATTTACGTTCAATACCATCAAGCCAAAGAACCTGAGAATAACCCTTTTGTTCTGCGCGCTCGCCTGCTCTGTTACTTGCAGCATAGTTGCCGCCGCATTTTGCATAACCGGTACCGCCGCGAACCGCACGTACATCTTCTGTTTCAATCATAATTGAAACAGGGTTAATGCCCTCTGCGTAGTAACTGCCAACAGGTGATGCAATAATAACAAATTTTGCATTATCAACAGCATGAACGCCTAAAAACGCATCACATCCAAACAAGAAAGGACGAAGATAAAGTGATGTACCTTCAGAATAAGGAACCCAATCACGTTCAATATCAACAAATGTTGTGAGTGCTTTTAATGCAAATTCTTCATCAAGTTCTGGCAAACAAAGGCGCTCTGCTGATGAATTCATTCTTTTAATGTTTTCCATTGGTCTAAAAAGCTGAACGTCACCACTTGGTGTACGATATGCCTTAAGACCCTCAAAAATTTCTGAGCCGTAGTGGAAGACTGTTGAAGCAGGATGCAATGAAAGATTTTCAAAAGGAACAATTTTAGCATCATGCCAACCAAGTTCTTTTGAATAATCCATCATAAACATATGGTCAGTAAAAAGTCTGCCAAAACCCAAAGATGATTCATCAGGTTTTGCTTTTGGATCAGTTGTTTTTTCAATAGTAATATTAAGCATAAGATAACTTCCCTACCTTATTAATAGTCATAGCCCATTTGAAGAGCTTTAAGGTTAAAATCAAAAAGATTTGCTTTACGTGCTGAAACAACTTTTTTAAGAGCCGCTTCAATATTAGCATATTCAACAGTATCGCCCTCTTTAATCATCTTACCCATAATAATCATATTAGCAAGAGACGATAAACCGTTTTCATCAGCAAGTTTTGTTGCAGGAACATAAAAAGCGTCAACGTCAGTACGTTTTACTTTGCGTTCAATAAGTGACGAGTCAACATAAATTTGACCGCCGGGTGCAACTGCATCTTCATATTTATCTAACGAAGGAAGGTTCATTGCAATAAGAATGTCAGGCTTATCAACAATGGGTGAACCAACAGCCGATTCGCTGATGATAACACTGCAGTTTGCCGTTCCGCCGCGCATTTCAGGACCATAAGACGGCAACCAACTAACATTTTTATCTTCTAAAATGCCTTTGTATGCCAAAAACTTACCGGCAAACAAAACGCCCTGTCCGCCGAAACCCGCAATAAGAATGCTACTTGTCTTACGCATTATTCTTCCTCCTTGATAGCATATTTATCTTTGTAAACACCCAAAGGATAGTAAGGCTTCATATTTTCATTAAGCCAATCTATTGAGTCCTCAGGAGTTTTGCCCCAGTTTGTAGGACAGGTTGAAAGAACCTCAACAAGCGAGAAACCTCTACCGTTAACCTGATTTTCAAACGCTTTCTTAATTGCACGTTTTGCATTTTTAATGTTTTTAACATCTGTAACAGCAACACGTTCAAGATATGTAGGACCGTCAAGCTGCGAAAGCATCTCACAAACCTTAACAGGATATCCCTGCACAGTAACATCACGGCCATAGGGAGATGTTTGTGTAACCTGTGTAGGCAATGTTGTGGGAGCCATCTGACCGCCTGTCATACCATAAATTGCATTATTAACGAAAATTACAGTAATATTTTCGCCGCGCGCTGCGGAATGAACAGTTTCAGCAGTACCGATAGCAGCAAGGTCGCCGTCACCCTGATATGTAAAAACAATGTTTTCGGGGTTGGCGCGTTTAACGCCCGTTGCAACTGCAGGTGCACGGCCATGAGCCGCTTGTACCATATCGCAGTTAAAATAGTTATAGGACATAACTGAACATCCAACAGATGCAATACCAACAGTTTTGCCTTCAATGCCAAGCTCATCAAGAACTTCTGCAACAAGACGATGAATAATACCGTGTGTACAGCCTGGGCAATAGTGGAAAGGAACATCCGCTAATGCGTGGGGTCTATCAAAAACAACCATTATTTTGCACCTCCGATTTCATTTGCTTTTTTAATACTTTCAAGAACCTGTTCGGGACTTGGAATCATGCCACCCGCACGATTGCAAAGCAATACGGGACGTTTGCAACGAGTTGCAAGTTCAACGTCTTCAATCATCTGACCCATTGAAAGCTCAACAGAGATGAACGCTTTACATTTATCTGCAGCAGCCTCAAGAACTGCTTTTGGGAAAGGCCAAAGCGTGATAGGACGAATCATACCGACCTTAATGCCCTGCTTTCTTGCCTCGTCAATTGCATTCTTGGAAACACGTGAAGCAATACCAAAAGCAACAATACAAATTTCAGCATCGTCCATCATATATTCTTCGTATCTTACCTCGTTGGCTTCAACTTCGGCATACTTGTCAAAACGAGCAAAGTTTTGTTGTTCAAGAACCTCGGCAACAAGTGAAAGTGAGTTTACGATGTTGTGAGGACGTTTAAGACCTGTACCGGTTACAGCCCAAGGCTTATCAACCGTTTTAATTTCTTTTTCACAAAGTTCAACAGGCTCCATCATCTGACCAATAGTACCGTCGGCAAGAATCATACATGTCATACGGTATTTGTCTGCAAGGTCAAAAGCCGTAGAGGTTAAGTCAGCCATTTCTTGAACCGAAGAAGGCGCTAATACAAGCAGTTTAAAGTCGCCATGTCCGCCGCCTTTTGTTGCCTGAAAATAGTCAGACTGTGAAGGCTGAATGCCGCCAAGACCGGGACCGCCGCGTTCAACGTTAATAATAACTGCAGGAAGGTCACAACCGGCAAGATAAGAAATGCCTTCACTTTTAAGTGATATGCCTGGGCTTGAAGATGAAGTTAAAACTCTCTTACCTGCCGCAGCAACACCAATAACCATATTAATTGCAGAAACTTCACTTTCTGCTTGAACGAAAACGCCGTCAATTTTAGGCATACGTTTTGCCATATATGCAGCAATTTCTGTTTGCGGAGTGATAGGATAACCGAGATAATGTCTGCATCCTGCCATAATAGCAGCCTCAGCAATAGCCTCGTTACCTTTCATAAGAACTTTATCAGCCATTATTTATCCCTTACCTTTCTACCTTAATTACACAGTCAGGGCACATTGTTGCACAAAATGCACAACCAATGCAGAGTGACTGGTCAGTAATTTCTGCGGGATGGTGTCCCTTTATGTTGATTTTGTCCTTTGAAATGGCGACAATTTTTTTGGGACAAGCGCCAACGCACAAGCCGCAGCCTTTACAAAGGTCTGTTCTAAACGTAACTTTTGCCATAATATATCCCCTTTTTAAAAAATTATATGTATTTATTGCTTAACAGCATTTTTAACTCAAACAAATTATCAATTTCATCATTTAGCTGTTCAAAAATTTTTGGCGAAACTGTTGTTGCTACTATAGGCAGGTTTGCCGCAGTTGCACATTCGTTTGCATATTGCAAGGTAACTTTCACATCTTGTGCAGTTGTTTGAACACCCAAATTAGAGTTGTTAATAATACCGGTAAAATTCATATTACAAGCCGTTTCAATTTCATGTTTTATCTCTAAAACATCCTGCACGGTTGCTGTAAGCGGTCGGTATTTATTGATAACCAGTAGCATTTCGTAATTATTTTCTTCCAAAACGGCAGGAACAAGTCTTCCCAGTGCTAACGCTCCCCTATCATCACCGCCCACATCAACAATAACACGCCTATCCTTATTGTCAATAATTGAATAAAGTTGTTGCGGCAACGCAGGTAAATCAACGTTTGAATTTGCAAATTCAGAAGCTATAAAATCTATTCCTGCATCCTGTAATTCTTTTGCATCGTCTTTTGCCCGAAAATAAGGATTAACGATGTCAAGGTCTGCCAAAGCAGTTTTATATCCGTTTTGGTTCAAATTAAAAGCACAGCTTAACGCAACTGAAGTTTTACCGCTGCCATAATGACCTGCAATAAAAATAATTCGTTTGTCAAACACGAAAATGCCTCCGTTACAGTTTGTTACGCTGAATTTTTCCGCTTACTGTCTTAGGCAGTTCAGTGCGGAAATTAATAATTCGCGGATATTTGTAAGGTGCCGTTCGCTTTTTAACATATTCTTGAATTTCTTTTTTAAGTTCTTCAGTACCCTCGGTACCTTTGGTAAGAACAATACTTGCTTTAACAACCTGACCACGTGTTTCGTCCGGTTCACCGGAAACACCGCATTCAAGAATATAAGGAAGCTCCATCAACACGCTTTCAATCTCAAAAGGACCAATGCGATAACCCGAAGATTTAATAACGTCATCAACACGTCCAACATACCAATAAAAACCATCTTCATCACGCCAAGCAGTATCACCTGTGTGATAATATCCGTCATAACGTACCTCGTCGGTTTTTTCTTTATCGGCATAATATTCAGTAAACAAGCCGCATGGGTTGCCGTTGCTAATATCAATAACAATTTCGCCAACCTCACCAACAGCGGCTGAACGGCCATCATTTGTTAAAATATCAACGTTATATATCGGCGCAGGTTTACCCATTGAACCAATTTTGTGTGAAGCACCAACCATATTACCTATAATCATTGTGCTTTCACTTTGACCAAAGGCTTCAAGAATTTGCAAACCTGTTGCCTTTTCAAATTGCTTATATACTTCTGGGTTTAGTGCCTCACCCGCAGTCGTCATATGTTTTACTGAGGAAAAATCGTATTTAGATATATCTTGTTTAATCATCATACGAAGCATAGTAGGCGGTGCACAGAAGGTTGTAATGTGATACTTTGCAAACATCGGCAAAATATCAGCCGCATCAAAACGGTCAAAGTCATAAACAAAAACAGGTGCTTCGCACATCCATTGACCATAAAGTTTTCCCCACATAGACTTTGCCCAACCGGTGTCCGAAATAGTAAAATGCAAACCATCAGGGTCAACGTTATGCCAATATTTTGCTGTATGGAAATGTCCAAGAGGATATTTGTGGTTGTGTGCAGCAATTTTGGGATAACCTGATGTACCTGACGTAAAGAACATAAGCAGACGGTCATTACCGCAAGGTGCATCATCTGTTCTTTCGTAAACAGTGCTATACATCAAATATTCTTCATCAAAATTACGCCAGCCCTCTTTTGTACCGTTAACCATAATTTTTGTTTTAAGGTTAGGACAAGAAGTCGCAGCTAAATCAACCTGATTTGCAGTATCGCCGTCAGCAGTACAAATAATTGCACTGATACCGGCAGAATTAAATCTATACTCAAAGTCTTTTTGAACAAGTTGGTTTGTTGCAGGAATAGCAATAGCGCCAATCTTATTAAGACCAATCATTGCAAACCAGAATTGATAATGGCGCTTCAAAACCAGCATTACACGGTCGCCTTTTTTAATACCGATAGATTTGAAATAGTTTGCGCATCTGTTAGATGCCTTCTTTATATCTTTAAAAGTAAAACGGCGTTCTGTCTTATCGCGTGAAATATGAAGCATGGCCAATTTTTGAGGGTCTTTGTCTGCCAATGCATCAACAAGATCAAACGCAAAATTAAATTTTTCAGTGTTTTTAAAAGAAATTTCGGTAGGCGTTCCCTTCTCATTAACACTGATGTCTATGTAGCTCTTATAAATTCTATCTTCTGTATCGTTAACAAGATTGCTTTTTTCTGCAACTTTATTAACAGGAGAAAGTTCAGGAATAGGCTCACCGGTGGGGTTGAGAACAATAGCGTAAAAAAGGCAATCACTTCCGTTAACCGCAATCATACCGTGAGGTGTTGATGAGTTATAATAAATGCTGTCACCGGGACCCAATACCTCTGTATGTTCACCAACTTGAACTTTCAAATGTCCCGAAATAATAATATCACATTCCTGACCCGAGTGGGTTGTAAGCTCAATGGGTTTATTCTGTGCTTCTTGGTCATAAGTGCTGCGAACAAAAAGCGGCTCGGCAATACGGTTGCGGAATGCGGGAGCAAGGTTATAATATGTCATACCATGCGCCTTTTCAATACGCTGACCATTACCACGACGTGTAACAGTATATGATTTTAACGTTGGGCTGTAACCTTCAATAATATCAGTAACGTCAACGTTAAACGCTTGTGCACAACGATAAATAAATGCAAAGTTAACATCTCCCTTACCTTGTTCGCAAGAGACATATTCTTCAACTTCCACACCAACGCGAGAAGCCATTTCTTCAGCGCTGACACCTTCTATTTCACGCAGCTCACGAATACGAGAGCCTATCTCTTTAATTTTATCAAAAAGACCTGCGTTTTTTTCCATTACATATCCCCCAAAAAAACATACACCCATCTCAAAGAAAAAACTTTGAGACGGGTGATTTTTAATATCTTTTACCCGCGGTACCACTCAAATTGTGTAAAAACACCACTTTATCGGGCCAAGCAGCCCTTTTGCACTAACGCGGCATAACGAGAAGGTTCTAATCACCCTAACAGTTTTCTTCCTTCCGGCTCGGGAACTACCCGCAAACAGCAATCGCAATCGGTTTACACCAAACACCGACTCTCTTTATGCAAAACGCTGAAAACTCTTTTCCGTCAAAGCCTTTATTCTTATATAAATATCAATAGTAAATATACCACCAAAGTACTATATTGTCAAGTATTTTACACCATTATATCAAAGTTTGTTTCTTTGAATTTTACCGCTGATTGTCTTGGGTAATTCGTCTTTAAAAACAATCACACGAGGATATTTATAAGGTGCGGTATGTGTCTTAACGTAATTTTGAATTTCTCGTTTAAGTTCATCCGTTCCTTCGGTCCCCTTAGTAAGAACAATACTTGCCTTGACAACTTGACCGCGAAGCTCATCAGGAACGGCTGAAACACCACATTCAACAACGTAAGGAAGTTCCATGATAACACTTTCAATCTCAAAAGGACCTATACGATAACCAGATGATTTAATTACGTCATCTATGCGGCTAACATACCAAAAATATCCGTCTTCATCACGCCAAGCGGTATCACCTGTATGGTACATACCGTCATACCAGGCATCGTCTGTTTTTTCTTTATCAAGATAATATTCCTTAAACAAACCGCAAGGAACACCATCTTTGGTTCTAATAACAATTTCGCCAACCTCACCAACAGGAACAGAATTACCATCAGGGTCAACGATATCAACGTCATACTGAGGAGAAGCCTTGCCCATTGCGCCAATCTTTGGTGTTGTACCATAAAGGTTTGCAATAGTAAGGGTAGTTTCGGTCTGACCGAAGCCCTCCATAATTTCAAGACCTGTTGCAGCTTTAAATTGCTTAAATACCTCAGGATTAAGCGCCTCACCAGCAGTTGTCATATGGTGGATTGAAGAAAGGTCAAATTTAGAAAGGTCACCTCTGATAAGCATGCGAAGCATAGTAGGCGGTGCACAGAAGGTTGTAATATGATATTTTGCAAACATAGGTAAAATATCGTTTTCGTCAAAACGGTCAAAGTCATAAACAAAAACTGCGCCTTCGCAAAGCCACTGACCATAGAGTTTTCCCCAAAGCGATTTACCCCAGCCTGTGTCGGAAATTGTAAGATGTAAACCATCACGCTCACAGCAATGCCAATATTTTGCCGTAACATAGTGACCGAGAGCATAAGTGTGTGCGTGAGCAGCCATTTTGGGATTGCCTGTTGTACCTGACGTAAAGAACATCAAAGCAAGGTCATTGCCGGCAGATGCGTTATCAGGTCGCTCATATTTGCTTGAAAAAAGTTTATATTCTGCATCAAAATCATGCCAGCCCTCTTTTTGACCGCCAACCAAAATAAGTTGCTCAACCTGAGGGCAATTTTTTGCAGCATTTTGGGCAATTTGAGCAGTATCACCATCCGCAGTGCAAACAATAGCCTTTACGCCAGCGGCATTATATCTGTACTCAAAATCGTGTTCTTTTAGCTGGTTTGTTGCAGGAATTGCAACTGCTCCAATTTTGTGCAAAGCAACCATAGCAAACCAGAATTGATAATGACGTTTAAGAACAAGCATAACCTTGTCACCGCGTTTAATGCCAAGTGACGTAAAATAGTTTGCAACCTGGTTAGAGGCACGTTTTATATCATTAAAGGTGAAACGGCGCTCAAATTTATTAACGTCAAGATGAAGCATTGCAAGTTTATCGGGATATTTTTCGGCAATACCGTCAACAACATCAAAGCCAAAGTTAAAAGACTCTGTGTTTTTGAATTTAATATCCTTTAAACAACCGTTATCATCTTCAATTGTTTCGATAAATCTTTCGCAAACAAGCTTTTTAGATGATTTAGCCGAAACAACACTTCTGTTAACAACGGTTTTCTCGGTTTTTTCACCGGGCAAAACAACCGCACAAAACACACAATCCTTGCCGTCAACAGCAATCATGCCGTGAGGTGTTGAAGAGTCGTAATAAATACTATCTCCCTCATCCAAAATTTCGGTGTGTTCACCAATTTGAACCTTAAGTTTTCCGCTAAGCACAAGGTCAAATTCTTGACCGGAATGTTGTGTAAGATGAATAGGTTTGTCTTGCTTATCTGCAGAATATTCATAACGCACCCAATAAGGTTGGGCAATTTTGTTCCGAAATTTAGGGGCAAGATTATTAATTTTTATACCGTCTTCCTTAGCAGTTTGCTGACCTGCACCTTTACGCGTAATTGTATAAGAGGACAGATTTGCACTTTGTCCTTCAAGCAAATCTGTAATGCCTATACCGAACGCTAATGCGCATTTGTGAATAAAAGTAAAAGGAAAGTCAAGTTTTCCATCTTCATAATCCACATAATCGGTCACAGACACTTCTGTCTTTTTAGCCATTTCTTCAACAGAAAAGTTAAAAATCTCACGCATCTCACGAATTCGTTGAGCCACCTCGCTTAATTTTTCTGTTTCAAACGTTGACATAATACAGTCCTCCTAACTATTTTAAAAATTAAAAAACACCCGTCTCAAAGTTTTCTTTGAGACGGGTGTAAATATACATCCGCGGTACCACTCAAATTGCAGTTTTTACAAAAAACTACCACTTTAGGATCTATCAATCCCTATGCATTAACGCAGCAATCACGAGAAGCGTCTAATAAGTTGAAAAAAATCAACCGTTCGGACTTCCGGCTCAGAAGCGATGGGTCATATAAGAACTTAACTACCGATTCACAGCAACCATCGGCTCTCTGAAAGTGTCATCCTTGACCGTCTTCGTCACAGCTTTTTAATATGGCAGTAGTATATCACTACTGTTTTTATTTGTCAAGAGTTTTATTAAAAAAATTATAAACTTCTTTTGCAACCGTTTTATTCATTGTGGGCGCCATTTCAAGTTGCTCAAGTGTTGCATCAGAAATTGCCGAAATTGTACGAAAATGCTCAAGCAACTTTTTAGCACGAACTGGACCTACGCCGTCAATTTTACACAGGGTGCTTGAAAGTTTTGATTTTGCAGAACGTTTTCGGTGATATTGGATGGCAAATCTATGCGTTTCATCCTGAATGGCTGTCACCAACCTAAACACACGTTTGTTGGGTTTAATTTGCATTTCACCATCTGCCGAACATATTGCCCTCGTTCTGTGAGACGAGTCTTTTACCATGCCAAACAGTGGTATATCAATATTTTTCTCTTTTAGAACCTCACGTGCTACTGCTACCTGCCCTTTTCCACCGTCAACCAAAATTAAATCCGGCAATAAAGAAAAAGAGGGATTTTTATTATTGATATATTCATCTAACCTTCGCGTCAGCACTTCTGCCATTGAGCCATAATCGTCGTTTCCGATAGAATTAGAAACCTTAAAACGTTTATACATACGCTTGTCTGGACTGCCATTTTTAAAAACTGTCATAGCGCCAACCGTATCAGTTCCGGCAGTATGTGAAATATCATAAGCTTCAATAACGTTTGGAGCCTTTTGCAAACCAAGCAATATTGCAAGTTCCTCAAGCTCGGCAACCTTATGCAAACTTTTGTACTGCTTTTGCGACAAGTAATCACAAGCGTTTGATATACACATTTGCACAAGTTTATACTGCTCCCCAATTTTAGGGACAATAATATTAACACTCTTTTTTGCTTTTTCTGATAAAATCCGTTCTAATATTTCGATATCCTTAAAGGACGTATCGGTAATAATTCTTTTTGGGATATCACGGTTAAGCGAATAATATGACATAAAAAAGTCGGTACGTGCCTCTTCAATACTAAAAATATTTTTTACATAAAAATCTTCACTATCAGATAGTTTGCCATCAACAAACCTAAAAACGTGAAAACAAGCCTCTCCATCGGCATAAAACATACAGATAACATCCTGCCTTTTATAAGGAGAAGCTACTACCTTTTGTTTTGCAGAAATTCTTTCAATAGATTTTATTCTATCACGAAGTCGAGCGGCATTTTCAAAATCAAGACGGTCTGCCGCCTGAT
Organism: Acutalibacteraceae bacterium; assembly: GCA_045535505.1. Lineage (GTDB taxonomy): Bacteria > Bacillota > Clostridia > Oscillospirales > Acutalibacteraceae > CAKSST01. The sequence goes on along the minus strand of JAZSLU010000018.1, from coordinate 2,403 downwards.
TCATTTTAATTTTAAGTTCAGCTATCGATTCCTTTTCGCCGCATTTAATATAATTTATTGCTTGAGCGGTGGCTTCCCTATATTGAGCGGCAGAAATTTTGCCCGAACAAACGGCACTGCAAAGACCGATATGATGGTTAAGACACGGCCTACCCTTGCCAATGTCACGAGGAAACTGGCGAGAACATCGCGGCAAACCAAAAACTTTTAGCGCCTCATCCACCGTGTTTTTCAAAATAAATGATGAATAATATGGACCAATATATTCAGCCAAGTCATCAGCAGTTTGATGCTCAACTGAAATTCGAGGGTATTCCCCTTTTGTAACCTTAATATAGTGATATCCTTTGTCATCTTTTAGAAGAATATTATAATGCGGACTGTGTTGCTTAATTTGCGCCGATTCGAGCATTAACGCTTCATATTCACTGTCACAAATTATATACTCAAAATCGTCAATTTGGCGCACCATAGCCATAACTTTTTGGGTGTGAGCAGAGGTGTTGCAAAAGTATTGATAAACACGGTCTTTAAGCGATTTTGCCTTGCCGACATATATAATTTTATTGGTTGCATCCCGCATTAAATATACACCCGGCAAAGTAGGCAAAGAACGTGCTTTTGCTTTAAGACGTTCAATTTTTTCCACACTCCACACCACCTCATATGTTATATCTTTAAATTATATTTTTGTTTCCTTAAATCCGCATTCGCAAAACTCAACAACGCTTGTAAACCCGGCATCTTTTGCCATTTGTAACGAAAGATTGAATCCTGCGGTAAGGTTTTGCGGTTTATGTGCATCACTTGAAAATATAATCTTCTTGCCCTTTTCTTTTAAACGTTTAAGAATAAAGGGTGACGGATATGGCACAGGGTTTGCGCCTCTTGCAGCCGCACCTGAATTTATTTCAAATATGTCAGCATCCTCACAAACCGCATCAAGCGCTTCAAGTGCAGCATTAATATAGTGTTTGTTATCTTCATCAAAATACTTGTTGCCGTTGTTATATTTTTTTATAAGGTCAAAATGTCCCACAACGTTCCCTTTTGTTCTTTTGATAACGTTTGCCTGAGTTTTGTAATATTCCTCAGCAAACAGTAATGCATTGCCGCCAAAAACAGTTTTAATCGCATTAGCAAAATATTCATCAGAACGGTCAACAGCAATAAATTCGTCATTTATTTTTACATAATGAGATGAACCTATTACAAATTCATATTCAAAATCATCAATTCCAGAAAAAGAGTCACGCTCAATACCAAGGGCAATGTAAATTTTGTCTTTGTAAAGCTCTTTTAGACGTAATATTTCGTTTTGATAACCCGAATAATCAGCATCCAAACAATAATCAGGGTCAAACACAGTAAGTGAGTGCCCCGAAAAACCCAACGCATCAAATCCAAGTTCTATTGCCTTTTCAACATATTTAATCGGCGGCGCCGAACCGTCACAAAAATTTGTATGTGTATGTATGTTTGACCGTATCATAAATTCACCTCAATACATAATATAAACTTATAATAATACACCGAAAAAACAATGTCAATTAATTAATAAAATCATTGACAATATTTAAAAAATATGTATAATATTTTTTTGTAGTACAACCAAATATGCGGATATGGCGGAACTGGCAGACGCGCTAGATTCAGGTACTAACGCGTGAGAGTGTCATTAAGCCCTCTGCTGTTTTCTCCAAAGAACCGCATAAAATCAAGGGGTTTCACGATTTTTGACCTTGATTCCTGTTTGTTCAAAAATCTCAAAAAAACACTTATTTCTAACGGATTTCTAACAAACCATTTCGGTTCTAAGATTTTCGAAAGGATTTAAGTCATATATGCGGGTATGGCGGAATTGGCAGACGCGTTAGATTCAGGTTCTAATGGTCGCAAGGCTGTGCAGGTTCAAGTCCTGTTACCCGCACCATCATCTCTCAAACCCAGTGTTTATGCGGGTTTGAGAGATTTTCTTTATCTGAAATCACCTTGTAATTCAAGTGATTTTAATGTCAAAAATGAGGGTATTTCTCCCCAAAATCCGTTAGAATTCTGTTAGAAATAAATTATGTATGGGACGGGATTTACCCGTCCTTTGTCTTTTCTTCAAGGCTCAAGTTCTCTGCAATCTTGTTAGCAGACTTGACCTTGGCTCCATACTCTAAATGGCTATAAATATTTGCCGTTGTACTGAAATCCGAATGTCCCAACCAATCTTGGATTTCTTTTAATGATACACCGTTGGCGAGTAATAGCGAAGCGCAAGAGTGTCGCAAATCGTGATACCGAATATGCTTCAAGTTATTTCTTTTGAGCACAGTCTGTAAATGTTGCGACAAATAATCCGGTCTTAAAAGATTGCCCATATCATCAACACATACATAATCAAGGAATTCCTTG
>JAZSLU010000033.1:0-4345 GCA_045535505.1 Acutalibacteraceae bacterium | reverse complement strand
TACTTAATTTATATATTTTTTCAAGGTGATTTTATGCCCTTTTTACCAATTACAAAAAAAGAAATGTCGGCACTTGGCTGGCAACAGCCGGATTTTATAATAATAACGGGTGACGCTTATGTTGACCACCCGTCATTTGGTACTGCAATAATCTCTCGTGTGCTTGAAAGTGCCGGCTATAAGGTTTGTATTTTGCCACAACCACAATGCGATGATGATTATAAACGCTTTGGCAAACCGCGCCTTGCTTTTTTGGTTAATGGTGGTAATATCGACTCTATGGTGGCTCACTATACCGCCGCTAAAAAGAAGCGCAGCGACGATGCTTATACTGCGGGTGGTCGTGCCGGCAAGCGACCTGACCGTGCTGTTATAGTTTATTGTAAAAATATCAGAAGAATTTTTGGTGACGTTGCTATTGCAATAGGCGGTGTGGAGGCTTCTCTTCGCCGTTTTGCTCATTACGATTATTGGGATAATAAAGTGCGTCCTTCAATTTTAATTGATTCATCTGCAGACTTGTTGATGTATGGTATGGGAGAACGACATATTGTTGAAATTGCTAATCGCCTTAATGATGGTATAAACATAAAAAATCTTACCGATATTAATGGCACATGCTATTGCGTTAAAACAAAAGATTATACGCCGGGTCCCGTAAAAGAATGCCCGAGTTTTGAAAATGTTTCTATTGAAAACGAGCAAGGCAAGCGAAATTATGCAAAGTCCTGTCGCATTCAACAGCAAGAACATGATGCTGTGCGTGGCAAAACTGTTATTCAACGTCATGGTGATATAATTGTTGTGCAAAATCCACCAACATTTCCTCTTAATACTGCCGAGATGGACGAGGTATATTCATTGCCGTTTATGCGTGATTATCATCCGTCATATAAGGCACTTGGCGGCGTTCCCGGTATAGAAGAGGTTAAGTTTTCAATTATACATAACAGAGGTTGCTTTGGTGCCTGCAATTTTTGTGCTTTAGCCTACCACCAAGGCAGACAAATCTCCTGTCGCAGTCACCAGTCGGTTATTGATGAGGCTAAATTGATAACACAAATGCCTGATTTTAAAGGATATATTCATGATGTTGGCGGTCCTACTGCTAATTTTAGAGCACCATCTTGTAATTTGCAACTTGATAGGGGTTTATGTCCAGACAAAAAGTGCCTTGCGCCAACAATGTGTAAGGCGGTTAATGTTGACCACACAGATTATCTTAATTTGCTTCGCAAGCTTCGTGCCTTGCCTAAAATTAAAAAGGTGTTTATACGTTCGGGCATTCGTTTTGATTATTTGGTTGCCGACAAGGATGAAACCTTTTTTAAAGAACTTGTTGAACATCACGTAAGCGGACAGTTAAAGGTAGCGCCTGAACATTGCTCTGCTAATGTTTTAAAGCGTATGGGTAAGCCTGGCATTGATGTGTATAATAAATTTAAAAAACGTTTCTACGAAATAACACAAACGGTTGGCAAAAATCAGTTTTTGGTGCCATATCTTATGTCATCTCATCCGGGTAGTACATTAAATGATGCGATTGAACTTTCACTGTTTTTAAAAAAAGAGAAATTGCATCCCGAACAGGTCCAAGATTTTTATCCTACGCCGGGAACGGTTTCGACTTGTATGTTTTATACCGGATTAGACCCATTTACCATGGAAAAGGTTTATGTGCCGCGCACCCCGCGTGAAAAAGCCGAACAACGTGCACTTTTGCAATATTACCGTCCTGAAAACAAACAGCTTGTGTTAACGGCTTTAAAAAAAGCGGGGAGGTATGATTTGATTGGCACAGGCAAAAACTGTCTTGTGGCAACTCATAAGCAGGTTATACATAACAGCAATAATTATAACAGAACCCGAAAATTTAATGTTAAAAAACGAAAATAAAGGTTAATTAGGTGATATTGTGGATAAAGCTAAATTGAGTAAATTTTTTTATCGAATGCTTTGTGGTGCTTTTTTGGGAATAAGTGTTATAGCACCAGGTATAAGCGGAAGCATCATGGCTGTCATGATGGGAATATATGATGATTTAATTAATATAATATCCAATCCGTTTAAAAATTTAAAATCAAATATAATATACGTGTTTCCTATGGTGATCGGTGCTGGAATAAGTATGATTTTATTATTGCGTGCACTTAATTTTTTATTTGCAAATTATACCATTCCGGCTTATTTGCTATTTATGAGCCTTATTGTCGGTAGTGTGCCTACTGTTATTGATGAAGCAAAAAAAGGCGTTATCAAGAAAAAGTATTTTATAGGAACAGTTATAGCCTTTTTATTTGCTGTAACAATAGGGTTTTTAGCAAAATCAGACTTTGCTTTTTCATTTAATTTTGAAACTGTTACAAGCACGGCGATGAGAATTTATATGCCCGTTTGTGGTGCAATATCGGGTATGATGAGCATGGTTCCCGGCATGAGTATTTCAATGCTACTGATGATGTTTGGAATATATGAACCATTGCTTGTACTTGCAAATGATATTATGGATACATCCTTATGGTTTGGTTCGGCTTGGTTTACAAATGTTTTTATTGTTGCAATGGTAGGTGTTGCGTTTGTAATTGGAATGATGTTGTTTTCCAATATTACAAAGATTGTTTTTAAAAAGCACCATAGCTTAGGCTTTTTAATGGTGTTTGGGTTTATGTCAGGCTCGGTTGTGAGTGTTTTCCCTGGGTTGCCGGTAGGTTTTACAAATTGGCTATTAAGCTTCATTTGTATTGCAATAGGACTTTCTGTATCATATTTATTTAAGGTGCTTGGCAAGAGATTGAATATTGATTAAAAAATGACCACAGCAAAATTTTGCTGTGGGCATTTTTTAATTAAAGGTTATTTTTTATTAGAATTTTTTTGGTCAACCTGTGCTTGAACTTGAATGGGCAAACCAAACAAGTTGATAAATCCGCCTGCATCTGCCTGATCGTAAACTTCGTCTTCGTCAAAGGTTGCAATTTCTTCAGAGTAGAGTGACCAATCACTCCAAACACCTGCTTTTATGATGTTGCCTTTGTAAAGTTTAAGTTTAACTTTACCGGTGACCTTTTCCTGTGTTTTGCTTACAAAAGCTGAGAGAGCCTCGCGCAAGGGTGTAAACCACTGACCGTTGTAAACTAAGTCAGCAAAGGTGATAGCGAGTTCTTGCTTCTTATGTGCAGTAAGTTTGTCAAGGGTGATAGTTTCAAGATAGTTGTGAGCAAAGTACATAATTGTACCACCGGGAGTTTCGTAAACGCCGCGGCTCTTCATACCAACAAGACGGTTTTCAACAATATCCAAAAGACCAATGCCGTTTTCTCCACCGAGCTTATTAAGTTTTTCGAGAAGGTTTTTAGCGCTCATTTTTTCACCGTCAACTGCAACGGGAACACCACACTCAAAATCAATAGTAACGTAAGTGGGCTTGTCGGGAGCGTCGATGGGAGAAACACCCATTTCTAAGAAGCCTGGTTTTTCATATTGAGGCTCATTTCCGGGATCTTCAAGATCAAGACCTTCGTGTGACAAGTGCCAAATGTTCTTATCTTTTGAGTAGTTGGTTTCTCTGTTTATCTTCAAGGGGATATTGTGTGCCTCGGCATAATCAATTTCCTCGTCACGAGATTTAATATCCCAAACGCGCCAAGGTGCAATTATCTTAAGGTCAGGAGCAAACGCTTTAACAGCAAGTTCAAAACGTACTTGGTCATTGCCTTTGCCTGTACAGCCGTGGCAGATTGCATCTGCACCTTCGTCCAATGCAATTTTTGCAAGGTGTTTAGCAATAAGGGGACGTGCGAAAGAGGTACCTAACATATATTCTTCATAAAGAGCGCCGGCCTGCATTGTTGGAATAATGTAGTCTTCAACAAATTCATCAGTAAGGTCAAGCATGTAGAGCTTTGATGCACCTGTCTTGATAGCTTTTTCTTCCAAACCGTCTGTTTCGCTGCCTTGGCCTAAACAACCGCAAACTGCAATAACCTCACAGCCGGGATAGGTTTCCTTAAGCCAGGGGATAATGATGGAAGTGTCCAAACCGCCTGAATAAGCTAAAACAATTTTTTTGATACTCATTTTAATTGCCTCCGAAAAAGTAAATTAATTATTCAACGAAAAGAATTATAATGCATTAATTTACTGTTGTCAACCCCTAAAATGCAAAAATATGCAAAATATTTTACATATTATTGATTAAATATGCATTTATAATGCGTTTATGCACAAAATTATGCATAAATGCTCAAAAATGAATAAAATTTTGAAGCTTCACATTTTATTTTTATTTAATTTGACATTTAATATAAACTATGATAATATATCAAATTGTTAATAAAGCAGAAAC
>JAZSLU010000025.1:0-14846 GCA_045535505.1 Acutalibacteraceae bacterium | reverse complement strand
CTCCCACAAGCAACTTTATCCGAATACGGATGTTCATACTGAACACAGTTTTGTAGTTTAACCGAAACTTAAAGGCAGTAAGAATCGGTCACCGTGTCTGTTTGCCCAATGAGAGTTTTTAATTGCCCCAAAAATCGTTTGACGTCAGTAAATAAATTATATATAAATCACGTAAATGTGAATAGAATTCGTATGCGGGATTTGAACCCGCGACTACCCCTTTTTGAGAAGGGCGCTCTATCCGCTGAGCTAATACGGTATAAAATACTAAGCGGAGTTGCATAAGCAACTCCGCCTTGGCGGAGACGGCGAGATTCGAACTCGCGGGGGGTTGCTCCCTAACTGATTTCGAGTCAGCCCCGTTATGACCACTTCGATACGTCTCCATATTAAATTGTATAGGCTTGCGCCTTGATACCAAATTGCGAGAAAACTGCGAGATGCAGATTTTCAAAAGTGCAAACCGAAGTCCTAAAAACCCCGATAAACAAAGGGTTTACGAAGATAGGTATGTGACAGACCCGACTATGTTTCGAGTGCGGACCCTTCAACCGCTTGGGTACATCTCCACAGACTGCAAAAAAGCAGCAAGACAATTATATAATTTAGTGCGGTTTTTGTCAAGAATTCAAGTGTAAAATTATTGCTAAAAAAATTGGTGAAAAATCCGCCAATCTTTGTTATAATATGTATAATAATTTAATTTTTTGGTGATGTTATGTATGCGCAATTAAAAAGTATAGGAATATTAGGTATGGAAGCTTATGTGACCGATGTTGAGGTTAACGTGAGCAAGGGATTACCTGCTTTTGATATCGTTGGGTTGCCCGATGCTGCCGTAAAGGAATCACGAGACAGAGTGCGTGCAGCTTTTAATAATTGCGGCTTCAAATTTCCTGTTGGACGCATAACAGCCAATCTTGCTCCCGCAGACGTACGTAAAGAGGGCTCTGTTTACGATTTGCCGTTATTTATTGCAATTTTGTGTGCAACACTCGAAGACAAACCCGATATTAGTGATGCCGCTTTTTTGGGTGAGGTTTCGCTAAATGGTGCTTTACGTGCCGTAAACGGAGCTTTGCCCCGTACCATTATGGCGCGACAGCAGGGCATTAAGCGCATATATGTCCCTTATGATAACGGAAAAGAATGTGCTGTTGTTGACGGTATTGAGGTTTATGCACTAAAAACAATTACAGATGTTGCAAAACACATTTTGGGCAGAAGCCAAGAACAGCCTGTCGAGCGAATAGCGTTTGTTCCCGGCCTTTTTGATGGTGCGCCTGATTTTGCTGATGTTAAAGGTCAGACAGCAGCAAAACGCGCTATGGAAATTGCTGCTGCGGGCGGTCACAACGTGCTGCTTATCGGTCCTCCCGGTTCGGGTAAGAGTATGCTTGCAAAACGTATGCCTACAATTATGCCCGAAATGAGCTTTGATGAGGCAATTGAGACTACAAAAATACATTCGATAGCGGGTGTAGTTTCAAATGATAACCCGCTGGTTACTGTGCGGCCGTTCAGAGCGCCGCATCATACGGTATCGTCAAGAGGATTGTCGGGTGGTGGCAGTGTTCCAAGACCGGGTGAAATTTCTCTTGCACATAATGGTGTATTGTTTTTGGATGAGTTGCCGGAATATGACCGTGATGTTATGGAAAGCCTACGTCAGCCTTTAGAGGACGGAACAATAACCGTTTCCCGTGTGGCAGGGTCGTTTACATATCCTTGTTCCATTACGCTTGTTGCGGCGATGAATCCATGCCCATGCGGATATTACGGTCATCCTACAAAGCAATGTGTATGCACTGCTGCTGCGGTGTCTCGTTATCTTGGACGTATATCAGGGCCTTTACTTGACAGGCTTGATTTGCATGTTGAGGTTGGACCTGTTGATTATAACTCTCTTTCTTCTAAAAGGGATGAGGAGAGTTCTTCTGCAATACGCGAGCGGGTTAATGCCGCAAGAAAAATTCAGCAAAAACGTTTTGAGGGCACAGATGTTTCGTGTAATGCAAAAATGACCCCAAAGATGATTAGGCAGTTTTGTGAGTTGAGCGGGGAAGCATCATCGCTTTTGCGGGAGGCATTTGAAAAAATGGGATTTTCCGCACGATCTTACGATAGAGTTTTGAAAATTTCAAGAACGATTGCAGACCTTGACGACAGTGTTACTATTGAAAAAGCGCATATTCTCCAGGCGTTGCAATTTAGAAGTCTTGACAGAAAATATTGGAAAAACTAAAATATATACTTGCTCCTAAATATTATGCAAAATACATTGAATATTGTGCAAAAGAAAATTAAAGCGCATTAAATTTGTTATATTTAATATTGTGCAAATAAAATTTACTATTGTGTATGGACATATTGTGATGCAAATAATATAATTTTAAATGTACAATAATAAATAAAGGATGAAATTTGTATGATTAAGGTTGCAATTATCGGTTTTGGCGGTATCGCTCAGATACATAGATGGGCTTATCATCATTACAATAAAATTGGTTTGCCTGTTCAGCTTGTTGCAGCATGTGATGCAAACCCCGATATGTTTAAAAGCGTTACCAAAATCAACATTCCCATACCCAGTGAGTTTGAAAACGAGCTGCCATTCGCACAATATACCGACCACAAGAAAATGCTTGAAGAAATTAAGCCTGACTTAGTTGATATTTGTTTGCCCACAGGTTTTCATGAGCCATTTGCGGTTGAAGCATTAAAACAAGGCTGTTGTGTTTTGTGTGAAAAACCTATGGCGGATACATATGAGCAATGTCTTAATATGATAAAGGCAGCAAATGAAAACAAAGCAAATCTTATGATTGGTCATTGTGTTAGATTTTATGCTGAGTATATATATTTGTACAATGCAGTTAAACAAGCAAAATACGGCAAGGTTAAAAAGGCATATTTCAGCCGTGTTACACCGTTGCCAAAATGGGGTAAGGATAACTGGCGTTTTAAGGATGAAAAAGCAGGCAGTTCAATGACCGAGCTTAACGTTCATGACTTTGATGTTATGCAGTATATTTTCGGTTATCCCCAAAAACTTCGTTGTGAGCTTGAGAGTTTGCGCTCTATAAATGACCATTCTGTTTCAACCTTCTGTTACAACGATTTTGACGTGGTAATTGAAAGTGAATGGCAAGACCAAACAGGTGCATTTTGCGCAAGTTATGACGTGGAGTTTGAGCAGGGCAAACTCGTGTTTGACGGAAAAGAGGTAACATTTGAGGATAACGATGGCAAAAAAGAACTCATTTCTTTGCCTGTGCAAGATGGCATTGTTGAAGAAATTGGATATTTTGTTAAGGTGATAAGCGAGGGTATAGAAAACACCACTTGTCCTCCAGATGAATCCGCTCACGCAATTTACTTGTTGGAAAAATGCTTTGAAAGCGCTAAAAATGAAAGCCAAGTGTTAGAACTCGAATAAAATTAGGCTGAGCTTTATGCTCAGCCTTTTTATTGCTTTCAAATAAATATTCACTTTTTGGGTTGTTTATGGTACAATAAAGCCGATATTAAAAAGGCGGTTGATTTTTATGGCAAAAGGTGCTAATCAAAAACTTAAATTGTTATATCTGATGAAAATTTTAAACGAGCATACAGACGAAAACCACATTCTTTCAATAAAACAGATTATAGAATTGCTTGAATCCTATGATATAACGGCAGAGCGCAAAAGCCTTTATGATGACTTTGAAACTCTGCGCTTGTACGGCGTAGAGGTACAGAGCACTCGACAGGGAAGAAATACAGGCTATTTTGTTGCCGACAGAACCTTTCAACTGCCTGAGCTAAAATTGCTTGTTGATGCAGTGCAGTCCTCAAAGTTTATTACAAAGAAAAAAAGCAATGAGCTTATTAAAAAACTGTCGTCAATGGCAAGTAATTATGAAAAAATGCAACTTGACCGTCAAGTGTTTGTTTCTAACCGAGTTAAAACGCCCAACGAGCAAGCATATTATAATGTTGACAGTATTCATAATGCTATTGCGCTGAATAAAAGATTAACCTTTAAATATTATGAATGGAACGAAAAAAAGCAAAAGGTTCTTAGACACGATGGTGCTTTATACGAAATTAGCCCTTGGGCGCTTACCTGGGATGACGAAAACTATTATATGATTGGTTATGATGCAAAGGCAGATATAATAAAGCATTTTAGGGTTGACAAAATGCAAAACGTAGGTATTGAAGAAAAGACGCGTCTGGGGAGTAAACATTTTGAAAGCTTTGATATGGCGGTTTATTCTAAGCAGATGTTTGGTATGTTCGGAGGTAATGCGCAAAAGGTGACTCTTGAATGTGATAATTCGCTTGCGGGTGTTATTATTGACCGATTCGGCGACAATTTAATGTTTATAAATGACGGTGATGTATTTAGGGTTACCGTTAATGTTATGATAAGTAAAATGTTTTTGTCGTGGGTTATGGGTTTTGGCAAAAAAATGAAAATTGTATCACCTGAAAGCGTAAAGCAAGAACTTTTACAACTTGCAAATCAAGTTCTTGATAACTATTAGCAATGTAATGCCGTTGCTTGTTGTTGCGAGCAATGGCATATTATATAAAGCAATATTGATAAAAAAATAACAAACTTTCTCATAATTCCTTTAATTACAACAAAAAGATTGTTAATAATTTAACAATTCGGTTGACAGTATTATTTTACTTTAATATAATGAACTACAATCTTTGCACTCTAAAATAATTTGGAGCGTAAAATAATTATTATTGCAAGTAAGGATGAGGTTTTTATGTCAAGAATTTTTAATTTTAGTGCAGGTCCTTCAATGCTTCCGCTTGATGTGTTAAAGCGTGCTCAGGCAGAATTCGTTGAGTATGGTACAACAGGCCAATCGGTAATGGAGATGTCACACCGTTCAAAAGAGTATGATGCAATTATCAAGGGTGTAGAGGCTCTTTTAAGAGAGGTTATGAACATACCTGATAATTATGACGTTTTATTCTTGCAGGGTGGTGCTTCAACGCAGTTTTCAATGATTCCTTTGAATCTTATGAACAAAAACGGCAAGGCTGATTTTGTTATTACTGGCCAATGGGCAAACAAAGCGTATAAAGAGGCTGCAAAGTATGGTGTTGCCAATGCCGTTGCTTCTTCTGCTGATAAAACATATTCATACATACCTAAACTTGATAAGACGACATTTGATAAGGATGCCGATTATTTTCATATTTGTATGAACAACACAATTTACGGCACCAAGTTCAATGAGTTGCCTGATACTGGTGACGTTCCTCTGGTTGGCGATATTTCAAGCTGCATTGTTTCAGAACCCTTGGATGTTTCAAAATTTGGGTTGCTTTATGCCGGTGCCCAGAAAAACTTGGCTCCCGCTGGTCTTACTGTGGTTATTGTTCGTAAAGACCTTGTCGGTAACGCAAGAGATATTACTCCCACTATGCTTGACTATAAAATTCATGCAGAAAATGATTCAATGTATAATACGCCGCCTTGCTACACCATCTATATGGCAGGTCTTGTGCTTGAGTGGATTCGCGACACAATCGGCGGTCTTGAAAATATGAAAAAAATTAATGAGAAAAAGGCTAATCTGCTTTACGATTTTCTTGACAACAGCAAATTGTTTAAAGGAACAGTTGTTAAAGAGGACCGTTCGTTAATGAACATTCCCTTTATTACAGGCAGCGATGAGCTTGATGCAGCGTTTATTGCCGCAGCAAAGCAAGAGGGTCTTGTAAACATCAAGGGCCATCGTTCAGTAGGCGGTATGAGAGCATCAATTTACAATGCCATGCCTTACGAGGGTGTTGAAAAATTGGTTGACGTTATGGCTAAATTTGAAAAGGAGCACAAATAATCATGTATAAGATTATTACTTATAACAAAATTTCAAAAACAGGACTTTCGATGTTTGATGAAAACAAATATGAAATTTCTGACACTATGGAAAACCCGCAAGGCGCTATCGTTCGTTCTGCCGCTTTGCACGACGAGCAGTTTAGTGAAAGTTTACTTGGTATTGCACGAGCAGGTGCAGGTACAAACAACATTCCTATAGAACGTTGCTCAGAGCAGGGCATTGTTGTTTTCAACACACCCGGTGCAAACGCGAACGCAGTTAAAGAAATGGTTGTAGCCGGTTTGCTTATCGGTTCTCGCCGTGTTATTCCCGCTATTGAATGGGCAAAAACGCTTAAAGGCAAGGGCGACGAGGTTGGCAAACTTGTTGAAAAAGGAAAGAGCGCTTTTGCAGGTCCTGAAATTAGCGGCAAGAGCCTCGGTATTATCGGTCTTGGTGCTATTGGTGTTTTGGTTGCAAATGCAGCAAATCACCTTGGTATGAAGGTTTACGGCTATGACCCGTATTTGTCGGTTGACGCTGCATGGCACCTTACACACAATGCCATTCACGCAACTGATATAAAAGAAATTTTTACACAGTGTGATTACATTACTGTTCACGTTCCGCTTAATGATTCTACAAAGAATCTTATCAACGCTGAGTCTATGGCAATGATGAAAGACGGAGTAAGAATTCTTAACTTTGCAAGAGGCGGTCTTGTAAATTCTGCCGATATGCTTGCAGCGCTTGAAAGCGGCAAGGTGGCAAGTTACGTTACCGACTTCCCAAGTGACGAAATGCTTGGAGCAGATGGTGTTATTGCTATCCCGCATCTTGGCGCATCAACACCTGAATCTGAAGAAAACTGCGCAAGAATGGCGGCAAAACAGCTTATTAATTATATTGAAAACGGCTGTATTGTTAACTCGGTTAACCTACCCGAAGTTAATATTCCCCGTAACACCAAAAAGCGTGTTTGCGTAATTCATAAGAATATTCCTAATATGATTAATAATCTTACAGCAGCCGTAGGCAAGGATATTAATATTGAGAATATGGTTAACAGAGCAAAGGGCGAATATGCTTACACATTGCTTGACATCAACGATGGTGATGATGATGCTATAATGGCAAGAGCAACAGCTATTGAGGGCGTTATTCGAGTAAGAATAATATAAATTTGAAAAAAGTGTTGACAAACAGTATATAAGTTGTTAAAATAGCATTTGCAAATAAAGTAGAACATTCAATTTTCCGTTCTCACCCCATGGCATTTAGCTTAAGGGTCAATAGTGTAAAGTGCCTTGCTTTTGCAGGGTAGTGTATGCTTATTGAGCGCGGAATTTATGTTCCGCGCTTTTGTTATATTATTTTGGAGGTGTTTTCCCATCAGTAGCAAAGAAGCAGCTATCAACGAAGCTATCAAATTTAAAGAGATTCGTCTTATTGACTCCAGCGGTTCACAGCTTGGTATTATGGCGCCCGATAAGGCTCTTAATATTGCTTACGACCAGGATCTTGATTTGGTATGTATTTCTCCTAACGCAGAACCCCCGGTTTGCAAAATTATGGACTACAATAAGTACAAATTTGAGCAGGCAAAAAGGGAGAAGGAAGCTCGCAAAAATCAAAAAGTAGTCGAGGTTAAAGAAATCAGAATTATCGGACTTGGCATTGACACTCATGATTTTGAAACAAAAGCAAGACATGCTTGTCAGTTTTTAAAGGACGGTAATAAGGTTAAGGTTTCTATCCGTTTCCGCGGAAGAGAAATGGGGCATTCTGAAATGGGTCTTGACCTGATGAAGAGGTTTGCCGATTACTGCTCTGAGGTTTCCGTAGTGGAAAAACCGGCCAAGACAGAAGGCAGAATTATGCTGATGTTTCTTGCGCCCAAATCAACAAAATAAATAGGCAAGGATTATACACATTAAGGAGGTTTTGACATGCCTAAGCTCAAAACGCACAGCGGTGCAAAAAAGCGCTTTAAACTTACCAAAACCGGTTTAGTAAAACGCGCACATGCTTACAAATCACACATACTCAACAAGAAAACTACTAAGCGTAAGAGAAATCTGCGCAAGACAGTTGTAGCGGATGTTACTAACACAGTAGCAGTAAAAAGAATGATCCCCTACAAATAAGGTGAAACTATAACGGAGGTTGCTATACAATGGCACGAGTAAAAGGCGCGTTAGCAACGCGAAAAAGAAGAAATAAAACTTTAAAGCTTGCAAAAGGCTATTTCGGAGCTAAATCAAAGCTCTTTAAAACTGCTAAAGAAGCAGTTATGAAATCAGGCAATTACGCTTATATTGGACGTCGTCTTAAAAAGCGTGATTTCCGTCGCCTTTGGATTACCAGAATTTCTGCTGCTGCAAAAATCAACGGTATGAACTATTCTACCTTTATGAACGGCATTAAGAAGGCTGGTTATCAAATTAACCGCAAGATGTTGGCAGACCTGGCTGTAAACGATGCTGCCGGTTTCGCTACCCTTGCAAAAAATGCAAAAAAAGCACTTGAAAAGTAAGAAACACGCCCGTCTTAACGGGCGCTTTTCTTAGGTGTAATTATTTTCCGGAGGGTTTGTAAGTGGTTGATTCCATAATAATAACTTCACCGGATAATCCTACGGTTAAGGAGGTTTGTCGGCTTGCCGACAGCTCCCGTGCCCGTAGGGAAGAAGGTTTGTTTATAGCCGAAGGGTTAAGGCTTTGCATGGATGCTGTAAGGTCGGTTGATATTAAGACTGCTATTATAACTGAAGAGTTTCAGCTAAAGCATACCGCCGATGCAAAAGCCATTTCCAACAAGGCAGAAAAAACGCTGATTGTCAGCCAAAAGGTTATTAAGAAGATGTCCGGGACGCAAACGCCTCAGGGCGTTATTTGTGTGTGTAAAATTCCCGAATGTAATTCGCAAATTAACAAAACGGGTAAATATATAGCTTTGGAAAACGTTGCCGACCCATCAAATTTGGGAGCAGTTGCACGTACGGCAGAGGCTTTGGGTCTTTGCGGTGTTATTGTGTCTAAAAAAGGTTGTGACCGTTATAATCCTAAAGCTTTAAGAGCATCTATGGGTGCATTAATGAGATTACCTGTAATTGAGCTTGATGATTTTATAGGACAATTGAGCGCTCTTGAAATGCCGCTTTATGCCTGTGTTGTTCATAATACCGCAGAGCCTATAAGCAAGGTGGATTTTAAGGGTGGTGCTGTTGCGCTTATTGGTAACGAGGCAAACGGTCTTACCGATGAGGCTATAAAAATTGCTATACCGATTAACATTCCAATGAAAGGCATAACAGAGTCTCTTAATGCGGCAACTGCTGCTGCGATTGTTATGTGGGAAATGACGAGGTAAACTGTATGGTTTATTGGGTGTGGTTGCAAAAAATCATTGGGTTTGGTAGCAGTTTTTTACCTAATGTAATTGAACGTTTTGGCTCGGCGAAAGGTCTGTATGAAGCTGATGTTGATACCATTCGCAAAAGCGGTGTGTTACCGCCGTCTGTAATAAACAAAATTGGCGCAATTTCATTATCGGACTGTTACGCAACCATAAATGTTTGCAAACATTTGGGAATTGATATTGTCACACCCGATATGAAAAGTTATCCCAAAACTTTGCTTTGCATTGATGCTCCGCCTGCGGTGTTATACGTAAAAGGAAGGATGCCGGATTTTGAATTGACACCTACTTTTTGTATTGTAGGGCCAAGAAATTGTACGGAGTTTGGTAAAAAATCGGCTTATTCACTTGCTTACAGACTTGCACTTGGAGGTATGACAATTGTTAGCGGTGGCGCTGTGGGAGCAGACTTTTATGCTCACGCAGGTGCTTTGAATGCTGGTGGTGTAACCGTTTTGGTTATGCCTTGCGGCATAGATGTTGAATATCCTGTTGCTAACAAGGAAATTAGAAAAGCAGTTATACAAAAAGGCTGCGTAATAAGTGAGTTTCCGCCGGGATATAATGTAACCAAAGGCGCCTTTAGAATTCGCAACCGCATTATGTCGGGTCTTGCTTTAGGTGTTGCAGTAGTTGAAGCGAGCGAAAAAAGCGGTGCGCTTATTACGGCAAACTGTGCTGCCGAGCAAGGCAAAGATGTTTTCGTTGTTCCGGGAAGAGCCAAAATTTCGCAACAATATGCAGGTTCGGATAAATTGCTTAAAGATGGCGCAATACCACTTTTAAGTGCGGTTAACATTTTTGAATGTTATTATCCTATGTTTAGCGATAAAATTGATATGCGAAGGGCTTATAATATCAATAAAGAAACAATGAACAAGGATTATCAGCAATGCTCAAATAAATTTTTTGTTAGATTGAAAAAAGTTAAGTTATTTAAACCAAAAACCGAAAAAGCAGAAAAAAGAAATCTCCCAAAGATTGATGTTTTGAGCAGTACGGCAAAATTGGTTTATAGCTGTTTTAATGATAAAGAAATATCGGTTGACGATATCTGTATAGAGCATATATCAGATGCTGATGTTTTTGCGGCGCTCTCAGAACTTGAGTTGTATGGTTTTATACAAGCAATGCCCGGAGGACGCTTTGAAAAGAAGAATTAACTTAAAAAAGGAGAAGCCTTTTATGTCTAAACTTGTGATAGTTGAGTCACCCACAAAGGTTAAAAGCATAAAAAAATATCTCGGAGATGGCTATGACGTTGTAGCATCAATGGGACACGTGCGTGATTTGCCGGTTTCTAAAATTGGAGTGGACATTGAAAACGGATTTTTGCCGCAGTATGTGGTTATGAAGGATAAAAAAGAGCTTATCAAAAAGCTTAAAGCTGCAGCGGCTGACAGTGAAGTTGTATATCTTGCAACCGACCCTGACCGCGAGGGAGAGGCTATATCTTGGCATCTTGCACAGATGCTCGATTTGGACCTTGATAAAGCAAACCGTGTTTCTTTTAACGAGATTACACAAAGCGGTGTTTCTGCCGGTATGGCGGCTGTGCGCAAAATTGACAGTAACCTTGTTGATGCACAGCAGGCACGTCGTGTGTTAGACCGCATTGTTGGCTATAAGCTTAGTCCTTTTTTGTGGAAAAAGGTTAAAAGTGGTTTATCTGCAGGTCGAGTGCAGACGGTTGCGCTTCGTCTTATTGTTGACCGCGAAAAAGAAATAGAGGCTTTTGTGCCGCAGGAGTATTGGAGCATCGATGCCCGCCTTGCAAGTGGCAAGAGCGTGTTTGATGCCAAATTACACGGTCTTATTGACGGTAAAAAAATGAATATTGCTAATGAGGAACAGGCAAATGACATAGTTGCAGACCTTGATGGTGCCAATTACATTGTTTCTAACATTAAAAAAGGTGTTCGCAATAAGCAACCTGCCCCTCCTTTTATAACATCTACATTACAGCAAGAAGCTTCACGCAAACTTAATTTCAACGGTCAGCGTACAATGAAAATTGCACAGCAGTTGTACGAAGGTGTTGAAATTCCCGGTCACGGCGCAACAGGTCTTATAACTTATATGAGAACCGACTCTTTGCGCATTTCTGATGAGGCTAAATTTGCGGCTACAAAGTTTATTGCTTCGCGTTTTGGCGATAATTATTTGCCCAAAACTCCTCGTAAATTTGCGGCGAAAAAAGGTGCACAGGATGCTCACGAAGCAATCCGTCCCACCATTGTTGAACTTACACCCGACGAGGTTAAAGGTGCTCTTACAGCAGAACAGTATAAGCTGTATAAACTTATTTGGGAAAGATTTATCGCAAGTTTAATGGCTGCTTGTGTGCAAGACACTATGGCAGTTGACATTACTGCAGGAAATTATCTGTTTAAAGCGAGCGGTTTTAAGGTTAAGTTTGACGGTTTTACAAAACTTTATGTTGAAGGTCGTGATGAAGAGAGCGAAGAAGGCGGTATGTTGCCCGATATGAAGGTTGGCGATCGGCTTAAACTTCGTGAGCTTACACAAAACCAACATTTTACACAGCCACCCTCACGCTTTACTGAACCTACACTTATAAAAACGTTGGAAGAAAACGGCATCGGCCGTCCTTCAACCTATGCTCCGATTATTGCAAACATTTTGCAAAGAGAGTATATCGAAAGAGATAAAAAGTCACTAAAACCTACTGCTTTAGGTACGGTTATAGTTGACCTTGTTGTAAAGCATTTTAAAAAGATTATGGACGTTAAGTTTACCGCCGGTATGGAAAACGACCTTGATAAAATCGGTGCGGGTGAGCTTGAGTGGATTACACTTATGCAAAGTTTTTACGGCGAGTTTGCGTCTATGCTTGAAAAAGCTGAAAGTACGGCAAAGCGCATTAAGTTGCCTGATGAGGAAAGCGACCAAATTTGCGACAAATGCGGTCGTACAATGGTTGTAAAAAGCGGACGATTTGGTAAATTTTTGGCTTGTCCCGGCTTTCCTGAGTGTAAAAACACAAAACCTATGCCCGCTGAAGAAATTGCACAGCCTTGTCCCAAATGCGGCGCAAAGCTTGTGAAGAAAACATCACAAAAAACTCACAAAAACTTTTACGGCTGCTCTAACTACCCACAGTGTGACTTTGCTTCTCCCGGTGTGCCTACAGGTGAGGTCTGCAAAGAGTGCGGCAGTTATATTATTAAAGGTGCGAGAGGTCGTAAATATTGTATGAATAGCCTATGCGCCACAAGAAAGAAAAAAGATGAATAAAATTACCGTTATAGGTGCAGGTCTTGCAGGATGCGAAGCGGCGCTTTATGCCGCAAACGCAGGCTTGCAGGTTACGCTTGTTGAAATGAAACCGACAGATTTTACTCCTGCACATCATTCAAATAAATTTGCCGAGTTGGTTTGCTCGAATTCGCTTAAAGCAATGCGAATTGAGAGCGCTGCGGGTCTGCTTAAAGCCGAGATGGAAATGCTTGGATCGGTTTGTATTGAAGCGGCAAAAAAGACCAGTGTTGCAGCCGGTGGAGCCTTGGCGGTTGACCGTGAAGATTTTTCTGATTACATAACCAAAAAAGTTTTAAATCATAAAAATATAACGGTGGTAAATAAAAAGGTTTCTTCTCTGCCTGACGGCGTGTGCATTGTTGCGACAGGTCCTCTTACAAGCGGCGGTCTTGCCGAGCATATTGCCTCAATTTGCGGTGATAAAAATTTGTTCTTTTTTGATGCTGCAGCGCCTATCGTTACAGAGCAGAGCATTAATTTTGACATTGCTTTTATGGCTGCAAGATATGGCCGAGGCGGTGACGACTACATAAACTGTCCGATGGACAAAGAGCAGTATGAGCTTTTTTACGATGCGCTTATAAATGCCCAGACCGTCCAGATTAAAGACTTTGAAAGTCAGGTTTATGAGGGTTGTATGCCTATTGAGGTTATGGCAAAACGCGGTAAAGATTCTATTCGATTTGGCCCTATGAAACCGGTGGGAATATATAATCCAAAGGATAATAAAAGACCTTATGCCGTTGTGCAACTTCGAAGAGAAAATACGGCAGGAAGCCTTTATAATATAGTGGGGTTTCAGACAAACCTAAAGTTTGACGAACAAAAAAGAGTGTTTTCTTTGATACCCGGTTTAGAGAATGCGGAATTTATGCGTTACGGTGTTATGCACCGTAACACCTTTATAAATTCTCCTGCGTTACTTATGCGTGGGCTTAACCTTAAAGCAAAACCAAATGTTTTTGTTGCGGGTCAACTTTCGGGTGTTGAAGGATATATGGAGTCGGCGGCAAGCGGTATTATGGCGGCAATTAATGCCGTAAGATATATTAACGGACAGCAGCCGCTTATTTTGCCTGATTTTACAATGATTGGTGCATTGCTAAATTATATTTGTACCGAACCGAGCGGCAGTTTTCAGCCTATGGGCGCAAACTTTGGCATAATACCGCCGATTGAGCGTGTCATTAAAAATAAAACCGAAAGATATGCCGCTTATTCGCAGCGGTCAATAGATTTTTTTAAAACATTAAAGATATAAATAACGTGGGGGATGAATAATGAGAATTGCAGTAGATGCTTTTGGTGGAGATAACGCACCACTTGAAATATTAAAGGGTTGCGAGCTTGCCGTTAGGGAATATAATGTGGATATTACTCTTTGCGGTGACAGAACGAAAATAGAAAAATGTGCAAAAGATAACGGCATTTCTCTTGACAGAATGGATATTGTTGATACCCCCATTGTTTTAAGTATGCATGATGAGCCAACCGATGTTGTTAAGAAAAAGTCGGACTCGTCAATGGCACTTGCTTTTAAAGAGTTAAAAGAAGACCGTGCCGACGCATTTGTTTCGGCAGGAAGCACAGGCGGCATAGTGGTCGGTGGAACCCTTATTGTTAAGCGCATAAAAGGCGTAAGCCGTGTTGCACTTGCATCATTAATTCCGTCACCCGATAAAAACTTTTTGTTTTTGGATATTGGCGCAAATGCTGTTTGCCGTCCTGAAATGTTGGCACAGTTTGCTGTTATGGGCTCTGTTTATATGCAAAAAGTTGAAAACAGGCAAAACCCCACCGTTGGTTTGCTTAACATAGGTGTTGAAGAAAGCAAGGGTGGAGATTTGCAGCAAGAAACATACAAACTGTTGCAACAAGCACCAATTAATTTTATCGGAAACGTTGAATCACGTGAGATGCCCAAAGGTGTTTGTGATGTTCTTGTTACCGACGGTTTTACGGGAAACATATCGCTTAAACTTTATGAGGGTGTGCTTTCAACAACATTTAAGCTTATTAAAAAGGCTTTTTATAAAAACTTTATAAATAAAATTGCTGCATTAATTCTTAAAAAAGATTTGTATGCAATCAAAGCAAAAGGTGATGCAAGAGAGGTTGGCGGAGCATTATTGCTTGGTACCTCAAAGCCTGTTGTAAAAGCGCATGGCAGTTCTGATGCCGTTGCATTTAAAAATGCAATAAAACAAGCAATTTTGTGTTGCGAAAACAATATAATAGAAACCATTTCCGAGGGTATGTCGGAGTTAAAATAACATCAAGTCGGATCGTAGCCATGTCGTTCTGTGAGCC
>JAZSLU010000026.1:0-23128 GCA_045535505.1 Acutalibacteraceae bacterium | reverse complement strand
GCCTTGCAACCCCGCTCTTTCGTAGAGCAGGCCTGCGCCCGTTGTTCTGTGGATGGTTCAAAACTGTGGTTTAATTGCAACCCTGCATCGCCGCAGCATTGGTTTTATAAAGAATGGGTCTGTCAGCCGAAAAAGCACAATGCAATTCGTCTGCATTTTCTACTTGAAGACAACCCGTCTTTGTCACAGCGGATTATTGACCGCTACAAGTCAATGTATACGGGAGTTTTCTACAACCGCTATATCCTTGGCGAATGGTGCGTTGCGGAAGGACTTGTTTACGATTTTGGAGAAGATAACATCGTTGACGAAATCCCGAAGAATGGCGAACACTACATCTCCATTGACTACGGCACAATGAACCCGTTCTCTGCCGGTCTGTGGTGCGTTTTGGGCGACAAAGCGACACGGATAAAGGAATATTACTACAACGGAAGAGAAAAGGCGGTACAGCGGACGGATGAGGACTACTGCGATGCCGTGGAGGAATTGGCAAAGGGGTATAACATCCGTCAAGTGATTGTTGACCCCTCGGCGGCTTCGTTTATTGCTGCATTGCGAAAGCGTGGTTTTACGATTCGAAAGGCAAACAATGATGTGCTGGATGGAATAAGACGGACAGCGGTTTACTTGAAAAATGGAAATATCAAAATCCACCGCTCCTGCGTTGACAGCATAGCCGAATTTGGCTTGTATCGGTGGGATGATAAAGCAACTGCTGATACGGTCATAAAGGAAAACGACCACGCAATGGACGATATTCGATACTTTGCCAACACGATTATGAAAAACAAGGTTGGCAAGGCAACAAGCAATTACACACCGATTTTTATGTAGGAGGCAAACTATATGTATTCCGTTTATTGCCATATATTTCCGAATGGTAAAAAATACATCGGTATTAGCAAAGACCCAAAGAAAAGATGGGGATATAATGGAGAACATTACAACACGCAAAAGAAAGTTGCGAGGGCTATAAAAAAATATGGCTGGGAAAATGTAAAGCATATTATTTTGGTTGATGGTCTTACAAAAGAAGAAGCGGAAGCAGAGGAAATTCGTTTAATTGCTGAAAATGATAGTATAAACAACGGATATAATATTTCTATTGGCGGTGGCAAAATAAACTCAACCTATCTAAATCCTTATGTTTTGTCTATGATAAGAGCCGCAAAACGATATTTCCCCGAAATTGACGGGCTGTGGCTTATTGCAGAAAACGAAAGGTTTAACGAGGAATGGTCTGGGTATTGGAATGAAGCAGACAGAGGAATAGCAATAAAACGCAAACAAATAACTCCGAGAAAATTATCTCCGACAGATATGCTTGATGTTGGTGAATATTGGAAAGAGCAAGGCATATATTTAGCGTATTATACTAAAATGCGACAACTTGAAAAAGAAGTCGCAAAATTTGGTGGCACTATTACTTGGGGAACAGAAAATAAATAAGGCGGTGGTTTATTGAAAACTTATCAAGACCTTTTGGAAATTGGCGAAAACGAACGGGACAGAATGGAGTTTGTATTGAGTGCCATTCAAAAACACAAAACAAGTGAACAATACAAAGTTGCGTTAGATGCAGATTTGTATTACAAACACAAAAACCCCACGATTATGAGATATGAAAAATATGTTTATAATCAAATGGGAAAAGCGGTAAAAGATGTATGGTCGCCAAACAGTAAAATTGCATCAAATTGGTATAATTATTTCACCGTTCAAGCGGTGCAGTATTTACTTGGTAACGGTGTATCTTTTACCGATAAGGCAACAAAGGATAAATTAGGCAAGAATTTTGACAATGCCGTGCAAGAAGCCGCCACACACGCTAAAAATGGCGGTGTAAGTTTTGGCTTTTGGAATTACGACCACTTGGAAGTATATTCTTTGCTTGAATTTGTACCTTTGTATGACGAAGAAAACGGCGCTTTAATGGCGGGTATTCGATTTTGGCAGATAGACGATACAAAGCCGTTGAGGGCAACCTTGTTTGAATTAGACGGATATACTGACTATATCAAGCGAAAAGATGAAGATATAACTATTAAGAATGAAAAGCGGAAATATATCCAAATCACGAAAACAAGCGAAGCAGACGGTGAACGTATTTTCGATGGCGATAATTATGACGGCTTCCCGATAATTCCATTTTATAATACCAATAAACAAAGCGATATTGTCGGCAATCAAGGTACTATTGATGCCTATGACCTTATGCAAAGCCAACTTGTAAACAATGTTTCAAGAGGCGAGTTGATTTATTGGATTTTGAAAAACTGTGGCGGTATGCAGGCTGAAGATGATGCGAAGTTCATTGAACAGTTATTTGTTACTCACGTTGCACACGCTGACGGTGATGACGGAGCAGAAGTTGATGCGCATACTTTAAGTGTGCCTTTTGAAGCAAGTGCGGAAGCTCTTGACCGCCTTGAAAAGCAGTTATTTAACGATTTTATGGCTTTGGATGTTCGTGTGTTATCAGCGGGAAATGTAACGGCTACACAGATTATTTCCGCTTATGAACCGTTAAATCAAAAGACAGATGGCTTTGAATTTAATACAACCGAATTTATCGAGGGTATTTTGGCTATTGCTAACATTGATGACGAGCCGAGTTATACACGCTCGCAAATGAGCAACCAAACGGAAATCATCGACAATGTTTTGAAAGCAACCGAATACCTTGACAGCGAATATATCACACAAAAGATTTTGACCGTTTTGGGTGATGCTGATAAGGTTGAAGAAATTATGAAGCGTTTACAAGCGGAAGAAATCGACCGTTTTAACACTACACCACCTATTGAGGAGTGAATAAACAATGGCAGATAAAATGCACATTTTGACCGATAAGAAGTTGGAACAAATGGAAAAGCGGTTGTCTGCCATTTATTCCGAGGCTCAAAAGGATATACAGAAAAAGGCTGATGAATACTTTGACAAGTTCAAAAAAGCCGATGAAGAAAAGCGAAAACTTGTTAATCAAGGCAAATTGACTGATGAAGAATATAAGACTTGGCGACAGAATAAAATTATGTATGGAAAACGCTTTACGGCTATGAAAGAAGATGTTGCCAAACAGTTGTTGAATGTAAACCAAACCGCAACGGCATATATCAACGGCGAATTGCCCGAAATATACGCATTGAATTATAATGCCCTTGAAAAAGCGGTTGACGGTGTTGGTGGTTATTCGTTTACGCTTGTTGATGCTGATACTGTGCGAGAATTGGCAACTGCCGATAAAAGCCTTTTGCCGTTTCGTGAGTTAGACCCCGCCAAAGATATTCCGTGGAATATGAAAGCCATAAATAGCGAAGTATTACAAGGAATTATACAAGGCGAAAGCATACCCGATATGTCAAAGCGTATTTTTGGTGAGATTATGAAAACGTCAAAAACCGAAGGCTTAACAGATAAAGAAATGGGTGCTTTGTTAAAGCGAAACAAAGATGCCGCCATTCGTTCCGCTCGTACCATTGTTACAGGTGCAGAAAATAAAGGCAGGCTTGACAGTTTTAAAAGGGCAGAGGCTGACGGTATTATTTTACAAAAAGAGTGGTTATCAAGCAACCAACCAGGAAGAACAAGAGATTGGCATTTACCACATAGTTTTGAAAGTCTTGTGGTTGACATTGATAAACCTTTTGTGAATGGTATGGGTGAAATAATGTATCCTGGTGACCCATCGGCTGACGGAGCTAATGTTTATAACTGCCGTTGCAGTATGGCAAGTGTGGTTAAAGGGTTTAAAAAGGTGAAAAAATGAGTTACACAACCAAAGACAACACAAAAGAAGTTTTATCTGCTATGGGAAATGCCATTGAACGAGGGCTTGAAGCGGTTGGTTTAGCGGCGGAAGGACACGCAAAGAAAAATGAAACAGCAGTTGATACAGGCTTATTGAGAAATAGTATTACTTATGCCGTGAGTGGTAAATCTGCACATATACAAGCATACGAATCCGATGATGGCAGTAAAAGTGGAACATATCAAGGTCAAGCGCCCGAAGAAAAAGAAAGGGCGGTTTATATTGGTACTAATGTTAAATATGCCCCAAATATTGAACTTGGTGCAAGAGGGAAACAAGGTTTACATTTCTTACAACGAGCCGCAACGGAACACACGGCAGAGTATAAAAGATTGCTTGAAGATAGTATGAAAAACGCTTGATTTTAGCATATTTGACAAATTAAAAACAATGTGCTACAATATATGGTAGAATAATCAAACGGTGAAGTAATACCGCCGAAGAATAGGAGATTATAATATGGCATTCACAAGGAAATTTTTATCCGCTATGGGAATTGAAGCGGATAAGGTAGACGAAATTATTAACGCACACATTGAAGTTGTTGACGGCTTGAAAGAGGAAAGAGATAACTTCAAAAAAGATGCGGAAAAGTTGGCTAATGTTGAAAAGGAACTAACAAAAGCCAAAGAAAAACTCGCAAAGAACGGCGAGGGTGAAACCGTCGCAAAAGAGGATTATGACAAACTCAAAAAGGAATATGACGATTACAAGGCTGATATTACCGCTAAAAACACACGCACCGAAAAAGAGAACGCTTTTCGTGAATTGTTGAAGTCGGCTGGCGTGAGTGAAAAGCGATTAAACGCTATTATCAAAGTTTCCGATATTGACGGTCTTGAACTCGACAAAGACGGTAAAATTAAAGATGCGGATAAGCACACCGAAACTGTTAAAAGTGAGTGGGCTGATTTTATTGAAACCACTACAACAAAGGGTGCGAATACTGCAACACCGCCTACAAATACAGGCGGCGGTTCTAAGTTGACTAAGGCTGATGTTTATAAGAAAGATGACAAGGGTAGATATATTATGTCAACTGAGGAAAGACAAAAAGCCTTAATCGAAATCAATAACAACAATTGAAAGGAAATTGATTAAATGGCTACTTATGTAGAAACTTTTGAAAACCCACGCGATAATCTTCCTAATGTTTACAACGATATTAGAGCAAGAGAAGATGATTTTGTAACCCGTTTTAATGATAATTGGGAAGCACTTCGCAATATTTTAGGCATTATGCGTCCTATTCGCAAAGCTCCTGGCACTTCGCTTGTATCTTATAGCGCAGATGTTACCCTTGAGGATGGCAATGTTGAAGCAGGACACGTTATCCCTTATAGCAAGGCTACTATTACCGCAGTTGCAAAGGGCGACCTTGATATTCAAAAGTATGCAAAGGCTGTGCCGATTGAAGATGTGAACAAGTACGGTGCTACTATTGCAGTTGAGAAGTCTGACGATGCGTTCCTTACAAAGCTCCAGAATGTAGTCCTGACACAGTTTTATACATTCCTTAACACTGGTACGCTTGAGGGTGAAGCTACAACTTGGCAGGGTGCGCTTGCAAAGGCACAGGGCGAGGTTCTCAATAAGTTCGCAACAATTCAGAAAGATGTTACTGCTGTTGTAGGCTTTGCAAACATCCTTGATGCTTATGACTACCTTGGTTCTGCTGATATTACAGTACAGACACAGTTCGGGCTTACTTATATTAAGGATTTTCTTGGTTATTCAACCCTTTTCTTGCTTCCTGAAACACAGATTGCAAGAGGTACTGTAATTGCAACACCTGTTGAGAATATCGACCTCTACTATATTGACCCCTCCGACAGCGAGTTTGCAAAGCTCGGTCTTACTTACACCACACAGGGCGAAACCAATCTTGTAGGATTCCACGCACAGGGCAACTATTCAACTGCTGTTGGTGAAAGTTACGCTCTTATGGGTATGGCTCTTTGGGCTGAATATCTTGACGGTATTGCAAAGGTAACTTTTGGCGATGCTGGCGATGATGATGCTGGCGATGAAGGTGCTGGCGGAGAAGAAACGGGGGAATAACCCCACTGTCAATAGAGCCGACCGATGATGTTGATTTATCTTCAATGACAAAAGCTGAATTATTGGCATTTGCGGAAGAAAACGGCATTGATGGTGTTGACAGTTCGATGTTAAAGGCTGAAATTTACGAAACAATATTAAATAATCTTTAAGAAAAGGCGGCGTAATTTATGCTGAACGAGATTTGTGCGGAAATCCGCAATTATTTTGTGAAAGATATTCACAATGGCACTTTTGAAATCGTCGGCGGCAAGATAACGCCGCTTGACTTTATACAAGAAAATCAATATTTCCGTATCGTTGGTTCTGTCTTTAATGACGGAGTGTATAAGAATACCGCAGATTTAGAACTTACCAACGAAGTTTTTTGCGGTGCGGTTTGGTCTATGGCGTTGCCTCCTGCGTTCATAGACCTTGCCGCAGAAATAAAGGCATTTAACGAAAGCGATGCAGGGAAGCCATCACCATATACAAGCGAAAGTTTTGGTGGCTATTCTTACTCAAAGGCAACCGACAGCAACGGTGCGCCTATTGGTTGGAAAAAGGTTTTTGCAAGTCGCTTAAACCAATATAGGAGGATAAGCGTTTTATGAGTTTGGTTAGCGAAGCAATGACCGATGTTGTCCTGATGGATAAACGCCGACAACCCGATGGTGAGGGTGGATTTATTACTGATTGGATTGAAAGCGTTATTTTTCAAGCGGCTATTACATTTGATACATCAATGGAAAGCCGTATTGGTGAAAAGCAAGGTGTAACAAGCCGATACACTATAACCACAAACAAAGGTGCAAAGTTATCATATCACGATGTTATAAAGCGATTGAGCGACGGAAAAATATTCCGTATAACAAGTGACGGTGACGACAAAATGACACCAAAATCCGCAAGTTTTCAAGTCTTGCAAGTCACAGCAGAGGAGTGGGTGCTTGAATGACAAAGGCGGCGGCTATTTATAACTTTTGGAATAGTTTTGATATTCCTACTTATGAGGAAAATTCAGTACCCGAAGATGCCAAATTTCCTTATATCACATATCAATTAGTCACAGATAGCCTTGACAACGATGTACAAATGGCGGCTTCTATTTGGTATCGTGGCTCGTCTTGGGTGGAAGCAAATGCAAAAGCCGAATTGATAAGCCAAACAATAGGGCGTGGCGGTAAGATTTTGAAGTGTGATAATGGCAGAATATGGCTAAAGCGTGGCACTCCGTTCGCTCAAAATATGGGTGACGAAAGTGACAATCTTATAAAACGAAAATATTTGAATATAACGGCAGAGTTTTTTACTGCTGATTAAGAAAGGAAGATATTATGGGTAAATTTTCACAGGTTGCAGAAAATACCTTTAACGAACTACAAACCGATGCTGGTGTGCTTTTAAAGAATTTTGACCCCGAAGCACCCGAACTTGTAGAAGATGACATTATTTGTGCTACCACAGGCGGTATCAATCCCGCTTGCGTTCCTACTTATAGTGATTGGGGCGAAGATATTGACAATGTTCCCACAAACACAAAGGAACTTACACATCTTGATGGTTGGGAATGTACTCTTGGCTTTACCGCTTTAAATGTTACCCCCGAAGTAATTAAAATGTCTTTGGGTGCGGCTGATATTAACGGAACAGCAATTATTCCTCGCAAAACTCTTAAACAAGATGATTTTGCTGATATTTGGTGGGTTGGTGACCGTTCCGACGGCGGTATGTGTGCAGTATGTTTAAGAAACGCACTTTCAACAGGTGGTTTCTCTTTGCAGACTACCAAAAACGGCAAAGGTCAAGTTGCAGTATCTCTTAAAGGCTTTGCTTCTATTAATGATATTGACACCGTACCAATGGAATTTTATGTTGCTGAAGGCACAGAAATAGAAGAATAATTAAAATTAAATAGGAGGATATTATGAGATTTCTTTTTGATTGTGAAGATGAAGTTTGTTTGCCTATGGCTTACAAGTTAGTTGATGAGTTCAAACCCTTTATCGATAAAGTGAAAGACATCGATATAAAGGAAGAGGAAGCACCGAAGGATAGAAAAATGGTGTTAAAGAAAATTCTTGAAAATGTTATGGTGAAATATCCAAAAGAAACAGGCGAATTATTGTCTAAGCTTTGGGTATTGGAAGAAAACGAAAAAGCGCCAAATACATTTAAAACTATGGCGACTTTCTTTTCAAATGAGGTGGCTATTGATTTTTTTACATCTGTTCTGCCCTCCCTGCTGACACTTTCAAAGAGTATCTCGCCTCTATTGAAATAAATAAAATAAAACTTTTTGGATGGGGTTATGTCAAGGACACTTGCATAGCCCTTTTTAAAAAGGAACAGGAAGAAAAGGCAGTAAAAATGTATTATGCCGAATGTTTGCGGATAATTACTGAAAACACGGCTAAACTGTGCGAGGGGTCTTTTATAAGTGCAAAATTAGTTGATATATTAAACCCAAAACCACAAGAAACTCGCACGGCAGATGACATTATAAACGGAATAAAAAATAAAATTGATAAAATGAAATAAATTCATAAAGTAGGTGATTTATAAGATGAATTTATTTGAATTATTCGTAAAAATTGGTGTTGACGACCAAGCAAGCGGAAAGTTAAAAAGCCTTTCAAGCAAACTTGGAAGCGGATTGAAAACGGCTGCTAAAGTTGGTGCGACGGCAGTTGCGGCAGCAAGTACAGCGGTTGTTGCTTTTGGTGGTTCTTCAGTAAAAGCTGGAATGGACTTTGACAGCGCAATGTCACAGGTTGCAGCTACAATGGGAAAAACAACAGATGAGATTGTAGAATTGCGTGATTTTGCACAGGAAATGGGTAGCACAACTGCTTTTTCTGCAACACAAGCAGCAGACGCATTGAATTATATGGCTTTGGCTGGTTATGATGCGGAAACATCAATGAATATGTTGCCGAATGTTCTTAACCTTGCTGCTGCTGGCGGAATCGAGTTGGCTTATGCGTCCGATATGGTTACGGATGCACAGTCTGCTTTGGGTCTGTCTTTGGAAGAAACATCTGCAATGGTAGACAAGATGGCAAAGGCAAGTTCAAAGACAAACACAAGCGTTCAGCAGATGGGCGAAGCAATATTGACTGTTGGTGGCACGGCTAAAAACCTAAAAGGCGGAACAACTGAACTTACACAAGTGCTTGGTCTTTTGGCTGATAACGGCATAAAGGGTGCAGAAGGTGGCACACACTTGCGTAACATTCTGCTTGCAATGCAGCCGACAACGGATGCTGCTGCTGCCGCATTTGAACGGTTGAATTTGCAAACATATGATGCAGATGGCTCTTTGAGAAATCTTGAAGATATTTTCTTGGATATGAACGCCGCTATGGATGGAATGACCGACCAAGAAAAGCAGAATATTATAACCTCAATTTTCAACAAAACCGACCTTTCTTCTGTCAATGCGCTACTTGCTACAACAGAAGAAAGATGGGATGCTGTTAGTGACGCTATTGATGACTCTGCTGGTGCAGCACAAGCGATGGCAAACACCCAACTTGACAACCTTAACGGCGATATTACACTATTCAAATCTGCGCTTGAAGGTGCGCAAATTGCGATTTCTGACAAACTAACGCCAACATTGCGTAGTTTCGTACAATTTGGCTCAAAGGGATTAAGCGAACTTACAGAAGGGTTCAAAGAAGGTGGATTGAGCGGTGCAATGGAGGCTTTAGGGTCTTTGCTTGGCGAAGGATTGACGATGATTGCGGAGAGTTTACCCGATATTGTCAAAGCTGGAGTTTCTCTTTTAGAGGCTTTGATACAAGGTATTTCCGAAAATGGCGATTTAATTATAACAGCGGCTTTTGACGCCGTTATGGTTTTAGCTGATGGAATTTTGAGTATGCTCCCCCAAATCGTCAAACTCGGTTTGGATTTGATTGTTTCTTTGGCGAATGGAATAACAGAAGCCTTGCCCGAATTGATACCGACCATAATTGATGTAGTATTACAAATAGTTGATACATTAACAAACCCCGAAACATTGATGAATATAATTGAAGCAGGAATTGAGTTATTACTTGGACTTATTGATGGTATAGTAGGAGCTATACCCGAACTAATAAGAGCCGTGCCAAAAATAATTGCTTCTATTGTAACAGTTTTAATTGCGGAATTGCCAACAATAATTTCAGCCGCAATCGAGATTGTCTTTGCTTTAATTGACGGGTTGATTGGTGCTATACCTGAATTAGTGGCGGCTATTCCAAATTTGATTATAGGTATTGTAAATGGACTTTTGAATAACCTTGATAAAATTATTTTGGCGGCTCCACAGATTATATTAAGTTTGGCAAAGGGACTTATAGGAGCAATCCCAGAACTTCTTTTATATTTGCCGAGAATAATTAAATCCATAGTTAAAACTTTTATGGATTATGATTGGGGAAGTATAGGTAAAAACATTGTTGACGGTTTGCTTGGCGGTCTTAAAAAAGGGTGGACTTCGCTTAAAAAATGGTTTAGTAACGCTTGGGATAGTCTTTTTGGTGCTTCCGAAGATAAACTTGAAATAGGCTCGCCGTCAAAAAGATTTAAGCGATATGGCAAATGGACGGCAGAGGGATTTGGCATAGGCTTTGAAGACGAGTTTGCAGATGTTTCAAGTGATATAGAAGATAGTTTTGCAGACTTGGGCGCTGATACAGATTATGGCATAACCACTTCAAGCACATCAATTAGTGACTTTGGCGGTGGTTCATCTGCTTATGGCTACGGCGGTTCACAAAATGTAAATGTCACAGTTGGTATTGACGATAGCGCAAACGCTATGGGTCTTGCAAGGGCATTATTACCATTCTTAAAGATTGCAGAAAAGGAGGTCTATGCGTAAATGATAGCAATTAAAATAAATGGTGTTGAATATACGAATATAGCCTCCTGCACCCCTGCGCCGATTTATGACTTTTATTATGATGTTCAAACAATGGACGGCAAAAGGCATAGAGATATAAAAGGTAAGCGTACCAATTACGATGTTGTTTTTTATAACAAAGACAGTATTGAATATGACACATTAAAACAGTTGCTTTTTTCTTCTCAAAGTGTTATACTTGAAGTGCCAAATGGTGCAGAAAGTACCATAAGCGGCGAATACCTTGTTATTGTCAATGGCGATAACCTGAAAGGCAAATTATGGAGTGGAGAATACTACAACACAGGCTTGTCAGTAACATTTGAAAAGGTGGGATACGATGAATAAATATGGATATTTTAGATATGCCGATATTGCTTTTGGTGCAAAAGAAGACGCTTCGTATACCACAAATAAAGAATTACAAGAAGGCTCTGCCCTCACACAATTAAGTGTGGGGGTGAAACCTTATGATTTTGCTTCTTTTGAACAAGGAGAATATATAACAAGTAAGCCGAAATTGTTGTATAAAAATCAACAAGGGTTAGGATATGTTACAAACCAAATAAGCGATGAAAATGGTGTGTTTGAAACTCCTATAAATATAGTTAGTGTTTTTGACAATTATTACACAACCACAGGCATAACCATAAACAGCAAAAATATAATATTAGACCTTGAAATAATTGCCTATCGTGACAACGAAGAAATTGCAAGAAGTTCTTTTGTTGCAGAGAAAAAAGAACAATTTTACCCAATTACAATAGAATTGGCAAATAAAATTGAAATAATCGTTGAAAAAATAGCAGAACCGTTGCATTTTTTTGGTTTTTTTAATATTGAATATGGCACGGTTAGAATATTTGAAGAAAAAGATTTTCAAAATGCAAATATTGTAAATTCTTTTTCCGTTTTGGGAGATACGCTCGAATATGATACTTTAGATTTAGGAATAGTAGATTTTGAAGATAATAATTATTTATTTCAAAAGAAACAACCCGTTAAATATATTTTCAATGATAATGTCAAAGCAAGATTTTATGTAAACGAGGGAGAACAATCAGGAGAAATTATTACAAATTTGAATTGTTATGACGATATTTCAAATTTAGAAGATGATTTTTTAGGCGGAATTTACAACGATTATTCGGCAAAACAGTTGATTGATGACATATTAAATGGCAAACAAATAAACTACGAAATTGATGAAAGTATCAACGGCGTTTTGTTGAGTGGTTATTTACCCATAACGAGCCGCAGAAAAGCCTTACAAAGTGTTTTATTAGGAAGTAATATAAGATGTTACAAGGGGGACAAACTTTATTTTAAGCCATTCAACACAACATTAGAGGATATTATACTCGATGAAACTAATATAATTGACAAACCACAAAAAACAAAAAAACAAGAAATTCGTTCTGTTATATTAAAAAATCACAATTATTCAAAGGGTACTGAATTTGTAGAAGCATATCATTGGTATATTTCTACTACGCAAAATGTAACAATTACTTTCAATCATCCGTTACATTCTCTTGAGGTCTATGAAGTTGAGGGCGTTGACGAAAACGGCAACGATATAATAAGCACGCAACAATCAACAAATGTTACGTTTATTAAAAAAGAAGCCAATTATTGTATCGTTTCCAACGAATCAAACAACAAAATCGTAATAAAAGGCTTAAAGTATGTAGATAGTGTTGTTAACTACGAAAAGAAAAATCCATATATGGCTGTAACAGGTTCGTATGATGATATAAATGTAGAATTAACAATATCAAGCAATCCACAAGAAGTTTGCAATTTACTTTATGATTTGTATTCTCGCAAAAATTCAATAAACTTTATAACCTTTGAAAGCTTAAAAGTTGGCGGATATTATAATATTTTAGGCGAAAATTTGAACATTAAAAGTATAAAACAATCTTTAAACGGCTTATATGAAGTGGAGGCGGTATAATGGCTTGGACGACTTATTCACAACCAATAGAAATATTGTCTGCAACCGATATAAACAATATTAAAGAAAACATTGAAATAATACGAGGTTTATTGACAGAAAAAGGTTTTATAGTTGACGATACAAAAGATTTTCAAGCAAGCGAAAGCACACGGTTTATTGAAATGTTTGACATTTTGTCTAATATAGAATATAATTTGAATATAATAAGTGATAATATTTGCAAGAGTGCATATTATGTCGAGCCAAAAATCATAGGCGATTATGCTTCAAATCGTGAAGATATTTGGCGGTGGATAAAAACATTGAATGATATGCACGATATTTTAAATGGGAACATTGGCAAATGGCAATATTTAGTTTGTAATGACGGTATAGTTATTGTTGAAAATAAAAAATTACTTGTAAGAGGTGATTTGGTTGGCTGACTTTGAATATATAAACATTGATACAACGGCTCAAAAAATTGAAAAAATGGCAAATTTAGAAACAACATACTCAAATGAAGCGGGTAAGATACCGATGTTTAGTCAGGCAAACACTATACGTTCTGGCACTCCAAAAAATTCTATGGATTGCGCTAACAAAAAATACGTTGACGATGCAATTGCTATTGCAAGTGGCGATATGCCGGATATGTCAAACTACTACACCAAAGACGAATGTAATAATACATTTGCACAGTTTGACTCACGAATTACCGAAGCGGCCAATATTGGCATCGCAGTAGACCATAAACTTGAAGGTAACTACTACACCAAAGACGAGGTAGATAACTTTGCTGCCGTAAAGTATATGAATACTAATGATGCTGGTGCTTTAATAATTTCTGCTGAAGATGATGTTTATTTTGAGGGAAGTATACTCAGTGACATTGGTAATCCCAGTGCGCCTACCGACGCGGCTACAAAAGGTTATGTTGACGATGCAGTTGCTAATAGTGCTGACTTATATGAATTGATTGAAGAAATTACTGTAACTGAAGATGTAGAGCAAATATTAAAGACAACTTCGCCTGACGGAACACCATATAACTTTAAGGCGGTAACGATTGAATTTTCAAGTGCTGGTGTTACAGGCTATTCGGGAAAACAACTTATTGAATTTAATGATGGTAGAGTGTTTAAAGGTAATGCAGAATTTTTAAGTGATAATCGAGTTTCAAGCATAAGAGGCATCTATTGTGGTGGCTTGACTTTTTATGATGCAACTTGGAACGCACCAAGTTCCAATAGCACTACCCTTAACCAAAATGGATATGCTATTGTACCAAAAACCGCACAAGAAAATGTCACAAAAATTCATATAAGAAGTGCTGTTAAGGCAGGCACAGTAATTAAAATTTATGGAATAAAAGTTTAAAATATAGGAGGGAATCGAATATGTCAAATAAATTATATATAATTTCAGGACACGGCGCAGGTGATAGTGGCGCGGTTGGTAACGGATACCAAGAAGCAGAGCGTGTTCGTGCATTGGCAACCAAAATAAAAGAATATGGCAGTGACAATGTAATTCTTGCCGACTTTAATATTAACTCCTATAAGAGCAATATTATTGGCAAGGGTTTAGTTCCAAAGGATAGCCTTATTCTTGAATTGCATTTAGACAGTAGCACAAACAAATCAGCTAAAGGCGGTCACGTTATTATTAATGCTGATTTTAAAGCAGATAAATATGACGAAAGACTTGCGACAATGATTTCAACAATGTTTCCTGGCAGAAGTCAAATTATTGTAGGCAGAACTGACCTTGCAAACGTTAATCGTGCCGCCGAATGTGGTTATAATTATAGACTTATGGAATGTTGCTTTATTTCAAATGCCGATGATATTAAAAAGTTCAATGCATCGCTTGATTTAATTGCTAAAGAAATATTAAAATGCTTTGATATTGCAGTTATAGAGTCGAAGCCAACTGTTGCTAAAAAGAGCAATACCGAAATTGCAAAAGAGGTTTTGGCTGGTAAATGGGGTAACGGTTCAGCAAGAAAAGACAATTTAACTAAAGCTGGCTATAACTACGCCGAAGTACAAGCCGAAGTTAATAAACTTGTTAAAGGCACAACGGCGACACCAAAAGTAAACTATTTCTTGAAATACAACGGTAATTCGACAAGCATTGTAACAGCGTTAAATACAGTTGGTGCAAAATCTACCTTTGCTTATCGAAAAGAAATTGCAAAGAAAAACGGAATTAAACTATATGTTGGCACAGCAAATCAAAATACGACAATGCTTAACTTATTGAAGCAAGGCAAACTTATTAAACCATAAAGGAGTATAACTATGAATAAATTTGTTAAATGGCTAAAATCAGTTGGCATTAAAACCGTTAAGACAATGGCTGAAACCGCTATTGCGGTTATTGGAACAAACGCCATCGGTATTACCGACGTTGATTGGCTCGGTGTTCTTTCTGCCGTTGCTTTATCGGGTGTTGTAACAATTTTATTTAATATCAAAGAACTACCCGAAAGTGAGGGCGAATAATGGCAATTTCACACGAAGATATAACGGAATTAAAAAAGGTTTTTGATGACCGATATGTATTGCAAAGCGATTGTGATGCCGTGCAAACCGAAATGAACAAGCGGTTTTCAAGGGACGATAAAAAATTAGCCGTTCTTGACCTTAAAATGACCGCTTGTTTGTGGTTAATGGGCATTATTGCGAGTGGTCTTATCGCCCTTGTTATAAGAGTTTATATGGGATAATAAAAATTTATCTTGATTTTTGTGTAAATTTATGTTAAATTGTAATTATAAAAATTTAGGAGGTTTTTATTATGTCAAAAACTTGTAATAATTGCGGAACGGATAAAAAGCCGTCAAGCGTACCTTATTCAATTTGGGAAGATATGCTTGAAAGTAACAAAAGAAAAGATATGTGGCATTGGATATTTCATATTATAGCAATAATTGCGATTTTATTAAGTATTGGAATAGCCACTTATGAAAGATTACAATATGATTATGTAAGTGAAGAAATTGTTACTGTTGACGGTAAAGATGGTATCGCTAATTATATTGGAAATGATGGTGATATTATAAATGGCGAAAATAGTAGTACGGAAAGTGAAAATCCGTAAAAAGAAAAACAATTCAAAAGGCGTGAAAAAGCGTAAGAGGTGATTAAATGCTGATATATGTTGCTCACGAATATTTGGAAGATATGCAAAATATCGTTAAAGCAAAAGAAATCACCGAACAACTGCAAGAAAAAGACCTTGAAAACCTTTATATTTGCCCTTTGGTAGCGTTTCCAATATTAAGGAATAAAAGTATATGTCTTGAAGATAAAACCGCCTTAAAACTCGATTTAGTGTGCGGTAGTCATAAGATGATAGTCGCTTCTAATTATGGCAGTAAAGAATTAAAGACAGAGATTGACCTTGCAAAGAAACTAAAAAACGCTGACGGCGAACCAATGGAGGTTGTTTACCTTGAACATTGAAGATAGCAACCTTGACCGATTCGAGTGGGAAAATCTTATTGACCGTTGGATATTTGACGAGAAAGACCGAATAATTTTAAAACGCAAATTTCTTGATAATATTGCACTTGAAAAGATTGCGGAGGAGAAAGATGTCAACTTATCGTCAAGGCAAGTGAATCGAAGATTTGAAAAGGCGAAAAAGCAGTTATTTAAACATATATGAAATAAGAGCAGAGGATTTGTTCCCCTGCTCTTATTTTTATATGTCACTTATTTTTTCAATTACTCGGTCATACATTCTTGGATGAAGTGTTTTTGTTGCCTCCATAAGTTCATCCATAATAGCCATTACCTTTTCAGTATTTTTGCCGTTTACAGTTGCCAAAAATTCCGTATCGCCGTTTGTTTCAATCGTTGTTTTTTCGATTTTGTTATCGTAACTGTAACTGCTTTGGATTGGCTCGCCGAAAAGGTAGTCCTTTATTATTATTAAGTCAGCCAAAATATTCCGCTTATTGCTTGTAACAGGTTCTTGCAAACAATGGTCTATATATTGGTTTAACTCCCTTTCGGTTATCATAGTATCACCTTTTAATCTTCTAATTCACGAATAAATTTTTCAATGGCTCTGCGTTCTTTCGGGTCTTGTGCCATTTCAAGCATTTCTTCGGCTTTATCCATTAAGTGTTCTTTTGCACCGTCATAGGACATGCCATAGGAAGAACCACCACGATTGCCACCCATATTTCCGCCTCTGCCTCCTTGACCGCCTCTTGCGTAAGAACCGCCACCATAGTTTTCGGAATAACCGTCATCACGGCTATATCTACCCATATTGTCACGGCGTGCGTTTCTACCACGACCACGAGCGTAAGAAGTGCCATAAATACGACCTTCGCCCATATAAGCACCATCTTCGGAATAGCCTTCTTCGCCGTCCAAAGCGTCAATTTTGCAGATATTTTTTATAGTATCGGTCAACTTATGGATACGGTCAATTTCACTTTGAGAGATTTTGCCATTAGGCATTTTCTTTGCTTTTTCTTCATACTCATAAAGTTCGTTCATAAGCATTTCTTTAATCTTGTGCATACTTATTCGCTCCTTTCTTATGCCACACGGTCAAAGATGATGTTTGCATTGGTAACATCAATCGAAGAGTCGTTATCGCTTACATTTTCAACACTAACTGTTACACAGCAGTTGCAAGGAACGTCGATAAATGTCGTGATTGACACGTTAAAAAAGTCCGTTGCAAGAGCCGCCGGAGTAACGACGGCGGTAGCGTTTCCAAGGGCTTCGCCATTGATAGTTAATGCAATACTAATCGGACCCAAAACACCGCCATCAGCCGCCGCGCTAGCCGCTATATTGCCATCAAAGGTTACACGATAAACCGCTCTGCAACCGTTTGAAGCACCTTTTAAAGTAAAAATGCCACTGTCATTTCGGTGTTCAATAAAGCCCTTGCGACAAGCTCTAAAACTATTGGCAAATATAATATTATCGTCAACATCTACTGTTTGTAGTGTGACTGCGCTGTATTCAGCTGCCATAAAATCATTCCTTTCATAAATAAACAAGGCGATAAGGTATAATTACCCTACCGCCCATTTTTCACATTATCGGCAATTAAGCCGAACAATCGCATTTAAGCGATAGTAGTTAAGTTATTCAATTAGTAAGAACCGCAACCGCTATTGCAACCGTTAGAGAATTGCACTTGACCGCAACAATTTGTGGGGAAGTTTACAGGTGTAGGTGCAGAAACCACAAAAGCGGGTACGGGACAATCGTTGCCAGTGCGTCTAATGATTTCGGCAGTCGAAGCGTCAATAGCCGCACGGATAACAGCATTTTGGTCTGCCTGAGAAGCACTAAGGCGGAGTGACTGATTTTCTGCTGTAAGCGTTGCAATCTTGTCCTGTGTTAAGAAGTCAAGAATTGCACGGCTGTTAGCATTGGCATTGTCTATAATGTCACGGGTGCTGTTGTAGATAGAGTGACGAGTATCGCAAGCCTGTTCAGCGATTGCATATTTTACTCCGTCAATGGCTCTTTGTGTGCCACAGCAACAATCGGCTAACTGATGTGACAAAGAATTAAAGCCTGACTGTGCATTAAAAGAATTCTGCATTATAGCGGTATTTACACCGTTAAAGCCTTGACAAAGTGTTTGCTGAATACCTGCTTGACCGAGTGCAAGGTCATTAAGGTTAGCCAACACAGCAGAGTTGTTAAAACCTGTGGCAAGGTCTGCCTGTGTTGCGCAAGGTGAGCAACAGCCACAAGAACCGCCCGAACGACCGCTATCAATTACGATAGGCTGTGAGTAGCCATAGCCACCATTACCGCCTCCGTTGTTGTTTCCACCCCAATTACCATTTGCGAGAGCAAGGAATAAGAGTATAATCCACCAGCCGGACCCGTTGCCACCGAAACCGTCATTGTTGTTGTTATTTCCTGTTGCTGCCGCAATGTCAGCAAGGGAATATCCTGTTTCCATCATTTTAAAATCATCCTTTCGTTAGATTAAATAATATATGCTAAATCAAGCCGTACGCTCTTGATTAAAGCCTTATTTTTTCGGCATCATTGCCATAAATTGTGTGATTTGGTTTGTTTGCTGTGCAAGTGCATTAAATTGCTCTTGCGATAATTTACCGTCTTTCATCATCTGTTCGACCTGTGCTTTTGGGTCGCCTGTAAAGGTTTTTTGAAAGTCTTGTATATCTTTAATTAGTTTTAGCATTGGGTTATTGCCAAACATATCAAAAAGTGGGTTTGCCATAATTATTCTGCCTCCGTCTTTTTAGTCGTTTTTGGTGTTGATTTTGCGGATAATGTTTTGTATTTGTCTTCAATATCGCTTAACCTACACATAATCTCTTGTATTTTGCCCTCTGTAGCGTTTAATTCTTCTTTAGATATAAACTTATCCCCACACTTGCAATGGTGTTCTGTGGGCGTTTGAGGCACATTTACAAGGTTGTTATTTTCTTCATATTCGGATATAGTATATTTTTTGAAGTTTGGCATACCTGCACCGTCCGAAGCCTTAACATACATTAAAGGTTTGTTTTTATCAAACATTGGTACAGCATTGTTAGGAGCAACCAAATAATTCTTTGCTTGTTCTTCGTTATCAACATAGATTAGTCCACCTGTTATAATAGGGATTTGTGGCGGTGGAGAATTTTGTTGTATTGGTTGCTGTGGCACTTGCATTTGCTGATACGGTATTTTGAATTGATTTAACATATCAGGTGTTGCGCCGTTGTTGTAATAATAAGGGTTATAATTGTAAGCCATAATTTATTCCTCATCTTTCGTAAAATAATATATAGGTAGTTCGTCTTTGGAGTTCCAACTGTCAAAATGGTCGCCGTCAACAACCGTTAGTGCGTGAGTTCCTGTACCTAAAACATAAACGCCTTTTGGGTGGTCTCTACAAAAATCTTCAACTGTGTAGCAGTTACAATCATTTGGTATCACATACCGCCTATGCCCTTTGTGCGATAAGTAAGAAGCCCACACGGCATTTGAGGAAGGCAAATCACAAAACATCAAGCCGTATACACATAATTCCGCATAAGTTTTTACCCAATCTTGATTTAAAGCGGTACTTATTGCTCTTATAACACAATCCCCCACCCTCGCATTGACAGGGTTTTCGTTATGTTGCTTCCACATCGGTATTATCCTCAATTTTCAACATACCCATACTTTTTAATATCTGCATAGTGCGGAATACTATCAAAAAGGGCAGTTCGCTTAATTCTTTATGATTTTGTATAAATTTTGCTAAATTCATTTTTATCACCCATAAATACGATAGCACAAAGCCATTGACAGAACAATGTCAGCGATGCGTCAATTTCAAGACATTTTTATGACATCTCAAATTTTGCTCAAAAAAGTTATGAAATTTTAAAAATAATTATTGACAAATATAAAAATGTATG
Organism: Acutalibacteraceae bacterium; assembly: GCA_045535505.1. Taxonomy (GTDB): domain Bacteria; phylum Bacillota; class Clostridia; order Oscillospirales; family Acutalibacteraceae; genus CAKSST01. The sequence continues at coordinate 3,015 of JAZSLU010000026.1, read as the reverse complement.
TTAAAATAAGGTTACAAAGTTTAAGGAGGAATAAAAAAATGAATAGTTTTGAAGCACAAATTGTAAACGGATTAAAAAAGGAATTTGAAATTAATAATAATAAGCACGATAAGTTAATATCAAAAATTGCACAGCAATATATAAAAGGCGATATAACAAAAAATGCAATGAATGAATTATTGACTTGCCTTGCATAATTATATTAAAGGAGGAATAAAAATGGCTTACAAATGTTATGATTGCGAAAGAACTTTTGATGAACCGAAATTCACAAAAGAAGCACACGGAGAAGTGTTCGCTTGCTGTCCACATTGCAATGGCAGTTTTGACGAGGCAAAGAAGTGTAAAATTTGCGGCGAATGCTTTTTAGAAGACGAACTAAACGGTGGTTGTGTTTGTGACGATTGTGTAGAAGAATACAAACGAGATTTTGAAATTTGCTATGCAATATCGGAAGCCGCCTCGAAAGAAGAAATTAAAATTAATGCTTTGTTGGCTTCTTTGGTAAGTGTTTCAAAAATTGAAGCGGTTTTATATCGTATTTTGAAAGAAGCAGAATATGTTGACTGTTCAGCATTTATCAATCAAGACAAAGATTGGTTTGCCGATAAGCTGGCGGAGGAGGTGAGCAAATGACATTAGGCGAAAAGATTAAACAGTTCCGTAAAGAACATCTATTGACTTTGCGACAGGCGGCAAAGATATTTGGAGTTAGTCAATCCGAAATTATGAGGCTTGAAAGCCAAAAATACAATCCGCATTTTATCACCGTTGCAAAGTGGGAAAAGAAACTTGAAGAAGCAGAAAAGGAGGTTAAATAATGTTTTGGTTAGGTTTTCTTTTAGGTGGTTATGCTTTAGGCTTAATCGAGTTTATCGGCATATTGATTTATGCTATTAAAAGGAGGAAGAAAAAGTGAATTTTGATGATATGACAAAGGAGGACATTGATATGTTCATATTGTTAAAAGGTAAAAATAGAATGGAAATTGACGAGATTTTAGGAGGCATCGACAATGGCTAAAATTATTGGTATTATGGGCGAGAGTGGAGCAGGCAAAACTACTTCAATGCGAAACCTTGACCCAAAAACAACTTATTATTTTGATTGCGACAAAAAAGGTCTTTCTTGGCGAGGCTGGAAAGGTCAGTATAATTCGGAAAACAAAAATTATAAATGTACCGATAAACAAGCTGAAGTGTTATCAATTATGCAGGGTATAAACGATAAATGCCCACATATTAAAACGGTTATAATTGATACGCTTAACGGAATTATGGTAGCCGATGAAATGCGCCGCAGTAAAGAAAAAGGTTATGACAAGTGGATGGATTTGGCCGTTTCAGTTTATGGCATTATTGACTATGCTTTAACAATGCGAGATGATATAACAGTTATCTTTGTTTGCCATTCGCAGACGGTAAGAGACGACAGCGGTTATATGTTTACAAGCATTAAAACCAACGGTCAAAAGTTATCAAAAATCGGTCTTGAAACCAAATTCCCGATAGTGCTTTATGCAAAGTGTGTTGACGGTCAATATTTATTTGAAACACAAGCAAACTTTTCTACCGCCAAAACACCAATGGGCCTGTTTGAAGAAAAGACAATACCGAATGACATTGAAGCTGTAATTAAGGCTATAGAAGAATACGAAAATGACTAAATAGGAGGTTATAATTATGACATTATGGCAAATTGACGAAAGAATTAACAAAATCCTTGAAAATGATTTTTACATTGACGAGGAAACAGGAGAGGTGCTTTTACCCGAAAACCTTGACGATTTAGATGTTGAAAGAACAGAAAAAATTGAAAATATCGCACTTTATATTAAAAATCTTAAATCGGAAGCAGAAGCAATAAAGAGTGAAGTTGACAATCTTAAAAGCCGTGCAGATGTTAAAAAGAAAAAGGCAGAAAGATTAACCGATTATCTTGACCAAATCCTTGACGGCGAAAAATTCGAAACATCAAAAGTTGCATTATCGTATCGCAAGTCAACATCGGTGAAAATTGAAAATGAAGAAATTATACCCGATGAGTTTATGACAATTAAAACCGAGAAAAAGCCAAACAAAACCGCTATTGCAAAGTTATTAAAAAATGGCGAAACAGTAATCGGTTGCGAATTGGTCGAAAAGCAAAATTTACAAATCAAATAATTTAGGAGGATTTAATAATGAAAAAATTTGATGTAGAAATTAAAAGAAATTCAGGTAGCGGTGAGCCGTTGCCCGCAGGTGGTTATGTTGCCAAAATTATGAATGCAGAGGTTAAAGAATATTCTTGGGGTGAAGTCCTTGTTATTTCTTTTGACATCGCAGAGGGCGAATATAAAGACTTTTTCGCAACACAGTATAGAGAAAACACCAATGAGGACAAGAAATGGAAAGGAAATTTCCGCTTGACAGTTCCGCAAGAAGGCAACCAATATTACGATAGCCAAAAACGAACATTCGGAAACTGTCTTGCTTGTATCGAAGAAAGCAATAGCGGTTATCATTGGAATTGGGACGAAGCGAAGCTGAAAGGCAAGATGGTCGGTGTTCTTTTCCGTAATTTTGAGTGGGAAATGAACGGCAATACAGGTTGGTCAACTGAATGTTGCACCTTTACTACTGTTGATGATATTCGTAACGGTAAATTCAAAACGCCTAAAGACAAACCGTTGAAGAACAAGCCCGCTGAAACAAAGCCGTCAAGTGTTGGTTTTGAAGCTATTGACGATTTTGATGACCTTCCCTTTGCGTAATAAAAAACGGTGAGTGAATAAACACCGCCCTGCTCCATTGTGGGGTGGGGCGGTTCAGTTATGAAATAGGAGGCAAAGTATGAGCATAGAAATAAAGCCATCAAAGCCGTTTTCAAATGGCACGGAATATGAGTGCTTTCTTGCAAGTTTTTGTTATAGGTGCAAAAAGGGCGTATTAAGCGATGCGGGCTGGGCAGAGTTGCCCGACAAAGGCGGTTGCCCTATTTGGGACAATATGGAAAACGCCCGATTTGTTCAAG
>JAZSLU010000037.1:0-5708 GCA_045535505.1 Acutalibacteraceae bacterium | reverse complement strand
GCAAAAAAAGTTAGGTTATAACTTTAAAAATAAAGAATTACTTGTAAAGGCACTTACACATTCGTCGTATGCTAACGAAAACGGCGACTACAGTATGTGTAACGAACGCATGGAATTTTTAGGAGATTCCGTGCTTTCGATTATTGTGTCAGAATATATTTTTAAAAATCTGCCTGATTTACCGGAAGGTAAATTGACAAGATTGCGTGCAGCGCTTGTTTGTGAAAAGACCCTTTGTGGCTTTTCAAACCAGTTGGAACTGGGTAAATATTTGCGTTTAGGTCACGGCGAAATTCAAAACAAAGGAAACGAGCGTCCATCAATTCTTGCGGACGCTTTTGAGGCTGTTTTGGCAGCATTGTATCTTGACGGCGGCAGAAAGGTTGCCGAAAAATTTGTTATGCCTTTCATTCTTGACAAAATTGATGATGCAAACGAGGATGGTTATAAAGATTATAAAACCTTGTTGCAAGAGGTTGTACAAAAAAATCCCGAAGAGAGATTGACCTATCGCCTTGCAGCCGAATCGGGTCCAGATCACGACAAAGTGTTTACGGCAGAGGTTTTTATAAACTCTAACCTTATCGGTACAGGTGTTGGTCACAGCAAAAAGAAAGCCGAGCAAGAGGCGGCAAGACAAGCATTAGAACTTATGGGAATAACAAAATGAGCCGCCACGCTAATATATCGGTTTTTGTGCCACACTTGGGTTGCCCTGTGCGATGTAGCTTTTGCAACCAGTGCCATATAACAGGTGAGCAAAAAAATGCAACACCAAATGATGTTGATTTGGCGGTAGTAGAGTGTATGCAAAGCAAAGGTTATGACCCCAATAATACAGAGATTGCTTTTTTTGGCGGTAGTTTTACTGCTATTGATAAAGATGTTATGATGCCTCTTTTGGAATGTGCTGCAAAGCATGTTGAAGACAAACACGCTTGTGGTATCAGGCTTTCAACAAGGCCTGATGCAATAAATAAAGAAATTCTTGATATACTTAAAGCGCATAAAGTTAGGGCTATTGAACTTGGTGCACAAAGTATGGATGACGGTGTGCTGACGAAAAATAAACGCGGTCATACGTCCTTTCAAGTGCAAGAAGCGGCAAAACTTATAAAATCTTACGGCTTTGAACTCGGTTTGCAGATGATGACTGGACTTTATACCGATACCGACCAAAAGGCGATAGCCACTGCACAAAAACTTATAGACTTAAAGCCTGACTGTGTGAGAATTTATCCCACCATAGTGCTAAAAGGCACACATCTTGAACAGTTGCAAAAAGGTGGAGAATATACCCCGCAAAGTTTAGAGGATGCAGTGAGTCTTTGTGCAAAACTTATTCTTATGTTTGAAAAGAATAATATTGCGGTGATAAGGGTGGGTTTGCATACTATTGATAGCGAAAGCTATGTTTCGGGGCCTTGGCATGCGGCTTTTGGAGAATTGTGCGAAAATGAAATTTTTAGAACCCTTTTAGCCGAGCGTTTTAATGGTAAAGGCGTTTATACTGTTTATTGTGCTAAAAGCGCAGTTTCAAAGGCCGTTGGACATAAACAAAGAAATATTGAATTTTTTAAGAATTTAGGTTATAATTATAAGGTTATTTCAGACCCACAATTAACAGGCAGACAAATGCGTGTTAATGTGGAATTTGAATAAAATAATAAGGATGTGAAAAGGGAATATGTTGCTTCGTTCTATTGAGGTGCAGGGCTTTAAGTCTTTTGCAGACAAAACAACCTTCAAGTTTGGACGCGGTATAACTGCAGTTGTCGGTCCTAACGGTTCGGGCAAAAGCAATATTTCCGACGCTGTGCGTTGGGTTTTGGGTGAGCAATCAACCAAAAATCTGCGCGGTCATTCAATGGAGGACGTTATTTTTAACGGTACTGCCAACCGCAGACCGCACGGCTTTTGTGAGGTTACACTTAATATAGACAACTCTGACCGTTCGTTGGATTTTGATAATGATACGGTTTCTGTTACGCGCCGTTATTATCGCTCACACGAGAGCGAATATCTTATAAACAATGCATCGGTACGATTAAAAGACGTACACGAACTTTTTATGGATACCGGTGTTGGCCGTGACGGTTATTCAATGATAGGTCAGGGCAGAATAGACAGTATTATCAGTTCAAAATCACATGAGCGCCGCGATATTTTTGAAGAAGCGGCAGGTATTTCAAAATACCGTTACAGAAAAACCGAGGCCGAACGCAGACTTGCTTCTGCACAGGACAATATGCTAAGGCTTAAAGATATAATAAGTGAACTTGAAAGCCGTGTTGGACCCTTAGCACAGCAAAGCGAGAAGGCACAAAAGTTCATAGAACTTTCCGAGCAGAAAAAGAAACTTGAAATAGGTCTTTGGATGCATACGCTTGATAACTCGAAAGAGGCTTTAAGAAACCAAGAAAGCAAAATTGATGTTTGCCGTTTGCAGTATGAGCAAATAAAGGCTCAACTTGAAGAGTTTGAAAACAAAATTGAACAAAATTCGCAAGAGTTTGCCCGTCTTACAAACGAAATTGATAACGTAAGAAATAAATTGGCGGGCTCTGAAGAACAGGTGGCTACCGTTAAAGGTGAAATTGCGGTGGCTAATAACAATATCGTGCATAACAATGAAAACATTGAGCGTTTAAACGGCGAGATGGAAAGTATTTTGTCGGGTGATGATAAAACCCAACTTGAAATTGAGCAAAAAAATGCACAGATTGAACTCAAAACCACTGAACTGGAAGCTTTGGCGGCAAAAATTGATGAGGCAACAAACCGCCTTTCAAGCGTTATCGGTGACAGCGAAAGTATATCGCGGGAAATAGAAGTGCAGATTGCACAGCAAAACAGGGTTTTTGCAAACCTTGCCGATTTACGTGTTGAGCAGGTAACCGCACAAACCACCGTACAGGAAATTGAAAGCCGTGCAGACAGTTTAGATGAGCTTATTGCTGCAAAAAGCGATGAAGTTGATGCTCTTGACAAAGAACTCAAAGAAACAAACAGTTTATTTGAAGATATTGAGGATAAACTGCTTGGTTATGCTAACTCAATCAAGGGATACGAGTTGCGCTTTGCCACAAGAGAAGAAAATGTTAACAAACTGAAAGAAAAACTTGAAGAGCTTGATAGAAACATTGATTCAAGGCTGCGCCGTGCAGAAATTTTAGAAGATTTTGAGAATAAGATGGAGGGCTACGGTCATTCTGTTAAAGCTATAATGGGTGAGGCTAAAAAAGGCACTTTAAGAGGTGTTATAGGCCCTGTATCAAAAATTATTAAGGTTGAAAGCAAGTATGCAAATGCTATTGAGGTTGCTTTGGGCAACGCTTTGCAACATATTGTGACCGAAACCGAGGCTGATGCAAAAAGGGCAATAACTTATCTTAAAGATAATGACCACGGACGTTGCACTTTCTTGCCGGCCGAGACCGTTAAATCACATTTATTCACCGAAAAAGGCCTTGATGATTGTTTTGGCTATATTGACATGGCTGACAAACTTGTAAGCTGTGACAGCAAATATAGTGAAATTATTAAATATCTTCTTGGCGGTGTTGCCGTTGCTGATGATATGGACTGTGCAACAAGCCTTGCAAAGAAATTTAAATATCGTTTTAAGGTTGTAACGCTTGACGGTCAGGTGGTTAATGCAGGTGGTTCGCTTACAGGTGGTTCTATGGCGAAAAATGCGGGTATGCTTTCACGCCGTCCCGACATTGAAAGGCTTAAGGCAGATGCTAAAAAGTTGCAAGAAAAGCGCAACGAGACCTATGACCAGTTTGTAAAAGCCAGCGAAGAACTAGCTTTAGTTAAATCTGACATTACTGCAGTTAAAGCTGAGGCGATGACAGCTAACGAAGACAAAATTCGCACTATGGGTGAAATTAAGCGCATTTCTGATTTGAAGAATGCGGCACTTGAGGCTCAAAAAGAGCTCGAGCAGGAAAAGACAGACGGTAAAGCAAAGATTGAACAGCTGAAATTAAGCGAAGAGCAGGCCAAACAAAAAATTGAACAGCTCGAAAAAGAGAAAACCGCTTTGCAGGAAAAAATTGAAACCGCAACGGGCGGACGTGATGTTATTGCATCTCAACGTGAGCAAATTTCGCAAGAACTTACCGCATTGAAACTTAGTGATGTAGAAATCAAAAAAGACATTCAGGTGCTAAAGCAAAGTATTGCATTGCTTGAATTTAATGCGGCTGATAAGGATGCGCGTATTGAATCTATAAAAGCGCAAATTGAAGCGTTACATAACCAAAATGCAGAAATTGAAAAGGCTATCGAACAGCATAATGCCGGAATTGATGCATTGAAGGATATGGCTCAAAAGGGTGAGGGTGAAATTAAGGCTTTGATTGAAGCCAGAATGGAAACCGAGAAAAATGCCCAGCAGTTGCGAACCGATGAACGCGAAACAACAGAAAAACGTGAGGCGGTTAATGCTGAACTTGCACGTTTGTGTGAGCGTAAAGAAAATATGGAGCGTGAATATGAGGACGTTATCCGTCGTTTGTATGACGAATATCAGATGACACGCTCTGAAGCCGAGCAGTTTGGTGCGGTTATTGAAAATCCCGCACAGGACCGCAGAACGCTTAATGAAATTAAAGGTAAAATTCGCTCGTTAGGTAACGTAAACGTTTCGGCTATTGAAGAGTATAAGGAAGTCAGCGAAAGATATGAATTCCTGTCAAAGCAGATGGCTGACGTTGAAAAGACGGCACAAGAGTTAAGACAACTTATTGGTCAGCTCACATCGCAAATGAAAGTGATGTTCCAAGAGGCGTTTGAAAAGATTAATGCAAGATTCTCTGTAACTTTTGCAGAGCTTTTTGGCGGTGGTACGGCAAAACTTTCACTTAGCGACCCCGAAGACCCGCTTGAAAGCGGTATTGACATTGAAGCAAGGCTTCCCGGCAAAAACGTTCCCAGAATGGAAAGCTTGTCGGGCGGTGAAAAGGCTTTGGTTGCATTGTCAATTTACTTTGCAATAATGCAGGTTAACGCTCCACCTTTCTGCTTCTTGGACGAGGTTGATACCGCACTTGACGATATTAACGTTGACCTTTTTGCAGAATATATGAAAAAGTCGGGTCTTAATACCCAGTTCATCTGTGTTACACACCGTCGCGGAACAATGGAAGCTGCAGATATGCTTTATGGTGTAACCATGCAGGAAAAGGGCGTTACAAAGCTTTTAGAGCTTAATGTTGCCGACGTTGAAAAGAAAATTTTAACTAGCCAAAGCGATTAAACCCGAACCGGCCTTAAAGGGCTGACTTTCGGCGCCTTCAGGCTCATTGGCGCACATAGGCGTTAGCCTTATGTGCTTCGCTTCACACAAAATCCACACAAAAGTCAGCACCTTTAAGGTCGCAGAATTTTGCAAACAAAGGGTTTTGTGTCTGTGCGAGGCAAAAACACAGCAAATCCTGACGGATTTGCGAGTATTTTAACAAAGCCACAGCGTAAAATCCTTGTTTCAAAATCTGATTCGGGTTTGAATGCTTTGGCTATGGAAGTCGGATCGTAGCCATGTCGTTCTGTGAGCCAAGGAGTTGAATACAAATTTTGTCTTCCTAAGACCGCTGGCCTCCGACTTGCAAATCCTGACGGATTTGCGAGTATTTTAACAAAGCCACAGCGTAAAATCCTTGTTTCAAAATCTGATTCGGGTTTGAATGCTTTGGCTATGG
>JAZSLU010000003.1:0-18185 GCA_045535505.1 Acutalibacteraceae bacterium | reverse complement strand
TTGTTTGGAACGAAGCGTATGTAATACATCAGGGTCTATATCAGCCGTTGTTATTATTGATTTATTCGTTCTCATAAATTTTTATCTGCGCATTCAAATGTTTTGTGTTTTGCATTGTTATTCACCCTAAATTACGATTTGCTATTAAATTCACACTCTTATCCAATAACGATTTAAAGTTCACACACCGCTCTCTTTCTTTAATGGTCGGTAATGTTTTCATAAACTTGGTCTTTTCAAACTTTAATTCATCTTCCGTATAGCTTATTGCCACTCTTAACAGTTCGCTCTTATTTCCTAAGTACAGCTGTATTTTTTGTGGTAACTCTTGCCACACTTGCTCAACCTTATGGCGAGCATTTTCGCCCTGTGTTTTTCCGTTTTTTTCTATCAGAGTAAAACCAAAATCATAAAACAAGTCATTTGTTATTTTTAACGCCTTAATGTATGTACTCCACAGTTCCTCATCCGTTGGCTGTACTGCATCAATCATTACATTAATTTTTTCTATAACATCAGCAGGTGTCGGCGGCATTTTACAAGTTTGTATGCATTTCAAAAACGCACCCTCAACCATATTGTCGGGTATATCTTTTAAAGCCAAGTTCCACACCTTTGCCGTCACTATTTCGTTACCATCCTTTGAAAAATAGGGATACACAGCTTTAATTGTTGCTAAAATTTCAGCTATTTTTGTTTTGCTTGCCATTTTTTACTCCTCGTTTACAAATTCTTTTAGATTTTCTACAAATCGGTCATAATCGTTTGGAGCACCGCTGCTTTGATTTCTCGCTCTTTCCGTTTCTGCCCACTTGATAACCGCAAGATAATGTGACTTGTATTTATACCCTTTAAGCGCAATTCCCTCACTTAAAGTATTTATCTTTTCCTCACAGTCGGTAGGAAAACGCTCTTGTAGCTTTAAATATTCCTCATCCGTAAGTAATACGTTTTTATGTGTGCCATATTTGTGTTTTGTAGGTTTCGTAGCCGTAGGCGAAGTATATTTATTATCATTTACATTTACATTATCATTTACATTATCATTATCATTTACATTAGGTTTCGTTTCGGTTTCGTCTTGGTTATTGTTAGGTTTCGTTTCGGTTTCGTCTTGGTTATTTTTTGGTTTTGGTCTGCCACCTTTGCAACCGTTTTTATACCGTCTTTCATTAGCCTCAAGCTGTGGAATTATCAAACTGTACATAGCTTTAGAAACGCCCGATAAATTCGGCTCCGTACCATATAAAGCTCGTTCAACAACCGCCTTTAGCATTAATAACTGTTCATTTTTAGGCAAAACGGATATAGCAGAGTAAAAACTTTCGTAAAAAACAAAACTTTCTCTTTTCATACTCAACTTTCCTCTCCCCTCAAAAATTCTTCAAACTTTTCAAGCGCTCGTTCCTGAATTTTATGAGGCTTGTCAGATTTTTTGCTAAAATTCAGATGCTTCTCAAATAGGTTAGCAACAAATTTTTGAGCGTTCTTATAGCCTTGCGCTAATCCGTCATAATAACCTCTTGGTGCTTTTTGGTCATCTAAACCGTGTTTGCCCACACCTTGAGAGCCTGATGTTTTATTACGTAACTGATAGCCTTTGTTAGCGTAATATTTAATAAAGTCTTGCTCTAATTTATCAAGTTCTAATTCTGCGCATCGGGAAAAATGCACTTTCCATCCACACGGATTATCGGCACTCCATAATCCGTGCTTTTTAATTGATAAATCAATATGTTGATAACCCGACAAATGCTGCGCAAGCCTTGTGAGTAAGCGCTTTGCTTGTCCCACATAGGCATATTTAAAACCATCCTCTTCACGTAAAAAGATGTATATGCCCGGTGTATCGGGTGTGTTGGGTTGTAAGCCTAATATTTTCTCTTTGTTTTTCTTTTCTATTGCTTTAATTTGTCTATAATTAACCGCCATAATTAGTCCTCGTACTTTTCAATTAAAATTCTGTACAATTCACAGTTTTTATAATTCTTGTTGCAGAATATTACTCTATGCGTATCTCTATATTTTTCATCAGAAAACAAAAGATTGATGTTACATTCCTATGTTATTCCCTCACATAACACGTTCTTCCTACCACTCGAAAGGAAAAAGGGGCATTTCGCAAGACAACTGTCATAATTTCTCGGCATAGATATCACAACCTTTTAGAAAGGCATAGTTTCTCTATTAACATCAATGTTTTCTGCACGCTGCGCAAATTCATCAAGAGGGTCCGGCTCTTCATTACTTCTCTTGCGCTCCACAAACTGAACATTACTTGCAACCACTTCAAATGCCGTACGTTTTTTACCTGTTTCACGGTCAGTATAATTTCGTGTCTGAATTGCACCCTCAATACCAATCATTGAGCCTTTTTTAAAGTGTTTTGATACAAACTCAGCCGTCTGTCTCCAAGTCACTATGTTAATAAAATCTGCCTGCCGCTCTTCGCCTTGCTTATATTTGCGCTCTACCGCAATAGAAAAAGAACAAACATAAACCCCGCCATTATCCGTAATCTTGAGTTCAGGGTCTGAGGTAAGCCGTCCCGTTAAAATAACTATGTTAAACATTTTTTACATCCTCCAATTTATAAACCGCATAACATCCTTTTCGTCCCGATGGTTTTTTAAAATGCTCTATGCGTGTTTGTATCTTGTATCCCTCTTTCTTAAGGGAATATATAACTGCGCCCAATCTATAACAACCGTATTTATTAAGCGCTTCTAATGGATTGATTTCCTTGCCTGTATTCAAATGCCTCAAAACCAATCCAATTTGTGAATTAACATCATGTACCGCCATTAAAATCACTCCATTTTGAATAAATTAATTTTGCTTTATCCCATTGTGGATAATGTTCTCTCAAATGCGCTCTAAAAAGTTTTTCTATTTCCTTATGGAATTTGCTTTGGTCATACTTTTGGTGACAAATCAAACACATAACACCAAGATTTTGAGGTATTCCTAATCCCAATCTGCCTCTTGATATGTAATGCGCAATCTGCAAGCCATAGGCAGAGCCACAAATTATACAACAACCATTATCCCTTTCCATAACCTCTTTGCGCACTTTGGGTGAAATATCACACGCTTTCGTCTTCTTGCTCGCCATAAACTTCACCATAGCAGTATTCACACAATCCAAGTTCAAGTTTAGCGGCATATTCACCGCACCTCTCGCACTTTTTTGCCTCGCAAAAGTCATTCTCATTACAATAAGGACATACTCCATATTCTTCTCTTGCCTCACCCATACCGTAGGGGTGATAGTTATAAGCTGTGCCACATTCACTAAATGTTTCACCGCAATTATTGCAAATAAACATCTTTATGCCCCCAATAACGCTTTAATTTCGGGCGTATCAGTATCAATTCCTTGTTCCTTACATTCCTCAATGATGCCCGATAAAAATATAGAAAATTCCTTGCTGTTATAAGTATGTGAGCCTCGATATATGCGCCAATGCGTGAAGGTTTCACCGTTCAACTCGCTCTGACCGATTTCTTTCGCATACGGAAAAAACTCATTCATTTTAATGCCTTGCTTCGTTGAATATGTAACCTGCTCTCCATTCTCATCAAGCAGTACCTGACCGTAACGGAATATCATTTCTGCGTGACATTCCTCTTTGGATAGCTTGACACCTGCTACTATCAATTTGTCAGCAAGTTCATCGGTCAATTTCCAAGAGAAATTATTTGCGTTCAAGCTCCTCTTTTTTCTCTGCTGCTTTATTTCAAACTCATACTCCTTTTCATCATCAAGAGTATTGATATATTCAAGTATTTTTGGCAAAAGAAAATTAAACTTTGCCTTTTTAAACAACAGCTTCATCGGGGAGCACTCCTTTCACTAAACAATCTCTCAATTTTAAATGCGGCGGTAAATATATACCGTTTATCCATTCCTCATCATAGGGAACGTCAAATATCTTTCTTCTATCAGGGTCAATAGGTCTCAAAAAGTTTTCGTAATCTTCGTTAAGCAGCTGATACACTACTATTTTCGTATGTCTAAAGCCCGAGCCAAACATCTGCACCTGCGTTTGATTAATATATTTTTTCGGCATTTTAAAAGTGTTAATATCTTCTTTTGTAGTCTTGCACTCATAATTGCAATCCTCTGAGTTAGCATCAAGATTAACTCTCAACCTCAATTCTTCGTTTATGAATTGTCGGTCGAATTCTAAAGGTAAGCCAAGACTTTCAAGTATGCGATGCTCAAAATGTGTTCCGGCAAGAGTATAAACATTGTTGAAATGGTCATTATTAATGCCTATTTTCTGCATCCACCACTTTAACCAAGTCTGCGTTTTCCAATTACCAATAACCTTATCCACATCACTGCCGCCAATATAATAACTACGGTCTTGACTTGCTATCATAACGAGTTCAACTTTTTCTCAAAGCGGTCCAATTGGTCAAAATATGTAAACACAACCTTAACCTCGTCCTCAGTCATACCAATAGCTTCTGCTATATCCTTTGTGGACATCCCTTTTTTAATAGCTTTGGTATAAGCCTGCTGCATACGCTCTTTTATTCTCATTATTTTATGCTTACTTAAATCTTCCTCTTGCTCTTTGCCTGTATCGTCATTTAGCCACAAATCGAAGCCGAGACCTATATTCATTGCAATACCCTTAACAAAGGCTCTTGTCTGTGCGTTCCACACTCTCTGCTGTGTAAGTGAATTATCTTTAACCGGGTTACTACCATTCATAAGCGGAAACTGTGACTCAAACGTCTTATCGTCAACGGTAATCTTAACGCGCACCTCATAGCATCTATTTGTATTTCCTTTGCTATCGGCAAATACAGCATCAGACATTATCAAACTGCTGCCATTAGGTAATGTCACAGGCTCAAACACAACTCTTTCGGCGCCGTTCTGATATAGCAAATCAATACATTTTGCCCAATTAAGATACGGCACTTTAATCACGTTGCCTTTATCGTCTTTTGCCTCACGCATTTCACAAAACGGTATTACATCAATTTTTCGCATTTCTGCATAAGGTTTAATTGCCATTGTCTTTAGCCTCCTGAACATCTTCCTGTCTTACCGAAACAACATATTTCTTGTTTTTATTTTGTATTTCAATACTTGTTACATTGTCCTCGTAATATGAAACATTTTTTAATGCTCCAAATTTTGTGATATTAACTATCAAAAACATAAAAATATCTTTTAACATTTTTCCTCAATCTCCATTTCGGTTTGTAATTTATTAAAAGCTATAACCGCCTTCAGTCTTTCGTTCTCTGCTATAAGTTTTTTATTATTTGAACTCTCCTTTTGTGCTCGCTCGTCTGCTTTAATCCAACCTGAAGAGCTGATTATTGTGCTTATGCAAATGAACAAAAATAACACTATTGCTATAGTTTTAACTAACATTCTTTTTAACCTCCATAAATTTGCTTAGCAACAATCTCAATGCCTAATACCCGGCACACCATTATTAAGGTCTCGGTGTTGCTACGTTCGGGCTGTTTAAATAGTTTGCAAATCGTCATTTTTGATATGCCGCAACGCTCAGATATATCGTCATACGTCATATTTAATTCACTCTTTGCAGTCAACAACTTCCGTCTTAAATTGGTTGCTATCTCTTTTGTGGTTTTCATCCCGACTCCTTTCTGTACGTTTTATAGTACATATAATTTGCTATACTTTACTTACGGTCAGCAAGAATTGCATCAATAGCATCAGTCACTCGCTGCTCAATTCCTTTAGGACTTTCTTTACCGTTAAGTATCTTGTTTAAGTAATCCCTGCGAATACCCATCTTTTCGGCAACCTCGTCTTGCTTAATCTTGTTGATGTGCATTTTTGCGACTGCTTCGCCAATCCAATGTTCCATACAAATTCCTCCTTTTAATGTCATTTTTTGTTGACAAGTACACAAATGTGTGATATTATACTTTGTGCCTAAAGGCAGAAAGGAGTTGTTTCTAATGAAACAATTTTTGTTACTGCCGGTTCCCGATGTAAATGTTGATGCTTAAGGCTTAAATTATTGCATTCCGCAAATGCAAAAGTGATACAGCTTGTCAAGACACAGTATGTTGGTTAACTGCGTTAAGTAAAGACCGCTGCTCGCCCCAGCCTAAAAGGGCAGATGTACATCCCATATTTACTTAACTGCAACAAGTTTCGGGTAAAAATTGCGAGAGTGAGCATATTGGCACACCAACTGCTTCTATGCTCCGATTACACGCACAAAAGATGATGTATCAACTGCATTTATGTACTTGTCTGCACCGCTAGGCGCAAGTATATGTTATCGCACATTTGTGCGATAGTCAAGATGTTTTTCGCTCTTTTGTGTAATTTTGTTATTTTGCACAAACTGTTGCTCGCACATTTGTGCATTTTGTGGAGAGTGATTGTATGGACATCACATTAGAACGAATTATTGAAGAACTTAAATTACAAAACAAAAGAAAGATAGATTTAACCAATCACTTAAATATGGTTAGCTCTGCTTTTGGCAATTGGGTTTCAGGGAGAAACACATCCTACAAAAAGTATCTTCACGCAATTGCAGATTTCCTCAATGTTTCTGTTGAGTACCTTAAAGGAGAAACAGACATAAAAAAAAGCGCCACTGCTCCAGACAGTGACGAAACCCTAAAGTTTGCTCTTTGGGGTGGTGATGCAGAGGACATAACCCCCGAAATGTTAGAAGATGTGCGCAAATTCGCACAGTTTATAAGACAAAAGAAAAAGGAAGATGGCAATTGAATTTAACCGCACTCTACGATATTGCTACTAAGGACAATATTGATATCTTTTCTTTTGATATGCACAAATGTGAAAGCATATCTTTAAATGACAATGGCAACTACTTTATTGCCATTGACCCATTTAAACTGATTAGCATAGCCGATGAAAAGGTTAAGGTTGCCCACGAACTCGGCCATTGCGAAACGGGAGCGTTTTATAACGAATATTCCCGCCTTGACGTTCGGCAAAAACACGAACATAGGGCGGACAAGTGGGCAATAAAAAAACTCGTCCCTAAAGACGAGCTGATTGAAGCCTTTAAAACCTGCACAAATCGTTGGGAACTATCTGAGTATTTTGAGGTCACCGAGGATTTTATGCAAAAGGCTTTGGATTATTATTCATTAAAAAATATATAGCAGGAAGCAAGGGTTATGGAAATTCTTATAATTTACGGCATTGCAATTTGTTGCATAATAATTTATATTATCTACCGTTTCATTAAAAATATTATAGATAAATTTGCTCGACTCAAAAAATTAGAACAAGAGCTTCCTGTCATAAAAAAAATGAATAAAGACTTGGAAGATATTAAGAATAAAATGGAATTAGAGTTATCAAATTATAAAGCAATAGTACAAGAGCTTCCTGTCATAAAAAAAATGAACAAAGATTTGAAAGATAATAAGAATAAAATGGAGTTAGAGTTATCAAATTATAAAACAACAGTAAATGTTTTATCTACAAAAATTGATAAAGTCCTTTCCTTACAAAATGATTACTTCAAATCGTCTTCTTCAAATTTAACAGCTATTCCCTATATGGCCTCCATTATGGCAGATTATGAAACATACGGGATAGAGATTTTGGCTCAAAAATTAAGTTGGGGCAACTCTGTTGAAAGAGCAAAAAAAGTTGCTTCTATTCGTGAAATTCGCAAAGCAGCTCAGCAAATGATTGAACGTAACATGGAAGCAAAATATCAACTCGATTATTTATTATCAATTTTTCCAAATTTACAAGATATAGTTGAAACAGATTATACCGAATTACCTTTTATAAAAATTGAAGAATTATCCAATTATGACCACAGCAGAGATTGGTTGTCAAAAGAAGAATACAATAATCTAAACAGTATTGAGAGAAATCAACTTGCACTTGATAGATACAAAGCTTCTCATAATAAAACTAAATGGCAGATAGGCAGAGATTATGAGTTATATGTCGGTTATAAATACGGACAAAAAGGATATACCGTTGATTATTTCGGCTCATATATGGGCTTGGAAGATTTAGGACGAGATTTAATCGCAAAAAAAGACGATAAAATTCTTATCATTCAATGTAAATACTGGAGCAAAAACAAACAAATTCACGAAAAGCATATTACACAGCTTTATGGTACTGTGGCAAGTTATTGCATAGAAAATAAGTTGCCTAAGGACACTGTAAAAGGCTTACTTGTTACAAACATATGCTTATCGGATATGGCCAAAAATATGGCCTCCTATTTAAACATAGATTATGTAGAGAACTATGCGATTAATGACTATCCCTGCATAAAGTGTAATATAAATTATGATGAATTTGGTATTATGACAAAAATCTATCATTTGCCTTTTGACCAAAAATATGATGATACGAAAATCACAAAAAAAGATGAATTCTTTGCTATGACAGTTCAAGAAGCTGAAGCCGCAGGGTTTCGTAGAGCTTTTAAGTGGTTTAAAAATAATTGATTTTTATTACCTTTTATGAAAGCCATAACAAAAATATAAAGGAGCCATTATGGCAAAAGCAAAAAAATTACCATCAGGAATGTGGCGGGTGCAGGCCAATAAGACCGTAAACGGTCAATTAGTCCGCAAATCGTTTACAAATGAAAGTAAGAGAGCAGCGGAACGGGAAGCTTTAATATGGCAAAACAAAGTAACAAAGGAAACCGCCATTGATAATATCACGCTTGCAGAAGGCTTTGAGCGGTACATAAGCGCCAAAGAGCGTGTATTGTCCCCCGCTACAATAAGAGTATATAAAGTTATACAAAAGGCACATTTCCAAGAATTGATGCACATTAAAATTGAAGATTTAACCGAAGAACAAATACAACGTGCTGTAAACAGTATGGCAATTAATTCATCACCCAAAACAGTACGTAACGCATACGGATTGCTTACGGCCGTTCTTGGTATGCTGCGGTTTGATTTAAAACTAAGGATAAGCCTGCCGCCAAAAGTTAAAAACGAGATTTATATTCCCGATGACAAAATGGTTAAAAGGTTACTTGAAATATCAAAAGATACCCCGTTTTATATCCCAATATTGCTTGCTGCTTTTGGTGGATTAAGACGTGGAGAGATATGCGCACTGTCTAAAAAAGATTTTGTTGACAACAAGGTTGTAATCAGCAAAGCATTGGTGCGAGATAGTAACGGATTATGGCACACAAAAACACCCAAGACGTTTTCGGGAAATAGAAGAGTAGAACTGCCACCATTTGTAAAAACGGCTATAAACGCAAATAACGGCACGATTTATAACGGCAATCCTAACTCACTTACAACCGGGTTTAATAATATGCTTAAAAGAAACAATATGCCCGATTTCCGTTTTCACGATTTGCGGCACTATTATGTATCGTCCCTGTTTGATATGGGCCTACCTGAAAAATATATTATTGCGCAAGTAGGACACAGCTCGTCTAATATAACAAAACGAGTATATGACCATATTATGCAGGATAAGCAGAGCCAATATGCAGATGCGGTTGCCGCTAATTTCCAAAAAATTTACGGTTAAAATGCACACGAAAATGCACACGAATTTTTAAAAACCGCATAACCAAGCGCTTTTTCGGGCATAATCTTAAAAGTTCGAGTCCCACCACCGGCACCAGAAAAAAACAACCGCATTTGTTAAAAAACAAATGCGGTTGTTTTTTATTTTTAATTAATCACAACAAACGTCTTTTTTGTTTACTTTTGGCTCATCTTTAGCCTCGGGTGTCACATCTCCTAAACCTGTCGTTTCAGAAAACATAACATTCTGTTTTGTAAGCTCAACTGCATCGGTGGGCACAATAATTTTTGATGCCTTTCCGTTTGCCATTGCTACCAAAGCTTCATATTTTTTAAGCTCAAGAACAGCGCCGTCTGCACCCGCTTCTTTAAGAGCTGCAAGACCATCAGCCTCTGCCTTTTTTGCAAGATAAATTGCCTTTGCTTCACCTTCCGCACGAGCAATACGAGCATCACGCTCACCCTCAGCCGCCAAAATCATAGCCTGCTTGTCACCCTCTGCACGAGTAATAACAGCAGCCTTGTGACCCTGAGCTTCAAGCAACGTCTCACGTCGGTCACGCTCAGCCTTCATCTGCTTTTCCATCGCATTCTGAATTTCTGCGGGAGGAATAATGTTTTTAAGTTCAACACGGTTAACCTTAATGCCCCATTGATCTGTAGCATCGTCCAAAATTTCAGTCATTTTTCCGTTAATGGTATCACGTGATGTCAAAGTGTCGTCAAGCTCAAGCTCACCAACAATGTTTCTCAACGTTGTAGCAGCAAGGTTTTCAAGCGCACTCAGAGGATTAACGGCGCCATAAGTAAACAAATTTGCATCAAAAACCTTAAAATATACAACAGTGTCAATGCGCATTGTTACGTTATCCTTGGTAATAACGGGTTGCGGTGGCGAGTCCATAACCTGTTCTTTTAGGGTAACACGCTTTGCAATGCGGTCAATGACAGGAATTAAAAAATGCAAACCCGCTCCCCAGGTTTTGTTATATTTGCCTAATCGCTCAACAACATACTCTGTTGCTTGCGGAACAACACGCAAACAAAGCAATAAAAGCACAATAACAATTACAGGAATAATCCACATAAATTATAATCTCCTCTTATAAAACTACATAAGTTATTTTATGCACAATTTAATTATAATATAATTGTAATAATAAGTCAATTATCCCAATAAGACATCACTGACAAGCATCAGACAAAAACCAATAAGCAGTGTAAACGTAGCACCACGTTGATATCCATCAGCGTGCGTTTCGGGTATCATCTCGTCACTTATAACATATAACATTGTACCACCCGCAAAACTGAGCGCAAACGGCAATATAAAGTTTGCAACACTTACGGCAAAATATCCAATCAATGTGCCAACAACTTCAACCAAACCCGTCAAAGCCGCAATCAAAAATGTTTTAGACGGCTTAATTCCCGCCGCAAGCATAGGGCCGATTATAACCATACCCTCAGGTATATTCTGTAAAGCAATACCGCCTGCAATCATAATTGCGTGAGAGGTATTGCCCGAACCAAAACCAACGCCCGCCGCAATACCTTCGGGCAAATTGTGTATTGCAATCGCCGCAACAAAAAGTAAAATCTTGTTAATTTTGACATTGGCGTGTTCTTGATTTTCTCCGCCTATAAGCCTGTGCAAGTGCGGTACAAGTTTATCAATAAGGGTTAAGCAAAACGCACCCGCAAAAACACCTGCAACTGTCACAATAATACCATGTTTGCCTCCATACTCAATTGATGGTAATATAAGACCAAGCACTGCCGCCGCAAGCATAACGCCTGCCGCAAATGATAAAACAATGGCAGAAAATTTTTGTGATATTTTTTTGAAAATAAAGCCAATCAGCGCACCGATAATGGTTGCACCGCCCACACCAACAGAAGTAAGTAAAACTGCTTGCATTAATGTTTACCTCTTTTATATATTAATAAAAAAAGTATATCACAAAGCATACTACAAGTAAACCAAAAAAACTGTATATTTTTTACATTTTGTTATTGACAAAAGCAAATTTACGTGTTATATTGCAAGTGTACTACTCGTACTAATACAGTTGTGAAAGGAGTTGAATTGATGTTCACCATAGACCATATGTCACGTATGCCCGTGTATGAACAGCTTATCGATCAGATTGAGCGTTATATACTAACAGGCATCATAAAAAGCGGCGACCGATTGCCATCAGTGCGTGCGTTGTCGGTTTCACTTTCGGTCAACCCAAACACAATTCAAAAGGCCTACTCCGATCTTGACTCAAGAAAAATTATTTTTTCGGTACCCGGTAAGGGTTGCTTCGTTGCCGAAAACGCAGTAAATCTGCTTGGCAAGTACCGAAGAAAGCAATTCGGCGAGCTTGAGAATATGCTTAGCGAGCTCAAACTTGCAGGCATAAGCAAAACCGAAATTATGCAAATTTTTGACAAAGTCTTCGACGAGAGGAGCGAATCTTAATGATTGAAGTAAAAAATCTAACAAAAAAATTTGACCGCTTCGTTGCTATTGATAACCTTTGCTGCAACATCCCCGATGGTTGCATTTATGGTATGGTTGGCTCAAACGGCGCAGGTAAATCAACATTTTTACGTGTTGTCAGCGGTGTTTACCGTGCAGACAGCGGCACCGTCACTCTTGACGGCAACCCAATTTACGAAAACACCGATGCAAAAAAACAAATTATCTTAGTGCCCGACGAACTTTACTTTTTGCATGGCGCAAGTATGAACCGAATGGCAGCGCTCTATAAAACTGTTTATCCCAACTTTGATATGACAAGATATAAAGAACTTACGTCAGCCTTTGGGCTCGACCCAAAAAAGAACGTTGCAACCTTCTCAAAAGGTATGCGTAGGCAGGCGGCAACCATATTATCACTCTCAGCAAAACCGCAATATATCTTCTTTGACGAAACCTTTGACGGTCTTGACCCTATAATGAGAACCCTTGTTAAAAAAATAATATGCGAAGACGTTAATGACCGCAAGGCAACCGCAGTTATAACCTCTCACTCCTTGCGTGAGCTTGAAGACACCTGCGACCAACTTGCCCTTTTACACAAAGGCGGTTTAGTTCTCGAAAGCGACGTTCAAAACCTTAAAACCTCACTTTTAAAGGTGCAAGTCGCATTTAAAGACGAATTCGATAAATCTCGTTTTGAGGGTATAAACATACTTTCGTTTGTTAAAAAAGGCAGCGTAGCAAACCTTATTGTCAAAGGTGACCGCAACCAAGTAAAAGAAAAACTCGCCGCCACCTTCCCTGTTTTGCTGGACATTCTGCCCCTTTCTTTAGAAGAGGTTTTTACCTACGAAATGGAAGCATTAGGCTATAAATTTAACGATGTATTGGAGGATAAATAAATGAAACGCAAAATATTTAATCCATCATTATATCTCGACTCTTTGCGCCGTACTGCTCTGCTGGGCGGGATTTTCACAGTACTATTGTGCATACAGTCGGCAATAATTTACTTTGGTTATTTAATATCATACACCGACTATAATACGCAAACTATCGGACGTTTGGTAGAAACTTTAAATGCGCTTGAGATGAACCCATGCATTCTGCTAGTGCCTGTATTGCTTGTTTCTCTCATAATGCTAACACTGTTTAATTTTCAAAACAGCCGTTCAACATCAGACTTTTGGCATTCAACCCCCTTTAAGCGTGAATGCCTATATATTACCTTTGTTGCAACTACACTCACTTGGGCAGTTGCAGCAGTAGTGCTCTCGACGGTAACTTCAATAACGCTTTTTATGCTCAACCCCTCGTTTGCAATAAACTTTGCATCTGTTATCGGCACTGCGTTAAGTTCAATAGCAACATCATTACTGATAGCCGGTGTGTTGGCTATTGCTTCGAGCATTACGGGCACTATGCTCAATACGCTTATTACATCAGCAATTCTGCTATTTTTACCCCGAACAATTATGCTCTATTTCAGCACTCTTATTTCTAACGGAACTTTGTTTTACGAGCTACCCCATCAAGGTTTTACATCCTTATCACTAAATCTTATTTTTGGCTTAATTTTCTCTTTGTTTTTTGGCGAGGTTTCAATTTTAGAGTTGCTTTCAAACTACACATCCATAGGCTACACCGCCTTGTTAGGTGTTGTTTATATCGCAATCGGTCTTGTGCTTTTTAAACGCCGCAAAAGTGAAACAGCCTCTTACAGCTCAGTAAACAAATATCTTCAGGCTGCTATACGCATCATCGTTGCATTTATTGTGTGCCTTGTTCCTATATACCTGATAACCGAGTGCCAAAAAGAATACGCTGTCGTGGACTCTGAGCGCGTTTTCTTATGCTTTGTTCTTTACGTTATTGCAACTGTTGTATATGTTTTATACGAACTTATTACAACCAAAAAAGCAAAAAATATGCTCACTTCACTACGAGCTCTCCCCATTTTAGCAGTTGCCAATATAGTTATGATAATTGCGATTAACCAAACTTACAAAGCCGAATATAACTATACCCCTACCCCGCAAAACGTGAGCGCCGTACGCATTTCTGATGCCGATGGCGGTAATACAGAAAATTATTTTGATAAAATGATGAGTATGGCCGACATAACCGACCATGAGCTTGAAACATTATTATGCGAGGCTTATGCCAAAACACGCAAAGCCTACGAAGACGGCTCTATATATGAAAAACACAGTCAAAATTTCACCGTTGGTTTCAAAGAAGGCAACCGTTATAAATACCGTGAGGTCTTTATGACCGAAGAAGATTTTGTAAAATTCAACGGTCTGATGGACAAAAACAATCAGATTAAAAATATTTACAACATTGATAATATCTTTAAAAATGCCATTCATAAAGATTTAAGTTTATATAGCAGTGAAGCTATTGAACTAACCGAGCAAGAACGCGAAAAAATTATTGAAACCTACAAAAACGATATTAAATCACTTTCATTTTATGAATGGTATTATATAGCTTGTAACCCTTACGACAACTGTGTGACAATCTCCGAAGACGATGTGAAATATTACAATTCAATCGGCGAAATTTATATTAGTATCAACATAAAAGGTAAAGCCTATTATGTGAATTTGCCCATTGACAGCCGTATGACAAAAACGTATCAACTGCTTATGGCCAAACTTTTTGATTATCAAAAAGCAAATAACATTCAACAAAAAATTATAGACGGTATAAACAGCCAAGAAAATACGGGCAAAGACGTTTACGTTGAGCTTTACAACGGCAAAACAAAAACATCACCTGAGGGCTACAGCCTAAACAACAAAGCTGTATCACAGAAATTTATTGACGTAATAACCCCAGCACTTTCTCAACAACCTGATGCCAATTCACGTATTGCAACCGTGCATTACTACTCCGAAATTAACGGAGAATATCATCGCATTGAAGGAATTTTCAAAGTCCCCGACGATGCTGATATGACCTTCTTTATACCGATAAACGATTAAACGAAAAACCCGAGAGTTCTTTTTGAACTCTCGGGTTTTTGTTACAACTCAAATGAAGATTTTTGGGGCAATATACTTTCAAAAGCATCTATTATCATTTTTTTGTGTTCTTCAAAGTTACTTTCGTCTTCTGTATCGTTAAGGCAAACAACTTTACCTTTTTGTTTTTTTACATACTTAATCGCTTCGCTATTGTACTCAAGCGATGCCGTTTCAAAAGCCTTACCTATTGGTCTTTTAGGATAAAACTCGCCCGAAAACAACTGCCAATCACGCACACAGTAAGACGTAATATCTTCTTTTGTTCTTAATTTATTTTTACAAGTGGCATTAATTAATTCATATTCTTTTTGCCACAACATATCAAAAGTCTTTTTATTAAAATTTGTATGAATATGCCAACTAACGCTGTTTGGTATTAGACTTCTTCTAAAATAAAACAACAATTTTATAAGTTGCACAGGCGACTGACCTTTAATCCATTTAAACTTATTATTTTTCACACTTGTTTTTAGTGAAAAATGCTTGTTGAGCAACTCAATGTTATTAAACAATATGCGATTAAAAAAGCCTATTGGATATAAAACACCAAGTCGAGGCATATCACAAGGCAATCCATTTTTAAAAAAGTCTTCCGGCCTAGTATTATCAATTAAAAATACATCATCATTAAAATACACAAAATGTTCTGATAAACCATCAATATTGTTTAAATTCCATTCAATAGTATGTGCAGTAAATGTCGGTAAATACTCCGCCGGAATAAAATCCGTATGCTTCACCCATTTTAGTTTTTCATTCTCAAGATTTAGCCACTCGGGTATTTGGTCGTCAGTAATAAAATACACATTATTAACCCAAGGGGCAAACTTTTCAACACCTCGAAACCAATATTTTAAACTATCCCAGTCTCGATACCGCACATCTGTATTGCCAATTCGTTCTTCGCACCCAGTATGTAAAGCCTTTTTTTGACGCCACTTTTCATCAGCGCCGTCAACCCATGGTACGACAAAGTCAATTTTTATGTTTTCCATTGTTTCACCCTTAATAACGAAAAATTATGCTCTGTTTTTATTTAACAAACACAAAAGCAACTTGGGGTTTAATCCTTTTAATATAAGTTTGTTGTTTTCTCTTAACGGTTTTATAATAAAGCCTAAAATAAAGTTTGTAAAAATCTGTGTTAAAAGCGATGCCAACGCTGCCCCAACAGCCCCAAATTTCGGTATGAGCAAAGCGTTTATTGCAACATTTAATACTGCGCCCGCAAGGTTGATCTTCCACAACATTTTATATTTGCCTTCTGCAAGTATCCAAATGTTTCTGACCACACCCATATAAGAAAAGGCCAAATACCATACCAGTGTCTGCAAAACCTTTACTGCAACCATATATTCTGCGCCATACAAAATCCAAACAATCAATTTTGCAAAAAGTGTAAAGCCGATACCTTGAATTAAAGCCATATATATAGTGATACAATATAGCCTTGAAATATTCATTTCATAATTAGGCGAGTTGTTTTTCTTTGCTTCAAGAATTACCGGGCGCATCGAATCTACTATTGCAACGTACGCAAACTGCAATACCGATGCGCTGGTTATTGCCGCCGTATAATATCCGTTTTCTTCGTCACCGATTATGTTTTTTAACATAATTTGGTCGATATATTGAAAAATCGTAACCATCATTGACGACAAAATATAAAACTTACTTTTGTTAAATAACCGTTTCACAAGTTCAAACGAAAAAGAAAGCTTTTGCTCACTTTTTTTGTAAAACAAAAACAACAAAGAAATACCGATAATTGCAAAGTCTAACGCATGCACAAGAGCAAACCAATATATGCTTCTTGCCGTTATAAGCAAAAATATTCTATAAATTGAAACAATAAGGTAAGAAATAACCATTACAACAGATGGAAATTTTGACAAAAGCTTATATTGAAACCAATACTGCAGTAGCTCTAAGGCTTTAAACATTAAAGAAATGCTATACAAAACGCAAACCACTATGGTTTTAGCTTCGCCATAGTTTGCAACCCAAACAAATAAGCTTACCATGCCAAGACAAACCGTACTCGAAGCCAAATCCATAACTAATGCTGTTCCTAAAGTTTTACCCTCATGCTCGGGATTATCTATAAATTCCTGAACAAGCGTAGAAGTTAACCCAAGCTGTGCAATAGGAGTAACAATTCCGATAATAGCCGCCGCATAATTGATAATTCCGTAATCTTTTGGACCCAAATATCTTGCGCACAACATACCGATAACAAACTGTAATAGTGATTGTATAATTTTACAAGCAATAATCCACTTTGCGTTACTAACAACTCTGTTTTTAATTAGCATATCTTATTCCTTTACAAAAATCACAATAACAAAAATCATATTACATAACATATACTATCATTTTTATTATTATAACGATTAAGAGACGTCATCATAAAATGCTTTATCACAGAGCCTCAAAAATGAGGCTCTGTGATTCTCTTTTAAGCCAATTTTACAATCTGTCCAAACTCATTGAATATATAATTTGCTTCCAAAATCAAGCCATTCGTTTCCCAAACCCAGAAAGTCTGGTTGGCTACAAGCTTACCCTTTGAACTCAAGAAATAATAATATCCATCAATGTAGTTAACGCCAACATTACCGATTTTACCGTTAACATAGTAATAAATACCATCAGCCTTGTTCACAAAACCGTTAAGCATTCTGCCCTGCTCATCAAATTCGTAGGTACCAATGGGTAAATCGCAATTTGTTGCCCATACGTAATATGTACCGGTCACACATTTACCTGCGATATTAATAAAGTAATAATAATCACCAATTTTAGCAAGGCCGGGATTTGCGCTACCGGGTTTTCCGTTTACATATACGTAAATTCCGTCTGTTTTTTCAACAAAACCATGCAACATTTTGCCGTTGGCACCAAACTCATAATTACCGCAAGGCAAATCACAGAAAGTTGCCCAAGCATAGTATGCACCTGTTATACATTTACCTGTCGTGCTGATAAAGTAAAAATCATCACCTTTTTTGAGAAGTCTTGCTTTGGTCCAGTCAATTTCGCCGTTAACAAAGTAATAAAATCCGTCGGCCTTTTGTACAATCCCCTGCAACATTTTGCCGTCTGTACCAAATTGATACTCACCGCAAGGCAAATCACAGAATGTTGCC